>DATCFY010000095.1:0-19520 GCA_036509255.1 Streptosporangiaceae bacterium
GTGGCGCCGGTGATGTCGAGCAGCCGGTGGTACCCCCCGGCCCCCGGGAACACGGCCAGGTCCCCGCGTACCACGGCCCGCGAACCATCCGGGCCGGCCAGGATCGTGCCGTCCGCGCCGACGGCCACGAAGTCCCCGTCCCGGCGCAGCAGCACCGGGCCATCCCGCCGCGCGGAGATCGTGCACCGGCCGTCCCGCAGTCCTTCCAGCACCGCGCCGGGGCCATCGCCGGCGCATTCCACCCAGGTGGTGGGGTTCCCGGGAGTGGCGTCCGCCCCCGGCCGGTGCCAGTCGCTCCCGCCGACCGGCACCGATGTCGGATCCCAGGCCAGCCACCAGGCCAGCGGCGTCGTCCAGTGCGGATCCAGCCAGCTCCAGTGCCAGACCTCGGCCAGCGGCGGCCGCCGCTCCATCGGCCAGATCCAGCTGACGTGGCCGCCGATCGGATGATTCACCGACAGCAGGCCACCCTGCCGTTCGGCGGTGTCCAGCCACCGGTCGGGCACCTCGCGGAAGTCGATCCAGCCGACGTCGCCGAACGCGTTCGCGTGCCCGTCCTCGGTGGTGACCTCCTGGCCTGGGATGAGGGTGATCCCGTACCGGGCCCCGGCGTCTTTCAGCTCGGGGTGATGGCTGGTCGTGTTGTGGTCGGTCACGGCAAGGAAGTCGAGCCCCTGGGCGGCCGCGAAGCGGGCCAGCTCGGCCACCGTGAAGTCCCCGTCTGAGTGCACGGTGTGCGTGTGCAGGTCCCCGGCCAGCCAGCGGTGCCCGGCCCGGGCGGGCAGCTCGCGCCGCGCGGGCCGCTCGCTGAGCGGGGCCGGGAGCGGGGCGGCCGGGACGGGATGCAGCCGGCCCGGCGTGGTGCTCACTGAGGCGGTCACCGAGTACTCGACGCCGTCAGCCGGGAGCCGGTACAGGCCGATCACCACCTGCCAGAGGCCGGGCTCCAGCTCACCCGGCAGGTAGCCGGGCGTGGCCTCGCGCGGGGTGATCACGAACGAGGACCGGGCGCCACCGGACCAGCCGCGGAATCCGGCGGGGCCGAAGCAGCCCAGGTCGAGTACGGCGGCGGAACGGTCGTAGTCGAGCTCGACCCGCAGCCCGGCCGCGCCGGGCGGGACCTCCACCGGCAGGTAATGCCATGGTGACCCGCAGCGATCGTCCAGGGTCCACCGGCCGCCGTGCCGCGTCGTGGGATTCATCCCCCCACCGAATCAGATTCACGGCGGCGGGGCGAGCTGGTGGCGCCCACCAGCCGGTGAACACGCGGCGCTGGCACATGGCTGAGGATCAGCCCAGGAAGAACGCTAGCCCGGGCTCCAGCCGGGCCGGGCGGCCCTTGACGCGGAATTCATCGAGCGTAGAATTCAACACACGATGAAATAAATACCAGCCGGGTCGGCGGCTGGAGGAGGCCTCCCATGTGGGCGATGATCGTGAAGGAGTTCCGGCAGTTGCGCCGGGACCGGCGCACGCTGGCCATGATGATCGTGCTGCCGGTGGTGCTCCTGGTGGTGTTCGGCTATGCGGCCAGCTTCGACGTGTCCACCATCCCGACCGTGGTGGCCGGCCCGGCGGCCGCGCAGGCGCCGCTGCGCGCGCCGTTCCAGGTCGTGGACCGGGCACCCGCCGAGGGTGCCGCCTGGGCCCAGAACGAGGTGCGCGACGGCCACGCCGCCGTGGCCGTGGTGACCGGCACCAGGACCGTGGTGCTGATCGACGGCAGCCAGCTGTTCACGGCCAAGGCCGCGCTCAGCGCGCTGCAGGCTGGCCGCACGCACCCCACGGGCGGGCCGGCCCCGCAGGTGCGGGTCCTCTATAACCCTGGGCTGAAGACGTCCTTCATCATGATCCCCGGCCTGGCCGGCGTGGTCCTGGTGTTCGTCGGCATCATCATCACCAGCCTCGGCGTGGTCCGGGAACGGCAGACCGGGACGCTGGAACAGCTCGCGGTCATGCCGCTGCGCCCGCGGGACGTGTTCCTGGGCAAGATCGTCCCGTACTTCGCCGTGGCCGCCGCGGACCTGGCCATCGTGCTCGCGGTCGGGGTGGCCCTGTTCGGGGTGCCGTTCCGCGGCTCGTATGCGGTGTTCGCGCTGGGCGCCCTGCTGTTCTTGTTCGTCACGCTCGGCATCGGCGTGCTGATCTCCAGCGTGTCCGAGAACCAGGGCCAGGCCATCCAGATGTCGTTCATGTTCACGCTGCCGCAGGTACTGCTGTCCGGGCTGATCTTCCCGCTCTCCTCGATCGCGGTCGGGGTGCGCTGGATCTCCTACATCCTGCCGCTCACCTACTTCAACGAGATCTCCCGCGGGGTCATGCTGCGGGCCGAGCCGATCGGGCCGCTCTGGCCCCCGCTGCTGTTCCTCGCCCTGCTGGGCCTGGTCGTGATGACGCTCGCGATGCTGCGCTTCCGCAGCTACCTCGGGCCGGCCGGATCCGGGGGCGGGCGCAGCGACGCGGCCGGGGCGCCCGGCGCGGCGGAGGCCCCCGATCCGGCGGCCGCGGCCGTGGCGGAGTCCCGGTGAACGCCCCGCCACCCGCCGGCGGATGGGGCACCCACGCCGTCAGCGTCCGCTACGGCCGGCGGCTGGCGCTGGACCAGGTGACGTTCCGCGTCCTCCCCGGTCAGGTGAGCGCGGTGGTCGGCGGCGACGGGGCCGGCCGGACCACACTGCTGCGCATCCTGAGCGGGGCCATCGGGGCCGGCGGGGGGATGGTCATGCGTCCCCCGCGGATCCAGACCGGCTACCTGGCCGCCGGCTCGGGCACCTACCCGGACCTGACCGTGGCAGAGAACCTGGCCTTCCGCGCGGCCGCGTACCGGATCCCGGCGGCGGTGGCCGGCCCGCGGATCCAGGCGTACCTGGACCGGGCCGGGTTGCTGGCGGCGCGGGACCGGCTGGCCGGGCGGCTGTCCGGCGGGATGCGCCAGAAGCTGGGCGTCATCGCCGCGATGCTGCACGAGCCCGCCTTGCTGGTGCTCGATGAGCCGACAACCGGGGTGGACCCGGTCAGCCGGGCCGACCTGTGGTCGCTGATCACGCAGGCCGCCGCCGCTGGCGCCGCGGTGGTCTTCGCCACCAGTTACCTCGACGAGGCGGAGCGGGCGGCGCACGTGCTGGTCCTGGCGGAAGGCCGGGAACTGGCCGCGGGCTCGCCGGAGCAGATCGTCGCCGCCATGCCCGGGCGGGTCGTGGCGGCGGCCACGCGGCCGCCCGGCCCGGCCGGGATGCGGTCCTGGCGGCGGGATGGCCGCTGGCGGGTCTGGATGCCCGACGGAGCCGGGGACGTCCCGGGCGGCGGTGCCGAGCTGGTCCAGCCCGACCTGCAGGATGCGGTCACGGTCGCGATCCTGGCCCGGGAACCCGGCGCCAGCCCGGCCCCCGCCACCAGCGGCACCGCCACCAGCGGCACCGCCACCGGGAAGGAAGGCTGATGGACGAGAACGCGCCGCTCGCAGAGTGCCTGTCGGTCAGCCGGCGGTTTGGCGGGTTCACGGCGGTGGACGGGGTGGACCTCCGGCTGGGCCGGGGTGAGGTGGTCGGGCTGCTGGGCGCGAACGGGGCCGGCAAGACGACGCTGATCCGCATGCTGCTCGGGCTGCTGCCCGCGACCGCCGGGCAGGTCCGGCTGTTCGGCGGGCCGCCCTCGCGGCAGGCCCGGCGGCGCGTCGGGTACGTGCCGCAGACCCTGGGCTTGTACGACGACCTCACGGCCGCCGAGAACCTGGCCTTCTCGGCGGCCGTGTTCGGCCGGGGCGCCCAGGCGCCGCTGCCCGGCTGGCTGCACGGCTACCGCCGGGTGCTGGTCGGTGACCTGCCGCTGGGGATCCAGCGGCGGGTCGCGTTCGCCGAGGCCCTGGGGCACGGGCCGGACCTGCTCATCCTGGATGAGCCCACGTCGGGCGTGGACCCGCTGGCCCGGGCCAGGCTGTGGGAGACGATCGCCGACGCCGCCCGGGCCGGCGCCGGGGTGCTGGTCACCACCCACTACATGGACGAGGCGGGGGAGTGCGGCCGGCTGGTGATCATGGCAGCGGGCCGGGTGGTCGCCGCGGGTACGGCCGCGCAGATCACCGGGGACACGCGGGTGAGCGTGGTCGATACCGGCACCTGGGCCGCGGCGTTCGCCGCGCTCGAAGCGGCCGGGCTGCCGGTCGCGCTGGCAGGCCGGACGCTGCGCGTGCCCGGTGCCAGCCCGGCCGCCGTCCGGCAGGCCCTGGGCCCGGTGGACGCGCGGGTCACCGAGGCCCCGGCCACACTGGAGGAACGGTTCTTCCAGCTCACCGCGGCCGGGGCGAGAGTCGGCCGCCCCGACCCGGTCCGGAAGGAGGCTGGATGACGAGCCGGAGCCCCCGGCCCGGACGCGCCGGGCACAACGGACACACGGGCCGGCGGGGCGGCGACAGCGGCACCCGGGAGGCCATCCTGGACGCCGCGCGGAAACGTTTCGCCGGCCACGGCTACGACGGCGCCACGATCCGTGCCATCGCCGCGGACGCGGGGGTAGACCCGGCCCTGGTCCACCACTTCTTCGGCACCAAGGAACGCTTGTTCGCCGCGGCGGTGCGGCTGCCGGTGGTGCCGGGCGAGCTGATCAGCTCGGCGCTGGCCGCCGGGGCCAGGGATCCCGGGGGGAGCCTGGGCGAGCACCTCGTGCTGACCGCGCTGAGCGCCTGGGACATCACCGAGATCCGGGACACGTTCCTCGGCCTGCTCCGGTCAGCCGCGACTAGCGACCAGGCGCTGATCATGCTGCGCGAGTTCGTGACCGAGGCCATCGTGGGCCGGCTGTCCGCGGCCGCGGACACGGCCGATCCGGCGCAGGCCCGCTACCGGGCCGCACTGGTGGCCAGCCAGGTGGTGGGGCTCGGGATAGCCCGGCAGGTGCTCGGGCTGGAGCCGCTGGCCGGGGCGGACCGGGCCGAACTGGCTGCGGCGGTGGGCCCGACCCTGGACCGCTACCTGACCGGGAACCTCGGGGGCGCGGCCCGTTAGCCGGGCGGATCGTGGCCTATCGGCGGGCCGTCCGCTATCACGGCCGGACCGTTTCCGGGAACAGGGTACGAACGGCGCGCGGACACTGAAAGCGGCCGGGCCGCGGCCCCCGGGGCAGAAACTGCCTATCTGCGGATACGTCCAGAAAGCTCAAACCCATAAAGACCTCCGCAACGAAAACCACCACCCCCCGGTGTCCTGGCCGGCCCAGTGACCTGCGGAATCTCCGTGTCCTGGGGTTACTCTGGACTCCCCGGGCGGACCCGGGAGGGGAACTCGCGGGCAGGAAAATCCGGGGGCAGGCAACCACTGGCCGCCCGGGTGCCGTATTGCGAGTCAAGGGTCAGGTGTTTACAGTGACGCGGGGGGTTGACTGACGATGATGCGTAGATTCGCCGCGGAACTGCTCGGGACCGGTCTGCTGGTCTTCTTCGGGGTCGGGGTCGCGACCCTCGATTTCGGGTTCAAATTCGACGGCGGCAGCATCGCGGCCGGCGTGGTGGCCACGGCGCTCGCGTTCGGCCTGGTGCTGCTGGCCCTGGCCTACGTGCTCGGCCCGATCTCGGGGTGTCACGTGAATCCCGCGGTCACCCTGGGAGCGCTGCTGTCCCGGCGCCTCTCGCTGGCTGAGGCGGCCGGGTACTGGGTGGCCCAGTTCGCGGGCGGCATCCTCGGTGCCCTGCTGCTGTGGGGGATGTTCTCCACGTCCCCCCTGTACAGCCGGAAGACGACGGGGCTGGGCACGAACGGCTGGGGTGCCGTGTCCGACATCCACATCGGCGCGGGCGGCGCGTTCCTGGCCGAGGTGGTGCTCACCACCCTGTTCGTGTTCGTGATCCTGGCGGTGACCGGCAAGCTGGGCAACACGGCCACCGCGGGCGTGGTCATCGGGCTGTCGCTGACCGTCGTGCACCTGATCGGCATCCCGATCACCGGGACCTCGGTGAACCCGGCGCGCAGCCTCGGGCCGGCCCTGATCGTCGGCGGCACGCCGCTGAGCCAGGTATGGCTGTTCATCGTGGCCCCGCTGGTCGGCGGGGCGGTCGCGGCCGGCTTGCACTGGCTGATCTTCTCGGAGCGCCCGGGGTCCGTGGATCCCGAGCAGACCGATGCGGCGGCCGGCCGTGAGACGGCCACGGAGAGCCCCGCAGCCTGATCCCCGGATCCGGCCTGATGCGGCCCCGGTCATCCCGGCTGCGTCAGGCCACCTTCGTCAGCCCGGCGGGACGGACCGCTGCCGTTCCTCGGCCACCCGGTTCAGCGCGGCCCGGCGCGTGCTGCGGATGTGCCGCCGGGCCGCGGCCCGCGCCCGCGCGGGGTCGTGCGCGACCAGCGCGTTGACGATCTCGGCATGCTCGCGCACGGACCGGGCCGGCCGCCCGGTCACCGACAGGGTGGTATCCATGCTGCGGCCCAGCATCTCCTGCAGGAGCGTCTGCGTCATGGTCAGGAACCGGTTGTTCGCGTACTCGGCGATCTGCAGGTGCAGCCGGGCGTCCATGGCCCGCAGCTGCTCCGGGCCAGCCTGGGCCCGTACCGCCTGCTCGAGTTGCTCGAACGTGGCGATCAGGCTGGCCAGTTGCTCGTCGGTCGCCTCGGTGGCCGCCCAGCCCGCGGCGGGCACCTCCAGCACCTCGCGCATGGCGAACAGTTCCTCCAGGCCGACCTCGCGCAGCCGGGAGAACCGCTGCAGGGCCCGCTCGCCCTCGTCAGGCGCGGCCACGAACACGCCCTTGCCGTGCCGGACCCGGACCAGCCCGCGGGTTTCCAGCGAGCGCAGCGCCTCGCGCACCGAGGCCCGGCTCACCCCGAGCAGTTCGCACAGCTCGCGCTCGCCCGGCAGCCGGTCGCCCGGGGCCAGCCCGTTGCCCGCCACGAATCGTTCGATCTGCTCCGCGACGCGCAGGAACAGCGGTTCGCTCGAGCCCATCCAGCGCCAGCCGACGACGGGTGACCCTGGACCTGCCTCGGTGACGGGCTGATCGGGCATGCTGGCTCCTACGCGCTAGGGTGCAGCCGGGTCAGCGCGAATTCCCGGTGACCGAGGGCTTCCGCACACGTGAGGCGCCCATTGACAGTGCGGTCGATCACATCTTCCAGCCTGTCTCCCGCTGCCGCCAAGTCGTAGTCCAGCTGAAGTAGGCCGGACACGTCCACGTCGATGTGCTCACTCATGGTGGACCGCGTCAGCGGGTTCGCGGTGATCTTGATGACCGGCTCGACCGGGTGGCCGACGACGTTGCCCTGGCCGGTCGGGAACAGGTGGATGACCGCCCCGGCGGCCGCGGTCAGCGTGATGAACTCGGCCGCCGCGCAGGACGTGTCCATGAAGTTGAGCCCGGCCCGGCTCGGCCGTTCGGCCGGGGCCAGCGCGTCCACCACCGGCGCGGTCCCGGTCTTCTGGATGTTGCCCAGCGCCTTCTCCTCGATCGTGGACAGGCCCCCCCGGATGTTGCCCTGAGTTGGCTGCGAGCCGAGCAGGTTGGCCCCGGTCCGCTCGACCAGGGCGAAGTAGTCGTCGAAGAAACCCTGGAACTTCTTGCGCACCTCGTCGGTGGCGCACCGCTCCGCGATCAGGTGCTCGCCCCCGGTCAGCTCGGTGGTCTCGCCGAAGATCACCGTGCCGCCCGCCGCGATGTGCCGGTCCACCGCCACCGACGTTGCCGGGTTGGAGCCCAGGCCGCTGGTGGTGTCGGACTCGCCGCACTTGATGCTCATCAGGAGCTCGCCGCGCTCGACGGGAACCCGGGACAGCTCGCTGGCGTCCTGCAGCAGCTGGGCGGCCCGGCGCCCGGCCATCTCCAGGATGCGCAGGTCGCCGTGGCGCTCGATGGAGAACTGGGCCACCGGCTTGCCGGTCTCCGCGATGCCGCTGGCGATCCGCTCGGTCCAGGCAGGCTCGATGCCGATGACGACGACCGCGGCGACGTTAGGGTTCGCCCCGGTCCCGATCATGGTCTGGAAGAAGAGATCCAGGTCGGCCCCGAACTGCAGCCGCCCGTACGGGTGCGGCAGGGCGAGCGTGCCCGGGATGGCCCGGGCGACGGACTCCGCGGCCGCGTTGGACAGGTCGTCGACCGGCAGGATCAGCACGTGGTTGCGGATCCCGACCCGGCCGTCGGCCCGCCGGTAGCCAGTCAGACGCTTTTCTGCCACCGCGCGCTCCTCAGGTTGTGGGTGTGCACCAGCTCTCCGGCCTTGACCGGGCCCCGGGTGAGGCCGATCAGCACGCCGTACTCCCGCACGTCCGCGTGCTCGCCCAGGTCGCGCAAGGCGATCTTGTGCCCGAGCGGGATGGCGTCCCGGGCGGTGACCCCGAAGCGGTCCCCGGAGTCCAGGTAGGCGGCGCTGGCCGCGCCCGGGCCGGTGTCGCGTACCGCGACCGCCACGTCGTCGCCCTGGCGGTGGGCCAGGAAATCCACCCCGCCCGGGGCGGGGAAGGAGGCGGGTTCAGTCACGTAAAACCTCCGTGGTCAGACCTCTTCTGCTTCCGAAACGTACCGTAGGGCTCGTGCCGAAAGCGTGTCAAACAGGACCCTAAGAAGTGCTGTAACTGCTGGACAAACACTCACAGAGCCGGTCAAATTATTGACACACAAGCGGCGTCCTGGCTAGTGTCCCCGACACAAAGTGGTCAGACCTTAGACGACCGTCCGAGAATCGATGGCAAGGAGGCCGCCGTGCCGGACAGGGCTCTACCGGGTGCTCCGGCCGGAGCGCCGACCGCCGCCCAGGACCCGGCTAGCGGCCGGATCGACTGCGAGAACGTCTACAAGTGGTTCCCCGGCGGGATCGTCCTGGAGGACGTCAGCCTGACCGTCGAGACGGGCCAGTTCGTATGCATCGTCGGCCCGTCCGGGTGTGGCAAGACCACGCTGCTGCGGATGATGGCCGGGCTGGCCGAAGTCGATCATGGCCAGGTCAGCATCGGCGGCGCGCCGGTCACCGGGCCCAACCGGCGGGTCGCCGTCGTGTTCCAGCACTTCGGCCTGTTCCCGTGGAAGACCGTGCAGCGCAACGTAGCCCTCCCGCTGAACCTGGCCAAGACGGGCCGGGCCGAGACGGAGCGCCGGGTCAGCGAGGCGATCCGGACGGTCGGCCTGACCGGCCACGAGCGCAAGTACCCGGCCCAGCTCTCCGGTGGCATGAAACAGCGGGCCGGGCTGGCCCGGGCCCTGGCCACCGCGCCGGATGTGCTGCTCATGGATGAGCCGTTCGCGGCGGTGGACGCCCAGGTCCGGGAGGTGCTGCAGGAGGACCTGCTGGCCCTGCGGGACCGGCTCCGGCAGACCATCGTCTTCATCACGCACAGCATCGACGAGGCCATCACCCTGGGGGACCGGATCATCGTGATGGGCACCCGGCCGGGCCGGATCGTCCGGGACGTGCTGGTGCCCATCGAGCAGCCGCGCACCATCGCCCAGGTCCGGCGGCACCCGGCCTACACGGGCCTGCGCGAGGAGATCTGGCAGCAGCTACGCCAGTCCGCTGCGGAGCAGGCCGGAGAACCAGCGGAACAGGCAGGTGACGCATGAGCGAGCTGACGGGCCGGGACACCGGGTCAGTCGGGGCGCCCAGGCCGGCCGGGTCCGCCGGGCCGGCCGGGGGGGGCCGGGGCGAGCCCGGGCTCCGCCGCCGGGGGCCAGGGCCCGCAGGCCTCCCCGAAAGTCGGTGAAAGCAGAGAGCAGATCGAGGCGGCGATCGAGCAGCGGCAGCGCCAGCGCTCGCGCCGCAGCCGCCGCATCTACCTGCTGATCCGAATCGTCTCGCTGGTCATCGTGCTGGCCGCCTGGCAGTACTACGGCTCCAAGGCCACGGCGATCGTCTTCGACCCGCTGACCCGGGTACTGGGCGCGCTGGTTGACCTGTTCCGGCACCAGGGGCTGGGGAGCGCCCTCTGGTACAGCGTGTGGACCTTCGCCGTCGGCTACCTGATCGGCGTGGTCGCGGGGGTGGCGCTCGGTATGTTCATCGGCGCCTACCGCCGGGTCGAGGCCGCGGTCGGGCTGTACGTGTACGCGCTGTACGCGACCCCGATGGTGGCGATCGTCCCGCTGCTGAGCATCTGGCTCGGCTTCGGGGTGTTCACCCAGGAGCTGATCATCGCCCTGTTCGTGCTCTTCCCCTGCGTGGTCAGCGTGTCCTACGGGGTCAGGAACATCGACGGCGACCTGCTCGAGGTGGCCCGCTCGCTGCGGATGGGCCGGGCCGGCCTGTGGCGCCATGTCTTGCTGCCCGGTACCGCGCCTTACATCGCGTCCGGTGCCGCCCAGGGCGTGGCCATGGGCCTGGTCGGCATGTTCATCGCCGAGATCTTCACCCAGCTCAGCGGGCTCGGCAACCTGCTCGAAACTGCGGCGCAGACCTATCACACCGATCAGGCCCTGGCCGTTCTCCTGGTGATCATGGCTCTCGGCGTGATCCTCCGCGGCCTGATCACCCTCGTCCAGCGCAAGGTCGCCCCGTGGGCGCAATGACGCATCAGCGTCCCCATCAAATGAGGAATCCGATGAAAGAACCTTCTGCCCTCCGCCGCATCGTCCGGCGTCCCGGCCGGCCCCGCTGGACGGCGCTGGCCGCCGCCGGCACCGTGGCCGCGCTGGGACTATCCGCCTGCGGCAGCTCCGCCAGCTCCACGTCCTCCTCCTCGAGCGACCCCAACGCCTGGGCCTCGGTCAACGTCGGGATCGCGCTGTCCCCGCCGAAGGCCATCTTCTTCGGCCCCTACGTGGCGCAGCAGGAGGGCTTCTTCAGCAAGGAGCACCTGCACGTCAAGTTCATCAGCATGCCGAACGGCCTGCAGACCGAGCTGGGCACCACCGCTGGCAGCATCGACTTCGGCTTCAGCTCGGGCACCGACTCGATCGAGGCCGCGGCGCAGCACGCGCCGATCCACGCCATCTGGGCCTACGGCACCAAGCTGGACACCCAGTGCATCGACGCCCCCGGCATCAGCACCGCGAAGGGCCTGATCGGCAAGCCGGTCGGGTCCACCGGGACGGACGGGTTCTCCATCACGCTGCTGCAGGCCTGCCTGGAGCCCGCCGGGGTCAGCCTGAGCCAGGTCAAGCCGATCAACATGGTGCGGTCGGAGTTCGTGCCGGCCATGGTCGCCAAGAAGATCGACGCGGCCGTGTTCCACGCCGACGACGCTTATGTCATCACCCACCAGCTCAAGGGGGCGAAGGTGCTCTCGTCGGAGTACAAGGTCTTCCCGAACTGGTGGTACGGCGGGGTCAGCATGCTCGACAAGTACGGCCAGGCGCACAAGGCGGTCGTGGTCCGTTTCCTGACCGCGATGATGCTGGCCGACCGCTGGATGAACGACCCGGCGCACACCAGCGCACTGATCGCGCTGGGCACCAAGGTCAGCGGGGAGGACCAGGCCGCGGTCGCGTACGCGGTGAAGTTCCTGCAGTCCGCCAAGACCTGGCCGGACGGGACCGGGCTCAACCCGGCCGCGGTCAACTACACGGCCGGCGTGCTGGCTAAGTACAAGGACATCCCCAGCCAGCCGACCTACAGCCAGATCGTCGACCCGCAGTACGCCAACGCGGCCGCGGCCAAGCTGGGCGCCTCGTGACGGAAGCGGATTCCGCGGACCGCGCCGGCCGCGGCCAGGCCCCGGGGAGCCCGGTTCCGCCGGGCTCTGGCCCGGTCGGCCTGGCCGCGGTCGGCCTCGGCCGGTGGGCCCGGGTGATGGCCCGGGCCTACGCCGGCAGTCCCCTGGTCGAGCTGCGCACCTGCTTCACCCGCAACCCGGAGCGGCGCAAGCCTTCGCCGCTGACTTCGGCTGCGGCCAGGACGAGTCGCTCGGGGCGCTGCTGGCCCGCCGCGACGTCGACGGCATTGTGATCACCGCGCCCAACGACCAGCACGCGCCGATCATCGAGGCTGCGGCCGCCCGCGGCAAGCACGTGTACACCGAGAAGCCGGTCGCGGTGGCCCTGGCCGACCTGCGCCGGATCCGGGCCGCGGTGCTCGGCTCCGGGATCGTGTTCGCGTGCGGGCACAGCGCCCGGCGCCTGTCCGGGCTGCGGGCCATGAGAAGCATGCTGGACAGCGGGGCCGCGGGTGCCCCCTCGATGGTGGAGGCGGTGTTCGGGAACGAGCGCGGCCTCGAGCTCAAGGAAGGTGACTGGCGGGCGGACCCGGTCCAGGCGCCCGGTGGCCCGCTGACCCAGCTGGGCATCCACCAGATCGACAACCTGCAGTACCTGCTCGGCCCGGCCCGCCGGGCGGTGGCCATGGGCCAGGCGCCCCGCCCCGGGATCGCCAACCTGCTGGCCGTCGGGGTCCTGCTCGAGTTCGACGAGTCCCTCGGCTACCTGGGCTGCAACTGGCTCTCCCCGGGCAGCTTCACCATCGACGTGTACGCACGCCTGGCGCGGCTCCGCTACGAGCTGGACTTCTCCTGGTGGAGCACCTCGGCCCAGACCGACGCGCACACCCGGCTGACCCGGACCGTGATCGCGGCGGACAGCGCCAACCCGGACGCCCGCGTCCTGGCCACCGAGGAGGTGCCGCTGCCGCCCCGCGATCATCTCCGCGAGGAGATCGAGGAGTTCGCCGGGGCGATCCGCGGCACGGCCCAGGTCGAGGTGGGCCTGGCCGAGGCGCTGGCCAACGTCGCGGTGCTGCAGGCCGCGGCGCGATCGCTGCGCACCGGGCAGCCCACCGAGACCAGCGAGATCATGGCCGAGATCGAGGAGCCAGGCTGATGGCGCCCGCACCCGCCGCCCGGCCCAGCCGGCGGTTCGACGAGCTGACCGACCCGGAGATCGCCGCCGCGCTGGCCCGCAGCCCCCGGGTGATCCTGCCCATGGGCAGCGTCGAGCAGCACGGCCCGCACCTGCCGACCGGGACCGACTTCTTCGCCGCCACCGCGATCGCGGACGAGGTGGCCGGGCACGTCGACGCCCTGGTGCTGCCGCTGTGCCCGCTGGGCGTGACCCCCATGCACATGCCGTACCCGGGGACGGTGTCGCTGCGGCCCGGCACGCTGCAGGACGTGGTGATCGACATCGGCTCCTCGCTGGCCGCGCACGGTGCGCAGGAGTTCGTGATCCTGAACTGGCACGAGGGCAACATCCCGGCCCTGGCCCTGGCGGCCGAGCGGCTGCACCGGGAGATCGGCCTGGCCGTGGTCGTGGTCCAGGCCTGTTACGTCGCCGAGGAGCGTTTCGGGCCGCGGGCCGGGGGGCTGACCCACGGCGGCAAGATCGAGACCTGGTCGGTGCTGTGCTGCCGCCCCGACCTCGTGCACCTGGACCGGGCCGAGGGCAGCGGGGACCGGCAGCGCGGTGAGCTGGCCGACCAGCTCCGCCGGGACCGCTCGTTCCAGCCGGTGCTCACCGACGTCCGGACCATGTCGCTCACCGGCTGGTACGGCGATCCCGCTGGGGCGAGTGAGGATGAGGCGAAGGTTTTCGTTGCGGAGATAGGGACGGAAATCGCGGCGCGCCTGGACCGTGTGCTCCAGGCCCTCGCCACGGTTCAGCCAGGAGTTCAGCCAGGAGTTCAGCCAGGAGGTCCGGCATGACGGACGTGATCGCGGCCGGGGGCGGCCGCGTCCTTACGCTGCCCGGGCGGTCCGCGGCGGAGCTGGTGTCCGGGGCCGAGGGCGGCTACGACGTGACGGTCCGGCGGGTGACGATCCCGCCCCAGGGCGGCTCCGGGCCGGCCCGTGGCCCGCACTGGCACGACGGGTGCCCGGAGGTCATCGTGATCGTCTCCGGGGCAGGGGAGTTCACCACGCCGTCGCGGACCTGGCCGGTGGGACCGGGTGACGTGATCGTGGTCTCGCCCGGGGAACCGCACCAGACCCGCAACCCCGGCCCTGGTGACCTGGTCAGCCTGTGCTTCTTCCCGGTGCCCGACCTGGCCGCGGTGACCAGTGAGCCAGCCGCCGGGCCGGCCGGCGATCCTGCCGCCGGGCCGGCCAGCACGCAGGGCGGGGCGGCCCGGTGAGCGCCGACGTCCTGTGCCTGCGGCCGGAAGCCGACTTCCGCGAGGTCGGCGTGCAGCCGCCGGGTGACCTGGCGATCCGGTTCGCCGCCGAGCCGGACGCCGTCCCGGACGCGGACCTGGCCACCGCCCGCGCGGTGGTGCTGGCGTCCGTCGGCCCGGCCCTGGACCGGGCCTGGGCTGACCGGGCCGCCCGGGTGGAGCTGGTCCAGTTCACCGGGGCCGGGGTGGACCGGGGCGCCGCCGCGTTCACTGGCCGGCCCGGGGTGGCGGTGGCCAACGTGCCCGCGGCCAACGCCCGCGAGGTGGCCGAGTACGTGCTGCTGGCCACCGGCAGCGTGCTGCGCGGCCTGGCCCTGGCTGACCGGGAGATCCGCGCGGGCCGGTACCGGGAGGTGCGCGGGCGGCTGACCCCGGCCGCGGTGCGCAGCCTGCACTCCGCCACCGTGGAGGTGGTCGGTCTGGGGCAGATCGGGCTGGCCGTGGCCAGGCTGTTCCGGGCGGCCGGGGCGCAGGTCGGCTACAGCGACCCGGCCCCGCGCGACCCGGCTGCGGCCGCGGCGCTCGGCCTGGGCTGCCTGGACCTCGGCGCGCTGCTGGCCGACAGCGACGTGGTCACGCTGCACGTGCCGCTGGTGCCCGCCACCCGGGGCCTGATTGGCCAGGCTGAGCTGCGCCGGATGCGGCCTGGCGCCATCCTGGTCAACGCGTCGCGCGGCGGCGTGGTGGACGAGGCCGCGCTGGCCGCCGCGCTTGAGGACGGCCACCTGGGCGGCGCGGTCGTGGACGTCTACGCGCAGGAACCGCCCGAGGCACAGTCGCCGCTGCTCACCCTGTCGGCGGCCGCGACGGACCGGGTGCTGTACACGCCGCACATCGCGGGCGTGGCTTACGAGGCGGCCCGCCGCCTGTATACCGAGGCATGGGCGAACGTCCAGCGGGTCCTGGTCGAGGGACTGCCTCCGGCCAACCAGATCAGCCCAGCCTGAATTTGCTCCCCTTAGACCTTTGTGCGCCGCATCGTGTCTGGTCAGACAGAGTTTGACGTGTCAGGGTGGGCAGGAGGCCATCTCCATGGTCGCGCGCGGAGGGGCCGATGGGCAGGGACGTTCCAGCGATCACGGTGAGCCAGCAAGACCGCCGCCGCTACCGGGAAAAAGTGCGCCAGTGCCTGGACGTGCTGGCGCGCATGCTGCGCGATTCCTGGTTCGAGACCTCCACCCGGCAGGTGGGCCTGGAGGTCGAGGTCAACCTGGTGGACGACTCGGGCACAGCGTCGATGCGCAGCCCCGACGTGCTGGACGCGATCGGCGACCCGTCCTGGGCCCCGGAGCTCGGCCGGTTCAACATCGAGATCAACATCCCGCCGCGGCCGTTGTGCGGGGACGCGCTGGACCAGATGGAGGCGCAGCTGCTGGCCAGCCTGAAGCACGCGGACCAGCGGGCCAGGGACGTGGGCAGCCGGCTGGCCATGGTGGGCATCCTGCCCAGCATCCAGCAAGCCGACGTGAGCGAGGACGCCATGTCGGAGAACCCGCGGTTCTGGCTGCTGAACGAGCAGATCTGCGCGGCGCGCGGGGAGGACGCGCGGATCGCCATCGAGGGCCAGGAACACCTGCTGACCCACGTGGACAACATCATGGCCGAGGCGGCCTGCACAAGCGTTCAGTGTCACCTGCAGGTTAGCCCGGAGGCGTTCGGCAGCTACTGGAACGCCGCGCAGTCCATCGCTGGCGTGCAGGTGGCGCTGGCTGCCAACTCACCATTCCTGTTCGGCCGCGAGCTGTGGCGGGAGACCCGGATCACCCTGTTCCAGCAGGCCACTGACACCAGGCCGGAGGAGCTCCAGGTGCAGGGGGTGCGCCCCCGGGTCTGGTTCGGTGAACGGTGGATCACCTCGGTCTTCGACCTGTTCGAGGAGAACATCCGCTACTTCCCGGCGCTGCTGCCGCTCTGCGCGGACGAGGACCCGCTGGCCGAGCTGGAGCGGGGGATCGCCCCCCAGCTGGCCGAGCTGACCTTGCACAACGGCACGGTGTACCGCTGGAACCGGCCGGTGTACGCGGTCACGGACGGACGCCCGCACCTGCGGGTGGAAAACCGGGTGCTGCCCGCCGGCCCGACCGCCGCGGACATCACCGCCAACGCCGCCTTCTACTACGGGCTGGTCCGCGCGCTGGCCGAGGCCGAACGGCCGATCTGGACCCAGATGTCGTTCGCCGCCGCGGGGGAGAACCTGATGGAGGCGGCCCGGCACGGCATCGACGCGTCCCTGTACTGGCCAGGACTCGGCGTGGTGCCCGCCACCGAGCTCGTCTTGCGGCGGCTGCTGCCCCTGGCCCGCGAGGGGCTGACCCGGTGGGGCGTGGAGCCCCGGCACGCCGACCGCTGCCTCGGCATCATCGAGCAGCGCTGCCTGGCCGGCCGCACCGGCGCGACGTGGCAGGCGGAGACCGTGCATCAGCTGGAGCGCCGGGGCCGGCTTGACCGGCCCGCGGCGCTGCGCCGGATGACCCAGCGCTACATCGAGCACATGCACACCAACGAGCCCGTGCACTCCTGGCCGCCCGGCTACTGAAACGCGGCCTCCGCGTCAGCGGACTGCTTCCCGGCTCGATAGAACAGCTTCTTGCGGCCGACCACGTCGACGAAGGCGATCGTCGGGAGCACGAACACGAACAACGTGGCCCCCACGTAGATCGTCGGCAGCAGCGAGTTGCCGCGCAGGCCCGGGCGGAGCAGCTCGCGCCAGGATGTGCCCTCGGTGCCGGCCACATCCTGGCGCAGCAGGTCGAGCTCGTCCTCCTTGTGCTCCGGGTCGATGCGCTCGAGGACCGCGGCAGCCTCGTCCCAGCGGTCGTTCATGCCGAGCCACCGGGGAGAGTAGGACATGAACAGCATGCCGATGGCCAGGGCCAGGGCGGGCAGCACGGCAAACCCGAACATCGGCCGCCAGCCCCAGCCGGCCGAGTCGAACGCGAAGCTCAGCGCGTACGACAGCAGGATGCCGCCCGAGATGGCCAGCTGCTGCAGCACCACCAGACCGCCACGGATGCGGGCCGGGGACATCTCGGCGATGTAGGCCGGGACGACCATCGACGACGCGCCCACCGCGACGCCGGTGATGATCCGGAACGCCAGGAACGAGACGAGATCGAACGAGAACGCGGTCAGCAGGGCTCCAGCCCCGTACAGGATGGCCAGCGCGATCAGCGTCCGGCGGCGGCTGAACCGGTCGGCCAGCCGGCCGCCGATGATGCCGCCGATGACCGCACCGATCAGCACGGCGGAGACGGCCAGTTCCTCGGTCGTGCTGCTGAGCCGGAAGCTGCTCTTGAGCAGGTTCTCCGCCCCGCTGATCACGCCGATGTCGTAGCTGAACGGCATCCCGCCCAGCGCGGCGACCGCAGCGACCAGGTAGGTGTAACGAGGCGTGCCCCGGAGGGCGGTTAACGAGAAGGCCGACACTGCGTCAGCGGATTGGCCAGCGGTTTCCGGGGCCTCGTGGTGGCCGGGCTGGCCGGGCTGTGCCGCGTGCCGCTGATCTCCGATCATGACGCCACGCCCCTTTCCGCGGCCGCAGCCGGCCGGGCCCCGTTGCCCGGGCGCGCACGTGACCGCTCACATGAACGACCGCTGCCCGCGAATCAGGCGGCTATGCGGGGACAGCCGGCGGGACCACAGCGGCGGACCATCGGCGGCCGGGCGGGGACGTTCTGCCCGGCTAGGACGGGGCGCGGCGGGGAAGAATAACAGCGGGAGGAGTGACGGCCGGCCACGCACCTTAGCTGGTCCCGTCGTTCCCCGCGGATCGAGGGCGACGTCGAGATGCGGAACCAGCGCAGGATCATCATCGTGGCCAGCAGCGCCGTGGCGGCGTGTGTCCTGGTCTTGGCGGGCCTGCTCATTCTCCGGTCCCGGCCCGCGCCGGCCAGCCCGCCCGTCAAGCCGGTCACGCCGGTGGCCCAGCAGCTCGTCTCCCCATTCACCGGGGAGCCCGTGACGTCGCTCGGCCCGGTGCTGGCCGTGAAGATCGACAACATCGTCACCGCGCGGCCGCAGACCGGGCTCAGCCAGGCCGACATCGTCTATGTCCTGCCCGTCGAGGGCGGCCTCAGCCGGTTCTGTGCCGTGTTCTCCTCTCACTTCCCGCCGGTCATCGGCCCGGTGCGCAGCGCCCGGGACGACGACCTGCAGCTGCTGCGCCAGTTTGGCCGCCCCGCGTTCGCCTACTCCGGAGCCCAGCCCCAGCTGCTGCCGGTGGTGGAGCGGGCCCGCATCGTGGACCTTTACGACGGGCTGGTCGGCGGCTACTACCGGGACACCAGCCGGGTCGCCCCGTACAACCTGTACGCCCGCACCCGCCAGCTGCTGGCCGAAGCCCATGGGGCCAGCACCGCCCATGACATCGGCTTCCGGTTCGGCCCGGCGCCTTCCGGTGGCCAGGTCACCGCGGCGAAGTCGGTGTCCTACCCGGCTGCCACGTTCACCTTCCGCTGGTCGTCACGGACCGGCCGGTGGATGGTCTGGATGGACGGGGCGCGGGCGACGTCCGGGCCGGCGGCAGGAGGCGCCGGCGGCGGTCAGCTGGGCGCGGCCACCGTGGTGATCCAGTACACCAGGGTCGGCTCCTCACGCTTCCGGGAATGGGGCGGGCCGGCGCCGTACGCGTACAGCACCGGTTCTGGCCGGGCGGTGGTGCTCCGCGACGGTAAGGCGTGGCAGGCCCGGTGGGCGCGTCCGCACGGGTCGGACGGCACCACGTTCACGACCAGCTCCGGGCAGCGGATGACGTTCGCCCGCGGGCCGGTCTGGGTCGTGCTCGCCTACGGCTGACCGGGTTCCGGGGCCGGATCAGGTCTGCAGCGGCACCATCTCGCGGACGAAGTCCGCGGTGAACTGGTCCGGGTCGACCGGCGCCCAGCCGGGCCGGATCACGAACTTGGTCAGCCCGGCGGCCACGTAATCCCCGATCATTGCGCGGGCACCGTCCCAGCCGGACGCGATCAGCTGCTCCGGATCCACGTCCGGGCGGCGGCTTCGTGCGGCCTGCAGCAGCGCGGGCCGCGACGCGTCGTCCGCCACCGCCAGGCTGATGCCGTAGTGGTCCGGCTCGATCTCCCGGCCTACCTCGGCGGCGGCCGCCTCGATGGCCCGCCGGCCCGCCTCCGCCTCGGCCGGGGTCAGGAAGCTGGCCAGCCACCCGTCGCCGAGCCGCCCGACGCGCCGCAACGCCCCCGGGGCGCTGCCGCCGAGCCAGATGTCCAGCGGCCGGGCTGGCCGCGGGCCGATACTCGCGGACTCGACCGTGAAGAACTCGCCTCGCAGCGACACGGATTCCTCGCTGAGCAGCAGCCGGATCAGCGTGAGGGACTCGTCGAAGACGGCGGCCCGGCGGCCGGGCGGCACCGGGAACGCGGCCAGTTCCGCGGGGCGGGCCGGCTTAAGGCCGAACACGGGCAGCACCCGCCGCGGGGCCAGGCCGGCCAGGGTAGCGAGTTGCTTGGCCACCAGCACCGGGTGGCGCCCGGGCAGCACCGCCACCCCGGTGCC
>DATCFY010000096.1:0-2813 GCA_036509255.1 Streptosporangiaceae bacterium
CGCACGGGCACCTCATCCCAGGCGGCCGCGGCGTCCCAGGCGGCCGCGGCGGCCTGCTCGGCCGCGGTGAGCATCCGGGCGCACCGGTGCTTGACCGCCTGGAACTGGCCGATCGGCCGGCCGAACTGGTGCCGGATCTTCGCGTACTCCGCCGCGGTCCGCACGGCCCAGCCCGCGATACCGGACGCTTCCGCGGCGAACAGGGTGGCCGCCAGGCTGGTGACCTCGGTGCGGCCGAGGCCGGGCAGGACCCGCCCGGCGGGGACCGGCACCCGGTCGGCGCGGACCGTGGCCAGCGGGCGGGTCAGGTCCAGGCTGTCCAGCCCGGTGACGGCCAGGTCCGCGGCGTCCACCACGGCCCAGCGCTCCTGCGGGCCGGCCCCACCCGCCCCGTGCAGCACCGGCAGTATCACCAGGTCGGCCAGGCTGCCCCCGAGAACCGGCCCCGACTCGCCGTCGAGGATCAGGCCGCCGTCGGCAGGCGTGCCGGTCAGCCCGGCGCCCAGCGCCACGGCCCCGGACCGCGACCCGTCCGCCAGCCCGGCCAGCAGTTTCTGGATGTCGTCGCCGACTGGGCCGCTCCTGCGCAGCACCGTGCTAGCCAGCACCGTGCTAGCCAGCACCGTGCTCGCCAGCACCGTGGGCAGGAACCCGCCCGGGACCAGGGCATCCCCCAGCTCCTCCAGGGCCACCGCCAGCTCGCCGAGACCGTAGCCCTGCCCGCCAGACTCCTCCGGCAGGTGCAGCCCCAGCAGGCCTGGCATCGGGCCGCCGTGCCGCTCGGCATAGCCGCGGACCGATGCGGCCAGTTCCAGATGCTCTTCGCTGACACCGAGCGCCATGGGTCACCTCGCCGTGAGAGCCGGGCCGGCGCGGAATGCCGGGTAACGACACCAAAGCACGGCCGGACCAGGTCAACAATGGGTAGATGCAGCCAGAGCCGCCACCAGGTGGTTCCCCGGACGGGCCCGCCGCCGGCCAGCACCCGCCGCCGCGCCCGGTCGGCAGCAACCGCATGCTCCGCCCCCCGCACCCCGGCCGGGTCCGTAACCCGGTCTGGTACGCCCTGGTGACCAGGGCCGAGCGCGCCGAGCACGAGGCCGTGGAGGACGTGCAGGAGGCCATGCCGGCCTGGCGGCGCAGGACCCGGGGTGAGCCGCGCTGGCCGGTCACCATGAGCGTGATCATCGCTATCGTCCTGCAGCTCCTGCTGCCGGACCAGCTGACCATGCACCCGCTGCCGCAGAACCTGCTGCCCGTCCTCGAAGGCGGGGTGCTGCTCGCCCTGGCCATCGCCAACCCGGTGCGGATCGAGCGGCGCGGGCCCTTCGTCCGCTGGGTCAGCATCGTGCTGATCCTCCTCATCACCACGGCGAACGCGGCCTCCGCGGTGCTGCTCATCCAGCACATCATCCTCGGCCGCGCCGGCACGGCGCCGGGCCCGCTGCTCGCCTCCGGGGCCGCTATCTGGGGCACCAACGTGATCGCGTTCGCCCTCTGGTACTGGGAATTCGACCGGGGCGGCCCGGTGCACCGGGCCTACGGCACCTTCCAGTACCTGGACTTCCTGTTCCCGCAGATGACCATCGACCATCTGGTCGACCCGGACTGGGAGCCGCGGTTCGTGGACTACCTGTACCTGTCGTTCACCAACGCCACCGCGTTCAGCCCGACCGACGTCATGCCGCTGGCCCGCTGGGCCAAGCTGACCATGCTGGTCCAGTCGGCGGTGTCCCTCTCGCTGGGCGCGCTGGTCATCGCCCGTGCGGTGAACATCCTCCCGGTCGGCTGATCCCGCACCCATGGCCAACCCGGTTACCAACGGGTATCATGGCCTTTGTTACTCGCCGGTAGCAGTCCTGGGCGCATCAACGGTTGTCAGAACTGCTCTTCAGAATGGGGGCGGCCATGGGTCACTACAAGAGCAACCTTCGCGACATCGAGTTCAACCTGTTCGAGGTGCTGCGCCGCCAGGACCTGCTCGGCCGTGAGCCCTACCCGGAGGTCGACGAGGAGACCGCCCGCGGCATCCTCGACGAGGTGAACCGGCTGGCCACCGGCCCGATCGCCGCGTCCTTCGCGGACGCCGACCGGAACCCGCCCGTGTTCGACCCGGAGACCGCGTCGGTGCGGATGCCGGAGGGCTTCAAGAAGTCGTTCGCCGCGTTCATGGACGCCGAGTGGTTCCGCCTCGACCTGCCGGCCGAGCTGGGCGGGATCGCCGCGCCGCGCACGCTGGCCTGGTCGGTGGCCGAGCTGATCCTGGGGGCCAACCCCGCGGTCTGGATGTACTCCGGCGGCCCGAACTTCGCCCAGGTGCTGTGGGCCATCGGCACCCCGGAGCAGCAGGAGTTCGCGCAGCGGGCCATCGACCGCAAGTGGGGCAGCACCATGGTGCTGACCGAGCCGGAAGCCGGCTCGGACGTGGGGGCCGCCCGGACCAAGGCGATCGAGCAGCCCGACGGCACCTGGCACATCGAGGGCGTCAAGCGGTTCATCACCAGCGCCGAGCATGACATGGCCGAGAACATCTTCCACCTGGTGCTGGCCCGCCCCGAGGGCGCCGGGCCCGGCACCAAGGGCCTGTCCATGTTCGTGGTCCCCAAGTACCTGGTCGGCCGGGACGGTGAGCTCGGCGAGCGCAACGGCGCCCGCGTCACGGGGGTCGAGCACAAGATGGGCCTCAAGGCCTCCACCACCTGCGAGCTCACCTTCGGCGGCGAGCGCCCGGCGGTCGGCACCCTGGTCGGCGGGGTGCACGACGGCATCCGCCAGATGTTCCTGATCATCGAGCACGCCCGGATGATGGTCGG
>DATCFY010000097.1:0-2626 GCA_036509255.1 Streptosporangiaceae bacterium
TCCGGTAGCCAGGGCCAGGACCCCGCTGGGCAGCAGTCATCCGGCCAGGAACTTCAGCCGCCGGGCGGGTCTGAGCAGGGCCTGGCGGGCCTCGGCTTGGGTGGCCAGCCGGTCCAGCCTGGCTACATCCAGCCGACTTACGGCCCGCCCGGATATGGACAGCCCGGGCACAGCCAGCCGACCGCCGCGTTTGGCCAGCCGGGATACGGCCAGCCGGGCGGCTACGGCCAGGTGGGCCAGCCCGGTGCAGGTGGCCAGCCCGGTGCAGGTGGCCAGCCAGGCGGCTACGGCCAGGTAGGCCAGGCCGGTGAAGGCGGCCAGCCCGGCGGATACGGCCAGGTAGGTCAGCCAGGCGGCTACGGCCAGTCCGGCCAGCCGGGCGGCTACGGCCAGCCAGGCGGTTATGGCCAGTCCGGTGGCTACGGCGGCCCCTGGGGTCCGCCGCCAGGCGGATCCGGTGGCGGCTGGGGTTCGGGCGACATCATCGGCTACGGCCAGGAGCCGGAACCGCCGCGCCGCCACCGCGGCGCGCGGGCCCTGGTCTACGTGGTGGTGGCCGCGCTGGCCGCGGGAGTAGGGGCGGGCGCCGTGGTGGCGCTGAACCACAACTCCCAGTCCCCCAACACCATCTCCTCCCAGCAGATCCCCTCGCCGAACCGGAACGCCGGGGGCAACAACACCACCAACCTCAACGAGGGTTCGGTGGCCAGCAAGGTCACTCCGGGCATGGTGGACATCAACTCCACGCTCAAGTACGAGGACGGCGCGGCCGCCGGGACCGGCATGGTCCTCTCCTCCAACGGCGTGGTGCTGACCAACAACCACGTGGTCGAGGGCTCCACGCACCTCACCGCGACGACCGTGGTGGCGGGCCGGAAGTACCAGGCCACGGTCATCGGGGTGGACCCCACCGATGACGTGGCCCTGATCAAGCTGCAGGGCGCCTCCGGGCTGAAGACGGTGCAGGTGGGTGACTCGTCCAAGGTCGGCCTGGGCACCGGGGTCGTGGCCATGGGGAACGCCGGCGGCACGGGGGGCAGCCCCACCGTGACCCAGGGCACCATCACCGCCGTGGGCCGGACCATCACAGCGAGCGACTCGGGCAGCGGCCAGAACAGCGAGACGCTGCACAACATGCTGCAGACCAACGCGCCGATCGCGGAAGGTGACTCGGGCGGCCCGCTGTCCAACGCGGCTGGCCAGGTGATCGGCATGGACACCGCCGCGAACGGCCAGCAGCTGGGCGGCGCCGGGACCTCGATGGGGTACGCGATCCCCATCGACCGGGCGCTGGCCATCGCCAAGAAGATCGCCGCCGGGAACGCCAGCGGCCACATCCTGATCGGGCCGAAGGGCTTCATGGGCGTGGGCGTGGACTCGGTCGCTGACGCCACCGCCTGCCTCGCGCAGAGCGGCGTCGGGACCGCCTACCAGGTGCCCACCAAGTCGGGTGCGCTGGTCTGCACGGTCTACCCGGGCACCCCGGCGTACAAGGCGGGCGTGCGCGCCGGTGATGTGATCACCGGGGTCAGCGGCCAGTCGGTGACCACCGCCAGCGGCCTGACCGGCGTCATGCTCAAGTACAAGCCAGGCGCGACGGTGTCACTGACCTGGGTGGACACGAGCAAGCAGAGCCACACCTCGTCCCTGACCCTGGTCAATGGCCCGGTGAAGTAAACGACAGCAGGCCAGGTAAGCAGGACGCGGCGGCGGGCACCCAGCCCGCCGCCGCGTCCCGTTGATCCCCCTGCGCGCCGTCCAGGCGTGTAATGGACGGACCCGATGTTGTATGGAGGCAGGCTCGATGATGTACCAGGTAGTGAACCCGGCCACCGGGAAGGTCGAAAGTGAGTACCCGACGGCGACTGACGCAGTGGTCAGTGACGTGCTGGGGAGAGCCGACCGTGGCTACACCTCGTGGCGGCGCACTCCGATGGAAGAGCGCGCCGGGATCCTGCACCGGGTCTCCCAGCTGTATCGCGAGCGCTCCACCGAGCTGGCCGCGATCATCACCCGGGAGATGGGTAAGGTCACCAAGGCCGCAAAGGGTGAACTTCGGTTCGTCGCGGCCATCTACGAGTACTACGCCGACAACGGGGCGGCGCTCCTCGAGGACCAGCCGCTGGCCTCTAACTTGCCGGGCACGGCGTGGGTGCGCAAGACCCCGATCGGCGCGCTGCTGGGCATCATGCCGTGGAACTACCCGTATTACCAGGTCGCCCGGTTCGCAGCGCCGAACCTGATGATCGGCAACACCATCGTGCTCAAGCATGCGCCGCAATGCCCGGAGTCAGCCCTGGCCATGGAGCGGTTGTTCCGCGATGCCGGGCTGCCAGAAGACGCCTATATCAACATCTTCGCGAGCAACGAGCAGGTCGCCGGCATGGTCGCGGACCCCCGCATCGCCGGGGTGTCGGTGACAGGCAGCGAGCGGGCTGGGTCGGCCGTGGCCGCTGTGGCTGGGCAAAACCTGAAGAAGGTGGTTCTGGAGCTTGGCGGCTCTGATCCGTTCATCGTGCTGGACGGTGCCGATCTGCCGAACGTGGCCCGGACGGCCGCAGCGGCCAGGATGGAGAACAGCGGCCAGGCCTGCAATGCATCCAAGCGGATGATCGTGGCCGATGCC
>DATCFY010000098.1:0-19913 GCA_036509255.1 Streptosporangiaceae bacterium
CTTGTAGCCCTTGGTGTAGTCGAACTTCTCGACCGCGCGGATCAGGCCCAGGTTGCCCTCCTGGATCAGGTCCAGGAACAGCATGCCGCGGCCGGTGTACCGCTTGGCCAGCGACACGACCAGGCGCAGGTTGGCCTCGAGAAGGTGGTTCTTGGCCCGGCGGCCATCCTCGGCGATCCACTCCATGTCGAGCCGCGCGGCCGAGCCGGGGCCGTCCATGCCCTCGGCGAGCTTCTCTTCGGCGAACAGCCCGGCCTCGATGCGCTTGGCCAGCTCGACTTCCTGCTCCGCGTTGAGCAGCGGCACTTTGCCGATCTGCTTCAGGTAGTCCTTGACGGGGTCCGCGGTCGCGCCTGCCGAAGCCACCTGGGCGGCCGGCAGGTCGTCATCGTCGTCCCCGTAGACGAACGCCTCTTCCTCCGGGCCGGCCGGCTTGGCTGCCGTCTCGGCTACCACCGCGGCCGGGGCCGGGGCATCTGCGGTGGCCTCCGCCACCTTGCCCGCTGGACCGCCGGTGGCCGAGTCGTCGTCCTCGTCGGACGGCTCTTCGTCGGCTACGTCCTCGACCACATCGACCACATCGACCTCGAGGTCCACTTCCAAGTCGTCGAGTTCAGCGGTGTCGATGGCACCCTCAGCCAGATCGACATCACCGGGACCCACGTCAGCGTCTAGATCCGCGACGTCTGTCAGGTCTGTCACCTCCGCCAGGCCAACCGCGTCACTGCCCGCCGCGGCCAGGTCCGGATCCTCACTCACTATGCCTGAACCCCCCTGGCCGCCCGGTGCCGAGCCGTTGCCGGACCGGCCGACGGCCTGCCGCGCCTCGCCTCGCCCACCAGAGTTCTTCTTACGCCGCCGGGACCTGGCGGCGTCATCTCGCTCCGGAGATGCCGGAGCCTCTTGTGCGGGGGCCGTCCCATTAGCGTCCACCAGCGTGACCGCCCGGTCCACCCGCGGACCAGCGGGATCCGCAGATCCAGGACGCCGGGAAGCCTCCACCTGTCCGCCCTGGCCTTCCGGCCCTGGCTGCCTCCGCGCTGCGGAGCGCGCCGCGCTTCCCACCGCGGTCACCCCTTCCTTCGCTGGACGGCGGCCTGCCGAGCCGCGAACGACACCTGACTGCACGAACTGGCAGGCGACACAGACACCTCTCCTGCGTTCATGAGCGGGAAAATGGACCCTACCTCGTGTAACCCGCTGCTGGGACCAAGCCGGAAGCCAATTCCGGGCCGTATGACCCCACGGCCCCGACAGGACCAGCTCCCGAACACCACCTTAGGCGGAGTCTGCGGGTGGCTCGAACCGCTGCCGCAGCTAGCGGCGCGGCGCGGCTCCCGGCGACCTGGCGCGCGACCAGGTCAACCCTGCCCTTTCTCATGCTTTACCCCTCCGTGCCGCGGGGATGACACCTCCCGGCGGGCGCTGCGGCGCTGTACCATCCCGCCGGGGCACGTGCAGCACCAGGACGGTGACGTCATCGTCCTGCTCGTAACCCGTAAGCATCCGGTCGACTAGGTACTCCAGCAACCTGGCCGGGTCTTCGACCATTCCCGGCCGGGCCTGTGCCGCCACCGACACCAGCTCGTCCAGGCCCGAGTCCAGGCCGCGCCTGCGGTTCTCCACCAGCCCGTCAGAGTAGAGCACCGCGGTGGTCCCGGGCGGGAGCCGGAACACGTACTGCTGTCGTGGGCAGGCCCAGCCCAGCGGCGTGCCCGCCTCGGTAGTATCCAGCCTCGGCGGGGCGTCCCTGGAGAGCAGCAGCGGGGGCAGGTGCCCGGCGTTGCCGGCCAGGCCTTCCCCGGTGACGGGGTCCACGACCAGGTATGCGACCGTCGTCACCTGCTCGTCGAGTTCGGTCGCGGTGAACAGCCGGTCCAGGCCGGCCAGCACCGCGGCGGGCCGCGGGTCGGTCAGGGCCAGAGCGCGCAGGGCGTTCCTGACCCGGCCCATCCCGGCCGCCGCGGTCAGCCCCTTGCCCATGACGTCCCCGGCGGCGACGGCAAGGCGGCCGTCGGGCAGCCGGAACGCGTCGTACCAGTCGCCACCGATCTCCATGTTCCGGGTGACCGGCAGGTAGCGCGCCTCCAGGATGATGCCCGGGACGCTCGGCAGCCGGTCCGGCAGCAGGCTGCGCTGCAGTGTCTCCGCCGTGGTGTGCTCGCGCTCGAACAGCGAGGCCCGCTCCAGGGCCAGCGCGCACTGCCCGGCCAGGGCTTCCAGGAAGACCCGCTCCTCCTCGGTGATCTGCCGCGGCTTGGTGAACGAGAACCGCAGCGCCCCCAGCGGCGCACCCGCCGCCAGCAGGGGCAGCCCCACCCAGGCCCGCTCGTCGCTGTGGGCGAGGAACAGGTCGACGTCCGTGGCGCCCTCGAACTGCCGCCGCAGCGACTCGGGGTTCTCCACCAGCACCGGCCGCCGGGACGTGATGGCCAGGGTCATCACGCTCGGCGCGTCCAGCGGCATGTCGCCGGTCGGGGCGCCGGGGACCTCAGGCAGCCCGAGCGGGTTAATCGTGTGCAGCTGCAGCCGCTCCCGGTCGAGCAGGGCCACGGCCGACCGCTCGGCGCCGATCGCCGATCGCCCGACCTCAGTGATCACCTCGACGACCTGGAGCACAGTCAGGGCCTCGGCCAGCATGGACGTGGCCTGCTGCAGCCGGGCGGTGCGCAGCGCGGCAGCCGACAGCTGCTCGGTCAGCCGGCCGCGCATCTCCTCGGCCTCGCGCTGGCCAGTGACATCGGTGCTGGCCCCGACCCATTCGATGATCTTTCCGTCCCGCTCAATCGGGACGGCACGCACGTCGTAATGCCGGTAAGACCCCGTCTTGGTGCGCACCCGGTAACGGCTGTCGAATACCTTCCCGGCGTGGACGCATTCCCGCCATTCCCGCTCTACCCGCTCACGATCCTCGGGATGAATCGCGTCCAGCCAGCCATTGCCCAGGTACTCCTCCAGGCTCTGGCCCGTTATCCAGCGCCACTCGGGCGAATCCTCAGCGATCTGGCCGGTGGGCGTGGTGACCCAGACCACCTGGGCACCGGCCTGCACCAGCGAGCGGTAGCGCTCCTCGCTGCGGCGGACCGCCTCGGCGGAGTTCTGCCGGTCGGTGACGTCCACCGCGATCAGCGCCACGCCGGCGATGTTCCCGGCCGGGTCGTGCGAGGGGAACCAGGAGAACGCCCACTGCCGGTCCTCGTCCACGCCCGCGGCATCGCCGCCCGACTGCCCGGCGCCGGCAGACTCGGGCGCAGCCGGCTCCGCCTCACTCACCGGCTGGTTCGACTCGTAGAGGGGCTGGCCGTCGGCCAGCACGTGGCGGACGGCCGACTCGACCCGGGAGGCGAGCATGCCCGGCCACACCTGGGAGGGCAGCAGGCCCAGGTGTGCTTCCAGGTCGAGGCCGTCGAGCCGGGCCAGGGTCTGGTTGATCCGGCGGACGCGCAGGTCGGGCCCGAAGAAGGCGAAGCCGATGGGGGCCTCGCGGAGCAGGGTGGCGAGCAGGGCCGAGTCAGAGACGTCCAACCCGGAGACCCGGGGCTGCGGCACGGAAGTATCAGTGCTCATCGCACTCCAGTCCCGCTGCTCGAGCCATGCAACGGCTCCTTCCCGCTCACTGCGGACACAAGCAGGCTAGCGGCAACGCCGCGATCAGTGAACGCACAAGCACGGTGTCACGTCAATGGGTATGGCCCCGTTCCGTTACCGCGAACACCCACAGTGGCCACGCAGGCGAGCTTCCCACATCCTAGGCGATATCGCGCCGCGCCGAGGGCATCATGACGACCTGGGTCTTCCGGAAAGAAGTGGCGGCGTGGCCGCCACGGCCACCGGCTACCCCGTAACCTGGCTCGGGCCCCCGGGAATCGCATTGATCATGAGATAGCCGATGCCCCGAATGTCCGGCGCCGGCGGTCCCGGATGCCCGTAATATCTGCCACACGCGGAAACATGGCCACCATCCGGCGCGGACGTGGCACGGTGCCGCGAGAATCTGGAAAGCTGTGCATGTGAGCCCGCAAAGCCGACGACGAGAGCCCACTGGCGGGCCGGGCCACCCAGGTCGAGGGAAGGGGACCCGCTCGGTGCTCCCCAGTGCCGCCCCACCCAACGCGCTGTTCGCTGAGATGCTCCGGGCTGCCCGTGAGCTCCTGGCCGTCCGCAGCCCGCTGGATGCCGAGCTGATGGTCAGCGAACTGCTCGGCACCTGGTGGGGAGAACGTCCGCCACGCAGTTCGCACGGCGATGTCGAGGAACTCGTCGGCGAGGGGCTGGTGAGCTACGCAGCGCAGCAGCGCAGCCCGGCCGCGCTCGCCCTGCTGTCCGGCATCGCCTGCCTGGGCACGCCGCGGCAGGCCATGCAGGCCGAGACGGCTGCGCTGGCGCTGATCGAGCACGGCGTGGTCCGCCCGCAATGGGCCGAGCACGTGGGCGCGGTGACGGCAGGTGAGTGCTACGTGAACTCCGACGTGTTCGGGGATCGCGACGAGGTCGTCTGCGTGTACAGCTATGCCGGGGAAGAGCCGCACGCCCTGGTCATGGTGGTGGACTACAACGCGGGCGGGATGCTCCGCGACGGCTGGGTGACCTCCCAGGTCGACCGGCTGCTCGAGCGCTGCCGGGCGGCCAGCGCCGAGGACGGCAGCCACCCTGCGCGGGCTACGTTCAGCCAGGTGGAAGCCCCGCAGGCGCGCCGGCTGCTGGAGACTGCCCTGGCCGTGACCGAAGCTGGCCAGGGGCCAGCCCCGAGCGACTCGTTCGCCTCGTACCACGCGTTCATCCGGGCCCGGATCCGCACGCTGCCGCCCGCCCGGTCGGCGTACGGTGCCCGCAACAGGGCGGGGCGGCCCGTGGCCGGCAAGAGCGCCGGGCCGGCTCCCTGGAGTGCGATGTCCTCGGGCACGGGCCCGTGGACCACGGGGCATGGGTCTGGCTGGGGGGCGGCGACCACACGCCGGCACGCCTGGACCCGGGATCGCCGGACCATGCTGGTGGCCGAGTTCCTGGCCTCGGACGAGGCGGAGGACCTGTCTGACACGCGCGCGGCCAGCCGCTGCGCCGATCACATCATCGACTACGGCTGCGACCGTGACTTCGGGCGGCCGCTGCGGATGAGCCCGGCGAAGGTCTCCACGTTCCTGCTCGACTGGCTGCCACGCAAGGTCCTCCTACTGTCGGCCGAGCAGCACGCGATCCCGCACGTGCTGGCCGCCTGGGTGCGCTGGTCCGGTCGGCGCCAGGGGCTGGCCGCCGAGATGATCGCGGAGACCCTGGATGCGGTATTCGACTCGATGGGCACGTTCGCCCAGGTCTACCGGGATCCCACAGCGTTCGGCCTGGATGCGGCGCTGGTGTCCCGGCTCCTGCCGGACGATGACCTGGAGGCGCTGCCGCGCCGGGCGTTCGCCTTCCCGGTGCTGCGCGGCATGTTCGGCGGCACCGACCTGGCCGGGCTGGATCCGGCTGCGGAAGCGGACCGACGCACGCTGCTGGCTGCCGATCACAACGACGCGAACGGGCGGCCGAGTGGCCCGCTGCATATCGACCGCCATCTCGCGCTGGCGGACCGGCTGTGGCGGGGCGACCCGCCCGAGCTGTGGGAGGCCGCCCAGCGGCTGCTGGACCGGGGCGAGGACCGGCACGCGGTGCTGCACACCCTGATGTACGTCATCCGGGACACCGGCGGCGACCAGGCCAGCCTGATCGCCGCGCTCCGCGACCTGCCGCCCGGCCCCGCCGACTGACCTGCCGCCCGGCCCTGACCGATGCCGACATGCCGTCTGGTCCTGTCAGATGCTGACCGGCCGTCCGGTCCTGGCTGACCTAGCGGCCACCGCGGACCCGGGGGCCCACGCTGGCGAACAGATTCCCCGCGGCTTTACCCCGGCGGGGGGCCACCCAGCTCGCGGAACGCGCCGCGCAGGTCGGCCGCAGACACGGTGGTGAGATCCGCCGCGCTCGCGTCCTCATCGAGATCCGCCACCCGCAGGTCCCGTGCCGCGCAGGCCCGCTCAAACAGGCTGCGCGCGAACCGGCCGTTGCCCAGCTCGTCGATCTGGCCGCGCGCGGCGGCCGCACTGAAGATCTCGCCGAGGACCGGCAGCGCGTCCGGCTCGAACGAGTCACCGTGCTGCTCGGCGATCACCCCGGCGATCTTGCACAGCTCCTCGGGTGAATAGCTGGGGAACCCGATCCGCACGCTGAACCGGGACGCGAGGCCGGGGTTGCTGCGCAGGAACCGGTCCATGTCCGCCGGATAGCCGGCCAGCACGATGACCAGCCGATCACGGTCGTCCTCGGCCCGTTTCAGCAGCGTGGCCACCGCCTCGGAGCCGTAGGCGTCACCGCTCGAATAGCCGGCGTTGTACAGCGAATAAGCCTCGTCGATGAACAGGACTCCGCCCAGCGCGGAGTCGATCAGCTTCCCGGTCTTGATGGCCGTGGAGCCCAGATGCTCCCCGACCAGGTCGGCGCGGTGCGCCTCGACCACCTCGGGCCGGACCAGCAGCCCCAGCGCGGTAAAGATCCGGCCGAGGATCCGGGCGACGGTGGTCTTGCCCGTCCCGGGCGGCCCGGTGAACACGAAGTGGCGGACCGGAGGCTGGCTGGACAGGCCCTGCCGTTCCCGCAGCCGGGCCACTCTCAGCTGGGCCGCGATCTCGTGCACCTGCTGCTTAACCGGCTCCAGGCCGACCAGCTCGTCCAGTTCGGCCAGGGCGCTCTCGAGCGTAGGAGCCTGGCTGTAGCCACGGAACCGGGCGGTGAGCTCGGCCCCGGCCTGTTCCAGGTCGGACGCCTCCAGGGTGAGCAGCTCGGCCCGGGATGGCTCCGCGCCGTCCGTCATGATCCGGACGTCCCGGGCGCGTCCCGCCTTTTCGAGCAGGCTGCGCACATACCGCCCGTTGCCGAGCTCATCGGCGAGCCTGCGGCGGCCCACGTCCTCCATCATCCGCCACAGCGCCGGGCGGGCGTCGGCGTCGAGGATCTCGCCACGCTCCTCCAGCGAAAGCTCGGCCAGGGCCATCAGCTCCGCAGGCGAGTACGTGGGGAACTTCACCCGGAGCCCGAACCGGGAGTTGAGGCCGGGGTTGCTGGCCAGGAACCCCTCCATCTGCTTCTCATACCCGGCCAGGATGATGATGAGTTCGGTGCGGTCGTCCTCAGCCCGTTTCAGCAGGGCCTGGATCGCCTCATGCCCGAACCGGTCGCCCTGCCCTTCGCTGTCGTTCACCAGGCTGTACGCCTCGTCGATGAACAGGACCCCGCCGAGCGCGCTGTTGACCAGCTCGTTCGTCTTGATCGCGGTGGCCCCGAGATACTCGCCCACGAGGTCCGCACGCTGCGCTTCCACTACCACCGGGGTGTCGAGCAGGCCGAAGGCATAGAAGATCTTCGCCACGACGCGGGCCACCGAGGTCTTCCCGGTGCCGGGCGGGCCCAGGAAGACAAAGTGCTGCATCGGCTTTTCCGCCCCGTAACCCGCCATCACCCGGCGACGCGCGGCTTCGACGGACGCGGTGATCTGCCGGATCTGGTCCTTGACCGAGGTGAGGCCGATCATGTTGTCGAGCTCGGCCATGGCCTGGGCGACCGTGATCTCCGGTGGCTGCTGGTCGCCGCCACCCCGGTTACGGGCCAGCACGCCATCGGCCGGGCGCACCGACCCCTCGGCCGTCTGCACGACCCGCGACACGTCGGCCGGGCGGGACTGGCGGGCGCTCGCGGCGGGCGCCTGACGGCCAGGCGGGCGGGATGCCGCTGCGGGGCCGCCGGGCCGGTGCGGTGCGGCCAGGGCGCCGCTGCGCCCCTGCTGGCGGCTGAGCGCGCGCGCCTCCTGCTGTGACTTGCCGAGCCGCCAGGCGATCACGCTGAAGGCCAGTACCCAGGCGACGATGTAGCTGATGACCAGCCGGCCGGGCGCCAGCCACCAGGCCAGCATGCCCGGCGGCAGAGCCCAGAGCTGGGTCCAGGCCACTGTCCGGCAGGGAACGTAGCGGCGGGAGAGCAGCCGGAGGTGCGAGACGGGCACCGCCGCGCACGGCAGCAGCGCCAGGGGGACGATGCCGGAGCTGAACCGGCCGGCCACCGCCGCGATGGCCAGGACTGCCACCAGGCCCCAGGCCGCGACGAACACCGACGCCAGCCACGTCCGGTGCCCCCGCCAGACCGCGACGGGGCCGTACACGAGGGCGGCCACCACGAACAGATCCCAGAACCGGGGCCCCAGCCCCGCAGCCAGCACGATGATGATCAATATGGCCAGGACCAGCAGGATCTTGACCGGAAGCGAAGCCGAGCGGACGGCTTGGCGCACCCGCGCCAACCCTTCCTGGGCCATTCGCCTGCCAGGCAGGGACCCGTCCTCTGGCCGCATCTTGCTCCCTCGTGCCGTTCCTTGTATAGCGCATTACCACGCGCTTACAGCGACACACAACCAGATACCGGCAGAGAATGGCCAGGCCAGATTCTGCCGCACCGGCGTCAGACGCAACCCTCCTCGGGCAGCGCTCTGGCCGGGCGCCGACCTTGCCAGGGTAATGGCCAGTTCGCGGGTAACGCCTTTACGGCACCCCTCCGATGGCCACAATAAAGCTTCTGACCTGGTCTTTCAGGAAGTACGGAACCTGCTAAGTAAGACATCCGGGCCCGGCCCGTCCGGCCGCCGCGGACCGCAGTGGCCCCGCCGGCCGGCGCTGCGGTCGGATCCGGTTTTCTTTACCCGCGATCCGATCAGGCGTCGAGCTGGTCCACGAACGAATACGGCGGCCACGGGCCGTTCAGGTCGGCCCTTACCCCGGCGCGGGCCCCGGCCAGCGCGCGAGTGGTCGCGACGAACTCAGTGGCCCGGTCGCCGCGTAGGAGGTAGGCGGCGCTGAGGAGCATGTGCTCCGGGCCCCGGGCGTAGCGCGGGTCCTCGGCGGGTTGCCGCTGCGAGGCGTCGGCGATATCCGCGAGGACCCAATCGATGGTGTCCGCGAGCGAATCGGCTCCGTCCTGCTGATCGACGGGACCGTAGACCTGGACGCCCCATTCCACCGTGTCGCGGAAGCGGGCCAGCAGGCCGGCAAACTCGCCGTGGCGGCGGGCCAGCAGGGCACGGACCGTGTCGTCATCGGGGTAGACGGTGGCCAGCCGGAGCGGAAGGATGGGGCCGCCGCCCGCAGCGGCCCGGGCGATGACCTGATGGTGCGCTCGGCCGACCCGCTCGATGTTGTCGAGGCCGCCCAGCAGGCTGGCCAGGGCATCCTCGCCGAATGCGCGAGCTTCGACCGATCCCACGACGGCGGTCAGGCCGGCCTCGGCCACGGCGCGAATCCGCTCCCCGCCGACCCCGGCCAGGCCGGCGAACTGGCGCGGGGCCAGATCATCGGTGATGGCGTATACCCAGACCACCCGGTCACCGGCCGGAGCGGCCAGCCGGAGCGGTTGCCAGCGGGACCGCGCCGACAGGCTGCCGCTGGACATCGTCTTCACAGTCATCGCATTCCTCCTCGGGCCGGCCCCCTGGCCGCGTGGCACAGGCGCCTGGTGCGGGATTGCGATGCCCAGGCTCCTGAAAGTTCGCGGGCGCTAAAGCCCATGCGTCCAACGGATCTCAGGCCCATATGGTTCACGGCCCTCGTTACCGGGCGAGAGACGAGCACCCGCGACACACGTCACGGGGCCATACTTCCAGCCGGGCTCCGAGCCCGCCTGCCGCCGTCCCAAAGCCTGCCCGACCCGGTGGCCCGCTGCCCGGCGAACCCGGGCAAATCATGGATCCGTAATCTGTGCCCCCGTGACCGGCGGCCCCGGCCGGAGGCCCGCCTCACCTGGCCACTGGGCTTCGACCAGGATGCGGAGGGGGTCCGCACGGCGCCCGATGAGGCGTTAGTGACCTGGCCTGGCCGGAAAATCACGCAACAAGCAGTTGCAAGACGTTTCTGCGTAGCCGGAAGCGCGTGGCCGTGAGAGAAGCGGGCGGGCAGCGGGGTGATGCCCCCTGCCCGCCCGCTCCGGTACTCCCTGGTGCGCTGGCCTAGCTGCAGCCGCTGGTGGCGCCGCAGCCTTCACAGACGTAGCAGCTGCCGGCCGGGCGCATCTTGGTGCCGCAAGTCAGGCACAGCGGGGCGTCCGCGGTCCGGCCTTGCTGCGCCTCGATCAGCTCGGTGGAGCTGTGCGGCTGGTACGGCCCGGCTGGCTCCGGCCGCTCCTCGGACCGGCCCTGCGGCCGCTCGACCGGCGCGGACTGGGCCATCTCCCCCGGGTCCTGCTCTTCGGCCAGCGCGGTCGGGTCCTCACCGGCCAGCTGCGCGGTGCGCTCACTGGCGGACAGGATGCCCATCTCGGCACGGGTCTCGTAAGGCAGGTGATCCAGGGCCAGCCGGCGGAACACGTAGTCCAGGACCGAGCTGGCGATCCGGATGTCCGGGTCGTCGGTGATGCCGGCCGGCTCGAAGCGCATGTTCGTGAACTTCTCCACCCACTTTTCCAGCGGCACCCCGTACTGGAGGCTGATGGAGATCGCCATCGAGAACGCGTCCATCACGCCCGCGAGGGTGGACCCCTGCTTGCCGAGCTTCAGGAAGAGCTCGCCCACGCCGTCGTCCGGGTACTTGGACGCTGTCATGTAGCCCTCAGCGCCGGCCACGGAGAAGCTGGTCACAGACGCGGTGCGGTTCTTCGGGAGCCGCCTGCGGACCGGCCGGACCTCGTGCGGCGCCGCGGCGGGCTCGGCGGCCGGCTTCTTCCGGGCGTCGGACAGCGGCTGACCGACCTTGCAGTTGTCCCGATAGACGGCGAGCGCCTTGAGCCCGAGCTTCCAGCCCTCCATGTAGATGGATTCGATGTCCTCGACTGTGGCCGACTCGGGCAGGTTCACGGTCTTCGAGATGGCCCCGGACAGCGCGGGCTGTACTGCGGCCATCATCCGCACGTGACCCATCGCGCCGATGGCCCGCTCCCCCATGGCGCAGTCGAAGACGTCGTAGTGCTCAGCGCGAAGGCCCGGCGCGTCGACGACGTGGCCATGCTCGCTGATGTACTCGACGATCGCCTCCACCTGCTCCGGCTGGTAGCCGAGGTTCTTGAGGGCGCGGGGCACCGTCTGGTTGACGATCTGCATGGAGCCGCCGCCAACCAGCTTCTTGAACTTGACCAGAGCCAGGTCAGGCTCCACGCCGGTGGTGTCGCAGTCCATCATCAGGCCGATGGTGTTGTGACTCACCATGCCATTAGCCACATAGGTCACGTTGTCCGGGACCGACAGGTCATACGTGGGCTGGATGCCGCCGTCTTCGTTACCCGCCACGCGCTCGAAGAGGTAGCCGAGCGCATGTCCGAGCTGGGAATCGAGGGTCTCCTCGAACAGCCGGCGGGCCAGCATTCGAGGAACCCCGCCTGTCTTCCTGACGGACTGCAGCACGGCGTCACGTGCGGCATGCGCGGCCGGGACGAGGCTCATCCAGGCGTCCCCGGGCAGGTAAACGTAATCCTTCTTGGCGGAGCGATCTGGCTCCAGGACCACCATCAGCTTCGACTTGCGCTCGCCGATGAATCCGACCATCTCATCGAAGTTCAGCGCATGATCGACATTGCGCAGCCGGACCTGCAGGATGTCGCCGCCCCACCCGCTGGTGGTCCGCCTGGTGGTTGTGGCCAGGCCAAGGGCGAGCAGCAGGGTGCGCGATTCCGCGGCGAAGGACTCGTGCGCCGTCGAGATGCTCGGCACGCCGTCCACGACGGTCCCGTCGGCCTCGAATAGCCCACGCAGGAATGCCCCGTACACGGCAGGGTCGTTGGCCTCCAGGATCGCGGACGGAACCCGGGGAACCCATCCCTTGCCAACATGGTCACCCTCGGGCAGGGTCTTCGCAAAGCCCGCCGCTTGCCACCACCGGGCCAGCCGCACGGACTGCAGCGTCACCTCCCGGTATCCCTCCTGCTGAGTGACCACGGGAGCCATGCCGAACAGTTCCTTGCTGAGCACGCCGAGCCGTTCCGCGACGTCCAGGTCGCTGTCCGCGACACACAACCGGATGCCCTTCGCGTGGAGACTGCCATCGCCCATGAAATACCCGACAAGCTCGGCCAGGTCTGCAGTCACTTCATCGGGCACCTGCAGGTTCCGGTCGCCGGCGTAATAGGCCTGATCGAGCACGGGAAGCGGCACGCGCCGCGGCTCGCCGGGGAGGGCCGCCAGCTGCAGCGGCAGCAGGTCGCCGGGGGTGACGTCGGCGAGTCGCTTCCACACCCAGGCACCAGATTGCGCGTCGACGATCTTCACCCGGTGGGTCAGCGTGCCCTGGATGGCGTATCCACCCTCGGTGCGGATCGCCCGGGTGGGCTCCTCGCCATTCACGAAGAACTTCGTTGCCCGCCGTGGTCCCTCATCCGTGGAGACCATGAGGTTGAGATCCTGCCAGCGGTCTCCGTAGACATCGCCCAACTCTGAGAGCCGGGCCAGTCCGCGATCCGTGGTGACCAGGGTGTCCCCGGTGAGGCAGCCGGTCGGTGCCAGCAGCGAGGCCTGCGCGTTCCGGTACCCGTTCTTCTCGCCGAGCACGACGCACTTGTCCCACGCCTTGTTCGCGGCGGAGAGGATCTCCTCATCCATCCCACCCACGGCCCGGATCTGGTGGCTGGCCTCGGCGTGCTTGCGCATCACCCGCTTGTGCGCGGTGGCATTCCGCTTGTAGCCGTCGTACGGCCCGACCACCGCCGCGAGTTCCGCGGACCGGCGGTAGGCCGTCCCGGTCATCAGGGAGGTGATAGCTGCGGCGATGGCCCGCCCGCCGTCAGAGTCGTAGGCGTGGCCGGTGGCCATGAGCAGCGCACCCAGGTTCGCGTAGCCGATGCCCAGCTGCCGGTAGGCCCGGGTGGTCTCGGTGATCTTCTCGGTCGGGAAGTCCGCGAAGCAGATGGAGATGTCCATGGCCGTGATGATCAGCTCGGTGATCTGCCGGAACCGCTCCACTGCGAAGGTGTCGTCCGCCTGCAGGAACTTGAGCAGGTTGATGCTGGCCAGGTTGCACGATGAGTTGTCCAGATGGACATATTCACTGCACGGGTTGCTGGCCGTGATCCGGCCCGACTCGGGGCAGGTGTGCCAGTCGTTGATCGTGCCGTCGTACTGGATCCCGGGGTCAGCGCAGGCCCAGGCTGCCTGAGCCATCTTGCGGAACAGGGCCCGGGCGTCCACCGTCTCGACCGTCTCACCGGTCAGCCGCGCGGCCAGGTCGAACCTGGCGTCCCGCTCGACTGCGCGCATGAACTCGTCGGAGACCCGGACTGAGTTGTTGGCGTTCTGGTACTGGACGCTCGCGATGTCCTTGCCGCCCAGGTCCATGTCGAAGCCCGCGTCGCGGAGGACCCGGACCTTTTCTTCCTCGCGCAGCTTGGTCTCGATGAACTCCTCCACGTCGGGGTGATCGACGTCGAGAACGACCATCTTCGCGGCCCGGCGGGTGGCCCCGCCGGACTTGATGGTGCCGGCTGACGCGTCCGCGCCGCGCATGAAAGAAACCGGCCCGCTGGCCGTACCGCCGGAGGAGAGCAGCTCCTTGGACGACCGGATCCTGGACAGGTTGACCCCGGCTCCGGAGCCACCCTTGAAGATCAGTCCTTCTTCCTTGTACCAGTCCAGGATCGAGTCCATGGTGTCGTCAACCGCCAGGATGAAACAGGCGCTCACCTGCTGCGGGGAGTTGGTCCCGACGTTGAACCAGACCGGGGAGTTAAAGGCGAAGACCTGGTGGATGAGCGCGTAAGCGAGCTCGTGCTCGAAGATCTCAGCGTCCTGAGGGCTGGCGAAGTACCCGTTCTCTCGGCCGGCGGCCACGTACTTTCCGACCACGCGGTCGACCAGCTGCTTGAGGCTCCACTCCCGCTCCGGGGTGCCCACCGCGCCACGGAAATACTTGGTGGTGACGATGTTGGCGGCGTTGACGGACCAGAAGTCCGGGAATTCGACACCACGCTGCTCGAAGTTAATGGTGCCGTCCCGCCAGTTGGTCATGACGACGTCACGACGTTCCCAGGTGACCTCGTCGTACGGGTGCACGCCCTCCCGGGTGTGAATCCGCCCGATCGTGAGCCCCTTGCGCGAGCCCTTGCCTCCGCGAGGCGCAGATCCGCTCACCGTCTCCGTCATGTCATTCCCCCTTCCGGGGTCCCGTGGACCCCAGGCGGGCCCGGCCAGGCCCATCCGTCGATGTAATAGTGCGAACTCCGAACTCCGAACTCACCCGCCGATCAGGAGCGGGGCGCCAGCACGCCCGTGTCCTGCCGCGCCGTGCGCAGCGCGGAAATCTCATCCTCGAAATCAGTGAGCGACTCAAACCCCCGGTAGACCGAAGCGAAGCGCAGATAGGCCACCTCGTCCAGGTCACGCAGCGGCCCGAGGATCGCCAGGCCTACCTCGTGAGAGGCGACCTCGCCCGCACCCCGGGCCCGGATCGTATCCTCGACCTGCTGGGCGAGGATCGCCAGCTGATCTTCGGTGACCGGCCTCCCCTGGCAGGCCCGGCGAACCCCACGAACGATCTTCTCGCGGGTGAACGGCTCGGTCGCACCGCTGCGCTTGCCCACCATCAGGATGACTGTCTCCTGGGTGGTGAAGCGCCGCCCGCAGGCCGGACACGACCGGCGGCGGCGGATCGCGGCGCCATCTTCGGCGGTCCTGCTGTCGATGACACGGCTCTCCGCGTTCTTGCAGTACGGGCAGAACATACGATCACCTCCCCAGGGCGACGCAAGCCAGAAGGGCGCTCCTGACACCACAACTTGTACGTGAACTACAACGCTGTAACTACTATATCTTGTGGTCACGCTAGAGCAGACACCCGGCAGTACGCAAGCGGCAACGCGCCGGTTCCGCGATTTTCCGGTAGACCCTGGGTGGCTGTCCCGGGAAGCGCAGGGATACAGCCGGGAAAGGAGCCCGTACACGGCCGGGCGTGGCCGAAGGCCAGCCGCGTCAGCCGGAGGCCACCGCAGCTAACGGAGGCACCGGCCGCAGCAGGCGTGCCGCAGCCGGGAGTGCCGCGGCCAGGAGTGCCGCGCGGCTGGGCGGCCAGGATCGCAGGAACCGGCCCGGAAGAGCCGGGCCCGGAGGAAACCGGATCACGCGTGCCTCAGCCCTTGGGGACCCAGAGGCTCTCGCCCGGAACGACAACCTGGCTGCCCAGCGCGTTGAATTCGACGATCTGCTGAATGACCACCCGCGGGTCAGCCTTGGGCTCCGCACTCAGCGCGATCGACCACAGGGACTGCCCCGGCTTGACCACTACCTGCCGCATGGCCGCCCGGACCGCGGACGGCGGAACCTCGTGGTTGGAGGCCTGGGCCCCCGAAGCCACGGCGAGCAGGACCGGGATGATCACCGCGAGGAGAAGCAGAACCGCGGAAGCCCAGGCCAGCCTGCGCCCGCGGCGGGTGAGCCTGGTCCGCCGCGCCCGCCCGGCTGGCATCCGGGACGGCGCGGATGCGACCCGGGCCACACGCGCCCGGGTGGGGGCTACTGGCTCCCCCGTACGCCGCGGATAACGAGGCGCCTGGTTCGGCTGGCCCACTCCCAGACGGCCCGCTCCCGGACGGCCCCGCCAGTACTCCGGCTGGCCTGGCCCCGAACGATCCTGGCGTCCCGGCCGGGTCAGGCCCGGCGGCAGGTCTGGCCCGCCATGCTGCGGTCGGCGTGGTGCCGCCGGCGGGATCCCGGGCCGGCCCGGGATCTGCTCGTCGGGTGCCACCCGGGGCCGGGGCACCATCGGGGCGCTCCCGGTCTCCAGGGGATGGCGCACCGGGCCATCCCCCGGCTTGCGAGGTCCAGGCGCGGTCGGCCCAGAGCTCACCGGGCCGGAGATGACTGATTCAGGGATGCCTGGCTCAGGAGCAGCTGTCCCAGGCGCGTCCGGGACAACCCAGAGCCGGGGGGGCGCCAGTGGCTTCCTGGCCGCCCGCGGACGGGCCGACACCATACTATCCGGCTGCCCTGGCGCCGACACGCCGGGAACGTTTCGCTTTTCTGACCGGGATGCCGCCGTGCCTGGTTCACCCGCGCGGAACCGGCCGGGCCGCAGGCCGGCCCGGGACTTCCCAGTACGGAGCGGGCGGACCAGGGCCTTGGGCTTCTTGCCCGCGCTCATCACGCTCATCCAGCCTCCCCAATCGAATTACCGTTCTATCGTACAGCCGTTCGATCGATCGCGCTTTCGATCGAATGACTGTACGGTACAGGTGTAGCGCGGGGGTACGACATTTCTCGCCCCATCGAACAGATGTTTGAGATCCTGCAGTGAAAGCGCTACCGTCTGCTACGGGGTCAGCCACCAGATCCGGAGGTCAGTACTGATGGACAGCAGCTCGGACGACGACGGCGCGCCGGGCGCGCCCGGCGGGAGCGGCACGGATACGGCCGCGAGACCTAAAGGCCGGCCGGGAAGGAAGCCGAAAGGCAGCGTGCCGTCGGTGGTCACCGAGATGCCGGACCGGCCCGATCCTGACCATGTGCTCACCTGGCGGCAGCGCAAGGTGCTGCAAGTCATCCGGGATTCGGTGCAGCGGCGTGGCTACCCACCATCGATGCGGGAGATCGGCGAGGCGGTCGGGCTGACCAGCACCTCGAGCGTCTCCTACCAGCTCTCGACCCTGCAGAGCAAGGGCTACCTGCGGCGTGACGCGGGACGGCCGCGGACCGTGGAGGTGCGGTTGCCGGGGCACCCAGCGGTGCGGCCCGAGGCCGAGCTCGACGACGAGACCTCGCTGAACATCGCGTCGCAGGAACCTACGTATGTACCGCTCGTCGGGCGGATCGCGGCTGGTGGCCCGATCCTCGCCGAGGAAGCCATCGAAGACATCTTCCCGCTGCCCAAGCAGATCGTCGGCGATGGGACGCTGTTCCTGCTCAAGGTGGTCGGCGATTCCATGATCAATGCCGCTATCGCCGATGGGGACTGGGTGGTCGTCCGGCAGCAGCCAGTCGCGGAGAACGGCGACATCGTGGCGGCCATGATTGATGGCGAGGCCACGGTGAAGACCTTCAAGCGCTCCGGTGAACACGTCTGGCTGATGCCGCACAACCCTTTGTACACGCCGATACCGGGAGACGAGGCTGCCATCCTGGGCCGCGTGGTCGCGGTCCTCCGTCGCGTCTGAAGCGGTCATCGAGAGACGAGCAGCGGGCACAGACCCTGCGGGCACAGACCCTGCGGGCGCCAGCTACCGCAGGCACCGGATTCCGCGGGCGCGAACCCAGCAGGCGGGGACCCGGCTGGTCTAGCCAGGAACGACGTTGACCAGCCGGGGCGCGCGGACGATCACCTTCTGGACCGCCCGCCCGTCCATCGCCCTGGCCACCCCGGGAGTAGCCAGGGCCAGCTCGCGCAGTTCATCCTCGGCGATGCCGGGCGGTACTTCCAGACGGTCGCGCACCTTGCCGGCGACCTGCACCACGCACGTCACCAGGTCCTCGACCAGCAGCGCGGGATCTGCGGATGGCCACCCGGCCAGCGCCACCGACGGCTCCCGGCCCAGCAGTTCCCAGCACTCCTCGGCCGTGTACGGCGCGAACAAGGACAGCATGATGGCCAGCGTCTCGGCCGCCTCCAGCACCGCCGGATCGGCGGCACCCGGACCAGAGTCGATCGCCTTCCGGGTCGCGCTGGCCAGTTCCATCAGCCGGGCCACCGCGACGTTCAGCCGGTACGCCTCCACCAGACGGGTGACCTCGTCGATGGTGTGGTGCGTGACCTTGCGCAGAGTCAGGTCGCCGTGGGCCGCCTGGCCGTCCCCCGCGACCTGGCCGTCCCCCGCGACCTGGCTGTCCCCCGTGACCTGGCTCTCCTCCGTCACCTGGCCGTCCTGCGCGGCCTGGGACTTCGCGGCGATGTCATCGGCGATCCGCCACACGCGGCCCAGGAACTTGACGGACGCCTCGGGGTTCATGTCGGCCCAGTCGATGTCGTCCTCGGGCGGGCTGGCGAAGACCATCGTCAGCCGGACCGCGTCGACCCCGTGCGCGGCCAGCTGCTGCCCCAGGTCGACCCCGTTGCCCAGGGATTTCGACATGGCCCGGCCGCGGTTGATGACCTGGCCCTGGTTCAGCAGCCTGGTGAACGGCTCACCGAAGTCCACCATGCCCATGTCCTGCAGGACCTTGACGAAGAACCGGCTGTACAGCAGGTGCAGGATCGCGTGCTCGACGCCGCCCACGTACAGGTCGACCGGAGCCCAGCGGCGCACCGAGGCCACGTCGAACGGCCCGTGCTCGTAGTGCGGTGAGCAGTAGCGCAGGAAATACCACGAGGAGTCGACGAACGTGTCCATCGTGTCGGTGTCCCGCCGGGCGGGGCCGCCGCACTTCGGGCACTCGGTGTTGACCCAGTCTGTGGCGGCCGCCAGCGGCGAGACCCCCCGGGGGACCAGGTCCTGGCCGCGCAGGTCGGGCAGGACCACCGGCAGCTGGTCGTCCGCCACCGGCACCTCGCCGCACGACGCGCAGTACACGATGGGGATGGGAGTGCCCCAGAATCGCTGCCGGGAGAGCAGCCAGTCGCGCAGCCGGTAGTTGACCGCGGCCCGCCCCTGGCCCTCGGCCTCCATGATCCCGGTGATCCGGGCGATGGCGTCGGCCTTGCTCAGCCCGTCCAGCGGACCGGAGTTGATCAGTGATCCGTCGCCATGCGTAGCGATCCCGGTCTCCGCGGGGTCGGGTTCGCCAGTGTCCACGACGACCCGGATAGGCAGCCCGAAGACCCGCGCGAAGTCCAGGTCACGCTGGTCGTGTGCGGGCACGGCCATGATCGCGCCCGTGCCGTAGTCAGGCAGCACATAATCGGCCGCCCAGACCGGGAGGCGTTCGCCGTTCACCGGGTTGATGGCGTAGCGGCCCAGGAAGACGCCGGTCTTCGTCCGGTCGGTGGCCTGCCGCTCGATGTCAGTCAGCTTGCGCACCTGCGTCACATAGTTCTGCAGGTCCTCGCGGTGCTCCGGCGCGCAGATCTCCTCGGCCAGCGGTGCGTCCGCCGCCACCACGAAGAACGTCGCCCCGTGCAGCGTGTCCGGGCGGGTGGTGTACACCAGCACGGGCTCGTCGCGCCCTTCGATCACGAAACGGATCTCAGCGCCCTCGGAGCGCCCGATCCAGTTCCGCTGCATCAGCAGCACCCGGTCCGGCCACTGGCCCTCCAGCTGGGCCATGTCCTCCAGCAGGCGGTCCGCGTACTCAGTGATCTTGAAGTACCACTGGGTCAGCACGCGGCGGACGACCTCGGTCCCGCAGCGCTCGCACCGGCCCGCGATGACCTGCTCGTTGGCCAGCACGGTCTGATCGTGCGGGCACCAGTTGACGTAACCGTCCTTCCGGTACGCCAGGCCGCGCTCGTAGAACCGCAGGAACAGCCACTGGTTCCAGCGGTAGTAAGCGGCGTCGCAGGTCTGCAGCCGCCGCGACCAGTCGAAGGACACCGCGTACCTGCGGAACGACGCGGCCTGCGTATCGATGTTGGCGTACGTCCAGTCGGCCGGGTGCGTGTTGTTCCTGATGGCCGCGTTCTCGGCGGGCAGCCCGAACGCATCCCAGCCGATGGGATGCAGAACGTTGTGGTGCCGCTGGAAGTAGTACCTGGCCACCGCGTCAGCGATGGCGTAGGCCTCGGCGTGGCCCATGTGCAGGTCGCCCGAGGGGTACGGGAACATGTCCAGCAGGTAGGTGCGCGGGCGCGGGTCGTCCGGGTCGTCACTGGCCCGGAACAGGTCCATCTCAGCCCAGCGGGCCTGCCACTTTTCCTGAATCTCGCGGGGGTCGTAGTGTTGCGCCCGCTCAGCACTCTCGGCGGCTGTCATCGTGTTTCCTCAGCACTTGGTCGGTCCGGCTCCGGCAACAGAAAAGCCCCCCGGTCACGAGGGGCAGCCGCGCCAACGACGGGGTCAGTCAG
>DATCFY010000099.1:0-5689 GCA_036509255.1 Streptosporangiaceae bacterium
CTACACCACCTGCTCACGCCTGGCCAGCGCGGCCGGCGACATCCGCCAGGCCGCGGTCTCCAGCGCGCTGGAGCGGATCGGGGATCTGGGCGGTTCCCGGATCACCGCGTCGCTGAAGGAATTCTTCGCCGAGCGGAACGCGCCGACCCTGCTGGTCCTCGACTCTCTGGACGAGGCTCTGGACGCGGACGACCGGCTGCGCGAAGCCGACTCCCTCGGGCCGCCGTGGCGGATCATCCTCACTACCCGGCCAGGTTCCTGGCACAAGCAGCTGAACATCGACACCAGCAACCCCGGGCACCGCATCGGTCGTATCCAGCCGCTGCGGTACCCGGAGGATGTGGAGCCCTTCATCCAGGCCTGGTTCGCGGAGCGGCCCGAGTGGGGTGCGGATCTCGCCGCGCAGATCGCCCGGCGCCCCGATCTCCAGCAAGCCGCCACCGTCCCCCTCATCCTGGCCTTCTACTGCATCGTCGGCGGCACCCAGCCGCTGCCGGAGTTCCGGGCCCAGCTGTACGCGAAGGTCCTGGCCCGCCTGCTCACCAGCCGCTGGCGCGGGACCGGCCCCCAGCCGGACCCCGACACCTGCCTGGCCACCCTCCGCTCCTGGGCCAAGTGCGCAGCGGACAGCGACGCTGTCTCCGGCATCGGGACCTGGGCCGATGACATCCTGACCGGCCCCACCCGGCTGACCGAGGCGGACGACGCCGCGGTCGACAACCTCGCCCCTCCTGTCGGCTCCGCCGATGTCGACACCGGGAAGGTCACGCGGCGGTTCATCCACCGCTCCCTGCGCGAGTACCTGATGGCCCAGTACGTGGCCACCCTCAGCGTGGAGGACGCCGCCGCGGCCCTGCTCCCGCACCTGTGGTACGACGCCGACTGGGAGGTGGCCGCCCCGGCGGCGATCGCCCTGCATCCTGAGCGGGACGCGCTCCTGCAGGCCCTGGCCGCCCAGGCGGCGGGCTCCGCCCAGGCACCCGAGGACCTGGCCGTCATCGACGGCGGGGGAGAGTTCCGGATCCTCCTCGCCCGGGTGGCCCGCGAGTCGGGCGAGGCCGACTGGTCGCCTGCGGCGGCGCGGATGATCGGCCAGGCCCGCGTGGACCTCGTCCGGTCCGGTCGGGTCGATACCCTCGGCGGGGCCACGGCCTGGCCCACGTCGGCCGGCCAGGCCCGCGATTACGTGCTCGGCCTGCTACAGACTGAGTCCAAGTCCTGGATAGCGGCGCGGCTGGTGGATGACCTGGTCACGCTCGCTCTCACCGCCGAAGACCAGCGGCAGGCCCGCCGCAGGCTATTCAGGCTGGCGGACGCGGCAGCCAGCCCTAACCTCGCCGCGAGCCTGCTCGACGGCGTCCTCCGGCTGGGCCCGGACGTGGCTGACCGGCCCCGGCTGCGGGCGGCCCTCCTCCTGCTGCTGGCCGCCAGGACCGACACCGCCGTGGCAGGGCGGCTGCCCGGCCAGCTGACATCCCTCGGCCCGACGGCCCGGGAGCGGCAGCAGGCCCGCGTGACCCTGCTCCGCCAGGCCGCCAGCCAGTTCCAGGGCTGGGAATGCGGCCTCCTCGTGGACAAGGCGATCCGCTTCGCTCCCACCGCCGCCGAGAGGCGGCAGGCCAGCACCCTCCTGCTGGGCCTCCTGGCCCGCCGGATGAGCTCTGAACTGGCCGGGGAACTCCTCGGCGCCGTCCCGGCACATGACTGGCCCAACCGCCAGGACGGCCACAGCGAGCTCACCAGGCTGCAGCCTGGTGAACTCGCTGGCACGCCAGATGGGGCGATGGTGAGCGGGATCGTCCAGCTCGCCCGGACCGCAGGGGAGAAACGGCAGGCCTACGCCACGCTCCTGCGGCTGCTGCCCGGTGAAATCAGCAGCCCGGCCGATCTGGCGGTGCTGAACGCCCTGGCCCGGCTGGCCCGCACGGCCGCGGACAAGCGCTTCCTGCGCAGCGTGCTGCTCGGGCTGCTGCCCGCCGAACTCGCCAGCACCACTCCCATGAACGTCGCAGCCTGCCTGGTGCTCCAGTTCCTGGAGCTCTCGCCAGGCCCGGAAGACCTCCGGCAGGCCCAGGCCACACTGCTCGGGCTGCTCGACGTGGCCCTCGGCGCATATACCGTCGGGCTCCTGCTGCCCGTGGCGGTGCCGCTGGCCCGGACGCGCCCAGGCAAGCAGCAGATCCGGGCCGCGCTGCTTGCGGTGCTGCCCCGGCAGGACGACATCCGCGGGGCTAAGGGGCTGCTGAGCGCGGTCATGCAACTACACCCCACGGCGGCCGACCGGCGGCAGGCCCGCGCTGCCCTGCTCGGGCTGCTGCCCAGCCAGACCTACGGGCCCTCCGCGGTCGACCTGGCGCAAGAGCTCGACCGGCTGGGCCCGACGGCCACGGACCGCCGCCAGGCCCGCGCTACCCTGCTCGGGCTGCTGGCCAGCGAGGCCAGCGGCAGTTCCGCGGCTGGCCTGGCGAGCCAGCTGGCCCAGCTGGAGCCGACGGCGGCGGACCAGCGGCGGGCCCGCGCCGCCCTGCTCCGGATCTGGCCTGCCACGACCGCCTACTGGGAGCTGGAGGCGCTGATCGGCGCGCTGGCCGAGCTCGACCCGGCCGATCAGGACAAGCGCCAGGTGCTCATCGGGCTGCCGGACAAGCTGGCGGCCGGGACGGACGGCTGGGAGGCCGCCGACGTGGCCCGCCAGAGCATGCGGCTGAATCCCCCGGCGGCCGACAAGCGCCGGATCCGCGCGGCGCTGCTCGGCCTGATGGCCCGGCAGACCGAGAGCCACCTGGCCGAAGCCCTGCTCGGCGGCTTGATCGAGCTCGATCCGACCGCCGGCGGCAAGCGACTCTTCCGCACCGAGCTGCTCCGGGTGCTGGACAGCCAGGCCGACGGCTGGATGGCAGCGTGGCTGATGCAGGGGATCCTGCAGCTTGAACCGACCGAAGGCGAGCAACGGCAGGCGCGGGCCGCGCTCCTGCGGCTGGCTGCGGCAGCGACCGATCCCCGAGCGGTCCAGGTGGCGCTCATCGACGCTTTTGTCGCCTCCGGTCCGGCCGCTGACGACAAGCAGCGGGCCCGGAAGGTCCTACTGGCGCGGCTGGCCCGGGAGACCGATCCCGAGGGCGCCAGCTACCTGATGGGCGCTCTGACCCAGCTCGACCCCACCGCCGACGACCTCAGCGGCTGGCCCGGCTGGGCCGCCGCGCCCGGCGGGTACCTGCTCGCAGCCGTGCGCCGGAACTCGTCGCCAGCCGGGTGGCTGGCCCTGCTCCGGTCGCTGGCCCCGTCCGCGCCCCCGCCCCCGCCCCCGCCCTGACCCGGCTGGCGGTGGCTACCCGGCGGGAGGCGGCCGGGGCGGGGATCGCCGGATGCGGCCGGGAATGGGAGGCTGTCAGCCATGCGAACTGTGATCGTCACCGGCGACGGCCTCACCGTCCAGGATGTCATCGACGTGGCCCGCGGCGAGGCCACCGCCCAGCTCGGCCCGGATGTGCCCGCAGGCATGGAGTTCAGCCGGTCGGTGGTGGAAACCGCGACCCAGGGGGACACCCCCGTCTACGGGGTGAACACGGGCTTCGGCGCGCTGGCCGACACGCCGGTCGGCATCAACGACCTGGCCCGGCTGCAGGGCGCCATCGTCCGCTCGCACGCCGCGGGCACCGGGACGCCTCTCGACGACGCAACCGTCCGCGCGATCCTCCTATTGCGCGCCCGGACGCTGGCCGCCGGCTACTCGGGTGTCCGCCCTGACCTGCCGAACCGCCTCCTCGAGCTGCTCAGCCTGGGCCTGCTCCCGGTCGTCCCCAGCAAGGGCTCCGTCGGCGCCTCCGGCGACCTGGCCCAGCTCGCTCACCTGGCCCAGCCGCTGATCGGCGAGGGACGGCTGCGCGGCCCCGGCGACCCGCTGCGTGGCCGGCCTAGCGCCGAGGTGCTCGCCGAGCACGGCCTGGAACCGCTCGAGCTGGCCCCCAAGGAAGGCCTGTCTCTGGTCAACGGGACCGAGCCGATGCAGGCCCTGCTGGCGTTCTCGGTCTATGACGCGCTGATGCTGGTCCAGGTGGCCGACATCGCCTGCGCCCTGTCCATCGAGGCGCTGCTCGGCACCGACCGGCCCTACGACGAGCGGGTCCAGGCCCTGCGGCCGCACCCGGGCCAGCTCGACAGCGCGGCCAACCTGCGGGCCTTGCTGGCCGGATCGCCGCTGCTGGCCAGCCACCGGCACAGCCGGCACGCCGTGCAGGACGCGTACTGCCTGCGCTGCGCGCCGCAGGTGCACGGCGCGGTCCGGGACGTGCTGGCCCACGCCGGCCGGGTGATCGACATCGAGCTGGGCGCGGTGGTGGACAACCCGATCGTCACCCTCGACGGCGAGGTGATGACCTCCGGGAACTTCCACGGCGAGCCGCTGGCGTTCGCCGCCGACATGCTGGCCATGGCCCTGTCCGAGCTGGCCAGCATCAGCGAGCGCCGGGTGGACCGGATGCTGGACCCGGCGTTTTCCCGCGGCCTGCCGCCGTTCCTGGCCCCGGAGGCGGGCACCAACTCCGGCTTCATGCTCGCCCAGTACACCGCCGCGTCGCTGGTCAGCGAGAACAAGGTGCTCTCGCATCCGGCCAGCGTGGACACCATCCCGACGTCGGGCAAGCAGGAAGACCACGTGTCCATGGGCTGGACCTCGGTGCGCAAGCTCCGCGAGATCGTGGCGAACGTCCGGACCTGCCTGGCCGTCGAGGTCTGCTGCGCGGCCCAGGGCATCGACCTGCGGGCCGACGTCGCGGCGCCCAGCGAGCCGCTCCGCGCCGTGCACGCGGCGATCCGGGCGCGGGTACCGATGATGCCCGTGGACCGTGAGGTCGCCGAGCAGATCGAGGCAGTCGACGGCTTGCTGCCCTCACTATCCGCAACGGCTGGCACGTACTCCGGTGACCTGCGCTAGCGTTTTCGTGTGACGGTGTGGATGAACGGCACTCTCGTGCCGGACGGCCAGGCTCGGGTACCCGTGACCGATCACGGTCTGACCACCGGGGACGGGGTGTTCGAGGCGCTCAAGGTCACTGGGGGCGTGCCGTTCGCGCTGACCCGGCACCTGGCCCGGCTCAGCGCTTCCGCGGCCGGCCTGGGGCTGCCTGAGCCGGACCTGGAGAAGATCCGGGCCGGCGTCGGCGCGGTGCTGGCCGAGGCGGGACACCCGGACCGGGCCCGGATCCGGATCACGGTCACGGCGGGGGAGTCGGCGCTGGGTTCCCAGCGGACCAGCACGGCCCCGGCCACGATCATCCAGCTCGGCGAGCTGCACGACGCGGCGCCCACCTGCGACGTGATCATGTTCCCGTGGCCCCGGAACGAGCGGGGCGCCCTGGCCGGGGTCAAGACGACGTCCTACGCCGAGAACGTGTTCGCGCTGTCCTACGCGCAGCAGCAGGGCGCCGCCGAGGCGATCTTCGGCAATCTGGCCGGGAACCTGTGCGAGGGCTCGGGAACCAACGTGTTCGTGGTGGCCGGCGGGCGGCTGGTCACCCCGCCGCTGTCGGCGGGCTGCCTGGCCGGGGTGACCCGAGGGCTGGTCATCGAATGGGCCGGTGCGGTGGAGGAGGACCTGCCGCTCAGCGCGCTGGCGGAGGCGCGCGAGGCCTTCCTGACCGGGACGACCCGGGACGTCCAGCCGATCCGCAGCGTGGACGGTGCCGTGCTG
>DATCFY010000100.1:0-5019 GCA_036509255.1 Streptosporangiaceae bacterium
TCCTTGTAGAAGATCTCGGTGCCGTCCCTGGCAGTGATAGTTCCCATTGGATTTTCTCCTTCTCTGGTGGCGCTGGGACCTCGGCCGTTTCCCAGCTGACCGGCGACAAGCTGTCGCATGGCGGTCGTGATCCCTATGCCGAGGCGGGCTGCCGCGGACATGGCAAATGGCGGTGATGCCGTCTGATGCTGTGCGGACCGTCAGGCGGCGGGCTGCAGGGCGTGGGTTACGGCCCAGTCCAGCGCGTTAATCGCGTCCGCCAAGAGCATCCCTCCGCCTTATGCTGGGCGCCGTGCGGTCTGTGTCTAGTCGTCGGCGATCCAGCTGCCGTGGAAGCCGAGCGGAATCCGGGCGGGCAGGTGGACCCGGGCGATGGGTTCGGCGCTGAAGTCCTGTGCGGCGAGGATGACGAGATCAGTGGCCCCGCGCTCGGGATTGTGCACGAAGGCCAGAACGTAGCCGTCGTCTTCGGCCGCGTCCGGTGAGGCCGGGGTGAACACCGCCTCACCGGCGGTGGCGTCCCGGCCGAAGTCGTGCACTTCCGCAGTGTTCTGGGCCAGGTCATGCTTGAGCAGTGCATTGGTGAACGCCTCGTCGGCGAAGTCCCCGGTCAGCGGGGAGATAGCCTGGCCGACGTCGCCGATCATGGCGCTGTACCCGTAGCGGTGCGGCCGGGAGACGACCCGGTCGTCGACCCGCGGGAATTCCTGGGTGCGGCCGTTCAGGGTCTGCTGCTTCACCTGGCCGGCGGCGGGGTCGATGATCCAGCGGTCCAGGGTCGCCGGGCCGTGACTGTCCCAGAGCGTGGCCACGTCGAACGGGTCCGGGTACTGGCACAGATCGACCACGACTCGCGCGCCGTCGTCGTAGGCGTTGAGGGTGTGGAACACCCAGCACGGGTTGATCTCCAGCCAGCGGACATCCGCCGAGCCGTCCCGCGGCAGCAGGCCGACGCGGGCCCGATGGGCCGGATTCCACGTGTAGGGCAGCTCCCGCCCGGCGGAGACCGCGTCCAAGCTGAACGTGACGGGCAGGTCGAAGAAGACGACGTATTTCTCGGTGAGCGCGAAATCGTGCATCATCGGCCCGTCAGGAACGGCGATATCGGTGGTGCGGCTCACCTGGCCCGCCGCGTTCACCACCACATGCTGAACGTGATCCCAGGCCCAGAAGTACGCGATCGCGTGCAGTTCGCCGGTCCGCGCGTCCAGCTTGGTGTGCGCGGCGAACCCGCCGGGCAGCGTCCCGCCGAAGTCGCACGGGCCCCGGGTCTCCAGCTCATCGGAGAGCTCATACGGCAGCGGCCCGGCCTCCACGGTGGCGAGGATGCGGCCGGCGTGCCTGATGATGTGCGTGTTCGCGGCGAAATCCATTCCCTCGTGGACTGGCCCGGCGGGCCATTCCTCGCCGAGCGTCCCGGCGACAGCCTTGGAGCGAACCCAGCGGTTGCGGTACCACTCGGCCTTTCCGTCGCGCAGTCGCACGCCATGCACCATGCCCGCGCCCAGGAACCAGTGATAGTTGGGGTCGTCCAGGCCGAGCGGGTTGGGACCGTTCCGCAGGTAACGCCCGTTGAGCTCAGCGGGCACACGGCCGGTGACCGGCAGGTCAAAGGTGGTGATCTCCTTGGTCACAGGGGCGAACGGTCCTTGCAGGAAGCGATTGTCTGCTGGCATTGGACTATCCCTTCGGGTGAGCAGACGCCGGGCGGGCCCGGATCGGGTGTGGTGCGGGATCGGGGTGCGACGGCCGGCGGTTATGGTGCCTGCGGGCTGTATCTGAAGCTCCGCCAGGTTCTGGTGAAGGCCATCGCGGTAATGCCCATCATCAGCATCCACAGGGTCCCCGGATAGCTGGCCAGGCGCTCCGCGCCGCCCACCCCGAGTCCCAGGTACAAGGACGAGCCGGCGTACTGGCCGGCGGTGGACAGGAAACTGCCGGCCAGCCCCACCACTGCCACCACGATGCCAATGGTGGCCAGCGCCCGGCTGCTCCGGCGGATCGCCAGGCTGAGCAGGAGGATGGCGATGCTTTCCAGCGGGACGTTCAGCGCCCCGATCAGGTGCAGGCCGATGCGGGTGTTTTCCGGGACGAGGCCCACGACGATTTTCCCGAGCCCGGAGAGGACCCACAGGATCAGCGCCCACCGGGCCAGCCGGCCGGCGGGCCAGATCCGCTGCAGCAGCAGGGCGCCAGCGATGGTCAGCACGCCGAAGATGATGAACGAGGCGTTCATGACGGCATGCGATGGGGAGCACACGTAGTACGGGGTGCCGTGCGGCACATGGAACATCCTGCAGGCGGTGTTGCCCAGGTCGCTGATGTAGTTGTTCTTCAGGCTGTAGGGCCTGGTCCACGCGCCTGCCGCCACGACCTGTGCCGCCGCGTACTGGACTACTCCGACGGCCCAGCATGCCCCGCCGGCCACGGCCATGGCCCGGCCCGCGCCGCGGACATTCTCTGTGCCCAGGGCAGGGCTCTGGATTGCAGCCATTTCACTGTCCTTCTCTGTTATGCCTCGGGGGTCACGGGTGCCGGACGGGAGCGTGCGTGGCCAGGTCTTCCCGGGTGATCGGGGTGCCGTCAACAGCCTCATAGGCCTGTTTTGAGCGGCCGAGGGCAGCCATCAGGGTGGGTGGCCCGAAGAATGGCTGGCCGCCGATGTGCCAGCTGTCGCGTTGGAGTTCTTCGATGAGTACCCAGACCACCTCGCGGAAGGCCTCGGAACCCTCGAAGGCCACCATCACGTCGGTGATCTTGGCGGCGAGGTCGTGCTTCTGCTTCTCGGTGAAGAGTCCCTCGGCGACTTTGATGCTGACCAACGGCATGACGCGCTCCTCCGCAGGCGTGTGAACCCCTGAGGCCCTGGGGTGCAGGCGGATGTCCCACTCCACAACCATCCGCCTCTGACGAGGGCGTTCGCGTCCATGGGATCCTTAGCCGGCCCCCTGGTTTCCGCGGCGAAGTCCCATGGGCTGTTCATGGAGGCGGGCCAGTTCTACTGTGATCAGGGAGCCGCCGAGAGGGGGTGGTGATGCTCCGCGGCCGTGGCCAGCAATGCATGGTCCTCGACGGGCTGCTCGCCGACGTCCGGGCGGGGCGCAGCCGGGCGCTGGTGGTGTGCGGCGAGGCCGGTATCGGCAAGACCGCGCTGCTGAGTTACGCCGCCGGTACCGCACAGGACTTCCAGGTGGTACGCGCTGAGGGCGTCGAGTCGGAGATGGAGCTGCCCTTCGCGGCGCTGCACCAGCTCTGCGGCCGGATGCTGGATCGCGGCATCAGGCTGCCCGGACCGCAGCGTGATGCTCTCGGGGTGGCCTTCGGGCTGCGTTCGGGCAGCGCACCGGACCGCTTCCTCGTGGGTTTGGCGGTTCTGACCCTGTTGTCTGAGGTGGCCGCGGACCAGCCGCTGCTGTGCCTGATCGATGATGCGCAATGGCTGGACCGGACTTCGGCCCAGGTCCTGGCCTTCGTGGCCCGCAGGCTGGAAGCCGAATCGGTCGCGATGATCATCAGCATCCGTGACCCGGGCGCGATGCCCGTCACGCGCCTGCCCGAGCTGGTCCTCGAGGGCCTGCCCGACGCTGACGCCCGGGCCCTGCTGGCCTCGGTGATTCCCGGCCGGATCGATGAGCGAGTCCGGGACCGGATTGTCGCGGAGGCCGGCGGCAACCCGCTGGCGCTGCTCGAATTGCCCCGCGGGATTACGGCCGCGGAACTGGCGGGCGGGTTCGGCGTAGCAGGCGAGCTGACGGTGACCGGCAGAATAGAGCAGAGTTTCCAGCGGCGGATCGCGCCGCTTCCGGAGATGACCCAGAGCCTCCTGCTCCTCGCCGCAGCCGAGCCGGTAGGCGACCCGGCCCTGCTGTGGCGCGCGGCCGGGAGCCTTGGCATCGGTGCGGACGCCGCTGGCCCGGCCGAGGCAGCCGGGCTCTTCACCGCGGGAGCCAGGGTGACCTTCCGCCACCCGCTGGTCCGTTCCGCCGTCTACCAGGCCGCGCGGGCGACCGACCGCCGGCGGGCCCACCACGCCATCGCGGAGGCCACCGATCCGGGCACCGATCCCGACCGGCGGGCCTGGCACCGGGCCCAGGCTGCGCTTGAGCCCGATGAGGGTATCGCTGCCGAGCTGGAGCGCTCGGCGAGCCGCGCGTACGCCCGCGGGGGCCTGGCCGCGGCCGCCGCCTTCCTCGAACGCGCCGCTGCACTGACGCCGGCGCCGCGGGCGCGGGCCACCCGCGCGCTCGCCGCAGCGCAGGCCAAGTACGAGGCAGGGATGCCAGACGCGGCCGTCAGGCAGCTGGCCATCGCCGGGGCAGGACCGCTCAGCGAACTGGAACGCGCCCGGCTGGAACGGCTGGAAGCACAGATCGCCTTCACCCGGCTGCGAGGCCGCGACGCTCCCCCGCTGCTGCTCCAGGCGGCCCGTCGCCTCAGCCCGCTCGACCCCGCCCTGGCCCGCGAGACCTACCTGGAAGCGCTGTGGGCGGCGATCCGCACCGGCCGGTCCGGCGGCGGCCACAGCCCACGTCAGGTGGCCCAGGCCGCCCGGACCGCGCCAGCGCCAGCCAACCCGCCGCGGGCCGTGGACCTCCTCCTCGACGGCCTGGCGGCCCGGTCCGCAGAGGGGTACTCTGCCGGCGTACCCGCACTTCAGCGTGCACTGGGCGCCCTCAGCGACGGCAAGAGTGGTGCCGGGGGTGGCGACACGCGCTGGCTGTGGCTGGGCTGCCACACGGCCATGGACCTTTGGGATGACGAGGCCTGCCGCATGCTGGCCGCCCGGCACGTCCAGCAGGCCCGCGAAGCCGGGGCGCTCACCATGCTCCCGTTCGCCCTCAACTACGTCGCGGCACACCACATCTTCGCGGGCGAGTTCACCGCCGCTGCGGCCCTGCTCGAAGAGGCGGACGCGATCACAGCCGCCACCGGCAACGCGCGGATAGCCGACTTCTCGCTGCTGCTCGCTGGCTGGCGCGGCCACGACACGGGCCAGTTCAAAGCCGGGGTCCAGGAGGC
>DATCFY010000101.1:0-3159 GCA_036509255.1 Streptosporangiaceae bacterium
AGGCCCGGCCAGAAGTACCGGGCGAACCGGCCCCGGGTCATGGCGGCGGCCGCCAGGTGTGCGTGCTCGGTGGGATGGGTGACGGTGATCTCCCCGGCGACGAGCAGGACGTGGGCGCCTGCGGCGGCGGCCAGCAGCACCTCGGCCCCGGTCACCGCGGACGCCGGGCCGAGCCAGAGAGCGAACGGCAGTATCCCGGCGGCGCCGGCCAGCACGGCCTGCACGGCCAGGTGCGGGGCCAGCAGCGGGCTCTGCCACAAGTCCCGGGCCCTGGCCTGCGCGAACAGGTATGCGGTATAGCACGCCGTGGCGAGGGCCAGCGGGATGACGAAACCCGCAGCGACCTGCCGCAGCACCACCAGCCCGGCCAGTGATCCGGTCGCGTACAAGGCCAGGGCGGCGCCGTAGCCGCCGATGATGAACGATCCCCGCACCAGCCAGCTGCGCCAGTGATGCCGGGTGAAGATCAGGTAGAACCGCCACGGGTGGCGCAGGTCCCAGATCAGCAGGACCCCGGTGGCCGCGAGGAACGCCAGTGCCACGCCCGGCGCCGCCCACCGGGCCAGCGGGCTGGCCCAGGACAGCTGCCCGGCCAGGATGAGCAGGAGCGGGACCAGCAGGCCGCCGGCGGCCAGGCCTTTGGTCCAGGTGTAGAGGCTGACCCGCCACCCCCACGGAGCATGGTGGCTGATGTCATAGGACAGCAGCGCCTCGGCGCTGGAACTGGGCTGTCCGGGGTGACCACTGGCGACATGGCCGGGGTCGTGCTCACCCCCCTGCGTCGCCCACGCGTACAGGCCTCCATCGGGCCGCCGGGCCGCGAGCGGGTCCAGGGTCGCCTGGTGCGTTCCCTTGTAGAACAGGCCCGGCCGGGTGCCCTTTTCCGGGCGGCGGACCGTGACGGCCTCGCGGTTGACGATCTGCGCGACCTTCGACTCCGGGTCGTTCAGGTCACCGACCAGGATGGCCTCGGTCGGGCAGACGGTGACGCAGGCCGGCTCCAGCCCGACGTCGAGCCGGTGCGCGCACAGGTTGCATTTCTCGGCCGAGTTGTCTTCGGGGTTGATGAAGATCGCGTCGTACGGGCATGCGGCGATGCAGGCCTTGCAGCCGATGCAGACCGACTTGTCGAAGTCGATGATGCCGTCCGGCCGCCGGTACATCGCCTCGGTCGGGCAGGCGGTGGTGCAGGGCGCGTCCGCGCACTGATTGCACCTGGTCACCTGGAACGCCCGGCGGACCTGCGGGAAGGTCCCGACCTCAGCCGACTTCACGTAGGTCCGGGTCACCCCGAGCGGGACCTCGTTCTCGCTCTTGCACGCCGTGGTGCACGCATGGCACCCGATGCACTTGTCCTGGTCCAGGACTTTTGCCCAGCGCTGGAGCATGTCGCTGGGCGTCAGGCCGTCCTCAGTCACCGGCGGTGACCGGCAGGCCGACCTGCGTGGCGCGCTCCCAGTCGTCGTCGATGTGCACGACCTGCCGGCCGGCGCGATCCAGGAGTGAGGCGCCGATAGCAGCCCGGAAGCCGCTGGCACAGTGCACCCAGACCTCGCCGGCGGGAACCTCGCCGGCCCGCTGCTCCAGTTCCCAGAACGGGATGTGCACCGCCCCGGGCAGGTGCCCGGCGCGCCATTCGTCCGGGCGGCGGACGTCGAGCACGACGATGCCGCCGCTGCCCCACCGGGTGGCTAGTTCGCCGAAGCCGGACACGGCGTAACTGGAAAGGCGGCCGCCGGACAGGTCGCTGACCGGGCCGGTGGCCGCCGCCTCCAGGTGATCGATGCCGATGCGGGCCAGCTGCCGCTGGGCGCCGGCCACCTGCTGCGGGGTGTCGCCGATCAGGGTGAGGGGCTTGCCCCACGGGATCGTCCACCCCAGGTAGGTGGCGAACGGATCACCCAGTTCCACCGAGATGGACCCGCTCACGTGACTGCGGGCGAACGCCCTGCGCTGGCGCAGGTCCACGACCCACTCGCCCGCGCCGATGCGCTGGCGCAGCTGGCCGGCGTCGGCCGGCCGCGGCGGGCTCAGGTCCGGGACCCCGGGCCCCCATCGGTTGGCCGGGCCCATGTGCGCGTAGTACCGCGGGTAGGCGCCCAGCCCGGCTATCAGTTCCTTGACGAAGGCGTCCTCGTCGCTGGTGGTGATGACGACGTTCGCCCGCCGCTCGACCCCGATCGTGGAAGAGTCGCCGCTGGTGGGTGTCGCCGAGCAGAAGCTCCCGAAGCCGTGCGTCGGGTAGACCGCGACCTGATCCGGCAGCTCGTCCGCGAGGCGCCGGACCGAGTGGTACTGCGCGCGGGTGAGCTGCTCGGTCTCCTCGGGGCTGATCAGGTCGGTGCGGCCGACGGCGCCGAACAGCATCGACCCGCCGGTGAACACCGCCACCGGGTCGCCAGGGCCTTCGCGCAGGACGTAGGACAGGTGCCCGGGTGTGTGGCCGGGGGTGGCGGCCACCGTGAGGGCCAGAGCGCCGGTATCGATCTGGTCCCGGTCACTGACCGCCACCCGGCTGAAACTCACGTGCTCGGCGGCCGCCACCAGATAGGCCGCGCCCGTCGCGCGGGCCAGCGCGAGGCCGCCGGTGACATAGTCGTTGTGGATGTGGGTCTCGGCGACGTGGGTGATGCGCACCCCCGCGGCCTGCGCGGCGTCCAGCACCCGGTCGATGTCGCGCTGCGGGTCGATGACCACGGCGGTCTCGCCGTCATGGGCCAGGTAGCTGCGGTCGCCCAGGCCGGGCGTCTCGATGGTCACGACCTCGTGCATCAGTGCGGGCTCCTCCTGGTCGCGGGTGGCTGCTCAGGCCCGGTCCTTGAGCATGAGGTTCCAGTACATGAACGGGAGCCCATACCGCTTGAGCAGCCCACATGTCGTAGCGCTCTTTCTTCGTGTCGATCAGCGGGATGGCCGGGTGCGGCTTCATCGTGTAATCGAACTCAGCGAGCAGCATCCGGTTCCGCGCGGTGGTCAGGATCACGAGGCGTAGCCGTCGTAAGCAGCGGCGGGCTCGCGCCCGGCCATGACGGCCCGCAGGTTCTTCACCACGACGGGTGCCTGCTTCCGGATGGCCGCGCCGGTTTTGGAATTCGGTGACGAGCCGGCGTCGCCGAGGCTGAACACGTTGCCGTAGCGGGTGTGGCGCATCGTTGCCTT
>DATCFY010000102.1:0-3366 GCA_036509255.1 Streptosporangiaceae bacterium
CATCTACATGGACGGGTTCTGGGACGGCGTGCAGTACTACAACTCCCAGCACCACACCAACGTGAAGGTGCTCGGCTGGAACGAGAAGACCCAGAACGGCAACTTCACCGGGGACTTCACCAACCAGACCAAGGGCCTGACCCTCACCAACACGTTCATCCAGGAAGGCGCCGACATCATCTTCCCGGTGGCCGGGAACGTCGGCCTCGGCGCGGCCAAGGCCGTCCAGACCGCCGACCAGCAGGGCCACGACGTGAACATGGAATGGGTGGACACCGACGGCTGCGTGAGCGCCGCGCAGTACTGCAAGTACTTCATCACCAGCGTGGAGAAGGGCATCCAGACCGCGGTGAAGACCGCGGTGCTCAGCGCCGCGCACGGCACGTTCAAGGGCGGCAACTACATCGGCACGCTGACCAACGGCGGCGTCACGCTGGCCCCCTTCCACGACTTCGCCAGCAAGGTCCCGGCCTCGCTCCAGTCGGAGCTGGCCAAGGTGAAGGCGGGCATCGAGAACGGCAGCATCAAGACGCCCACCAAGAGCCCGGTGTAACCGGCCTAGTAGCTTGGATCCGCGTGACCTGGGCGGGAACCCCGCCCAGGTCACGCTGGGCGCTCGCCCGGGTCACGCTGGCGCTGGGAGGCGGTCGGTGAAGCTTGAGCTCAAGGGGATCACGAAGCGCTACGGCAGCCTCGTGGCCAACGACCACATCGACCTGACCGTGGAGCAGGGCCAGATCCACGCCCTGCTCGGTGAGAACGGCGCGGGCAAGACCACCCTGATGAACGTCCTGTTCGGGCTGGCACAGCCGGACGAGGGCGAGATCCTGATCGACGGCCAGCGGCAGAGCCTCGGCTCGCCGAGCCACGCCATCCAGGCCGGCATCGGCATGGTGCATCAGCACTTCATGCTGGTTCCCGTGTTCACCGTGGCCGAGAACGTCACCCTCGGCATGGAGCGCACCCGGGCCTTCGGCCTGCTGGACCGGCGGCGGACCCGCCGGGACGTGCGCGAGCTGTCCGAGCGGTACGGGCTGCAGGTCAACCCGGACGCGCTGGTCGAAGACCTCCCGCTAGGCGTCCAGCAGCGGGTGGAGATCGTCAAGGCCCTGCTCCGCGAGGCCAACGTGCTCATCCTGGACGAGCCCACCTCGGTGCTCACCCCAGGTGAGACCGAGGAACTGTTCCGGATCATGCGGGACCTGCGGTCCGGCGGCCGGTCCATTGTGTTCATCTCGCACAAGCTCAAAGAGGTCCAGGAGATCGCCGACATCATCACGGTTATCCGGCGTGGCAAGGTGGTGGGGCAGCGACCCCCGACGGCGAGCGACTCCGAACTGGCCTCGCTGATGGTCGGCCGCTCGGTGCAGCTCCGGGTGACCAAGACGGCGGCCAGCCCGGGCGAGGTGCGGCTCGACGTGCGGGACCTCACGGTGGCGGGCGAGGAGGGCAAGCCCGCTCTGGACGAGGTGTCGTTCCAGGTCCGGGCAGGCGAGATCCTGGGGGTGGCCGGGGTACAGGGGAACGGGCAGACCGAGCTGTGCGAGGCCCTCATCGGCCTGCGCCCGGCCGTGAGCGGATCAGTGCGGCTCGACGACCGGGAGCTCACCCGCGCCACCCCCCGGCAGCGGCTGCGCGCCGGAATCGGCTACATACCCGAGGACCGCCAGGAAGACGGCCTGGTAGCGGGCTTCTCGGTGGCGGACAACCTCATCCTGGACGTGTACAACGAGCCCCCGTACGCGTCGCGGATCGCGCTGGACCTGGGCACGATCCGCGCCACCGCGGCCGAGCGGGTGTCCGACTTCGACATCCGCACCACATCGACCGCGACCCCGGCGGGCACCCTGTCCGGCGGCAACCAGCAGAAGGTCATCCTGGCCCGCGAGATGGGCCGGGACATCCAGCTGCTGGTGGCCAGCCAGCCGACCCGCGGCCTGGACGTGGGCTCCATCGAGTTCGTGCACCGGCGCATCGTCGAGGAGCGCGACCAGGGCCTGGCGGTGCTGCTCATCTCCTCGGAACTGGACGAGATCTACGCCCTGTCCGACCGGATCGCGGTCATGTACGAGGGGAAGATCACCGGGTTCCGTGGCCCGGACGTTCCCGCAGAGGAACTCGGCATGCTGATGGCCGGCTCGACCGACGCCGACGCGGCCGCCTCCACCGCAGCGGGCGTTCGCGGGCCGGTCCCGGGCGGTGAAGTCACCGGCGACACCGGGCTGATGGGAGCCGGGCTGCTCGGCGTCGGTCTCCCGGGCGCCGCCGGGGAGGGCCAGGACCCCGCCGGAGGAGGGCCGCCAGCCGGCGCGGACGGAGGGCCGCCAGCCGGCGCGGACGACGGAAGGCCGCCAGCCGGCGCCGGCGACAGCACCGGCACCGGCGACAGCAGCGGCGCCGCGGACGACAGTGGAGCGGAACCGGAATGAGCGAGCCACCAGCACCCCCGCCGCCCGCCGCCGAGCCCCCCGCGGCCGAATCCGCCGCCGGTGGGGCTTCCTCCGCGCAGAGCATTCCTGGTCCCAGCGGCCGGGGGCAGTTCGGCCGGGCCGTGCTCGATGGCATCCTCGAGGGCAACTCGGTGGTGGTCACGATCCTGGCCATCGTGGTGGCCATGGTCCTGGGCGGCCTGCTGATCGCGTTCACCGACCCGGCGGTGCTGCAGGCGTGGGGCTCCTTCTTCACCGCCCCCGGCAACGCAATCGCACAGGCCTGGGACGCCGCCGCAGGCGCTTATGTGGCCATGTTCGAGGGCGCCATCCTCAACCCGCATACGGTCACCGCGGTGTTCCACCAGGCGTCGCTGGGCACCGCGCTGCACGACGGCTACATCAGCGCAGTGTTCAATCCGCTGTCCGAGACCGCGGTCAACGCCACCCCGCTGATCCTCACCGGCTTGTCGGTCGGCCTGGCTTTCCGGGCCGGCCTGTTCAACATCGGCGCCGCCGGCCAGTGGATCGGCGGCGCGATCGTGGCCACCTGGCTCGGCTTCGGGGTGAGCCTGCCGCCGGTCATCCACGTGATCGTCTGTGTCATTGGCGGGTTCGCCGGCGGGGCCGTGATGGGCTGGATCGTCGGTGAGTTGAAGGCCCGCACCGGCGCGCACGAAGTCGTCGTGACGATCATGCTCAACTACGTCATGTACTACTTCCTGGCCTACATCCTGGGCACCAGCTCGCTGCAGCAGCCGCACAGCACCAACCTGATCAGCCCGGTGATCGCGATCGACTCGCGGCTCTGGCACATCGCCGGCCCCAGCCTGCGGGTCAATGCCGGGTTCCTCCTCGCGCTGGCCGCCGCGGCCGGGGTGTGGTGGCTGCTGGAGCGCAGCACGACGGGCTTTGAGTTCCGCACGGTCGGCGCCAA
>DATCFY010000103.1:0-9592 GCA_036509255.1 Streptosporangiaceae bacterium
GGTACTCGATGGCCGGCCCGCAGCCCGCGCAGGTCCGGTGACCGGCCTGGTAGGGATCCTCGTCGGGCATATCCGGCAGGTAGTGGCGGTCGCGGCCGGCCTCGTCGTCCGTCGCCGCCCCGCGACCCTCCTCCTCGAGCAGCGGGAGGTGCTGGCGGGTGACTTCGATGGCCATCAGCGTGCTCCTCGGTTCTTGATCAGCTGCTTCGTGATCATCCTCAGTCCTCGAATCCGACCCAGTGGGCGGCCTTCTCGACGCCGCCGCGCTCGACGGCCTGGGCCAGCTTGCCGGCCATCCACTCGAACTCGGCGGTGGGCACGGTCTCGCCGCCCAGCCCGGCCATGAACGAGGTGATGTGCGGCCGGTTGGAGGCGTGGTACATGGCCGCCGTCACGTCCGGGGCCAGGATCCCGCCGTAGGTCGGGCCGCCCAGGCCGAGGTTGGTCTCGACCACCCCCACGGCCTTCACCCCGCGCAGCGCGTGCCGCAGGTCGTCGCTGGGGAACGGCCGGATCCACAGCAGCCGGGCCATCCCGATCTTCACGCCCTGCTCGCGGAGCCGGTTGATCGCGGCCCGGCAGGTCACCGAGTGACCGCCCGAGATCACGATCGCGATCTCCGCGTCGTCCAGCATGTACTCCTCGACGAAGTGCGGGTACTGGCGGCCGAAGACCCGGGCGAACTCGTCGGACTTCTCCCGGATGATGGGGATGGCGTCCTCCATCGCGCGGGCCCGCTCCAGTTGGAGCGGCGGGCCCTGGGACGGGTGGATCTGCGGGCCGTGTGAGAGCGGCTGGCGGGGGTCGAGCGGGAACGGCAGCCGGTACGGCGGCAGGAACGAGTCCACCTGCTCGGCGCTGGGCATATCCACCTCGCCCGAGATGTGCGACACGAAGTAGCCGTCCTGCACCACCATCTGCGGCAGCAGCACCCGCGGGTCCTCGCCGATCGCGTAGGCCAGCAGGCTCTTGTCGAACTCCTCCTGCGGGGTGGCGGCCCAGCCCATCAGCCAGCCCATGTCCCGGGTGCACAGCGCGTCGGTGTGCTCCGACCCGAAGTCGCCGGGCGGGTCCAGCGTGCGGTCCGCGATCGACATCTGGATCGGGATCCGGGCCCCGGAGATGATCGAGTACATCTCGTAGGCGTAGGTGACCCCCACGCCGGACGACCCGGTGAACGCCCGCGCCCCGCAGGACCCCGCGCCGAACGCCGCCGACAGCTGGGCATGCTCGCCGTCCGCGTGGATGTACTCGGCGTCCAGGATCCCGTCCGCGATGAACTGGGCCAGGTTCATCATGATCGCCGTGTACGGCCGGATCGCGTACGCGGTGATCACGTCGACGTTCGCGTACAGCGCCGCGTAGGCTGCGGCCGCGCAGCCGTTCAGCCGCTTGCGGGTGCCGGCCAGGTCACTGAGCCGCTGCTCGCCGGCCGGGGTACGCAGGCCCGGGCCGTAGGCGGGCTTCTGGCCCGAGGCCCCCTCGACATGGACCGTGGTCATGGCCGCTCCCGGTCGTGGTCTTCGTTGCGGAGATTTTGGGGTTTGACGTTCTGGGCGTGGCCGTTCGGAGGCCGCCCGTTCGGGGGCGGGCTGTCCTGTGGCACAGGCTGGCGCCGGGCCGCGTCGTACTCGGCGATGGTGTCTTCGATCAGCTGCTTCGTGAACGCGGACTGCTCAGCGTGCGCGCCGTCGTAGGGGGCGAACGCGGTTTCCATCCGGGTCACGTCCTCAGGCGCGTCGAAGTCCATCTCGGGCACCTTCTCCAGGCAGCCGGTCGGGCATTCCTGCACGCAGACCAGGCAGCCCTTGCAGTAGGTGGTGCGGATCGAGTAGTGGCCGTTCTCCCGCGCGTCGCGCAGGACGCTGACGTCCGGGCAGACGATGTAGCAGTTGTCGCAGCCGTTGCAGACCCCGCAGCTCATGCACCGGTCGGCCTCGGCGACGGCCTGCTCCTCGCTGTAGGCCAGGGTGACCTCGACCTTCTGGCTGCGGCGCCGCTCGGCCGCGGGGGACAGCGGCGCGTCGATCCGCGGCGCGTGCCGGAAGTAGGCCGAGTTCAGGCCCTCGTAGGGCATGATCGTCACCTCCGGCTCCGGGGTGAGGGCCTGGGCCGTGAGGAGCCGGTCGATGTCCCGGGCGGCCCGCTTGCCGTCGCCGAGCGCGTCCACCACCATCGACGGGCCGCGCATGACATCCCCGCCGACCAGGATGTTGCCTTCCACCCGGCCGTGCTCGTCCGCGGTGATGATCCCGCTGCGGTCGCTGAGGTGGTCCGGCAGCCAGTCGAGCTGCTGGACCTGGCCGATGGCCACGAGGATCGTGTCGCAGATCACCTCGCGCTCCGTGCCGGGGATCAGCTCGGGGCGGACCGCGCCGTCGTCGTCGCGGGCCAGCCGGGCGTCGCAGAGCACGGCCCCTGTGACGTGCTCATCCTGGGTAACGACGCGGACCAGCGAGGTGCCCGGCGAGAACAGCACGCCTTCCTCCCGGGCCTGCTCCAGGTCCTCGGCGACGATCAGCAGCTCTTCTTCGCTCTCCAACGACACGATCGTGGCCGCGCCCTCGCCCAGCCGGATCGCCGAACGGGCCGCGTCCGAGGCGGTGTTGCCGCCGCCGATGACCAGCACCTCGCGGCCGACCTTGACCGGGCGCCCCATCCCGGCCTCGCGCAGGAATTCCAGGCCGCCGCCGACGCCGCGGGACTGGATCCCCTCGACCGGCAGCCGCCTGCCCACGTCCTGGCCGACGGCCAGGAACGCCGCGGGGTAGTCGCGGAGCTCGTCCCAGCTGATGTCCTGGCCGGCCCGGGTGCCGGTGCGGATCTCGATGCCGCCCAGGGACAGCAGCTTGGCGATCTCGGCGTCGAGGATCTCCTCGGGGAGGTGCCAGTGCGGGATCCCGGCCCGGAGCATCCCGCCCGGCTTGTCCAGCGCCTCGAAGATCACGCTGCCGTACCCCAGGCGGCGCAGGTGATACGCGGCCGCCAGGCCGGCCGGCCCGGAGCCGACGATGGCGATCGTGGTCCCGTTCAGGGGTGGGAGCGTGTCCTTGACCGGCTCCTCGGGGAGGTTCAGGCCGTAGTCGCCGAGGAAGCGCTCCACGCTGCGGATGCCGATCGGCTCGTCGTGCTCAGCCCGGTTGCAGGCCGTCTCGCACGGGTGGTAGCAGACCCGTCCGGTGACCGACGGCATCGGGTTGTCTTCCATGATCGTGAGGTAGCCGTCGAGGTAGCGCTCGTGCTTCACGAAGTCCAGGTACTTCTGGATCTGCTCGCCCGTCGGGCAGGCGTTGTTGCACGGCGGCGTCTTGTCCTTATAGACCGGCCGGAAGAACCGGAAGTTTCCGGTGGGGAAGAGCCGCTGGCCCTCTTTCTCGGTCGGGGGCGGGGTCACGCCGGCGATCGGCAGCTGCAGGTGCGGCGGGATCCGGGTGCCGCGGACGGACATGGGGCCTCCTCGCGAATGGCGCTAGCGGTGGCGGGCGTGCGGGTCAGAGATGAGTGGCCGGGGCCGGTGCGGGGCGGGCGAACTCGATCACGCGGTGGTGGGCCACGCCGCGGAACATCGCGTCCTGGTCGGCGACCTGCTCGGCGACCCCGTCCAGCGGCAGCACGCCGGTCGCGGCGGTGAGCGCGCCGATCAGCGGCGCGGCGATGCCCATCCCGATCGCGAGGCGTTCTTCCGCGCCCTCAGTGGACATCCGGTCGTAGGCCAGCTCGCCCAGGTCGCGGACGAACATCCACGGGCTGCTGCCGCGCTGGTCGGCCAGGCCGACCGCGTCCACGACCACGAACTTGGCCAGCTTGGCCTTCATCGAGTCGGGCAGGAACTTCAGCAGGTACTCGGGTTCGCGGGCGGAGTTGACCACCAGCACCCCGGTGCCGTCAGGCGTGCCGCGGAGGAAGTTGACCGCCTTGACGATCGTCTCCTCGACGAGGACAACCCAGTCGGGCCGCGGATTCTCGTACACGAAGCGGTCCACGATGGGGGAGTCACCGAACCGGGCGTACCGGCGGACCAGGCAGTTGGTGCGGTCCGGGTCGTCTACGTAGTCGCTGACATTGTCGGCGTAGAGGCCAAGGGCCCGGGCCGCGGCCGCGATGCACGAGGAGACGTCACGTGCCTCCTTGTCCATGATGATGCCGCGGGACCAGACCGTGAGCTCGTGATACACGTCGCAGCACTCCTTGCCCAATATTGTATACCGTCGGCAGGATACTGACATGGTCCGACTTGGGCGGGGGTGCGTCAAGGGGTGGCGGCCGTGCGATTTCGCTGATGTTGCCGGCGTATTACTTGGTGATGTCGGCGTGAGGGAGGAGGCCCGGGTGCCTGGCCTGGGACTCGGCCCCTTGGGGGCGCGCGGCGGGTGGATGGGCGCGCGGCGGGTGGAGGGGCGCGCGGCGGGTGGCTACGCACGCCTGCCCCGGGGCCACCGATGGAACAGCCCTGGGTCCCCGCGGCCAGTCACTCCTATCCCTCTAGTACCTCTAGCTTCTCTAGCGCTCAAAGTGCTCACCCGCGCAGGGACCCTGTTCGTGATCATGACATGGGTGTCGTTGGAACGACACCCATGTCATGATCACGAACCCCGGGGGGTCCGAGCGGGTAGTAAAGGATCTTGGGCGGCGTCGGGTAGGCGCCGCGGGGACGAGCCCGCCAGACCCGGTGGCGAGCGCCGCGGCCATGCCTCATGATGGGGTGACTCCCGGTCCGGCAAGATCGCTTCACAGGCACGGCAAGGGGACAAATGAGCGACCAGGGCCCGCAGCGACCGTCGCGCGGGCGGCGGGCGCGTGGCTCCGTCGATCCCGGCCCCGCGTACCCGGATGACCAGCTGCGACGCGAGTATCCGCCGCAGTACCCCGACTTGGTGCCGGGGCAGCGAAGCCAGGCGGCTCCCGAAGGTTCGCGCGGATTCCGGGAGTACCCGGCGCCGCCGGGTACCGGGGGGAGCGTAGCGGGCGACCCGGCCCACGGAGCCGGACCGGCCGCGCACACTGCCGGGGAGCCGCGCGGCTATGGTCCGCGTCCCGTTCCGGGAGAGTCGTCGCCCGGTTATCCGCGGGCGGGTGGGCCGGGAGAGTCGTCGCCCGGCCATGGCCGGCCCCAGTCCTCGGGTGAGGCGGGGCGTGGTTACGGGCGCGGTGGTTCCCCGGGCGACGGGACACGTGGATACCAGAACGGCCCGGCCGCAGGCAGCGGGACGTGGGACTACGGGCGTCCTGCCGCCCCCGATGAGGCGCCCGGTTACAGCCGGCCGGTCCCTGGGAGCGAGCCTGGCCGCGGCCGCAGGCGGGCGGGGCCGCCAGACGAGCCGACTGGTTACCGGCGCCCTGCCGTCCCGGATCCAGGGCCCGGTTACGCCCGGCCGGTCACGCCGGGTGAGGCGTCTGGGTACGACCGCTCTGTCCCGCCAGGCGACGCAGGCCGGGGCCGCAGGCGGGCGACTGCTCCCGGTGAGGACACCCGCGGCTACCGGCAGGAGCCGGGGCGGGCATGGGACGATCCCGGCCCCGACTGGCAGCGCGGACGTGACGATCTTGATCGGGCCTCGGGGCGCAGACGTGAACAGCCCGCGCAGGCACCGGACGGTGGCCGTGAACGCCGCGGCCACCGTGCGGGGCGGGAAGCAGCCGACCGGGTCGTGGAAGGCCGGGTGGTCCCGGGAACCGCTCCCGCGCCGGCCCGGGGCGAGTTCCACGGCCGCAGCGACTTCCTGGTCCCGGGCCCGGACGACGCCGCCGGGTCGGACAGCCACCGCGCAGGCAACGGCCGCGGCAAGGGGCGCGGCCTGTTCGGCAGGCGCAGCCGCGACGCCGACCCCGAGCCTGATCAGGACGCCGCGGCGAAGACTGCCGGCGCGGCATCCCTGGCCCCGCCGGAGCGGGCTGCGCGCGCCACCCGTCAGGCCCAGGTCCCTCGTGATCACAGCGTCCCGCCCGGGCCGGACGCTGGCGCTTACCTGACCGCACCGACCGGCCAGGCTCACCCGGTCGGCTCGCCCGAGGCGCCTTGGCCGAGTCGGCCGGTACCAGCCACGCAAGAGTCGCCCGAGGGCGCCTGGTCGTCGGCGCCGCGGCGCGGGCGCCGTCACCGCCCCGAACCCCAGCCCGAGGCCGCCCCAGAATCGGCGGTCCGGGACCAGCCGGCGGAGCGGACCGGCCCGCGCCGGCACGGCAGGCGACCCGGTGATTCCGGGGCCGGCTGGGACACGCCCCCGCCGGCCGGCCCGGATCAGACGCCGGCCGCTGTTCCCGCGGCCGGGGCGCGCGCCGCCTCAGGGCGGACCGACTCAGGCCAGACCGCCTCGGGGCGGACCGCCTCCGGGCCCATCCCGTCCGGGTGGGCGTCCCCCGAGCCCGAGAGCGTTGGTGCGGGCCGCCGCGGCGTCGCGGGCTTCGTTGCGGACCCTGAATTTGACTTTGCCGACCGGGGGGCCGCAGACCGGGAGCCTACGGGCCGGACTGCCGGCCGACCGGCGTCCGGGCCGTCCGCCGCACGGTCGGCTGCCGATCAGCGGGCCGCGGACGAGGTGCCCGGCGGCCGGCGGGCCCGCGGCCGGTCCGCCGTGCGGGAGGCGCCCAGGGACCACGCTGCGGAGCAGGCCGAGATCGCGCCCGCAGCCGGCCGGAGCGCGCGGGCGTCGCGGCCCGGGCGCCGGTCGGGCCGGGGGCGCAACCGGAAGATCATGATCGGCGCCGGGCTGGCCGTCGTCCTGGTCGGCGGGGCGGTCGCGGCGGAGTCGGGAGTCTTCGGCGGCAGTGGGCCCGCGCACGTGCTGACCACGCCGGCCAAGCTGGGGTCCTACGTCCGGCGGCCGCAGCTCGAGAAGCAGATGAACGCCGCGCAGTTGCAGCGGGAAGTCATCACCAAGAGCGCCGGCCAGGCCAGTCACGTCGTCTCGGCGGTCTACGAGGACGGGACCAGTGCCACCAGCACGCAGCCGCCGCAGATGATCCTGTTCATCGGCGGAAACCTGAGCGGGGTCTCGGCGGGCGGCTTCATCGCGAGCTTCACCCAGCAGTCCAAGGACGCGTTCGTGACCAGCGCGGGATCACTCGGCGGGTCAGCGGCGTGCGTCAACGCGCAGGCCAGCGTGCCGGGCAGCGTCGCGCTGTGCACCTGGGCCGACAACGACACATTCGGGGTGGTGGCCTCGCCGACGATGACCGCTACCCGGCTGGCAGCGCAGTTGCGGGCCATCCGGCCGATGGTCGAGCACGTCGCCAAGTAAGGATCGCCGGCGGTCAGCCCGCGGGTCAGCCGGTCGCGTCCTTGCCCTGCTGCGGCCGGGGCCTGCGCAGCGAGAACCGGACGATCGCAATGGCCAGGGCCGCGGCGAGCACGACCAGGCCCACAAGTTCGCCGCCGATCAGCCGGGTGCTGAACGGGAAGGTCGCCGCCGCGTCGGTGATCCGAACGTCGCGGGCCTTGGGCAGCACCGCTGAGTAAGGGCTGGGGCTGGCGCTTGGTTGCGGCGACACGGTGGGGAAGAGGCCGCCGGGGGAGCCCGCGGAGGTCGTCGGACCCGGCAGCTGGCCCAGCGTCGCGCCCTGGGTGGTGGTCAGCGGAACGGTGGGCAGGATTCCTGCGGGCAGCGTGGCGCCGAGGCCCGAGCCACTCGAGGTTGCGGTGGGAGTGGGCGTCGGTGTCGGTGACGGGGAAGCCGAGTGCTTCGAGGACGGTTTCGCCGTGATCTTGATAGCCGCTTCCGCGGCGGGCGGGGCGGAAGCGTCGCTGGCCTTGGCTGTGGCGGTGAGGGTGATGTCCTTGCCTGCGGCGGTGCTGCTGGGCACGGCGGCGGTTGCCTGGAGTTCGTCCGAGGCACCCTTGGCGATCCCGCCCACCTTGCAGGTGTTTCCGCTGGCCGTGGGGCACACGGTGAACTTGGGCGTGATGTCCTTGCTGCCGGCTTTGCTGCTGACGGTCACGCTCACGCCGCTTGCCGCACCCCCCGCGGGCCACACCCAGATCGCGTAGCTGCCTGTCCCACCCGGGTGCACGCCCGACTTGGTGGTGATGGGCTGGACCTTCAGGCAGAGCTGGACCGAAGGGCTGCTGCCGGTGGGGCTGGGGCTGGGCGAAGGGCTGGCCGAGCCAGTACTCGTCGGGCTGGGCGAGGGGGAGGCCGAGGTGGAGGTTGAGGGGCTCGTGCTAGGGCTAGCCGAGGCGCTGCTGCTGGGGGTGGCGGAGGCGCTGTCCGAGGCCTTCGGGGTGGCGCTCGCAGTGGCGCTCGCAGTGGCGCTGGCACTGGCACTGGCCTTGGCGGTGGCGCTGCTGGTGGCTTTAGGGGTGCTGGTGGGGGTGGCGCTGCTGGAGGCCTTGGCGCTCGCCGTGGCTTTCGCGCTGGCGCTGGCGGTGGCGGTGGCCTTGGGCTTGGCGCTGGCGGTGGCTTTGGTGCTGGCCGAGGGGGACGGGGAGCTACTGGACTTGGTGGTCTTCGACTTGTGCTTCTTGGGGGTCTTGGACGACGAGACTGAGGCCACGTCCAGGACTATGGCCGTCTGGCCCGCCGGGACGGAGCGGGCTGCGGAGGTGGTGGCCGGCGGCTGGCCGCACACGTTGGGCGCGGCCGCGCTGACCGTACTGGCCTCCGCCGCCGTGCTGCCGCCGAGAAGACCCCCCATGATGGTGGACGAGACGATGGCTGCGCCGGCCACGACGCCGAGCGCTGAAGCTCCGGATCGGGCAGATTTCATGGCCGCGCCTTCGTCGCCATGGTCATCGTCCTTGAGACCTCGCGTGTCCTCTGAATGATCAGATCGCCCGTGCTCGGAAACCATTCCCTGCTACCGGGGTTCAACACCTGCCCTCAGGTGCACCGGCCGTGAACATCCGTGCCTGCCTGCCGCATAGCCAGAATATTAGAGAGGGCAAGCCCCGATCTCGGCGATGTCATGACTTATCCGGCGATCGGCCTGGCTGGTCCGCCGTCTGGCTTCGTGCCGGTCGGCTGCCCGCTATGCGCAGGTCTGGAGGGGGTTTCGGGCCGGCGGATCTCCCTCCTGCGGACGCGGTGGTGAGCAGGCCGGACGGCTGAAGATTTCGCGGCGCGTGTGCAGTGTCCACGAGGACTTGGACGGCTGGCTGACGTGTTTGGTTCCGCCGCGGCGGACGTATCTCGTGGCGCGTGCTTCGAGGCTGACCGATCTTCAGGGTGGTTGCAGGGCGTACTCGCGCAGCCTCGGGTCCGTGCTAGCACCCGCCAGGCACAGCGGCTGTCGTCCTTTCCCCGACTCCGGACGGCGCAGCTGAATGGGTTCCGGGACATGCTTACGGAGGCGATCGGCGCAGGGTGCCCGGAGGCGACCGGCGCGGCGGTGACCTCCGGGGCGACCGACCCGTACAGCCTGGATGCCTACACTCACGTTCCGCCCGGAGCCGCCCGCCGACGCAGACCTGCTCGGCGAGCCGTTGCGTGGCCGCCTTCAGTTCGCCGCAGAAGGCGGCCGTGCAGCGCACGTCTGGAGTACACCGACGGAGCCCTGGCCAGCGGCATCCAAGAAGCAAACGAGTCCTGCAACAACCCCACGCCGACCTCGGCCCGAGTGCCGACTGACAGTCGGCAGAGCGTCTCCATGGTAAGTA
>DATCFY010000104.1:0-9019 GCA_036509255.1 Streptosporangiaceae bacterium
TCGGCGGCCGGCCGTCCCAGCGCCTCAGTAGCCGACACGCCGAAAAGATCGGCAGCCGTGCCATTCCAGGACGCGATCTGCTCGTTCTCGTCGACGAGAACCACCGAGAGCCCGGGCGTGCCAGAGATAGCTCCGATGTCAACCGAGTACCCGATCCCTCCCGGGATCATGGTCGCAGCCTCGGATAAGCTCCAGCCACCTTACGAGCCGCGGTCAACAGTGCGGCAGCCCGGAGCCGACTCAGCCGGTCATGAGGCCCGATTCCGCTCATCCCTCCGTTGCATCCACTGCGTCGCAGTCCAAGGCATATCTGGGTCAATGACTATCCACCACCTGCGCAGATGCGAACAACGCCTGGACGCGCGCCTGCTCCCGCGCCTGCTGCTGTGGCGCCGGTAGCCGCGGCGTAGGGGCGGCGAGGGAGACTCGCATTGTGATTTTACACTGAGTAATTGAATAATTGCTTTGGGTAAACAAGATGGGTGCAGCAGGCGACATGCCAAGCCAGACTGGCGCTACCGGTATGCCCATCGATCTCACTAGCCACCCTCGCTGCCCGAGCACGGGACCGGCTGGCGGCCTATTGCCACTTGCCACACAGAGGCCAGGAGGAACTGGACGTTCCACACCGCGTAGGAACGCCCTGCCTTTGGGCGCCCGGCCGCGGGGTGAGGTTAGGGGCGGAAGGCGGTGGAGGTGATCTCGCGGCCGATCGCGGCCTGGTCCAGGAAACCGTAGGTGCCCTGTTCGCGCAGTTCACGGGCGGCGGATACCACCGCGCCGAGGGCGGCGTTGGAGAACGCCGACCCTACCGAGATGCGGCGGACGCCGGCCGCAGCCAGCTGCGGCACGGACGGGGTGCCCCGCAGGGCGAGCACGTTCACCGGCCGGTCCACCGCACTGACCACGGCCCGGATGTCGGCCAGGCTGGTCAGCCCGGGCGCGTACAGCACGTCCGCGCCCGCCTCCTGGTACGCCTGCAGGCGGAGGATGGTGTCGGCCAGGTCCGGCCGGCCATGCAGGTAGTTCTCGGCGCGGGCGGTGAGCACCAGCGGCCCGGGCGCCGCCTGGGCCGCCGCCGCGGCCGCGGCCACCCGCTCACGGGCCAGCCCCAGATCGTAGATGGGCTCCCCGGGCCGCCGGGTGAAGTCCTCGACCGAGCAGCCGGCCAGCCCGGCCGCAGCAGCGAGCGCGATGGTCTCGGCCACCCCGGCCGGCTCGTCGGCGAAGGCGTTCTCCAGGTCAGCCGAGACCGGCAAGGGGGTCGCCGCGGCGATCGCGGCCGCGTGACCGAGCGCCTCGTCCCGGGTAACCGCCCCGTCCAGGCGTCCCAGCGTGGCGGCGAAGCCGCCGCTCGTCGTGGCCAGTGCGGCGAACCCCAGCGAAGCCAGCAGCCGGGCCGATCCCACGTCCCACGGGTTCGGCAGCAGCAGCGGGCCGGGGCCCGCGTGGAGGGCGCGGAAGACCCGCGCCTTGCTCTCTTGCGCCTCCGGCCCGGCACCGTCGCCCGTGATCGTCATGTCGCCACTCTAGGGGCCCGGAGGCTGGCCACCGATTGATTTAGGCGGCGCTGCCCGGGTGCTCGCGGGCCTGGGGGACCGCAGTCAGCAGCCCGGCCAGGGCCGCCGCCTGGTCCCGGATCTCCGGGATCGCGGTCGTCTCGTAGCGGATCCCGCGCAGCGGAGGCCCGAGCGTGAACAAGGTGGCACTGGGCGTGCCCGCGGCATCCAGCACGGCGCCATCCGGGCTGGCGTCCAGGCCGAGCCGGAGCGGGTCCGGCCGGGCCAGCCCCCGGGCAAGCAGGTCCCGCAGCAGCGGGTCGGAGGTCCGGGTGAGGTCGGTGCCCGGGCCGGTCGCGTTGATCAGCCAGCCGGCGGCCAGGTCGGTGACGGACCCGTCCTGGTCCACCCGGATGCTCAGCCGCTCCGGCCCCCGGGAGTCCGGGATCTCCGTGATCCCGGTGACCCGGCCACGCAGCACGGCCAGCCGGCCGGTACAGCGCAGCTCGGTGATCCGCTGGGCGGTCGCGGGCGGCATCCGGTGCCGGTGCACCTCCCAGTAGCGGGCCACGTGCCGCACGAACAGCCGTTTGTCCCGGTCCGGTAGCCGCCGCCAGAGGCTGGGCACGTGCGGCCGCACCGCGTCCACCACGTCCTGCCAGTGGTTGGGCCGGCTGTCCATGGCCGAGCGGACCTGCCAGATGAGTTCCGGCAGCCGGACCGGGTCCACCGTGTCCGACAGGACGGGCAGCCAGATGGAGTCGGCCGGGCCCCCGTTGCCCCGGTGCACCTGGGGAAGCATCCCGTGCCGCGACACGGCCCGGACCGTGGTCCGGGGATCGGCGGTGACCACGGTGGTCACGTCCAGCATGGTCAGCCCGCTCCCCAGGATGACCACGGGACGGCCGTCCTGGACGACGTCCAGCGCCCCCGGGGCCCAGGGGTTGGTGATGCACCAGCGGCTGTCCGGGAAGGAAACGGGGGGCGACGGGGGCCCGTTGCCGGTGGCCAGGATCGCGAGGTCGGCCTCGAGGCTGCCGTCGGCCAGCAGCACCCGCATCGGGCGGCCCACCCCACCCGGCCGGATACCCAGGACTTCCGAGGTGATCGGGCTGAGCCGGGACAGCGGCGCGGCCCGGCGCTCGGCGTCCGCCAGCGTGTCCTGGAGATAACGGCCGAACGCCTGCCTGGGCAGGAACTCCAGGCCGCCGAGCCCGGCTGAGGCAGCCCAGCGGAGCAGGTGGTCCGGATCCCCGGCGACCCCGCTCATCCGGGCCGTGAGCGCGTTCAGGAAGTGCGCCGGGCTGGTCGTCGAGTAGGCCTCGCCCAGCCCGTGCCGGCCGAGCCGGTCGATCAGCGCGATGCTCAGCGGGTACTGCCGCGCCGTGGCCTCGCGCAGCAGGTGAATGGCGGCCAGCGTGCCGCTGGCGCCCCCGCCGATGATCGCGATCACCGGCCCGCGTCGCGGGCCCAGGCCGCTCCCGGGGCCGGGCCGGCTGGTTGATCTAGCGGTCATCACGGGTCCCGGGCTCCGGGCGGGTGAACCGGCCCTGGTGGTGCAGCAGCGGCGGCTCGCCGGAGCCGATGATGGCGTGGTCGACCCGGCCAACCACGAGCTCGTGATCACCCACGGAAAGCATCGCGTGGGTGGCGCAGATCAGGTGGGTGGTCGCCCCGGCGAGCAGGGGGAGCTCCCCCGGTCCCGGGCTCCACTGGGTCTCCGGCCCGAACCTGTCCGCTCCCTTGCGGGCGAATCTGGCCGCCACCGCCTCCTGGCCGTGATCCATCAGGTTCACCGCGAAGTGTCCCGCCTCGCGGACGGCGGGCCAGTTGGAGGACCCGTGCCCGATGTAGAACGACACCAGCGGCGGGTCCAGGCTGGCCGAGCTGAACGACGTCACGGTCAGTCCGGCCGGCCCGCGCAGGGTCACGATGGCCACCCCTGCGGGGTGCCGGGCCAGCGCCTGGCGGAAAACCTGCGCATCGACGATGGGCAGCGAGTGAGCGCCGCCGGAGGCGGACACGCCAGCGGCAGGCGAGCCAGAGGCGGGCACGGACGAAGCCGACACGGAGCGGAGGGCGGCGGGTGGGGGAGGAGTCACAGGACCTGCCTTCGGCTAGCGGCCGCTGCCGTGACGGCCCGGCAGCGGGGGGTTTCGGGTGGTCCCGCGGGCCCGGTGCGGCCCGCGGGACCGTGGTCAGGCGACGGGTTCCGGCACGCCGTGTGGCCGGGTCGCGGTGAACTGGCTGCCCGGCCGCGGGAGCCCGTAGCGCTCCCGCAGGGTCTGGCCGGTGTACTCGGTGCGGAACAGTCCGCGTCGGCGGAAAATCGGGATCACGTGGTCCGCGAACGCCTGGAGGCCGGAGGGCAGCGCGGCGGGCATCACGTTGAAGCCGTCGGCGGCGCTCTGGTCGAACCAGTCCTGGATGGTGTCCGCGACCTGCTCCGGGGTGCCGGTGAAGGTGCGGTGCCCGCGGCCGCCGCCGAGCCGGCCGATCAGCTGGCGGACAGTCAGGTTCTCCCGCCGGGCCAGGTCAGTGATGAGCTGCGCGCGGCTCTGCGCTCCCTCGACCAGCGGGCGGCCGAACACCTCGGCGGGCAGCGGGCGGTCCAGGTCCAGCAGGGCGGGCGGAACCTCCAGCACCTTGGACAGCTGGGCCAGGCCGTAGGCCGGGGTGATCAGCTCTTCCAGCTCGTCGCTGAGGGCGTGCGCCTCCGCCTCGGTCGAGCCGATCACCGGCACGATGCCCGGCAGGATCTTGATCTGGTCCGGGTCACGGCCGACTCGCCGGGCCCGCCGCTTCATGTCCGCGTAGAACTCCTGGCCGTCCGCCAGGGTCTGCTGCGCGGTGAAGATCGCCTCGGCGTAGCGGGCCGCGAACTCCCGGCCGTCCTGCGACGAGCCGGCCTGCACCAGCAGCGGACGGCCCTGCGGCGAGCGGGGCACGTTGAGCGGGCCGCGGACCCGGAAGTACTGGCCCTCGTAGTCCACCTCGTGGATCCGGGCGGCGTCGGCGTAGATGCCGGCCGCTTTGTCGCCCAGTTCGGCGCCGTCTTCCCAGCTGTCCCACAGCCGGATCGACACATCCACGAACTCCGCGGCACGGGCGTACCTCTCCCGGTGATCGGGCCGGTCATCCAGGCCGAAGTTCTGCGCTGACGCCGTGTCGGCGGTGGTCACGATGTTCCAGCCGGCCCGGCCGCCGCTGACGTGATCGAGCGAGGCGAACCGCCGCGCCAGGTTGTACGGCGCGTTGTAGGTGGTCGACGCGGTGGCGATGAGCCCGATGCGACTGGTCACCCCGGCCAGCGCGGTGAGCAGGATAGTCGGCTCCAGGGCGCTGGCCGGGCGGTACTGCGGGTTGGCGCGGACCGCGGGCCCGTCGGCCAGGAACAGCGAGTCGAAGGTCGCCCGCTCGGCGATCTGGGCCAGCTCACGCCAGTGGCCCAGGTCGGTGTTGGCGAACGGGTTGCTCTCCGGCAGCCGCCACGCGGCCTCGTGGTGCCCGGAACTCATCAGGAACGCGTTGAAATGCAGCTGACGCTGCGGGCCGTTCATGGCGCGGCCTCCTTCTGGAGTGGTCCGGCTTCTGGCGGTCTTGTTCAGGGAGCCAGGACCGTGGCCGGGGACGGGCGGGGGTCGGTCGGCGTGGCGGAATCCGGGGCTGGCTGGCCAACCGGGGCCAGCGCGGCGCACCGGCCGAGGGCGGCGGCCACCCGGTCCGACCACGCCTCCAGCACCGGGCCGGGCTCGGCCAGGTCCGGTTCGAGGAAGGCCAGCCCGGGGGCCGGGGTCGAGGCGCCCAGCTCCAGCAGCAGCGGGCGCAGGTGCAGGTCGACCGCGAGCGCGTGGTTCGGGACCCGCATGACCAGCAGGGGCAGGGCGATCACCGAGGACAGCGCCTGATACTCCAGGCGGTCCAGGAAGACCTTCAGCAGCCCGGTGTAGGTCCCCTTGTAGGTGGGGCTGGCCACGAGCAGCAGATCCGCCTGCCGGACCTGCTCCAGTGCGTCCTCGACCGCGGACGACGGCTCATCCAGCAGCAGCCGGCGGGCCAGCCCGGACAGGTCGATGACCTGATGCTCGGCGGGCAGCGCGGCGGCGCGGCTGACCGCGTCTGCGGCCAGCCGCGCGATCTGCAGGGTCCGGGATTGCGGCCGGGGGTTGGCGACCAGTACGACGAAGCTCAACAGGTTCTCCTCGGGTGCGCGGTCATGGTCTCGGGTGTGCTTCCTTCCGGGTGCGGAGGGCTGCTAGGCGCTGGCGCGCAGGCGGGGGCGCCCGGAGTTGCCGCCGGCCGCCTCCCGCCGGCGGATCTCGGGCAGGACGCCCTCGCCGAACCAGTAGGCCTCCTCCAGGTGCGGGTAGCCGGACAGGATGAACTCGCTGATGCCGAGGGAGGCGTACTCCTCAATGAGGTCGGCCACCTGCTCGTGGCTGCCCACCAGCGCGGTCCCCGCCCCGCCGCGGACCAGCCCGACGCCGGCCCACAGGTTCGGGTAAATCTCCAGATCCTGGGCGGAGCCGCCGTGCCGGTAGGTGGCGTGCAGGGCCCGCATCCGGTCCTGGCCGACCGACTCGCTGGCCCCGAGGACCTGCTGGGCCTTGGCGATCTCGGCGGGGTCGATGTAGTCGAGCAGCCGGCTGGCCTCCGCCCACGCGTCCGCCTCGGTATCCCGGGTGATCACGTGCAGCCGGATGCCGAAGCGCAGTGTCCGGCCCTGGGCCGCGGCGAGCTCCCGGATCCAGGTGAGCTTCTCCGCGACCTGTGCCGGGGGCTCGCCCCAGGTCAGGTAGACGTCCGCGGAGGAGGCCGCCACGCGGCCCGCCGCGGGAGAGGAACCGCCGAAGTAGACGCCCGGTACCGGCTCCGGCGGGCGCAGCACGGTGGCCCCTTCCACCTGGTAGTAGTCGCCGCGGAAGTCGAACGGCTCGCCGGTCCACGCACCCCGGACGATGGCCAGGAACTCCCCGGTCCGGGCGTATCGCTCGTCGTGGGACAGGTAGTCACCGAACCGCCGCTGCTCGTCGGCCTGCCCCCCGGTGACCACGTTGAGCAGCAGCCGGCCGCCGGACAGCCGCTGGTAGGTGGCGGCCATCTGGGCGCCCAGGGTGGGGGAGGTCAGCCCGGGCCGGAACGCGACCAGGAACTTCAGGCGGCTGGTCTCCCGGGTCAGTGCCGCGGTGACCAGCCAGGCGTCCTCGCACCAGGTGCCGGTCGGGGTCAGCACCGCCTCGAAACCCAGTTGCTCGGCCGAGCGGGCTACCTGGGCCAGGTACTCGATATCCGGCGGCCGCTCCTGGGCGGCCGCCCCCCGGATGTGCGGGGCGTCCGGCCGCCCGGCCGGTCCGCCTGCGGCCCCGGCCGGGGGCAGGCTGTGCCCCCGGCCCATGATCGACCGGCCGTCCCCGGTGGTGGGCAGGAACCAGTGGAACGTCAGCGTCATGAGGCCCCCCCGACGGTGTCGTTGAAGCTGGAGTCGGAGAAGTTCTTGAAGTCCACGTGGCCGGGGATCAGCCCGGCGGTGGTGAACGCGTTGGACACCGACTGCTCGGCGTTGACCACGGCCGGGGTGATCTGGACCGGGGTCCGCACGTCGTCCGTGGCCGCCTTGAGCATGACGCTGTCCGGCAGCCCGGTGGCCTTGGCCCACACCGCGGCCCAGGAGGACACGTGCGAGCCGCCCCACACGTAGGCCTGGTTGAGCAGCTTCAGGTAGTCGCGGATCGCCGCGGCCTTGGCCGGGTCGGCCAGCGCCGCGCGGGACGCGACCGCGAACGAGTACGGGGCGCCGTATCCGGTCCCGTTGACCAGGATCCGGGCGTGGTCCTGGCCCACGGCCTGCTCGATGTACGGCGACCAGATGTCCCAGGCGTCTACGTGCCCGGACGTCAGCGCGGCCAGGCCGTCAGCGGGCTGGAGGTAGTCCAGGCTGACGTCGTGCACCGACAGGTGGGCCTTGTTCAGGACGGTAAGCAGGTGATAGTCAGCCGAACTGCCCTGCGCGACCGCGATCTTCTTGCCCTTGAGCTGGGCGACCGAGTGTATCGGCGAGTTGTCCGGCACGACGATCGCCGAGGCGTTCGGGCCGGCCGTGACCGCGCCGACGATGGCCACCTTCTCCCCGCCCGCGGCCGCGAATACCGGCGGGGCGTCGCCGACGCTCCCGATGTCGATCGCGCCGGAGCCCATGGCCTGGAGCATCGGCGGCCCCGAGGTGAAGTCGGACCATTCGACCTTGAACGGCAGCTTGCTGATCAGCCCGGCCGCGGTGAGCAGCGACTGGGAACCGGAGCCCGCCTGATCACCGACGTGCAGGACGACGCTGGACACGTTGGCGATCTTGGCGCTCGCGGTGGACGACGGGCCCGAGCCGCTGCTGCCGGACCCGGACGAGGAGCAGCCCGCCGCGATCAGGGCGAGAAGGGACACGCCGGCGGCAACGGGCAGCGCCCGGTGCCGCCGAACCGTGGTGGGCACAGGGCGGGGCTGTGTGCGCGTAATGCCGCGGAATTTACTGATCATGATCATCCTTCCGTGACGACGCCGAGCTCGATCAGCAGGCGGGTTCTGAGAGCGGTCAGTTCCGGGTGGTCGCGTTCCCGCGGCCGGGGTACGTCGATGCGCTCGCTCAGCGCGATCCGGCCGCCAGCCAGCACGAGCACCCGGTCCGAGAGCGAGAGCGCCTCGTCCACGTCGTGCGTGACCAGCAGCACCGCCGGCTGGTGATGCGCCCACAGCCGGAGCACCAGGCGATGCATGGTGATCGTGGTCAGCGCGTCTAGCGCGCTGAACGGCTCGTCCAGCAGGAGCAGGCTGGGCTCGCGGACCAGGGCCCGGGCCAGGGCCGCCCGCTGCGCCTCACCGCCGGACAAGGTCAGCGGCCACGCATCGGCCCGGGCGCCCAGGCCGACTTCCTCCAGCGCGTCCAGGGCCACGGTCTTGGCGTCGCCGGTCCGGAGCCCGAGGCCCACGTTGGCCCAGACCCGGCGCCAGGGCAGCAGCCGCGGTTCCTGGAAGGCGACCGCCGCGGTGCCCTCCACGCCCAGGTCGCCGGTCACCCCGCGGTCCAGGCCGGCCAGCGCGCGCAGCAGGGTGGATTTCCCGCTGCCGCTGCGGCCGATCAGCGCCACGAACTCGCCTGGCGCGATGTCCAGGTCCAGCTCGTCCAGCACCCGCCGGCCCGCGAACTCACGGGTCAGACCGCGGACCCAGGCGGCCGGGCGCGCATCCGTGCCGGCCTGGGCCTCGCTGGTCCGTGGTTCGGCTGGCTGGGCCGCCTGCGTGTCCGCGGCCCGGGCTCGCGCGCTCAGTGATCCAGCAGTCCGTGGCGCCATGCCAGCGCCCTCCTTTCCAGCAGCCGGACCAGGGCGTCCGTGAGCAGGCCCAGCACGCAGTACACGAGCAGCGCCACGAAGATCACGCTGTTGTTCAGGAAGGCCTGGCCCTGGTTGATGATGTAGCCGAGCCCGGCGTTGGCGTTGATCTGCTCCGCGACCACCAGGGCCAGCCAGGCG
>DATCFY010000105.1:0-42439 GCA_036509255.1 Streptosporangiaceae bacterium
CGACATCCGGCTCGCCGCCGGGCCGGCCACGTTCGCCGCCCCGGAGATCAAGCTGGGCTGGATCGGCGGCGGCGGGATGTCCGCGCTGCTCGCGCACAGCATCGGCCCGGGCAACGCCGCGGTCATGCTGCTCACCGGCGATCCCATCGACGCCGCCACCGCGCTGCGCTGGGGCCTGGTCAGTGAGGTCCTCCCGGCGGAGGACCTGGCCGGCCGGGCCGGGGAGCTGGCGGCCACCATCGCCAGCCGGGCCCCGATCGCCGCGGAGACCGCGAAAAAGGACCTGCGCGCCGCGTTCGAGATGCCACTCAGCCGGGCCATCGACTACGAGCGCCAGCTGCAGACGGTGTGCTTCGCCACCGAGGACGCCGCCGAGGGCCGGGCCGCCTTCGCCGAGCGCAGGCCGCCCATCTTCCGGGCGAGATAAGCGTTCCGGGCGAGATAAGCGTTCCGGGCGAGATAAGTGTCCCGGGCGAGATAAGTGTCCCGGGCCCGGGCACTGCCCCGGGCCCGCTAAGGAGAGATCAGATGGGCATCCTGTCCGGCTACCGGGTCATCGACCTGACCATCGCCATGGCCGGGCCGCTGGCGGCGATGCGCCTCGGTGACCTGGGCGCGGACGTGGTCAAGGTCGAGCCGACCGGCGGCGAGTGGCAGCGGCATACCCCGGCCGGGGGCGCGGCCGGCCAGCAGATCAACGCCTCGTTCCTGTCGCTGAACCGCAACAAGCGCAGCCTGGCGGTCAACCTGAAGTCGCCCGAGGGCCGGGACATCGTGCTCGAGCTGGCCCGGCGCAGCGAGGTGTTCCTGCAGAACTACCGCCCCGGGGTGGCCGAGCGGCTGGGCATGGAGTACGAGTCCATCCGCGCGGTGCGCCCGGACATCGTGTACGTGTCGATCTCCGGATACGGCGAGACCGGCCCGTACGTGAACCGGCCCGGCCAGGACATGCTGCTCCAGGCGATGAGCGGGGCGATGCTCAACGTGGGCCGGGCCGGCGACCCGCCCGCTCCCGCGGGCACCTACGCGGTGGACGCGATCACCGGGTACGGCGCGTTCGAGGGCGCCCTGGCCGGCCTGCTGCACCGGGAGCGCACCGGGGAAGGGCAGCTGGTCACAGTCAACATGCTGGACTCCGCGATCGCGGTGCAGGCCCAGGAGCTTTCTATCTACACGGTGGGCGGCATCCCCCAGCATCGCGGCGCCGAGGTGCACGGGCATACCTATATCCGGGCGCCGTACGGCACGTTCGCGACCGCGGACGGCTACCTGGCGCTGGCGTTCCCGCCGCTGGCCCAGCTCGGCCAGGTGCTGGGCATCCCCGAGTTCGCCGGGATGGAAGACGACGTGGACGGGCACACCCGGCGAGACGAGATCACCGCCCTGGTCCGGGCCCGGCTGCCGGCGCGCAGCACGGCCGAGTGGCTGGCTGAGTTCGACGCGCTCGGCATCTGGGCCGGCCCGGTGTATGACTACGCGGACGTGCTGGCCGACCCGCAGGTGCAGCACAACGGCTCACTGGTCAGCTACGACCACCCGACCGAAGGCCGGGTCACCACGCCCGGCTTCCCGTACCGGTTCAGCGAGACCCCGCCGCAGGTGTACCGCGGCGCCCCGCTGACCGGGGAGCAGACCCGGGAGATCCTCGCCGAGCTCGGCTACGACGGTGCGTCGGTGGACCGGCTGGCCGCCGGGGGCGTGGTCACCGCGCTCGGGGCGGCCAGCCGTCCGGCGGACCCCTCATGACGGTCCGGCTGTCCGGGCTGACCTGGGATCACCCGCGCGGCTACCTGGTGCTGGACGCGCTGGCCGGGACGCTGGAACCGGACGTGTCGATGCACTGGCAGCGGCAGCCGCTGGAGGGGTTCGAATCCCGGCCGCTGCGCACGCTGGCCGACGACTTCGACCTGCTGGTCGTGGACCATCCCGGGCTGGGCGACGCCGTCCGGGACGGCGCCCTGCTGCCGCTGGACGAGGTGTTCAGCGAGCCGGAGCTGACCGGCTGGCGGACGGCGTCGGTCGGCGCGTCGTACGACAGCTACGTGCTGGACGGCCGGCCGTGGGCGCTCCCGCTGGACGCCGCCGCCCAGGTCGCGGTGAGCCGCCCGGACCTGATGGACGCGCGGCCCGCCAGCTGGGCGCAGGCCCGCCAGGCGGCCCGCGACTACGAGACGACGCTGTGCCTGGGCGGGCCGCACGCACTGCTGATGTTCAGCGCGATCTGCGTGGCGGCCGGTGCCCCGCCGGCGGCACCAGCCCGGCCAGGGCCGGCCGGGACAGAGTCGGCGGCCGGGGACAGACCGTTTGTGAACGAAACGGCAGGCACGGCTGCGCTCGCGATCATGGCGGATCTGCTGGCCTGCGCGGACCACGAGCTGTCCCAGCGCAACCCGATCGGCGTGCTGGATGCGATGGCGGAGCGCGGCGGCCCGGCCTACTGCCCGCTGGTCTACGGGTACGTGACTTATCAGCGCCCGCTGACGGGTGAGCCCAGGTCATGCCGCCTGGCGGCCTTCGACGCCCCGGCGGGCCCGGGCGGGATCGGCAGCGTGCTCGGCGGCACCGGCCTGGCCATCACCCGCTCGGCGGTCGAGCTCGGCGCGGCGGCCGCCCTGCTCCGGACCCTGCTCTCGGACCAGGTGCAGCTCGGTCTCTACGCCGAGCTGGGCGGCCAGAGCTCGGCCCGGCAGGCGTGGGAGCACCCGGGGGCTGACGCGGCAGGCGGCGGCTTCTACCGCGGCACGCTGCTCACCGTGGAGCGGGCGTGGGTGCGGCCGCGGTTCGCGGGTTACCCGGAGTTCCAGACCGCAGCCTCAGCCGTGCTGCGCGAGGGGTTGCTGGCCGGTGAGCCGCACGCCGGGCTGGTCAGGACGGTCAACGAGCTGTTCGCGGCGGCCTGGGCCGACCAATCCGGCGGGCCGGCCGTTCCGGATAACCAGCCTGAGCCCCCCTCAGCCAGCCCGGACCAAGCCAGCCCGGACCTAGGCCGCCCGGACCAAGCCAGCCCGGACCTAGGCCGCCCGGACCACGGCAGCATGGACCACGGCAGCATGGACCACGGCAGCGCGGAGAGGAGCCCGGCGTGACGCCGGACGAGCTCGCCGCCATGGTCTCCTTCCTGGCTGGCCCCGATGCGTCGAACGCGTCCGGCCAGATGATCGAAGTCAACGGTGGATGGGTGATGTCATGACGACCACAAGCACGTCCGGCGGACGGGCCGGGCGCCCGGTCCTCGAACGGCTTACCGGCGACCTGGCCGCGGCGGGCAGCGTGCGGGCTGTGGTGCTCGACGACGGCAGCGAGCGCGGAATCCGGGTCCTGGAATTCCGAACCGGCGGAGGCCTGCGTTTCGACGTGCTGGTCGACCGGGCCATGGATATCGGCCTGGCCGAGTTCGACGACCTGAGCGTCGGCTGGCGGTCCGCCACCGGGTTCCGCCACCCCGGGCTGCACGAGCACAACGACGAGGACGGGCTGTCCTGGCTGCGCAGCATGTCCGGGCTGGTGGTCACGGCCGGCCTGGATCACACGCTGTTCGGCGGCCAGGTCGGCTCGGAGCGATACCACTATCCCCCGCGGCTGAACGTCCGGCACGGGCTGCACGGCCGGGTGGCCAACATCCCGGCCCGGCTCACTGGCTACGGCGAGCGGTGGGACGGGGACCGCTGCGTGCTGTGGGCCGAGGGCGAGATCCACCAGGCCGCTATCTTCGCGGAGAACCTGGTGCTGCACCGGAGGATCGAGGCCGACCTGGGCGGGACCGAGATCCGGCTCACCGACCGGGTCCGCAACGCGGGCTTCGACCTGACCCCGCACATGTTCCTGTACCACGTCAACGTGGGCTGGCCGCTGCTGGAGGAGGGGAGCACGTTCGACGCCCCCATCACCGCGACCTTGTGGCGCAGCGACAGCGTGGCCGAGCAGGGGGTCTCCCACCTGGTTTTCCCGGGCCCGCAGCCCGGATTCGTGGAGCAGGTGTACGAGCACGCGCTCACCCCCGGCCCGGACGGGCGGCAGCGGGTCCGGGTGGTCAACGCGACCCGCGGCCGGGCATTCGAGCTGGACTACGACCCAGCCGCGTTCCCGGCCTTCTTCGAGTGGCTGAACCTGCGGGAGGGCAGCTACGCAGTCGGGCTGGAGCCCTCCACCCACCATGTGGGCGGCGACGCGGCCGCCCGTGAGGACGGCTCGATGATCTGGCTCGCCCACGGCGAGGATCGGACCTACCAGACCGTGTTCCGGTTCACCCGCGACGAGGCGGCCGGGGCGCGGTAGGACGGGGCGCGAGTTAGCCGGCCGAACCTGGGCAGCTGAGGGGCTGAACCTCTGGACGCGAGAGGGGAGCTTGTCATGGTGACCATCGTGAGCTTGATCGTGCTGCTGGTGTTCTGTCTTGCGGTCGGTCCCTGGGCCCGCCGCTATGGCCAGGCCTACCGGAAGCACCGGGACCAGCCGCGCGGGCTGGACAATCACGAGAGTAACGACCTCTAGCTGGTCGCAGATCGGGTCCACTCACGTGTTCGACCACATACTCACTGGCGACCGCCCCGGCGGGCCTGCAACTGCCTGGCGACGAAGCCCGGGTCCAGGCCGCTCCCGTAGGACGTGCCTTCGCGCCTCTGGCGCCGCGCCCACCGCCGCTTCCGGCTCAGGCCAGCCAGGAGCACACTCACGCCGACGATCACCGGCACACCGACGAACAGCCCTGCGAATACTCTGTCCGGCAGGTTGTCGGCCATGGCGCCAGAAGGATCGCCGGGATTGAAGTAGATATCCACTGGCTTGCCCGATCCAGACCCGGGCACGTCGACCGTGTAGGCCTGGCCTTGCCACCGGAACGTCGCCAGGCCGTTCTGCTCAGTGGCAACCACATGATGACCCGTCCAGAGGACACTTTCGGGCACCTGGAGGTCCAGCAGCACGAAGAGCAGAGCAAACAGGAACAGCGCGGCGGCCAGACCTACTGACCAGCCTGCCCCGTCGAGCATGGCATTCAGACGACCACGCATAGGACTAGTCTGCTGGCCCAGCCGGTCCTATGCCAACGAGTTATTTCGCCCAGCGTCACCCGGGTCATGCCAGCCTGCGCCGGGGTCCGCCCCCCAGCGACGCCACGGGCACCCGCGTTTACGCAGCGTCCCTGCTGAGCAGGCTGAAAGCAGCGTGTTCGAGCGCGGTGCCTGACTATCATGCAGTGCGCGCTTACCCAAACGACGGTCCGGCTGGTGGGGGCAGCATGTCCAGCTGGTTCAGTAGCAACATCGTGCAGACCGGGCGTTTGCCACTGTTCTGCTTTTTCTGCGCGTTCGTCGCCGGGTTCGGCTTTATCCGGCTCTCCGTCCGGCTGATCCGCGCCCAGGTCCGCTGGTGGCCCGGCAACGTCACCCCTGGCGACCTGCACGTGCACCACATGGTGTTCGGAGTCGTCTTCATGCTGGTCGGCGGGGTGACCGGCATCGTGGCCCCTGGCGGGTCGCTGAACTGGCGGTCCGGTGCGGCCGCGCTGTTCGGGCTCGGGGCGGCCCTGGTCCTCGACGAGTTCGCGCTCATCCTGCACCTGCGCGACGTGTACTGGACCAGCGACGGGCGGCTATCGGTAGACGCGGTGTTCGTGGCCGCCGGAGTGACCGTCTTGCTGCTGCTGGGAGTCGGCCCGAAGATCGTGCCCGGCCCCAGCCAGCACGGGGACACCTGGGAGGCGATCACCTCACTTATGATCAGCGTCCTGGTCACCTTCACCCTGGCCGTGATCACCTTGCTCAAGGGAAAGATATGGACGGGCTTGTTCGGGCTGTTCCTGTTTCCGCTGCTCATCGTCGGCGCCATCCGGCTGGCCCGGCCTGGCTCCCCCTGGGCCCGGTGGCGTTACCAGCGACGCCCGCATAAGCGCGCCCGGGCCGCCCGCCGGGAACGGCGCGTCCGGCAGCCGGTCATCCGGTTCAAGTCCCGCGTCGAGGACTTCTTGTCCGGCCTGCATGACCGGCCGGATCCGGCCTCGGATGCCGCGCCGGGCCGGCGGCAGGCCGCCGGGCGCCACCAGCCGGACGGCAAACTGCGTGACCCGGCTGGCCCGACTCATTAGCCGGGGCCCGACTCATTAGCGGGGGCCGGGCTCGTGAGCCGGGATTGGCTCGTGAGCCGGGATTGGCTCGTTAGCCGGCCCCGCCGGCCCGGACCGCCTGCGTCTGCGTGACCTGGGCCGCGAGCTGGCCGCCGTCATCGGTTAGCTCCGTCTGCACCACGATCACGGCCCGGCCGGCGTGCAGCGGCCGCGCCACGGCCGTGACCATCCCGCTTTGGATGCCGCGCAGGAACACGCTGCTGGAGCTGATGGTGGCCGTCCGCGCGCCCGGCGGCAGGTTCAGCTGCGCGCAGATCCCGCCCAGGCTGTCCGCCAGCGCCATCAGCACGCCGCCGTGCAGGATGCCCCCGGCCGTGCACAGCCCCGCTGACCAGGCCAGATGACCCCGGACCTCCGCGGCGGAGGCCGCATCAAGCTCGATGCCCAGGCTGACCGCGAACGGCATCAGCGCGAGCAGTTCGCGCTCCGTTCCCGGCCGGGCCGGCCCACCGTCCGTCACGTGTCCTCCCCATCCCGCCCGCCGCGGATCGCGGCCCACGCTACCGGGCACGGCGGAACATCACGGTGCTGCCCATGGTTTTCCATAACGTATGTCCCGAACTGAATCAAGCATCACCACGTGCATCACCTGCGGGGATGAACTCCATCCCGGGCGGGCGAAGAAATACGATTACTGCATGAAGCCTGAGTGCCAGGCGAAGAACCTCAAGGGCCTGGCCATGGTGGCCGTGGGGGTCAACAAGTCGGCCGAGCAGTACTTGCTGCTGGACGAGGACACCAAGGCCGACCTGGCCCGGGGGAAGTATCACGACCAGCGGCGCGGCACGTTCGGCCAGCCCGAGCCCGGCAGCGCCCGCCCGGCGGGCGCGGCACCGGTCCAGGGCAGGCCGGCTCAGGCCCGGCCGGCCTCCCCCAGGCAGCCCCGGCTGCCCGGCACCGCCGCACAGCGCCGGCTGGCCGTCCTGTACAACCAGCAGGGGCTGCGGCCAGACGAGATCGCCAGCAAGCTCAGCCTGAGCCGGTACGACGTCACGCAAATCATCCTTGCGTCGCCGCGCCGCGGTAAGCGCTGAGCCCGGGCTCCCGGCTCAGGCGGCGAACTCGGCCCGGACCCCCAGCAACCGGACCGGCCGCCGGTCCGTGAACCGCTCCAGCGCGCCGAGCGCCGCGTCCCGGATCGCGGCCGGGTCGGCCGTCGGGCCCGGCAGCGACCGGGAATGACTCGACGTGAAGAACGGCGCGTACCGCACCTTGACCACTACCCGTACCGCGGGCCGCGCCTCCGCCGCGACGTCGGCGGAGACGCGCTCGGCCAGCCGGACCACCTCGGCTTGCACCTGCTCCCAGTCGTCCAGGTCAGCCTGGAAGGTGATCTCCCGGCCCCGGGACCGGGGCACGTACGGGGCGCTGGACACCGGCGAGTGATCCTCGCCGCGGGCCAGCCGGACCAGCCACGGCCCGGTCGCCGGGCCGAACTCGGCGGCCAGTGCGTCCGGGTCGGCGCGGGCCAGATCGCTGACGGTCTCGATGCCGAGGGTGGCCAGCCGCCGCGCCGTCTTGACCCCGATCCCCCACAGCGCGTCGGTGGGCCGGCTGCCCAGCACGTCGAACCAGGTCTCATGGGTCAGCCGGAACACGCCGGCCGGCTTGCCGAACCCGGTCGCCAGCTTGGCCTGCAGCTTGTTCTGCCCGATCCCGACCGTGGCGTCGAGCTGGGTCGCGGCGCGGATCCCGGCCGCGATGTCCCGCGCGAACCCCTCCGGGTCCGCGGTTTCCACGGCCACGAACGCCTCGTCCCAGCCCATCACCTCGGTGACCGCGCCGAATCCGCGCAGCGTGTCCATGACCGTGACCGAGGCCGCCTCATATTCTTCGCGGTCCACCGGCAGGAACACGGCGTCGGGGCAGCGCCGCGCCGCGGTCCGGAGCGGCAGGCCCGAGTGCACCCCGTACTCGCGCGCCTCGTAAGAAGCGGTGCTGACCACACCCCGCTTGGCGGGGTCGCCGTCCCCGCCGACCACGACCGGGCGGCCGCGCAGCTCAGGATGCCTGAGGATCTCGACCGCGGCGATGAACTGGTCCAGGTCCACGTGCAGCACCCAGTGCCCCGACTCCCCCGGCTGATCCCGCACCGGCTCATCCGGCACTGGCAGATCCCGCACTGGCAGATCCTGCACTGGCTGATCCTGCACTGGACCGCGCTCCCCGATACGACGCTCCCCACGGACCGTCTCACCTGCGCCCTTCCCCAGCCGGCCCGGCGGCATGCAGGCCAGGGCAAGATGTCAGCAGCGGCCTGGATACGGCCGGGCCTGCCCGGCAGTACGGGCAGGCCGGGGAGGAGCGGGCGACCATGACCATCGCCGACGACCATGTCCGGCCGCCGCGCCCCGAGCTGGCCGGCCCGCGGGTCCGGCTCCGCCCCGGGGACCAGCGGGACGCGCCGGCCCTGTGCGCGATCCTGGCTGAGCCGGAGGTGGCCTGCTGGTGGGGTGACCCCGAGCCGGCCGGCGAGGTCGCGGCCAAGCTGCGCGGAGATGACGAGAGCGTGCTGCTCGTGGTCGAGGCGGCCGGCCAGGTGGTTGGCGGGATCGAGTATCACGAGGAGAACAATCCGATGTACCGTCACGCCGGTATAGACATTTACCTAAGCGCCCGCGGCCAGGGTCAGGGCCTCGGCACCGAGGCGGTGGCCCTGCTGGCCAGGTTCCTGTGCGAGCAGCGCGGGCACCACCGGCTGACCATTGATCCGGCGGCCGCCAACCACCGGGCTATCCGCTGCTACGAGAAGGTCGGCTTCCGCCGGGTGGGCGTGCTGCGCCAGTATGAGCGCAGCCCGGATGGCCGGTTCCACGACGGCCTGCTGATGGACCTGCTCCGGCCGGAGCTGAGCGTGTAAGGCGGCTAATTTCCCGGGGCTGGCGCCCCTGGCCGGGAAGAAAGAAAAACCGCCTAGAGTTTAATCTAGACGGCTTTAATGGGGCCCGAATAGGCCGCATTATAAATTAAAGGGAGTACGGTTGTCAAACGGAGATACTGACCAGGAGCAGGAATACATCTCCATGCTCTATGGCAGGCTCGACAACCTCCGGGACCGGGCGTCTGGCCGGTTGTCCAAGGTTTTGCTCGAGGCCGGCGGTACCCCGGCGGCCAGGTCAGAACGTGACGCTTTCGTGGAGATGTACTCCCAGCGGATCACCCAGCTCGATGCGGCCGAGAACGGGCTGTGCTTTGGCCGGCTTGACCTGGCTGAGGGTGACCGGCGCTATATCGGCCGACTCGGCATTCTCGATGACACCTCCGATTACGAGGCGCTGCTGGTGGACTGGCGGGCACCCGCGGCCCGCCCGTTCTATATCGCCACCGCTTTCACGCCCGAGGGGGTGCTGCGGCGCCGGCATATCCGGACCCGCCAGCGCAAGGTGACCGGCGTGGATGACGAGGTCCTCGACATCGGTCCCGACGGCGAGACTGGCCAGGGCCAGGTGGCCGGGCACGCCGGGCTGACCGGCGAGGCAGCCCTGATCGCGGCGCTGTCTGCCACCCGGACGGGCCGGATGGCAGACATCGTGGAAACCATCCAGGCCGAGCAGGACCTGATCATCCGCTCTCCGCACAACGGCGTGACCGTCGTCCAGGGTGCTCCGGGCACCGGCAAGACCGCGGTCGCCCTGCACCGGGCCGCATACCTGCTGTACACGTACCGGGAGCAACTATCCCGGCGGGGCGTGCTGATCGTCGGGCCGAACCCGACCTTCCTTCGCTACATCGGGCACGTGCTCCCCTCGCTCGGCGAGACCGGGGTGCTGATGTCCACTATCAGCGACCTTTACCCGGGGATCAGCGCACGGCGCGAGGAAACCCCGGAAGCGGCGGAGATCAAGGGCCGGCACACCATGGCCGGCGTGCTCGCCGCCGCGGTACGGGACCGGGAGCAACTGCCCGCCGAGCCGCTCGAGATCACGTTCGAGCGTGAGGTCCTGCAGCTGGACCGCAAGACCGTGCAGCAGGCCAGGGAACGCGCCCGCCGGTCGCGCCGGCCGCACAACCAGGCCCGGCCGATCTTCGTCCGGGAGATCATGAACGCCCTGGTCCAGCAGGTCACCAGCAAGTTCACGGCCGGCCTGCAGGACGCTGACAAGCTGGTTGCCGAGATCCTCGGCGAGGAGGTCCCGGCCACCGACAGCACGGTGCTGGGGGCGGCCGATACCGAGGACATCCGCACCGAGCTGCGCGAGGATCGGCAGGTGCGGGCCGCCATCACCCGGCTGTGGCCGATGCTGACCCCGCAGCGGCTGCTCGACGACCTGTTCGCCTCGCCGCGCCGGCTGGCCACCGCCGCACCCCGGCTGTCCGCGGCCGAGCGCGACCTGCTCCGCCGCGATCCCGGGGGTGGCTGGACCTCCGCGGACGTGCCGCTGCTCGACGAGGCGGCCGAACTGCTCGGTGAGGACGACCGGGCAGCCCGCGAGCGGGCCCGGCGCGAGCGGCAGCAGCAGGTCACCTACGCCCAGGGCGTGCTGGACATCGTCTCCCGTGACCTGGAGGACGACCCGGAGATCCTGATGGCCTACGACCTGCTGAACGCGGACCGGCTGGCCGGGCGGCACGAGGAGCTCAGCTACCTGACCACCGCGGAACGGGCCGCGGCCGACCGAACCTGGGCGTTCGGGCACATCGTGGTGGACGAGGCCCAGGAGCTGTCCGAGATGGCGTGGCGGATGCTGATGCGCCGCTGCCCGAGCCGGTCCATGACGATCGCCGGCGACATCGCCCAGTCGTCCAACCTGGCCAGCGCGACGTCCTGGGATCAGGTGCTGACTCCGCACCTGGGCAACCGCTGGCGGCTGGACCGGCTGACCATCAACTACCGCACCCCCGCGGAGATCATGGCCGTGGCCGCCGATGTGCTGGCCAAGATCGAGGCCGACGTCGACGTGCCCATGTCCGTGCGCGAGACGGGGACCACGCCGTGGCGTCAGGAGGTCAAGGCGGACGAACTGGCCCACCAGATGGCGGTGGCCGCCGTCAGCGAGGCCGCCGAGGCCGGGGGCGGCAACGTCGCGGTGCTGGTCCCGCCGGCTCTGCTCGGCGAGGTCACCGAGGCCGTGGGGGCCGCCCTGCGGGCCAGCGCCAACGGTCACCGGCCGAGCGGCGCGGATGGCGCGAGCCCGGACAGCGCGAGCCCGGACAGCGCGGGACAGCAGGGCGCGGCCGACCGGGATGGCCCGGACCTGGACGAGCAGGTCGTGGTGCTGACCGTCAGCCAGGCCAAGGGGCTGGAGTTCGACTCGGTGCTGATCGCCGACCCGGCCCAGATCCTGGGCGAGTCCCCGCGCGGCCTGAGCGACCTGTACGTCGCGATGACCCGGGCTACCCAGCGGCTCGGCGTGGTCCATCCCAGCCCGGTCCCCGAGGTGCTGAGCCGGCTGACCCCCCGGCCATGACCGCGCCGGCCCCGGGGCCGCCAGATCCGGGCGCCCCGGAGTCGGCCGCCCAGCCGCCCGCGTTCTGGGACGCGGCCCAGATCCGCCGGGTCAGCCACCAGGTAGCCGAGCTGGTCGCCGATTACCTGACCAGCCTGCCGGGCGGCCCGGCCTACCAGCCGCCACCCCGCGCCGTGGTTGAGGCGATGCGCGCCGCGGAGTGGGCCGAGCAGGGCGAGCCCGCTGACGCGGTGCTTGCGGAGTTCTCCGCGCACGTCGCCCCGTACCCGTTCGGCAACGGGCATCCCGGCTTCGCGGCCTGGGTCAACTCTCCCCCGCATCCGCTCGGCGTGCTGGCCGAGGCGCTGGCCGCGGCCATGGACCCCAGCGTGGCCGGTGGCAACCACGCCGCCGTGCACGTGGAGCATCAAGTCATCCGGTGGTTCGCCGGGCTGCTCGGCTGGCCCGCCGGGTACTCCGGCCAGCTGGTGAGCGGCGGCTCCGCGGCGACGCTGACCGCGCTCACCGTGGCCCGGCACCGGGCCGCCGCCCGGGCCGGCGCCGATGACCGCCGGGACGGGCTGGCCGGGCTGGCCGGGCTGGAGGGGCGCCTGGTGCTGTACGCGGGCACCGAGAGCCACAGCTGCGTCACCAAGGCCGCCGAGGTGCTCGGCCTCGGCTCGGCCTCCATCCGGATCGTGCCCTCGGACCCGGGCCACCGGATGCGGCCGGACGAGCTGGAGCGGCTGGTGCGGGCCGACCAGGCCGCCGGGAAACTCGCAGTCGCGGTGGTAGCTACCGCGGGCACCACGAACACCGGTGCGATCGACCCGCTCGGCGAGATTGCCGGGGTGTGCGCGCGGCACGGGCTGTGGCTGCATGTGGACGCCGCCTACGGGGCCCCGCCGATCCTGCTGCTGGACGGGTATGAGGCGGCCCGTGACGGCCTGGCCCAGGCGGACAGCGTCGCGGTGGACGCGCACAAATGGCTCTATGCCCCGGTGGACGCCGGCCTGGTGCTGCTCCGCGACGGAGGCGCGGCCCGGGACACATTCAGCCTGGTGCCCACCTACCTGCGGACCGATGGGGACGAGGACGGCCCGGGCGGCCCGGTGTGGTTCTCCGAGTACGGACTCGAGCAGACCCGCCCGTTCCGCGCGCTGAAGGTCTGGATGCAGCTGCGCCACCTGGGCCGGGACGGCTACCGGCGGCTGATCGCCGCCGACCTCGCCGCGGCGGCGGAGCTGCGCCGCGCCGTGGCCGCGTCCGCGGACTTCGAGCTGCTGGCCAGCGGGCTCAGCGTGGTCTGCTTCCGGCACCGGCCCGGCGGGAAGGACCCGGCCTCCCTCGACGGGCATAACCAGGCCGTGCTCAAGGCCGTCCAGCTGGGCGGCCAGGCGTTCCTGGCCGGCACCACCGTGGACGGCGCCTTCGCCCTGCGCGCCTGCATCGTGAACCCGGGCCTGACCGCCGCCGGCGCCTCGGGGCTCCTCGGCGACGTGCGCGCCCGGGCGGCCGCGCTGCTCCGTGCTGGCTAGCCAGGCTGGCTAATCAGTGCGCTGGCTAATCAGTGCTGGCCGAGCAGACGGCTGATCGCTTTCACCGCGCGGCCGAAATCCGTGCCGAACGGGTTGTCCTGCACCACGTAGGTCCAGGTGGCGCTGGGCCGGGCCAGGCCACCCCCGGCTAGGTCGGCCCCGTCCGCGGTGATCGTGATGGTCTGGAAGGCGTGCCCGGTCAGCGTGGTGATGTCGTCGCGGAACTGGCTGAACAGCCGGGTCATCTCGCGGTTGTACTCCTGCACCGGGTTCAGCGACCCGCCGAACGGGTTCGGCCCGTGCCCGAGGGCGCGCAGGTTGATCCCTTCCCGCACCTCGGCCGCCTGGGCCAGGTACTCGGCCCAGGCGTGATCTAGCTGGGCCAGGCTGATCTGCCGGGCCGCTTCTTCGAGGACCTCCTCCGGGACGGCCTCGCGCAGCGCGGCGGCCCGTTCCGGGAAGGCCGCTGCCAGCGTGCTCAGCGCGGCGCCGGTCCGCAGCAGCTCGTCACGGTGCCGCAGTACGGTGCGCCGCTGATCTTCCAGGAGCGTGTTGTAGCGCCAGGTGTCCCGGTGGATCTGCAGGTGAACCCCTTCGGCTACCCGCTGGGCGTGGCCGACCGTCCAGTGCGCCTTCGGGTCGGTCACCTGGCCGTCCGGCCCGGCGTCCACCGGTGGGGCATCCGGCACGCAGGTGGTGATCAGCTCGTCTTCCATGCTGAGGAAGAACACCGAGCCGCCCGGGTCGCCCTGCCGCCCGGACCGGCCGCGCAGCTGGTCGTCGAGGCGGCTGCTGGCGTGCCGGCCCATGCCGATCACCAGCAGCCCGCCCAGCCCGACCACCTCGTCACGGTCGCCATGGGTGCCGCCGAGCCGGATGTCGGTACCCCGGCCGGCCATCTGGGTGGAGACCGTGACCGCCCCCCGGGCGCCGGCCTCGGCTACGATCGCGGCCTCCTGCGCGTCGTTCTTGGCGTTCAGCACCACGCAGGACAGCCCGGCCTCGCCCATCCGCTCCGCGAGCCGCTCGGATTCCGCCACGTCGAGTGTGCCGATCAGGACCGGGCGGCCAGCCGCGTGCGTGCCGCTCACCTGGCGGACCACCGCGTCCTCCTTGTCCGCGGCGGCCCGGTAGAGCCGGTCCGGCTCGTCCGCACGCACGCACGGAAGGTTCGGCGGGATGACAGCGATCTCCAGCCCGTAGAACTCGCGCAGCTGCTCGCCCACCGCTACCGCGGTGCCGGTCATGCCGCAGGCCACCGGATAGCGCCGGACCAGGGCCTGGATCGTGATGCTGTCCAGGATCTGGCCGCTCTCGCTGGCCCGCAGTCCCTCCTTGGCCTCGACGGCCGCGTGCAGGCCGTCGGGCCAGCGCTGCCGCCGGGCCACCCGGCCGCGCGAGGCGCTGATCAGCTGGATCCGGTTGTCCCGGACGATGTAGTCCACGTCCCGCTGGAGCAGGGCGCGGGCGTGCAGCGCCACGTTGAGCTGGGTAAGGACGTCGAGGTTCTGCTCGGCGTAGAGGTTGATCCCGCCCAGGGACTGCTCCGCGATGCGGGTGCCCGCGTCGGTGAGGAACACGTTGCGGTGCTCGTCGTCCACCTCGTAGTGCAGCCGGGGCAGCAGGCGCCCGGCGATTTCAGCCATCTCCCGCCCGGAATCGGCCGCCCCAGCCGAGCCGGCGAGCACCAGGGGCACCAGAGCCTCGTCGACGAGCACCGAGTCAGCCTCATCGATGAGGATCACGTCCGGTTCCGTGGTGACCTGCTCGGCCACGCTGGTGGCCAGCCGGTCGCGGAGCACGTCGAAGCCGATCTCGCTGGCCGAGCCGTAGCAGACGTCGGCGGCGTAGGCGCGCCGCCGCTCCTCTGGGGTGGATGCCTGGGTGACCCAGCCGACGCTGACGCTGAGCAGGTCGTACACCGGGCCCATCCACTCCGCGTCCCGCCGGGCCAGGTAGTCGTTGACCGACATGACCTGAACCCGGTGCCCGCGCCGGACGTAACCGGCGGCGGCCAGCGTCCCGGACAGGGTCTTGCCTTCCCCGGTCGCCATCTCGGCGACCTGGCCGGCGAGCAGGGCCAGGGTGCCGAGCAGCTGGACGTCGAACGGGCGCTCCCCCAGCGCCCGGCGGGCCGCCTCCCGGCCCAGCGCGCAGATCTCCGCGTCGTCTGTAGCGTCGGCCGCTGCCGCGGTGAGCGCGGCGTCGTCCAGCTCGCGCAGCGCCTCCTCCCGCCCGGCGATGTCCGGCAGGAGTTCCTCGTAGCCGCCCAGGCTGGCTGATCCGGGCTTCTGCAGGAAGCGCCGCACCCGGGAGCGCAGCCCGCTCACGCCCGCACCCCGCTCTGGGCCGGCGTCCCGCTCTGGGCCGGCGTTGCGAGCAGCACCCCGATGCCCTGATCCAGGGCCACCTCGAGGTGTGAGATCTCCCCGGTGGCCAGCATGATCATCACCCCGCCCTGGATGCCGGCCAGCAGCGCGGCAGCGTGCTGGTCCGCGTCCACCGAGGACGCGACGTCGCCGCTGGCCTGCATGTTCCGGATCCCGTCAGCGATCTTCTGCTGCCACTGGCGGAGCAGCCCGACCACCACCTCCCGGTGCTCCGGAGAGCCCGGCCCCAGCTGGGAGGTGAGTACGGCCAGCGGGCAGGACTGGCCCTGGTCCCGGTAGCGCCCGACGACCCGGTCCCGCCAGGCCCGCCAGGCCGCCCAGGACGTCAGCTGGTCCAGTTCGGGCCGCTGGTCATCGAGCACCCGGTCCGCTTCGTGCTGCGCCACCGCGGCGATCAGCTGGGTGCGGCCATCCGGGAAGTAGTGGAACAGCTGGCTCTTGCTCGTGCTGGTGGCCTCGCATACGTCGTCTAGCGACGTACCTGCGACTCCGCGTGCCCGGAACAGCTCCGCCGCCCCGGCCACGATCCGCTGCCGGGTGGCCAGCCCTTTCCGGGTCAGCGTCGACCCCATCCACATCCTCCGGTGATCCGAGAATGGACTTGACAGTCCACTCCTAAGCTCGTACCGTTCCTGCTGTTTGAACTATACAGTCCATTTCTTGGGAGACCTGCCGTGAACGCTGAGCTTAAGGGCCGGACCGCACTGGTCACGGGGGCGACGAGCGGGATCGGCAAGGGGGTCGCGCAGGCCATGGCGGCGGCGGGCGCGCACGTGATCATCCACGGCCGGAACGCGGCCCGCGGGGCCGAGGTGGTGGGCGGCATCATCAGGGCGGGCGGCGCGGCGAGCTTCGTGGCCGCGGATCTGGCCGACGGCGCCAGCGCCATCACCCCCCTGGCCGCCCGGGCGGCGGATCTGGCCGGCGCCCCCATCGACATCCTGGTCAACAACGCGGCCTACCTGGTCGGGCAGACGACCACTACCGACACGACCGAGGCCATGATCGACGCGGCCCTGGCGGTCAGCATCAAGGCGCCGATCCTGCTCACCGCGGCCCTGGTCCCGGCCATGACCGCGGCCGGCGGCGGCGTGATCATCAACATGGGCTCCATCAACGGGATCGCCGGGATGGCCAAGACGGCCCTGTACAGCGCCACGAAGTCCGCGGTCCACGGGCTGACCCGGGCCCTGGCGGCGGAGTACGGCCCGGCCGGGATCCGGGTGAACGCCATCGCCCCAGGGCCCACCCTGACCGACATCACCCAGGCCCACCGCGAGTTCCTGGACCCGCTGATCGCCACCCTGCCGTCCCGCGGCTACAGCACCCCGGCCCAGATCGGCGCCACCGCCGTCTTCCTGGCCAGCGACGACGCCGCCAACATCCACGGCGCCATCATCTCCGTCGACGGCGGCTTCACCGCCATCTAAGACCCGCCCATTTCATCTCCAGTTCGATTTAGACCCCCTAGAGGGGGTCGGATCTTAACTGCTGATGGTTATCCACAGGCTGCGCCTGGTCTGGCGCGCCCAGGGGTGGGGAGAGACGCGACTAGTGGGATTAGTAGGACTAGTGGGGCTGCTGGGACTGGCTAGCGGGTCTGCCTTCTCGTGGCGTCCCGAGCCGGGGGCAGCCCGATCCCGCGAGGGCCGTGGCGGCCCGATCCCGGGAGGGCCGTGGGGGCCGGCGTCAACGCTGGGAGGCGCGGCCCGATCAGGCCGGGCTGGCGTGGTGGCCCGCGTCGGCCAGATCCGGCTCAGGCGCGGCGACCGCAGGGGCGGCGTGGGTCAGCGCGGCCCGGATGGCCTCGCCGAGGGCCCGGGCCACCGGCGGCGGGAAGGCGTTGCCCACCTGCCGGTACGCGGCGGTCTTCCGGCCCGAGAACTCCCACCAGTCGGGGAAGCCCTGCAGCCGGGCGACCATCCGGACGGTCAGCTTGGGCCGCTGGTCCACCGGAAACAAAGGACCAGGCGCGGAGTCACCGATGCCCAGCCCGTCCACGCCCAGCCCCTTCCACGCCTCACGGGCCCGGGTGGGCCCCAAGTCCGGCCCGCCGTGCTTCTTGCTCCCGCCGACGATCGTGGGCGCGATCCCGCAGGCCCTCGCCGCCCAGTCCGTAGCGCCGGGCCAGCCCCCCGCGCCCATCAGGTCGGCCAGCATCTCCCCCACCGTGGGCGGCGCCGTCACCGCGGCCGACGGCCACCGGAACCACGAGGCCCACGGCTGCCGCACGGCGACCAGCACGAACCGGGGCCGCAGCTGCGGCACCCCGTGGTGGCTGGCCTGGACCACGTCCCACCACGTCTGGTAACCCAGGTCGTGCAGCCGTTCCAGGACCTGGGTCCGGTAGCCATCGAACCGCCGGGCCGCGAGCCCCCGCACGTTCTCGAGCAGCACGGCCCGCGGGCTGGCTTCCTCGACCAGGCGCAGCGCCTGCGGGAACAGGTCCCGCTCGTCGTCGCGGCCGAGCTGCTTACCGGCGATGGAGAACGGCGGGCACGGCACACCGCCGGAGAACAGGTCGACCCCCGCGAACCCGCGGCCGTCTACGTTGGCCACGTCGTCCTCGATGACCTTCCACGCGTCACCCCGGTTGCGGCGCAGCGTCTCGCAGGCGGCGTCGTCCAGCTCGACCACGGCCTCGTGGGTGAACCCGGCCTGCTCCAGGCCGAGGGCCTGCCCGCCGGCCCCGGCGCAGATCTCCAGGGAGGTCAGCTCATCCACCATCTGCCCCTCTTCCACCGTGCCACCAGAACCGCGCCCCCAGCCCTCATCCTCCGGCTGATTGTGCCCGCAGGCACCGTCAGTTCGCTTGACCCACGCCGTCACCGCCCCACGCCGTGGCCACATTCATCCCGTGACCACCCTGGCCATCACCACGAGGCCAGCGTGTCCACCAGCAGCTCATAACTCAGCACCCGGCGCTGCCCGGTCACCTCATGCCACGCCTCGGCCTGCTCGGAGTTCGCGGTACCGGCCACGCTGGCCGCCATCGCGTCGTAGGCGATGTGGTAGACCGCGTCCACTTCCCCGGTGCCGCGGGCGATGGACGCCAGCCGGGTCGGCAGCGGCTCCGCGGTGACGGTGACCAGGTGCGGCTGCCGGCCCCGGCGGTGCCGGATCATCTGCAGGCACTCATGCCGGATGTTCTGCACCCGGTCGGACCGGATCGTCCACTTGCAGGACACCGCCGCGTGCAGCACGGGCAGCCCGGACGCGGTCCGCACCCGGGCCAGCGACACCGTCACATCCGGCCTGATCAGGTAGTCCGTGCCAATCGTGACCCGCAGCTGGGGGTTCGCCCGTACGAGCGCGTCCACCTCGGACAGGTGGGCGTACTGGTCGAATCGCGTGATCACCGCACCCCGCTCGATACGCCAGCCACGCTCGGGGTCTTTGCGCTGCAGCACCCAGCCCAGGTGATCGCAGACCTCCTGCTCCAGCGGACCGCCCGGGTCCTTGGGGACGTCAGAGACGCATCCCCGGGTCACGGCGAGGTAATCCAGCACTCCCGCCGCGATGCGCATCGATTCGGCGCTGTCCACGTCCGCGAAATTCGGCACCAGAGGCCAGCCGAGCTTGTTCTTCCCGCTCGGCTTCCAGCCGAGCAGGGCGGTCGCAAACGGCGCAGTCACGTTCTCACTCCCTGGGCCGCCCGGCTTGGGCCGCCCACTACCCGCCCACTACCCGGCCGGTCCTGCCCCGCGGCGGGGCCGCTGTCACCGTAGCGAGCCCGGCCCGGCCGGGCCGGGAACTTGCCGCAACCGGCACGTACCGTGGACACGGACACGGCAGTGGATCACGGCATATCAGTGGACCCGGAAGCGCGGCGGCTCCCGGGACGGCGAGGGAGGAACCCGTGCGCACAAACCCGGCGGAGCTCGGCGTACCGCGGCCGGACGGCACCCTCCGGGTGCTGCGCTGGGGCCGCGGCCCACGGCACGGGGTGGCGCTGCACGGCATCACCGCGTCCGCGATGGCCTGGGAGCCCGTAGCCGAGGCCCTGCCCACCGAGTGGTCCCTGTTCGCGGTGGACCTGCGCGGCCGCGGGCACAGCGCGCACCTGCCCGGCCCGTACGGGTTCGGCCGCCACATCGAGGATGTCCTGGCCACGGTGGCCCACCTCGAGCTGGAGGAGCCGGTGCTGGCCGGGCACTCGCTCGGCGCCTACCTGGCCCTGCTCACCGCGGACCAGGAGCCGGGCATGTTCGGCGGGCTGCTGCTGGTCGACGGGGGGCTGCCGCTGCCGGTCCCCGACGGTGCCGATCTGGACGCGCTGCTGGACGCGGGCCTGGGCCCGGCGCTGGCCCGGCTGCGCGAGACGTACCCGAGCGTGGAGGCGTACTTCGACTTCTGGCGGTCCCACCCGGCCATGAAGGACGCCTGGAACGGCTACCTGGAGGACTACCTGCGCTACGACCTGACCGGCGAGGACGGCGTGCTGCGCTCCCGGGTGTCCGAGCAGGCGGCCCGCGCGGATGGCCGGGAACTGCTGGGCAGCGGCGAACGGCTGGGCGCCGCGCTGCGCGGGCTGAGCCGCCCGGTCCGGCTGCTCACCGCGCCCGCGGGCATGTTCGGCCAGCCGCCGGGGATGCTCCCGCCGGAACTGTGCGAGTACTGGGCGGCGCAGGCCCCGATGCTCACGGTGGAGACGGTGCCCGGCGCCAACCACTACACGCTCGTCCTGGATCCCGGCCACGCCGCGACCGTCGCCCGCCGGCTCACCGAGACCTGACCGACCCGGGCAAAACCCAAAAATTCTCCGCAACGAAAACCGCCCCGGCTCCTCCCCCGCCCAGGATCACCGGGGCGAGGGCCCAAGGGCCACGCCGCCGCCCAGCCTCCCACCGGCCCGACGGCCCCCCCGGCGGGCCGGGCGCTCCGACCCGGGCACACGAGGTGGCGATTAGGCTGGTGAGCGGTATTTGCTGACGAAGTACGCGGCCGGCGGAGCACGGGGCTGGCCGCCGGATCGGAAGGGTGTTGACGCTGGACCGCACCGATGGGCACGGCCGTGTCCTGCTGCTGGAGAACATTCACCCCGACGCCGCCACCCGGCTGAACAAGGCCGACTACCAGGTCGAGACCCGGGCCGGGGCGCTGACTGAGGATGAGCTGATCGCCGCGGTGCAGGACGTCCAGGTGCTCGGCATCCGGTCCGGCACGAACGTCACCGGCCGGGTGCTGGACGCCGCGCCGAACCTCCTCGCGGTCGGCGCGTTCTGCATCGGCGTCAACCAGATCGACCTGGCCGCGGCGTCCGAGCGCGGCATTGCGGTCTTCAACGCCCCGTTCTCGAACACCCGCAGCGTGGTCGAGCTGGTCCTGGCCGAGATCATCGCGCTGACCCGGCGGCTCACCGACAAGAACACCCAGATGCACGCGGGCCTGTGGGACAAGTCCGCCGCGGGCAGCCACGAGGTGCGCGGGCGCCGCCTGGGCATCATCGGCTACGGCAACATCGGCGGCCAGCTCTCGGTGCTCGCCGAAAGCCTCGGCATGACCGTGTACTTCTACGACACCGCGGACAAGCTGGCCCTGGGCAACGCGCAGCGCTGCGGGACCATGGAAGAGCTGCTGGAGATCTCCGACGCCGTCACCCTGCACGTGGACGGGCGGCCGGGGAACAGCGGCCTGTTCGGCGAGGCCGAGTTCGCGGCCATGAAGCCGGGCAGCCTGTTCCTGAACCTGTCCCGAGGCTTCGTGGTGGACCACGCCGCGCTGCGCCGCAACATCGAGTCCGGGCACCTGGCCGGCGCGGCCGTGGACGTGTTCCCGCAGGAGCCGCGCAGCCGCGGCGAGGAGTTTCACTCCGATCTGCGCGGCCTGCCCAACGTGATCCTCACCCCGCACGTGGGCGGCTCCACCGAGGAAGCGCAGCAGGACATCGGTGAGTTCGTGGCCGGGAAGCTGCACGACTACGTCAGCTGCGGCACGACCTCCCTGAGCGTCAACATGCCGCGGGTCGCGCTGCCGCACACTCCCGGGACCCACCGGCTGGTGCACCTGCACCGCAACGTGCCGGGCGTGCTGGCCAGCATCAACCAGCTGCTCGCCGAGCACGGCGCCAACATCGAGGGCCAGCTCCTGGGCACCCGGGACGACCTCGGCTACGTGCTGACCGACATCGGCACCGAATATCCCGGCGACATGCTGGCCAGCCTGCGCGGCCTGGACGTCACGATCCGGCTGCGCACCACCCGCCCCTGCTGAGCCCCGTGCAGCCAGCTCCCGTGCAGCCAGCTCCCGCGCAGGGGGAGCGACCCTGGCCCGGTTTTCGTTGCGGAAAGAACTTCCGGGATTAATCCGCGGGGGCTGCGGCCGGCGTGTCCGCCGGGCGGTTAGCGGCCTCCGGGGCGGGCTCCGGCGTACGGCCCAGGCGGTCTTCGAGCCGCCACAGCATGTCCAGGTGCTCACTGGCCCACAGGACCAGCAGCGCGTTGCGTGCCTCACCCGGCTCCCCGCGGCTGATCGCCGCCCGGGTGCACTGCAGCAGGCGCTTGCGGGCCGCCGGGTCCCGCTGCTCCGGCGGCGGCACGGCCGTGCCGTTGACCAGCGAGTCGCCGAGCGTCACGTACCAGGCCCGCAGAGCCAGCACGTTCTGTTCCAGGTTCTCGGCGCAGGGTTTGCGGGACCCGTTACCCGGGGCGCCCGCCGGGGTGACCGGCAGCCGTGTGCGCGGCGGGTCCCCGTTCTGTCCCTCGGGCTGGCCGGGCGCGGGCTGGCCCAGCACGGGCGGCCCGTCGGCCAGCGCGTTCAGGGCGGCCAGCGACTGGCCCGCGCGCAGGACCTTGGCCACGCCGCCGACCATGCGGCTGACCCGCTCCGGGTCGACCCGCTGGGCGGACCGCTCGGCCAGGTACTGGCTGAACGAGTCATCGAGCCGGTGCGCCGCCGTGGTCGCGGCCAGCTCGGCTCGTGAGGGGTTCGCGCCGCCGTCCAGCCCGCTGAGCTGCTCGACCATGGCCGCCACGTAGTCGGAGGTCCGCGAGTAAGCCGCGGCCAGGTTCTGCCGCAACAGCGCGGCCGCGCCCCGCGGCCAGAACACCAGCCCGACTCCCAGGCTGATCGCGAAGCCCACCGCCACGTCCTCGATGCGCAGGAGCCCCACCCGCCAGCCCGTGGGCGCGATGATGTTGAACAGGACCAGGATGACCACGGTGAAGGCGGCCTGGCCCGCGGCGAAGGAGATCACCCGGGGCGCGTAGGCACCCAGCAGCACCGCGACCGGAAGAATGCCCCACAGCACCGTGGTGTGGCCGTTCAGCGGGATCAGGATCGCGGCCCCGATGACGATGCCCACGGCCGTCCCGGCCAGCGCGCTGATCACCGACCGGCCGGTGCCCAGCGCGTTGGAGCGCAGCACGGACAGCGTGCCCAGCACGACCCAGAAGGAGTGCTGAAGCCCCGATTTCTGGGCGATGAACACCGCGATGGCCAGGCCCACGGCGCCGCGGACGCTGTTGCGGAACCAGACCGAGCGGTAGTCGGCGTGGATGGCGGTGAACCCTTCCGCGCCGACCAGCCAGGAGCGCATCCATCTGGTCCAGCGGCGCGAGCCCGGGACCGCGCCGGTCAGCGGGTCGGGGCCCACCTCGGCGGTGGCCGCGGCGGCATTGGCGGCCGCGGCCAGCTCGGCGGGACCAGGCAGCCCCTCGATGGGCGGTCCGTCCGGCCGCGGGCTGGCCGCCCGCGCGTACCCGGCGATCTGGCGCGTGGTGTAGGAGATCGTGTAGACCCGGAACCCCCGGTCCACCTGGGCTTGGAGCGCCTGCTCGTCCGGGATGTGCGGCAGCTCGGCGACCCGCCGGGCCAGCAGCTGGGCCGCGGTCTCCCGGGCCCGTTCCAGCCGCTCGACCGGCTGCCTGCCCGTCTGGTCACGGGCGGACAGGTCCGGCCGGCCGTCCAGTTCCGCGGCGCAGGCCCGCAGCACCGAGGCCACGGCGCGGATCGCGGCGGTGTTCTCGGCCACGCACAGCTCGCCCGCCGGGGTCCCGGCCAGGATCTCGAGGGACTGGTACAGCCAGCCCAGCTCGTCGATGAGCCCGGCCAGGGCGGCCGTGGGGCGGGTCGGCCCGGTTGGCCGGTGCGGGGTGGCGGTCAGCCGGCCGCGCAGGCCGCTGATCGACTTTCCCGCCGCGGCGAGGGTGGCGGCCTCGGCGGGCCCGTCACCGCAGACGGAGTCGGCCACGGCGGCCAGGGCCAGGCAGCCCCGGGCGGTGTCCGCCCGGAGCGTGGCGCGCTCCCGCGGCGGCCAGATCAGCATCACGGCGGCGATGGCGACCGCGGCGGCGAGGCCCCAGCCGGCCAGCCGCCAGGGGACGGCCGACATCGGGGACGGCACCGTGACGGACAGCACGAAAACCAGCACGGCGGCCGTGCCCCCGGCCGCGAAATACCCGTTGATCACCCCGGAGAACAAGATCAGGAAGCCGACCACGGCCATCGCCCCGGCGGCCATCCACGCGTTGCCCGAGCACGCCGTCCCCGCGACGATCAGGACCGCGCCGCTGACCCCGAGCGACAGGTACGCGAGAAAGCGGCTCCGGGCGGACCCGCTGAACGAGACGAACACCAGGAGGGCCAGCGACCCGAACGCGGCGAAGAGCGCGGTCTGCGGCTGGCCGATCACCTGGTCGGCAAAGGCGAAGACCGCAGGCATCACGATGGCCGCCCGCGCCGCGCTCTTCAGCGAGACCAGGCCGGGATCGTTGATGAGAGGGCGGGGTATCTTCATCCGCTGCGGTCGTCCTCCGGGGCGGCCATCCTGCCACTGCCAGCCAGCCCGGGACTCCGCCGCCGCTCCGCGGCCTCCGGGCCTGGTTCGGATGATCGTATACCGGAAGACGTTCGCTGTGCGCTCCGGCAACTGCTGGTGCAGCGCTGCTCACCGCCCGTACGGGAGCCGGTGTCCTCATTCCCGTCCCTGGGCCTTATTTGCCGGGACGTGTCCCGTTATGCTGCGCTTCAGGCGGCGCGACGACGCAAATGGAGTGCTGGGTGGCAGGCCAATGGCTGCAAAGGTCGGCTTCAAGCCGCCGTAAGGCCGCCCAGATAGATGTCCGGCGCGCGCATTCGGCCCGGGTGTACGACTATTGGCTCGGCGGAAAGGACAACTTCGCCGCCGACCGGGACGCCGCGGAGGAAGCGATCGCGGCCAGTCCCGGGATCGTCACCGCCGTCCGGGCCAACCGGGCGTTCCTGGCCCGCTCGGTGCGCTTCCTGGCGGCTGAGTGCGGCGTGCGGCAGTTCCTCGACATCGGCGCCGGGCTGCCGTCCGCCCCGAACACGCACGAGGTCGCCCAGTCCGCCGATCCGTCCGGATGCGTGGTCTATGTGGACAACGACCCGATCGTGGTCGCCCACGCCCGCGCCATGATGGTCAGCGGCCCGGACGGCAGCTGTGACTGCGTGGACGCTGACCTGCGCGATCCGGCGCTGATCCTGAAGGCCGCCGCGCGGACCCTCGACCTGGGCCGCCCGGTGGCGCTGCTGTTGCTTCTCACCCTGCATCTCATCCCGGAGGCCGACGGCCCGCACGACGTGGTCAAGGCCCTGCTCGCCGGGCTGCCGGAGGGGAGCTACCTGGTCGTGTCCCATCCGGCCAGCGACATCCGCCCCGACTCGGTGGCCGAGATGACCCGGCGGTTGAACCAGCGGCTGGAAGGGCCGAAAGCCACGATGCGCGATCGTGAGCAGATCAGCCGCTTCTTCGACGGGCTTGAGCTGCTGGAACCCGGCGTGGTCGAACCGCCGCAGTGGCGGCCCGATCCCGGGGAGCCGGTCCCGCCGGACGTGACGATCTGGTGTGGCGCCGGCCGCAAGCCCTGAACCGGGCCGCCGTGATGAACCTGCCCGGCGCTACGTCCTGAGGTAGGACGCGCCGTTCAGGTCGAGGATCGCCCCGCTGGCCCATTCGGCGTCCGCGGACGCCAGGTACAGCACGGCGGCGGCGATCTCGCCGGCGCTGGCCACCCGGCCGAAGGGGCTCTGCCCGCGGATCTCGTCGCCGCCCGCCCCGGCCAGGCTGCCGGCCGCCATGTCCGTGGCCACGAACCCCGGCGCCACGGTGGTGACCGCGATGCCGTGCGAGCCGAGAGCGCGGGCCAGCGACTGGCCCAGCGCGTTCAGCCCGGCCTTGCTGGCCGCGTAGGCCGGATGGTCGGGCTCACCGCGGAAGGCGCCGCGGGAGGAGACGTTGATGATCCGGCCGCCGCCCGCCGCGATCATGTGCCGGACCGCGCACCAGGTTGCGTTCGCGGCGGCGGTCAGGTTCACCGCCAGCGTGTCCTGCCAGGCGGCCTGCCAGTCCTCATATGTCCCCTCGGTGACTGGCTGCGCGGCGTAGACCCCCGCGTTGTTCACCAGCACGTCGAGGCCGCCGAGCGCCTCCGCGGCCTGATCGACCATGCGGCGCACCGCGTCCGGGTCGGCCAGGTCGGCCTGAAGCATCAGGTGGCCGCCGCCGGGGAGCCCAGCCAGCACATCGGCGGCCGGCCTGGCCGAGCGGCCGTAGTGGACCGCGACCCGGTCCCCCGCAGCCGCGAACGCCTGCGCCACGGCCGCCCCGATGCCCCGCCCGGCCCCGGTCACCAGGACCGCCCGCCCGTCCACGTGATCGACCCCATCCCTGGCCATACCGGGCCACGTCCCGCGCCGGCCGGCGCGGCACCCGTCCTCCTGCGTGGGCTCACGCCGCTGGTCAGGCACACTATCGGCATGGCCTCCCCCCCGGCGCAGGCGTGCGTTTTCTGCGGCATCATCGCCGGTCAGCTGCCGGCCAGCGGGGTCTACGAGGACGAGCACGTGGTCGCCTTCATGGATGTCCGGCCGCTGACGTTGGGGCACCTGCTCGTCGTGCCGCGGGTCCACGCCGCCAGCCTGGAGGATCTCCATGAGGACCTCGGGAGGGGCGTGTTCGCGGTGGCCCACCAGCTGGCCCGGGCGCTGCGCAACAGCGCGGTGCCCTGCGAGGGCGTGAACTTCTTCCTCGCCGACGGGGTGGCCGCGGGCCAGGACGTCTTCCACGTGCACCTGCACGTGATCCCGCGGACCGCCGGCGACGGCTTCCGGCTGAAGGCCAGGCCGCGCACCCCCGGGCGGGATGAACTCGACGCCACCGCGGAACGCGTCCGCGCGGGCCTGAGCAGCCTGCCCGGGTGACGGGCGCTGCCCGCCAGCCGGCCCGGCCCCGCACCGGCCCGGCCCGGGTTCGGCCCGGCTCCGCCCAGCCTGGCCCAGGCCTGGGCACCCAGGTGCGGGCCCGTGGATTGGGCGCCGCGAGCAGCCACGGGGCCGGGCCCCGGCGGCCGGTGCGCGTGATCCTGGCTCCTTAATCGGGGCCGATGACCTAACCCGGCGGTCACTCCGGTGAGACCGCAATTCCGTAAACCCGGCCCGTTACCCGATGGCGCAAGACGCCGCCGGACTCCATACTCAATCTGGGGGTTGGGGATGAGATGGCTCCAGAACTTGTGGGCCGGGAACCTGAAGTGGCCGCCGTGGCCAGTTTCCTGGGGCGGGCCAGGCAGAACTCACGTGTCATGCTCGTCGAGGGTGAGATAGGCATCGGCAAGACGAGCGTCCTGACGGCCGCGCAGGAAGCAGCCCGTGAGCGTGACTGGCTGGTGCTGAACGCCAACCCGGCCGAACTCGAAATGCCACTGGAGTACACCGGGATCGCGGATTTGCTTGATCCGCTGCCGGGTTCGCTGGCTGATGCCCTCCCCGCACCACAACGCCGGGCCATTCGGGTGGCTCTCCTGCGTGAGGAAGCACCCGAACCGTCGGTCGATCTGCGGACCGTCGCCACGGCCGCGGTCACCATCCTGCGCAGGGTCGCTGATTCCCAGCCCGTGCTGATGATCGTCGATGACCTTCACTGGCTCGACCTGTCGTCGGCGCGGGTCCTGGCCTTCGTCCTGCGCCGGCTTCCTCCGGCCCGGGTCAGTTTCCTGGCCTCGGTCCGGACCGGCTGGGCCGGCGGCCACCCTGCTCTCGCGACCGATGCCATCCCAGCGGGGCGGCTGGACCGGCTGGTCCTCGGCCCGCTCAGTCCTGGGGCAGCCCGGGACCTGGTCACCTCCCGGACCGCCGTCCGGCTGAGCCGGCGTGCGCTGCTGAACCTGCTCCAGCTCACCGGCGGGAACCCGATGTTCCTGCTGGAACTGGCCGGGCGGCCCGGGGTCATCGAGTCCGTGCTCGCCGGGCGGCCGCCCGACATCCCGTCTTCCCTGCGCCAACTGGTCGCCAGCCGGATCAGCTCGCTGCCGGCGAGCGCCCGGGACCTTCTCCTGGTGGCCGCCCTCGCGGACGGCCCGAGCCTGCCGGTCGTCCTGGGCAGCGCGCCTGATCCGTCCGGGGTTCTTGACGATCTCCGGGACGTGATGGCCGCGAATCTGCTCGCGTCCGCGGGCGAGCGCGTGTTCGTCACCCATCCGCTGGTCCGCTCAGTCATCGTCACCGCCGCTGATCCGGCAGACCGGCAGGCCGCGCATGCGCGGCTGGCGACCGCCGCGGAACGGCCGGAGGAACGGGCCCGGCATCTCGCGCTCAGCGCCGAGGGGCCCGATGAGCTGATCGCGGCTGACCTGGAGGCGGCGGCTATCGCGGCGGCCGGGCGCGGGGCCTGTGCGGTCGCCGCTGACCTGGGCGAGCTCGCGGCCTCGCTGACTCCGCCGGAGAGGCCAGCGGCCCACCAGCGCCGGATGGCCCTGGCCGCGGCGCACCGATTCGACGCGTCGCAGCCGGCCCAGGCCCGCCTGCTTCTGGAACGGGTGATCGAGTCCGCGGAACCCGGCCCGCTGCGCGCCGAGTTGCTCCGGCGGCTGGCCAGGTACCGCGGGCACAGCGGCCAGTCCCTGCCCGCGTGGGCGGCTGACCTGCAGCGCGCTCTGCATGAAGCGGCGGATCATCGCGAGTCCCGGATCGTCATCAACCTGGACCGTTGCGTGGTGGCGTTGAATTCCGGCGATCTGCGCACGGCGCGGCTCATCGCTGAGGAAGCGCTGAAGGACCTCGAACAGGGGGCCGGGAACGCCGCACTCGAAGCGCAGTGCTGCGCCGGGCTCGCGCTGCTCGACTTCATGCTGTGCCGGCTACCCCGGCCTGATCTGGTCCGGCGCGCTCTGGCCGGCGCCCGGCACCAGCCGGTACGGCTGAGCATGGAGTTGCGCCCCAACGTGGCGATCGGCCACGTCCTGCACTGGAACGGCGACCTCGACGGCGCCCGGCGCCTCTACGAAGAGGAGTACCAGCGCGCGAGGGAAGAAGGGATCGAAACAGAGCTTCCGCTGCTGCTCTGGGGGCTGGTCGAGACCGAGACCTGGGCCGGCCGCTGGCCCCGCGCGGAGCAGCTGGCCGAGCAGGGCTGCCGTGCCGCGGAAGAGGCCGAAAGCGCGTCCGGTGTCGCCCTCATGTTCGGGGTACGAAGCCTGCTGCAGGTGTGCCGGGGACGGCTCGACGCGGGCCGGCGCGACGCCACCCGGTCGATGCGGGCCGCTGCCGAGCTCGGCATGTCGGTCGTGCCCCGGATGTGCGCGCACGCGCTCGGCGTGGCCGGCCTGTCGCAAGGCGACGCGGTCGGCGTACACCAGCTGCTCAGCCCGTTCGTGCAGCCCGGCGACTGGAGCGGAGGGCTGGAGCCAGCGTTGTGGCGCTTCCTGCCGGACGAGATCGAGGCGCTGGTCCGCCTGGGCCAGTTCGACGAGGCGCAAGCCATCCTCGGGCCCTACGAATCGTGGTCGGCGCAGCTCGGGCGCGGTTTCGGGGTGGCTGCCGCGGCCCGATGCCGCGGCCTGCTGCTGGCCGGCCACGGGGACCTGGCCGGCGCGGAAGCCGCCCTGGAGAACGCGATCAGCCCGTGCGGATCCGTCGCCCAGCCCTTCGAGGCCGCCCGGACGCTGCTCACGGCGGGTGAGGTCCATCGCCGGGCCCGGCACAAGCGCCTGGCCAAGATGCGCTTGACCGAGGCACTCACGCTCTTCGAGAGCCTGGGCGCGTCAGCCTGGGCGGCGCGCACCCGCCGTGAACTGGCCTGCGTGGGCTTGCGGCCGGCCACTCCGCAGCCGTCGTCACTGACACCTGCCGAGCAGCGGGTCGCCGACCTGGTGGTGCTGGGACACACCAACGCGCAGGTGGCGGCCGAGCTGTTCATGGGCCAGCGGACCGTCGAGTCCCACCTGAGCAGGATCTACCAGAAGCTCGAGGTCCGCTCGCGCACCGAGCTGTGCCGGCTTTTAATCACCTCGGGCCGCCGCTGAGCTCCAGGCCGCACTCAAATATGCGGGAACTACGGATTCATGGCGACAGCCGCAGCCATACCGTTCCCCCGTGGGCACGATCGGCCGCTATGCGCCACGGGGGCACATCCAGCGCCGGTGACGATCCCAGTCCTGATCCGAGGCATTCATTCTTCCAGAGGGGACCTGGTAGCAATGCCGGACAGAATTCCTGCTCAACTTGGCCGGCCTCAGCTGGCCGCACGTGTCCGTGGCCACCCTCCGGAAGGTCACCTAACGCCGGGCCTGCCCGGGACAAGAACGGACTAATACCGCCAACGGGGGGAACGTCGTGCGCACTGCAGCTTTCAGTCCCAACGGTGCCCAGCCACCGGACCCGGCCGTCGCGGCGCCACCGGGTGATGCCGTGGACCCCGCGGCCATCACGGTCAGTGACACCACCCAGGACGTCCGCTTCGCGGTGGCCATGTCGGGGGGCGTCAGCCTGGCCGTGTGGATGGGCGGGGTGGCCCGCGAGGTGAACCTGCTCCAGCAGGCCAGTAACGTCCGCCAGCACGAGGCCGCCGCCGATCCGGGCGCCCGGACCCGCACCCCCGGCGCGGGTCCGGACGCCCCCGGAGCGGGTACGGGCAGTGTCGCCGACACGGGCTGGGACGGCCGGTGCCGCGACCTGTACCTGAGATTGCTGCGCTGCCTCGACCTCACTGTCACCGTGGACGTGCTGGCCGGGACCAGCGCGGGCGGCATCAACGCCGCGCTGCTCGGGCTGTCCAGCGCGGCCGGCGCGGACCTGGCGATGCTCCGTGACCTGTGGCTCACCACCGGCTCGATGGACTTGCTCCTGCGCGATCCCGGAGAGAAGACCCCGCCGTCGCTCATGCAAGGCGACAAGGTGCTATTCACTCAGCTGGCCCGGGGCATCGAGGGTTTCTACCACCGCCTCCCGACCGATCCGCGGCTGGCGCCCGCCGCATCGCCCGGCCAGGCGGTGGATACAACGGTGTTCATCACCACCACGATGATGTCCGGCGAAACGAGCCGGTTCACCGATGACTACGGCACGGTCGTTCCTGACGTGGATCATCACGGGCTGTTCACGTTTCACCAGGAGGACCTGGTGCCCGCGGGCCAGGACCTGTCGTCCCTGACCGCCCTGGCCCTCGCCGCCCGCAGCAGCGCATCGTTCCCGGGGGCGTTCGAGCCGTCCTTCGTCCCGATCGGTACCACGGTCACCGGGGTACCAGGCGTCCCCGCCCGGCCGGACATGACCCGCTTCGCCAACATGACCCGTAGCCACTGGGTGGCCGACGGCGGCCTGCTCGACAACCGGCCCCTCTCGCCACTGCTGTCCACTGTGCTGTCCCGCCGCGCCTCCCGCGAGGTCCGGCGGGTGCTGGCCTTCGTGGTGCCCGACGGAGGCGGCACGCCCGGCGGCCCGCCTCCCGCCGCCCGGTGGACGAGTCCGCTGACCATGGCCAGCGGGCTGCGGGCGGATCTGGACGCGCAGCTGAGCCAGTCGATCGCCGGCGAACTACAGCTCATCCGCGCACACAACGATCAGCTCAACACCACGAACGACCTGCGCCGCAGCCTCGCCGAGATGGGCGCCCGGCTGCTGCCGGGCCCACTCATCACCCCCGGCCTGCTGGTCGCCTACCAGGTCCAGCAGGGCGCGGGCCTGGCCCGCCCGCTGGCTGACGCCATGACGCGGGAAGTGTCGGCGCTGCAGCCGCCGCCCACGGCCTGGGCGGGCGGCCCGCCACCCGCCAACGGACTGGCGGACACCAGTCCAGCGCAGGCCCAGCTGGCCAGCACGATGGCCGCGATCCTGGGCGCGGGCTGGCAACCTGCCCCCAGCGGGACGCCGATGGATGAGGACGCGGCTTGGGCGGCCTGGGATTCGGCGCCAGACCCGATCAGCAGGGCAGCCTGGTTCGGCCTGCCCGCGTTCCACGGCGCCGAGGCGACCCTGTTGCACCTGATCCGGCTGGGATATACGGGCGCCAGCAGTCTCGGCCAGAGGCAGCTGCTCGCCGGTCACCACGCGGCGGTCACCGCCGCCGCGGGGAACCTGCCCGCGCCGGGCGCCAGCGAGGTGCCAGTGGCCGATCGCGTGAAAGAGGCCGCAGGGCGGCCCGGTGACCATCCGCGGCCCAGCCTGCCGCAGGTCGCCGCCCAGCTCGCGACCGGCCAACGGCGGGCCCTGCTCATCGGGCCGGATACCCCGCTCACGAATAGTGCCGCCCCCGCCGCGCCGAGCCCGGACGCGCTCACCGTCGCCTGGGAGAAACTCGCCGCCACGGCCACAGGACTGCTCCGCGACCTGGCCTCGCTGGCCGTCCCGGACGGCCGGGAATCCCGCCGCCAGGCCGCCCAGGCCCTGACGCCCTACCTCGACTACCTGGGGCCGGCTGCCGACACCGCGGAGATGACGGACCGGCTGCTCAACCTCACGATCGCCGAGCGCGCGCTGCAGCCAGCCGATCCCGGGATCGACCAGCCCGTGGAATTCATCCAGGTCAGCGCCAACACCCGGACGACGCTGGCCCCGGAAGAGAGCACGGTCAACAAGCTGCGTGGCGTGGAATTGCACCATTTCGCAGCCTTCTACAAGAGCTCGTGGCGGGCCTACGACTGGACGTGGGGCCGGCTCGACGGCAGCGGATGGCTGGTGCACATCCTGCTCGACCCGCGCCGCATCCTGGCCGTCATCGAGGATCACTACCAGTGGCCGCACGGCGAGCGGGCCCGGAACTTCGCCGCGCTGCTGCGCCAGGAGATCGGCCTGCCGGCGGGCCAGACAGGCGACTGTCTGGAGACCGACCTGGCCTACCTCGACCGCCAGGACGCCCCGATCCCGGTGAGCCTGCCGAACTCGGCCCTGTTCCTGGCCCGCGCCTGGCAGGAACTCATCGCCGCCGCCGAGCTGCCCGTCATCGCCCAGCGGATGGTCGCCGACGACCGGCGGATTCCCCCACCCACCAACCCCGGCCAGGTCCCGCCCGTCCTCAGCGACCCCGCCAGCACGGAGCCCCACGCGTCGGCCGGGGCCGGGCTCGCAGCCCGGGTCCGTGCCACCTGGCACCGGGTCACGGTCCGGCACCGTCAGCGTCAGCCCACGCCCGCCCCAACCGACCCGTGGGTCACCACCGTGCTGGCCATGAGCAAATCGAACCAGGCACCCCACGAATTCGCCGCCCAGCTGGCTAGTTGCCCGGTGCGGTGGCAGACGCTGACGGGTGAGGAGCGCACTCCGGCGTTCCTCCAGCTGGCCACCAAGGCTGCCGCCGTGGCGACGGCCGCGCTGACCGCGGCCCCGGAGGCACCGAAGGCGATCCGGCCCATCCTGACCAGCGCCCGGAGTGTCACCCGGACCGGCTACCTGGCCACGAAGGCCCTCGGGGGCAACGGAGCGAAAACCCTCCTAGCCGGGGTCGTGCTGACGATTCTCGGCATCGTCCTGGCCTCCGTGGGAACGGTTGTGATCGGGCTGACCGGCACGGTCATCGCCCTCGTGGGCCTGTACCTGATCGCCCTCGGCGCGTGGGGTATTCACCGCGGCCTGCTCGGCGCGCTCATCGCGTTCACCGCACTGCTGGCGGTCGGGGCGCTCACCCTGCCGTGGGTGCGCACCGAGCTGTGGGGCACGACCGGGAACAGTAAGAACGGCCTGGTCCCGCGCGACGTGCTGCCCTGGCTGCGCGGCACCTGGTGGGCTGGGCTGGTGGTACTCGGCGGCATCCTGCTGCTGGCTATCCTGCCCAGCATCTGGGGCCGCTCCCGGTTCCCGGCTAATCCGGGCACGGAGCGCCTGGCTGCCGGGGACCCCGCCCAGGGCGCCCCGTCCGCCACCGAGCCCGCGGCGGGTTCCCAGCCGCAACCCGTGACCACGCGGTAGCCCTGGCCAGCCCCGCAGCCGCCATCCTGCCCGGTGAGGCACCCGATAGGGTTGTTTCGTGCCGCCAGGCGGGGGAACTGCTGGCGAGACGATTGCCCGCCCTGGCCGGCCCGCGCCCGCCAGGCCAGTACGGGTCAGGACAGCTCGGGTCAGGACAGCATGGGCCCGGGCGCAAGGAGGATGGGACCACGGCTTCATACGGCGACTACAACTTCGTGGTGGCGGCCAGCCGGCTGCCCGTGGACCGGGTCGAAGGCCCGGATGGGGAGACCGAATGGCGCCCCAGCCCCGGCGGACTCGTGACTGCGCTCGAGCCAGTGATGCGCTCCGCCGAAGGGGCCTGGGTGGGCTGGCCGGGCGCGGCGGGCGAAGCGCCGGAGCCGTTCGACACGGACGGGATGCACCTGGTCAGTGTCGGCCTGTCAGAAGAAGAGGTCGCTGACTACTACGAGGGCTTCTGTAACGGCACGCTGTGGCCCCTGTATCACGACGTCATCGCCCAGCCTGAGTTCCGCCGTCCCTGGTGGGAGGCATACGTCCGGGTGAACCGCCGGTACGCCGAGGTGGTCGCGGCCCAGGCTGCCCGCGGCGCGACCGTGTGGGTGCACGACTACCAGCTGCAGCTCGTGCCCGGGATGGTGCGCGCGCTGCGATCCGACGTGCGCATCGGCCACTTCACCCACATCCCCTTCCCTGGTTACGAGATCTTCGCGCAGCTCCCCTGGCGGCGGCAGATCGTCCGCGGCCTGCTCGGCGCTGACCTGCTCGGATTCCAGCGCCACAGCGACGCCACCAACTTTCTTCGCGCCTGCCGCCGGTCGGCCGGCCTGGCCACCCGCGGTTCGCTGGTCCGCGTTCCGGATGCCGGGTTCGACGACACGCACTCCGACCACGCCACACGTGGCGCACGGCGCCAGCGCGTCGCCCAGGACGACTTTGTGAGCGGACGAGACGTGCGCGCCGCGGCGTTCCCCATCTCGATCGACACGCGGGGCTTCGAGGAGATCGCCCGGCGGCCGGAGGTCCGGGACCGGGCCAAGGAACTCCGCGAGGCGCTGGGCAAGCCGGACATCGTGCTGCTCGGCATCGACCGGCTCGACTACACCAAGGGCATCCTGCACCGGCTCAACGCCTACGGCGAGGTCCTCGACGAGGCACGCCTCGGACCGCCCGGCGCCGTGCTGGTCCAGGTAGCCAGCCCCAGCCGGGAGCGCGTGGAGTCCTACCGCCGGCTGCGCGATGAGGTCGAGGTCACGGTCGGCCGGATCAACGGGGAGCATGGTGAGGTCGGCGTCGCGCCCGTGCACTACCTGCACCAGTCCTACCCCCGCGAGGAGATGGCCGCGCTCTACCTGGCCGCCGACGTGATGCTGGTGACCCCGCTGCGGGACGGGATGAACCTGGTGGCCAAGGAATACGTGGCCTGCCGCTATGACGAGACCGGCGCGCTGGTGCTGAGCGAGTTCACCGGCGCCGCGGACGAACTGAGCGGCGCGTTCATCGTCAACCCGCACGACATCGAGGGACTGAAAGACGCCATCGTCCGCGCCGCGACCATCTCTCCCGCCGAAGCCAGGCGACGGATGCGCTCCATGCGCCGCCGGGTCATGGACCACGACGTGGCCCACTGGGCGGAGACCTACCTCGACGCCCTGAGCAAGGTCCCCATCCGCGACCATCCCACCGCCGACCCGGTCGGTTAGCGCTGGCTGGTCACGAGCCCCGGGCGAAAGCCAGTCGGCGCCACGCTCAATCAGGGAAATGCCACGGATCAGGGATCTCCCAGCACAAATTGCCCATCATCTGATTACGCTGAGATTCCGGGCGCGCGACCTGCCCGGCGGAACGAGCCTGGGGACATCGATGACGGGGACGGCCTGGCAGCGACTGTCTGACCTCGATGCCTGCCGGGTGACCCAGATCCCCCGCCGCCCGCCTGGCGGTGCCGCGGACGTGCGCAGCACCGCTGACCGCGACACCGGCCGCCCGCAACGCGCCGCCGCCCTGACCTCCGCGTACCACGCCGGGATCACAGCGGCGGGCGCCATCGCCCTGGGCTGGGTCCGTGCCGTGCCGGCTGGCCCGGTCGAGGTGCTGATCGCCGGCTCAGCCCTGCGCGGCAGCGTGCGGGCGACCGGGAACGCCGCGAGCTTAGCCGTCCCCGCCGGCGGCTCCCACCCAGCTGGCGGCGAAGTCTCGCTGGCCCTGCCGGCCGGCGGCCGAGGCCAGACCGTCGCACCCGGTGGCATGGCCGCCGCGATGAATGCTCTCCCATGCTGGACCCGGATCGGCGGGATCGCCGACGGCCTCCTCGCCAGCGAGGGCAGCGACCTGCAGCCCGATCGCGCGTCCCTGGAGGAGGGCCTGCTGGCGGCCTGGGACGGGCCCTTCGGCTGGCTGATCCTCGCCGATCCCGTGGACCCGTCCGAGATCACGGACTACGCCGCCCAGGTGGCCGGCAAGCAACGGTTAGCGGCGGCCATGGCCGACCGCGACCCGGAGAAGGCCGTGCAGGCCCGCCGCCTCGAACAGCGCCACGCCGAATTGCGCCAGGCCCTGTCCTCGGGACTGTGGCAGGTGCACGCGCTGGCCGGCGGCCCCACACCCGAAACGGCCGCGCGCGTGGCCAGCCTCTTCTGCGCATCAGTGGACCTGGCCGGCCTTCCCTACACGCTTACCTATTCAATTTCCGCAACGGAACCTATCCCCGAACTCCTCGGCGCCCAGCCGGGCGGCCCTGCGCCAGCACGGACGGATCCGACTCCGGCGTTTCCCTTCCACGGCAGCACCCAGCTTCTGGCCAGCCTGGCACGGGTACCCGAGGTCGAGGTGCCCGGCGTAAGGCTGACGCTGCGCCCCGAATTCGACGTGACCCCGGAAGCTCCCCCGGGCCAGGAGGGCTCGCTCTCCCCGCTGCGCCTCGGCACCGTGCTGGACCGGAACGGCCAACCGGCCGGGAGCCTGTCGGTGCCTTCGGCCTCGCTGAACCGGCACGTGTTCGTCTGCGGTGCGACGGGAGCGGGGAAGTCGCAGACCGTGCGGGCGCTGCTGGAAGCGGCGTCCGGTGCGGGCCTGCCGTGGCTGGTCGTCGAGCCGGCCAAGGCCGAGTACCGGCTGATGAGCGTGCGCCTGAATGGGTCGGCCGGCGGGGTAGTGCGGATCCGCCCGGGCGACGCGGACCAGGTCGCGGCCGGGATTAACCCGCTCGCCCCGGCCGCCGACGCATCGGGCCGGCGTTTCCCGCTGCAGACGCACGCCGACCTGGTCCGGGCGCTGTTCCTGGCGTCGTTCGCTGCCGATGAGCCGTTCCCCCAGGTGCTGTCGGCCGCGCTCACCCGGGTGTACGAAGAGGCAGGCTGGGACCTGGCGCTAGGTGAGCCGGTCACGCCCGGGGTCCTCCCCCGGTATCCGACTCTGGGTGATCTGCAGGCCGCCGCCGGGCGGATCGTGTCCGAGATCGGCTACGGCCGCGAGATCACCGACAACGTGCGCGGCTTCATCACGGTCCGGCTGTCCAGCCTGCGGCTGGGCACGACCGGCCGGTTCTTCGAGGGCGGTCACCCGATCGACTTCGGCAAGCTGATGGCCCGCAACGTCGTGTTCGAGATCGAGGACGTCGGCGACGACCGCGACAAGGCGTTCCTGATGGGCACCGTGCTGATCCAGCTGACCGAGCACCTGCGGATGCAAGCCCGCGCCAGCGGGCCGGATGCGGCGCCGGGCCTGCGGCATGTGTCGGTGTTCGAGGAAGCCCACCGCCTGCTGCGCCGCCCGGAGGAGCAGCGCGGCGGGTCCGGGGCCACCGCGCACGCGGTGGAAATGTTCGCCGGCCTGCTGGCGGAGATCCGGGCGTACGGCGAGGGCCTGATCATCGCAGAGCAGATCCCCGCCAAGATCATCCCCGACGCGGTCAAGAACACCGCAGTCAAGATCGTGCACCGTCTCCCTGCGGCGGACGACCGCGAGACGGTCGGGGCGACCATGAACATGACGGATGCCCAGTCCAGGTACCTGGTCACGCTGCCGCCGGGCCACGCCGCGGTGTTCACCGACGGCATGGATTACCCCGTGCTGGCGGCGATGCCCGACGGCACCGCCCGGGAAGCCGCCGCCACTCCAGTCACAGCCTCCCCGGCCGGCATCGTGTCACCGCGCTCCGGGACGTGCGGTCCGGACTGCATGGCCAGCCCCTGCACCCTGCGGGACATGCGAGCCGCCCAGCGGGTGCTGGCCGGGCAGCCCGGGCTTGTCCTGTGGGCCGAGGTGGCGGTGCTGGCCCACCTGACGGGCTGGCTCATGCCCGCTCCCGTCCAGGGCAGCGAACTAGCCCGCCGACTGGCTGTCCTGGCTGCCGACCCGCGTGTCCGGGACTGCGCCGTGTCACACGCGGTGGACGCCGCAGTGGCCGCACGAGCCAGTTCCTTCTCGGCGCGGGTCAGCCCGGATGCGTTGGCGTCTCACGTGGCGGCCGCCCTGCGCAGGTGGATCGCGGACGGGCGCGGTGCATGCGTCTTCCCCGAGCCGGAGTGGCTAGCGCCCGCCTACCGCTGGGCCCTGATTCTGGACGACCTGAAAACCCTGGAGCGTAAATCCCCTGGATGCGGCATCCATCCTCAGACGGCGGACTGGGAGGCGGCCACCGGACGCCCCATCCCCGGTAATACCTGCGCCGGCCAGATCGGCGCGCTTCAGCGCTGGTACGAGGCGGACCAGCGCAACGGGGCCGACCTGCGGCGGATCGCGTTCGGGACCGTCCAGCCGGCCGCCCTGGAAACAGCGGTCGGCGCGAAAACTGCTGATGAGGACTGGGAGCAGCGCCTGTCCGAGGCGCTCACTCAGCTTCACGACTGCCGCTGGCCCCTGGACTACTTGCGAGGCGGCGCCGGCGTCGCTGGCACCGGGAGGTGAGAAGTGAGCGTAGATCGGGTCACGGACCCTAGAGACGACACCGAGCTGGCAAGTGACGGAATACATGACGAGCGATTGCAGGAATACGCCGAGTCCGTGGCAAGTGACGTCGACCCCAAGGATTCACGCACCCGCCAGGAGCACGCCGACAACCTCTCCCCGCCCGACGCACCCCCACCACGCAGCCCCGACTCCTCAGACCAGGGAGATTCGGCGGACCGGGCAGATCAGGGGGACCAGAAGGAAGCACCTTCGCCCGCCGAAGGCGATTCATTCGAAATCGAAGATCCACCGCCGCACGACGACGCCCATGCGGATGCCCCCGAAGACAGCGAAAGGCAGGAAGAGCCATCTGACGAGGTTGGAAACAAGCCTGGCGGAGCCGCCGAGTACGGGAACCACTCGACCGAAAATCCCCCAGACGACCAGCGTGATCACCAACCAACCCCGAAATCCGACGAGACACCGGACTCAGAAGACCCACCCCATGATCCGGATGTGTCGATCCCTGCTACGCCGACAGGGGAAGCATATAAGTCGGATGGCGGCAGGCCCCGGGACGAGCAAACGCGCTCTTTGACCGACAGGGAATGGGCAGAGCACATCACAGAGGTTCGACACGGCCTGAGCCAAGCTTACGAGCAAAAACTTAATTCTGATTTTGTTTACACAATTAACGGGGCGGGGGAGGTCTGGTTAGAGGAGCGTGAACGCCTTCATGATGCGATCCTCGAAGATCTCTATGCTAAGGCGGCAGATGTTCCTTGTGATTTCAAATCAATCATAGCCGGAGGACTGGGAGGTGCAGGGAAAACAACGGTGCTGACACAGCATGCCAACATTGATCTGTCACAGTATCTAATGATCAATCCGGACGGCATGAAGGAAGAGATGGCTCGTCGAGGCATGATGCCTGAAATAGATGGCCTATCACCCATGGAAGCTTCCGAGCTAGTACACGAGGAGTCTTCATACTTAGCCAGCCAGCTTGCCTTGAGCGCCCAGGCCGATGGCAAGAATTTGATTTGGGATATCACAATGTCCAGCGAGAAGAGTACGTTAAGAAGAATTAGCGAACTAAGCTCGGCGGGTTACAGTCGTATTGACGGGCTCTTCGTCGAAATTCCCGTTGAGACAAGCCTGAGGCGGATAGAGTCAAGGCATCGAGAGGGTCACGACAAATACCAGGCTGGAGACGGCTTAGGGGGCAGGTACGTCCCGCCGGAAGTGACCAAGCGTCAAGAGGACGCAGAATGGGGCAGCAAGAACATGCGAACCTTCCATGCCGTCAATGATAGATTCAACTACTGGTCCGTCTACGACAACTCTGTAGATGGACGCCGGCCCGTACTTGTCGAGACGAGCAGGGATAGACATGTTAGTTAATTAGCGACTAAGGAGAATGAAATAATGAGCAGCGAGATTACCGAGCTGATCACCGCACTGCGGAACGGCACCATGAGCCTGGAAGAAGTGGCTCAGCGCTTCCGTGAACGATCTTGGCCGCGGGCACGTGGGCCCGAATTGCATACGTACCTGGACTTCGCTGCGGCAGCCCAGGAGGATCCCGAACCCTTGGTCTCTGGATCGTTCGACGAGGTGGCCGCCGCCTATCGTCGCGGCGAACTTTCACGCCCTGATTACCGTGTGCTCGCCGAGGCCGCAGCGGAGGGGATGCATCGGGAAGACCTGCGGAGGGGAAGCACTGAATGAAGCGCCGCCACTAGAAAGCGACCCATGAACGGCTAGCCCACTCGCGGGATGCTGACCCGTGTGGTGCTCGCGAACATTCGGCTGCAGCGTCCTTAATCTTCTGTGCACGCTTGTAAGCCGCCAGTCTGCCCACACCAGTGAGGCGCCGATCCGGCGGCAGCACGCTGATGACGAGCCGAGTGCGTCGGTACGACGGCAGCCAGGGTGGCGCCGGGCGGCGCGCACGAGGTCGCCCGGCGCCACATCTCAGCAGGAACCGTCGTTGTTCCAGGCGCCGGATGGGCCACCCGGGACCTCGTCATAATTCCACTGGTTGGCGGTCCACTTGTCGCCGCCGTACGACACCACGTCCCCCGAAACGTACGCCTGGTTCGACACCCAGGCGGCAGCGCAGCCGCCCGTACTGGTCGTTGGCGTGGGGGTCGGCGTCGGAGTAGGTGACGACGTTGTTGGAGTCGGCGTCGGTGTTGGCGTCGAGGTCACCGATGTGTTCTTGGCGAACGCGACCGTGTAAGCGGTGAAGTCCCACGGGTTCTGCGTCACGCTGCTGCACTCGCTGGACGTGTATCCGTTGTCGGGCGGGCTGCACTCACGGTCCCGGTTGACTGACCAGAACGTGAACCGGCTCAGCCCGTTGCTCTCCGCGAAGTTGAGCACGGTCTGGAAATCGCTCTGGTAGAAGTACTCGGCCGAGTCGGAGCGGCCGTTCATCCCGGAGAACCCCTCGTGCGCGTACGCCTGCGCACTGGACCAGCCAAACGTGCTCACCAACTGTGCGTTGAAATCCTGGAGCGCGGTGACCTGTGAAGATCCGCCGCTGAAGCCATCGTCGAACGGCATGATCGTGTAGTCGTTCGGGGTGAAGCCCAGGCTCTTCGCCTCGTCCAGCAACTGCTGCCCGAAATAGTTGGCGCCGGTCGGAGTGGAGGGCATCGTGATCGAGATGAACAACCCGGGGTCCTCCTGCTGGAGGATCTGTGCGGCGCCGAGTTCGTAGGAGATGGCCGTCGAGTTCTCGATCTCCGGCTCCTCCAGGTCGAAGTCGAAGGCATGCAGCCCGTACGTCGTAATCACCTGCTGGTACGCGGCGGCCGTCGCGGCCGCCGAGCTGCACACCTGGCCGAGTTTGGTGCCGTTGTAACCGCCGGCGGAGACGATCACATCGCCGCCGTCGGAGCGGACCTCGTTGATGACGCTGGCCACCTGGGTATCGGACGAGACCGGGTCGGTCCCATCCCAGGCCGGCGCGCACGAGCTACCGCTGGCCAGGATGAAGGCCATGTCGAACGCCTTCTGGCCGGTCGCGGACATGACCGTGCCGAGGTCCGGCGCGCTGGAATCCAGCGTGCTGTAATACGGTGCCGATTCATACCAGTTGGCGGACAGCGCGGACGCCGAGGCAGCGGCCTGGGCGTCGGGGGCGGCCTGCGCCGTGGCGGTCAGCGTGGCGGCGGCAACGCCGGCGGCCAGCAGGCCAGCCGCGGCCGCCCCGATGGCGGCGACGGCGGGCCGCCGTGCGAAGCGCACCCGGGCCAGGCGGCCGGGCTGGTGAAGCGGGGATGGGGGCACACTTCCTCCCTGAGTCGGGGCAAGGAGATCGTCATAACTATTAGGAAACTTTCCTATTAGTTACCTGGTAACGCTAGACCTGTGCCGTGCGGCGGTCAATAGGAAAGGCAAAAATCGCCGCAACGAAAACCGTCTCGCGCCAATCACCTACCGCCAGGTGCGATTGGCGCGCCACTGGACGCGATTGACGGCCTAATGGTTCGCCAAGGATCGCAGCGGGAGCGCCAGCCCGGGTGCGCACCCGGTCGCTCCGTAACGGGAGCCGGCCCGCATGATGGCACCCCGACTGAGGTGCAGCAGACCCGGCCGCCGGGTCGGCCGCTCCCTTCGGGGACTGGCGGCGCACCACCGTGCCACGGGTCACGCCCGGCCGCCCCCTTCCGAACTCGACCCGTACACCAGCACCACGGGGGCACATTGATTGATCATGAATGGCGCCGACATTTCCCGCGAACGGTGCGTCCTGGAGGGTGTTTTGTCCACTTTCGGCGCACGTTTCGCGGGAAACGTGGACTGGTGGGGCCAGTGTGACTTGTGGGACCGGGCGCGGTGCGGCGGCCGGGCGCGGTGCCGGCTCGCCGGCGCGGGGCTGCTCGCCGCAAGCGTGGCCGGCGTCGCTGCACCGGACGCGGCGAGCTGGTTAGATCCCGTACTCCTTGAGGAGCAGTTCGCCCA
>DATCFY010000106.1:0-85568 GCA_036509255.1 Streptosporangiaceae bacterium
GCTGGTGTCCCGGATGAAGCCCGGCTCGGTGCTGGTGGACATCGCCATCGACCAGGGCGGCTGTTTCGCGGGCTCCCGCCCGACCACGCACGCCGACCCCACCTACCGGGTGCACGACTCGCTGTACTACTGCGTGGCGAACATGCCTGGCGCCGTGCCGCACACCTCGACGTACGCGCTCACCAACGTCACCCTGCCGTACGTGGTCGAACTGGCCAACCGGGGCTGGCGCGACGCGCTGCGCGCCGACCCGGCGCTTGCGCTCGGCCTGCACACCCACGAGGGCAGCCTGACCTGCCAGCCGGTCGCGGACGCGCACGGCCTGCCGTTCGTGCCTGCCAGCGAGAGGTCCTGACCTGACCACGGCCGGTTCCATCAGCGTCAGGGGCGCGGTCAGCCGGTATCTCGATCACCTCACGGTCGAGCGCGGCCTGGCCGTGCACACGCTGGCGGCCTACCGGCGTGACCTGCTCCGCTACCAGGCCACGCTGGCCGCCCGCGGCCGGACGGTAATCGGCGAGGTCACCACGGAGGATGTGGCGGCGTTCCTGGCCGGGCTGCGTGAAGGGGACGACGACCATTCCCCGCTCGCGGCCAGCTCGGCAGGCCGGGCCGTGGTCGCGGTCCGCGGGCTGCACGCGTTCGCCGCCGCCGAGGGACTGGCCGGATCCGACCCGGCCAGCCTGGTCCACCCGCCCGCCAGCCCGCGGAAGCTGCCCCGGGCGATCGGGGTGGCGGAGGTGGAACGGCTGATCGCCGCCGCAGGAGCCCGCGCTGCGGGACCCGGTGCCGCGGGACCCGGTGACGACGGCGACGTGCTGCGCCCGCTGCGTGACCGGGCCCTGCTCGAGCTGCTGTACGGGACGGGTGCCCGGATCTCCGAGGCCGTCGGGCTCGACGTCGACGACCTCGGCTTCCTCGCGGCGGACGACGCACTGTCCCCGCTCCGCTCGACCGGGGGGCCGCAGGCGCTGCCCGCCACCGTCCGGCTGGCCGGCAAGGGCGGCCGGGACCGGGTGGTGCCGGTCGGCCGGTACGCCCGCGAGGCCCTGGAGGCGTACCTGGTCCGGGCCAGGCCGGTGCTGGCCGCTGCGGCCCGACGGGCGTCGGCCAGCCCCGCGGTGTTCCTCAACGCCCGGGGCGGGCGGCTGACCCGTCAGGGCGCCTGGGGGGTACTCAAGGCGGCTGCGGACCGGGCCGGCCTCGGCGGGGTCTCCCCGCACACGCTGCGGCACTCCTACGCCACGCACCTGCTCGACGGCGGCGCGGATGTGCGGGTCGTCCAGGAACTGCTCGGGCACGCGTCGGTGACGACCACGCAGATCTACACCATGGTCACCGTAGACAAGCTCCGCGAGGTGTACTCGGCCGCCCATCCGCGCGCCCTCGGCTAAACCGATCCGACTGGCTCTATTAGCTGGGCATACGGTGAGTCGGCTTGCTGGCGGCCATGGCAGGCCCTAGAGTCCGGGTTCCAGCGGAGGTTTTGCCAGTCCGCCGGGGAGGTGCAGCAGATGGTAGCAGGGGCGCACTTGATTCATGCTGAACCAGGCTCCATCGGGCCCACGGGGCGACCGGTGCCTGCCTTTGCTGACCCAGAACCCTTGCTCCACCACGGTCCCGCGCGCATCGTGGCCGTCTGCAACCAGAAGGGCGGGGTGGGCAAGACCACCACCACCATCAACCTGGGCGCGGCGCTGGCGGAGAACGGGCGCCGGGTGCTCCTGGTGGACTTCGACCCGCAGGGCGCGCTGTCGGTCGGCCTGGGCATTCAGCCGCACGAGCTTGACTACACCATCTACAACCTGCTGATGGAACGCGGGTTGCAGGCGGCTGACGTGGTGTTCAAGACCACCGTGCACGGCATGGATCTGCTGCCCAGCAACATCGACTTGTCCGGGGCCGAGGTTCAGCTGGTCCATGAGGTGGGCCGGGAGTTCGTGCTCGGCGGGGTGCTGGAGCCGCTGCTGTCCGAGTACGACGTCGTCCTCATCGACTGCCAGCCCTCTCTGGGCCTGCTCACCGTCAACGCCTTGGCCTGCGCGGCCGGGGTACTCGTCCCGCTGGAGTGCGAGTACTTCGCCATGCGCGGGGTGGCCCTGCTGCTGGAGACCATCGACAAGGTCTCGAGCAGGCTCAACCCCCGGCTCGGCATCGATGGCCTGCTCGCCACCATGTACGACTCCCGGACCCTGCATTCCCGCGAGGTTCTCGCCGAGGTGGTCAAGGGATTCGGGGACAAGGTGTTCCACACGGTGATCAACCGGACCGTGCGATTCCCGGACGCGACTGTCGCGGGCGAGCCGATCACCAGCTTCGACCCTTCGTCCGCAGGCGCTAGTTCCTACCGGGAGCTGGCCCGGGAGGTACTCGAGCGGTGGCACCAGACACAGCGGGCAGAGCAAAAGCGAGCCGAGTGAAGCGGGGACGGGGAGGCGGGTGGGACGCGGGTCCCGTCCACGGCGGGTAAGCCTGCCGGGCGTCGCCGAGCTGCTCCGGCCGGCCACGCCGGGCCCGTCCGCCCCCGGACCGTCCACCGGGGATGGCCGCCAGGCCACCGGACGTGAGACCCACTCCCAGAAGATCACGGTGTACTTGTCCGCCAGCGAGCTTCTCGACCTCGAGCGGGCCCGTCTCGCGCTACGCGCTTATGGGATTACCGTGGATCGTGGCAGGCTGGTACGAGAGGCTATCGCTGTACTGCTGGCCGACCTGGACGCCGAGGGCGAGGCGAGCCTGCTGGCCGGGCGATTGCGAGATACTACGTGAGGCGGGCTGCCGGTGACGGGTGCGGTGACAACTGAGCCCGCCGATGAGGCTGCGCAGGGCACCGGCCAGGGCGGGTTCGAGGTCCACCTCGACGTCTTCGAGGGTCCCTTCGACCTCCTGCTGGGCCTGATCTCCAAGCACAAGCTCGATATCACCGAGGTCGCGCTCTCCCAGGTGACTGACGAGTTCATCGCCTATATCCGGGCCCTGGCCGACGGCTGGGACCTGGATCAGGCCAGCTATTTCCTGCTGGTGGCCGCGACGCTGCTCGACCTGAAGGCCGCGCGGCTGCTGCCCAGCGGCGAGGTCGAGGACGAGGAAGACCTCGCCCTGCTCGAAGCGCGGGACCTGCTGTTCGCCCGGCTGCTGCAGTACCGCGCCTACAAGGAGGTCGCGGCGGTGTTCGCGGGCCGGATGTCGGTCCAGGGCCGCCGGTTCGCCCGCCGGGTACCGATGGAGCCCCAGTTCGCGGAGATGCTCCCCGAAGTTCTGCTGGGCCTGGGCCAGGCGGAGTTCGCCGCGATCGCGGCGCGGGCGCTGACGCCCCGCCCGGCGCCCGAGGTGTCCACTGAGCACCTGCACTCGCCGACGACCACCGTCCGCGAGCAGGCCGACATCATGGCCACGCGGCTCAGGCGGCTCGGCCGGGCGACGTTCCGCCGCCTGTCCGCGGACTGCTCAGGAACCTACGAGGTCGTGGCCCGGTTTCTGGCGCTGCTCGAGCTCTACCGGGAAGGTAACGTCTCGTTCGACCAGGTGACCCCGCTGGGGGAGCTGTACGTGACCTGGGTGGCCGGCGCGGGGCCGGCCGGGGAGGCCGGCGCCGGCGCCGACACCGACACCGACGCCGAGGAGGAAGACGCGTGAGCATGGAGGACCGGGCCGACCCGGTGGCCGATGACGGCGCAGCGCTCCCGGCGGATGAGGAACTGACCGCCGGCGGCGAGGGCGGCCCGCTGGATGAGACCGCGCTGGATGAGGACGCGCTGGGTGAGCCGGGCCCGGGCGAGGGTGCGGGCGAGGGTGCGGGTGGTCCCGGGTTGCGGGCCAGTCTCGAGGCGATCCTGCTCGTGGTGGACGAGCCGGTGCCGGAGATTGTCATCGCGCAGGTCCTCGAGCGCCCGCGCGAGGAGATCGCAGCGGCTCTGCGGGACCTGGCCGCCTCGTACGACGCCGAGGAGCGTGGCTTCGATCTGCGGGAGGTGGCGGGGGGCTGGCGCTACTACACCCGGGCCGACTGCGCGCCGGTGGTGGAGCGGTTCGTCCGGGACGGCCAGGAGGTCCGGCTCACCCAGGCCGCCTTGGAGACGCTGGCTGTGGTGGCCTACCGGCAGCCGGTGAACCGGGCCCGGGTGTCGGCGGTCCGCGGGGTCAACTGTGACAGCGTGCTGCGCACGCTCACCTTGCGCGGCCTGGTCGAGGAGGCGGGTACCGAGAGCGAGACCGGGGCTATCCTCTACCGCACTACCGGGTACTTCCTGGAGCGGCTCGGCCTGGCCAGCCTCTCGGAACTGCCGGATCTCGCTCCCTTCCTGCCCGAGCACGTTGAGGACGTCGAGGATGCGGTCGATGAGCGCCAGGGGACCTGACTCTGCTGGCCCGGGGGGACGACCTCCCGGGCGAGGGAGCCTGGGAGAAGACGATGATGACGACCTGCACGACGACGACCGGGACAGCCTCATCGACGTGCCGGGCGGCGTGCGGCTGCAGAAAGTGCTCGCCGCGGCGGGCGTGGGCAGCCGGCGGCACTGCGAGGAACTGATCGGGGAGGGCCGGGTCGAGGTCGACGGCGAGACCGTGCGCCGGTTTGGCGCCCGGGTGGACCCGGAGCATCAGGTCATCCGGGTGGACGGGAAGCGCATCCCGTCCCGGCAGGACCTGGTCTACCTCGCACTGAACAAGCCCGCCGGGGTCCTCACCACCATGTCCGATGACCGGGGACGCCGAACGATCGCCGACTTCCTGGAGGACTACCCGGAGCGGCTGTACCACGTAGGCCGGCTCGACTATGACACCGAGGGGCTGATGCTCCTGATGAACGACGGTGAACTGGCCCACCGGCTGGCACACCCCAGCTACGGGGTGCTGAAGACCTACCTGGCCGACGTGCCCGGCCCCTTGCCCCGCGACGTCGGGCGGCGGCTGCTCACCGGCGTCGAACTCGATGACGGGGTGGCGACCGCGGACAAGTTCCGGGTGGTGGAGCAGGCCGGGTCCCGGGCCCTGGTGGAGCTCACGCTGCACGAGGGGCGCAAGCACATCGTGCGGCGGATGCTGGCGGAGGCCGGCCACCCGGTCACCCGGCTGGTCCGCACGCACGTGGGGCCCGTCGCGCTGGGGGCGCAGCGGCCAGGCACCACCCGGCCGCTGACCACGCCGGAGATAGGTGAGCTGTACGCGGCCGTGGGTCTGTAACCTGGCGGGTAGCGGCGGGCCAGGAGAAAGTCCTCGGACCTCACGGCGTGAAGGAGCAGGCTGGTGGCGGTCAGGGCGATCCGTGGCGCGGTCCAGGTGGACGCGAACGAGCGGGAGGCGATCCTCGAGGGCACGACGGAGCTCGTGGCCGAGGTCATGGCGCGGAACAGCCTGGCCACCGACGATGTGATCAGCGTGGTGTTCACCACCACCCCCGATCTCACCGCCGAGTTCCCGGCCCTGGCCGCCCGCAAGATCGGCTTCCAGGACGTGCCGCTGCTGTGCGGCTCGGAGATCGCGGTGCCGCACGCACTGCCCCGCGTGGTCCGGCTGATGATGCACATCGAGACCAGCAAGCCGCGCTCCGCCATGCAGCACGTCTACCTGCGCGGGGCGGCGGCGCTGCGGCTGGACATCGCACAGTGAGCTCACCGGCGGACCGCACGCCCCCAAACCGCACGCCCGCGGAGCGCACATCCACCGGCAGCCCCCCGGCCGTCGGCTCGCCGGCCCCGGCGAGCGTCGTCGTGATCGGCACCGGGCTGATCGGGACCTCGGTCGCGCTGGCGCTCCGCCCCCGCGGTGTCACCGTGTGGCTCGCCGACTCCGATCCGGCTGCGGCCCGGCTGGCCGCCGACATCGGGGCGGGCGCGGTGCTCGCCGGTGACGTGCCCGCCGGAGCGCCGCCCGGCGGCCCGGCCGACGTGGCCGTGCTCGCCGTGCCCCCGCAGGCCGTGGCGCCGACCCTGGCCCGCGCTCAGGCGGCCGGGCTGGCCCGCTGGTACACCGACGTGGCCAGCGTGAAGGCGCTGCCCGTCCGGCAGGCCCAGGCGGCCGGCTGTGACATGGCCTCGTTCGTGCCCGGGCACCCGCTGTCCGGCCGGGAACGGTCCGGGCCGGCCGCGGCCCGCGCCGACCTGTTCCTCGGCCGTCCCTGGGTCATCTGCCCCGACCCGCCGGTCCCCGCCGCGGGCCTGGCGGCCATCGCGGCCCTGGCGCGGACCTGCGGCGCCGAGCCCACCGAGGTCAGCGCGGCCGAGCACGACCGCTGGGTGGCCCTGGTCTCGCACGCGCCGCACGTGCTGTCCGCCGCCATGGCGGCCCGGCTGGCCGACGCCAGCGACGGCGCGCTGTCCCTCGCAGGCCAGGGACTGCGCGACGTGACCCGGATCGCGGCCGGTGACACCGGGCTGTGGACCCAGATCCTGGCGGCCAACGCCGTCCCGGTCGCGGATGTGCTCGCCGCGGTCGCGGCCGACCTGGCTGCGGTGGCCGAGGCGCTCGCGGACACCGCCCAGGGGGCGGGCCCGGGAATCGGCACTGGCTCCGGCGGCCCGGATCTGAAGGTCCTCGCCGCCCTCCTGGAGCAGGGCGGCGCCGGGGGGGCGAGGATCCCGGGCAAGCGCGGCGGCCCCGCCCGGGCCGAGGCGGCCGTCCAGGTCGTGATCCCCGACCGGCCCGGAGAGCTCGCCCGGTTGTTCCAGGCTGCGGGCGAAGCCGGGGTCAACATCGAGGACATCGGCATCGAGCATTCTCCCGGCCTGCCGGTCGGCGTGGCCGAGCTGACGGTCCATCCGGAGGCCGTCGGGCGGCTGACCGAGGCGCTCGCGGCTAATGGATGGCCTGTACGCCGGTAGCATCGCCCTCGTGACCGACTGTCTCATCATTGCCGTGGACGGCCCCGCGGGGTCCGGCAAATCCAGTGCCGCCCGTGGCGTCGCACGTGGCCTCGGCCTGCGCTACCTGGACACCGGGGCGATGTACCGGGCCCTGACCTGGTGGATGCTCTCCCGTGGTGTGCCGGTAGGCACCCCCGAGGCGGTGGCCCGCCACGCCCAGCAGCCGGTCATCGAGGTGAGCACCGATCCCGGCCGTCCCGCCGTCAGCGTAGACGGGACCGACGTGACCGCCCAGATCCGGACCCGTGAAGTATCCAATGCGGTCAGCGCCGTCGCCTCGGTTTCCGAGGTGCGAACCCGCCTGGTGGCCATGCAGCAGGCCATCATCGCCCGGGCCTGCGCCGATGGCGCGGGGATCGTGGCCGAGGGCCGGGACATCGGCACCGTCGTCGCCCCGGACGCCCCGGTCAAGGTGTACCTGACCGCGAGCGAGAGCATCCGCGCCGAGCGGCGCAGCGCCGACCTGGCCGCCGACCCCGCGGCCACGGTGGCCCGGACCCAGGCCGAGCAGCAGCGCCGGGACCGGGCGGACGCGGCTCAGATGGCCAAGGCGCCCGACGCCGTGCTGATCGATACCACCCTCCTGGACCTGGATGAGGTCATTCGCGTGATCGTGGGCCTGGCCCGCGATCGGGCCGATGCGGCGTGGTCGCGGTGACCGAGTACTCGCCGGACGGCGGCTCAGACCACGGGGGCTCAGATCACGGGGACTCAGACCAAGGGGGTGAGGATTACTGGGCCACGGCCGGCGAACCGATGGACGGCGACGTCCCGTCCGGCGTCCGCGTCCCGGTGCTCGCGGTGGTCGGCCGCCCCAACGTCGGCAAGTCCACCCTGGTCAACCGCATCCTCGGCAGCAGGCAGGCGGTAGTCCAGGACGTCCCCGGGGTGACCAGGGACCGGGTCACCTACGACGCTTCGTGGCGGGGCCGCGCGTTCACCGTCGTGGACACCGGCGGCTGGGAACCCTTCCCCGGCGCCGAGGAGGGCCAGGTGCGGCGTGAGCTGGCCGAGCAGGTTACGGCCCAGGCCCGGGTGGCCGTGGAAGCGGCCGACGCGGTGCTGTTCGTGCTGGACGCGGTGGTCGGGGTCACTGACGCCGATGATGCCGTCGCCGCCGTGCTCCGGCGGGCCGGGAAACCGGTGGTCGTTGCGGCAAACAAGGTGGACGACGCCATTGCGGAACCTGCCGCTACGGCCCTGTGGTCGCTCGGCCTGGGCGAGCCCCAGCCGGTCAGCGCGCTGCACGGGCGGGGAAGCGGCGACCTCCTGGACGCTGTGCTCGATGCGCTCCCGGAGACCCCGCAGGAGCAGATCGGCGAGACGGGGGGACCGCGCCGGGTCGCCCTCATCGGCCGGCCCAACGTGGGCAAGTCCAGCCTGCTGAACAAGCTCGCCGGGCAGACCCGGGTGCTGGTGGACGAGGTGGCGGGGACTACCCGCGACCCGGTGGACGAGCTGATCGAGCTGGGCGGCACCACCTGGCGGTTCGTGGACACCGCAGGCATCCGGCGGCGGGCCAACCAGAACCAGGGGGCGGACTTCTACGCCGCGCTGCGCACTGCCGGAGCGCTGGAACGGGCCGAGGTGGCCGTGGTCCTGGTGGACGGCAGCGAACCGCTCACTGAGCAGGACCTGCGCATCATCTCGATGGTGACCGACGCCGGGCGGGCCCTGGTCATCGCCTACAACAAGTGGGACCTGGTCGACGAGGACCGGCGGCTGCAGCTGGACCGGGAAATCGACCGCCAGCTCTACACCGCGCGCTGGGCGCCGCGGGTCAACATCTCCGCGATGACCGGGCGGCACGTGGACCGGCTGGTCCCCGCCATCGAGCAAGCCCTGGAAAGCTGGGAGACGCGGGTACCCACCGGGCGGCTGAACGCCTGGCTGAACGAGGTAGTCGCGGCAACCCCGCCGCCATCACGGGGCGGCCGGCAGCCGCGGATCATGTTCGCGACCCAGGCGGGCATCCGCCCCCCGCACTTCGTGTTCTTCACCACGGGTTTCCTGGAAGCTGGCTACCGCCGCTTCCTGGAGCGGCGGCTGCGGGAGGAGTTCGGCTTCGAGGGCAGCCCGATCCGGCTGTCACTGCGGCTGCGGGAACGGCGTTCTACCGGGGGCCGCGGCGGCGGTCCGCCGCGCCGTGAGGCAAAGGCGCGGGCCCGCCGGGAAGACTGAACCGGCCGCCCTCCCCCCGGGGGCCGCACAGAGCGCGTCTGGGGAGGGCGGCCGGTTGCTCATGGCCGGCTGCGGCCGGCGGTCAGCAGGTGAGCCGGAACCAGACGGTGGTGCCGACCTCATCCCGGGTGTAACCCCAGTGCTCGGCGAGCTGCTCGACCAGGAACAGGCCGTGCCCGTGGGGTTCGTACACGTCGGCCTTGACCACCGGAGTACTGCGCGTGGAGCCGTTGTCCACGACCTCGATCCGGACCGCGCCGGGGAGGCCGAGCACCACCACGGTAACGGTCCCGCCGGGCTGGCCGGACTCGCTGTGCAGCACGGCGTTGGTGACAAGCTCAGAGCACAGTAAAACAGCCTCGTCCGCGCAAGGGTGCTCCGCACCGAGGGTCCGGGCCACGAACGCCCGCGCTTCCGAGACGTTCCTGGTCCCCCCCGCGATGGTCAAGCTGCCCACGAGGGCCGACGCGGGGCCGGTCGCTGCCGCAGTTACCTGCGGCAGGTTCGTGGCTGCTGTCCGCGGGCCGCCGGTGTGTGTCCCGGCCGCCGTGGAGGCGGTAGCTCCCATCCCTGGTGCACTCCTCCCCGGCCGCGCGTTCCCCCCCTGACATGGCCAACGGATCGCCAGTGCGTGACGACCCGCCGCCTGGGTCCGCGATGGTAGCCGGTCAGATACGGCGTGTCAGATCCATGATGGGGTGGGCGTGCGTTTCACGCAAGTGCGTAGCACAAATATCGCATACGAAATTTCAGATGAGATCTCATCCCCTTCGCAATTCCGGTATCGTTACTTGATGTACCAGAAGAGCTGTGTCAGTCCCGTCCCTGACCTGGGGTGGGATCCTGCCGGACCTTCCTTCGAGGAGGCGAGATGCCCGTGTCCATCGGTCCCACGGTGCGGCGGCGGCGGCTCGGTTCCGAGTTAAGGCGGCTGCGCGAGGCGCACTCGTTCAAGCTTGAGGAAGCCGCAGACCGGCTTGGCCTGGCTGCGTCGACGCTGTCCCGCATCGAGACCGGTAAGGCGCCCACCCGGACCGCCTACCTCATGACGATGTTCGAGATGTACGGCGTGGATGACCCGGGCCAGCGTCAGGTGCTCACCGAGATGGCCCGGGAAGGCCACCGCAAGGGATGGTGGGCCGTCTACGACGACGTGCTCCCGACCGGATTCGATATCTACGTCGGCCTCGAGGCCGAGGCGTCCGCGCTGCGGGTGTTCGAGGACCAGGTGGTCCACGGCCTGCTGCAGACGGAAGGCTACGCCCGCACGGTCATGACCTCGGTACGCCGGTGGCAGGACAGCAGGCAGATCGACCGCGCGGTGGAGCTGCGGATGGGGCGGCAGCGGGTGCTCACCGGCCCGGACTCGCTGAAGCTGTGGTGCATCCTCAACGAGCCGGTCATCTCCAGGATGATCGGCGGCCCGCAGGTCATGCGCGAGCAGCTGGCCCGGCTGCTGGAAGTGAGCCAGCAGCCCAATGTGACGCTGCAGGTGCTGCCGCTGTCCAGCGGCGTGCACCCGGCCTTGAACGGGCCATTCTGCATCCTGGAGTTTCCTGAGCGCGGTGATCAGGACGTGGTCTACACGGAGGGCGTCGCGGGCCACGCTTATCTGGAAAGAGACGCCGAGGTGCGCTCCTGCGCGGAGGTTTTCGATCTGCTCCGCGCGGCGGCGTTGTCGCCGGCCGACACCGTCACATTCATCGAGCGAATGACCAGCGACATCACCTGAGACGAAAGCTTCAACCTCGAAAGAAGGGACAATGGGGATGACCCCGGATTTCACGAATGCCCGTTGGTTCAAGAGCAGCGCCTCAAGCGTCACAGGCTGCGTTGAAGTGGCGCACCTGCCTAATGGCCTGGTGGCGCTGCGCGATTCCAAGGACGTGAGCAAGGCGCCGCACGTGTTCAATCGCCGCGAGTGGACTGCGTTCCTCTCGGGCGTCCGGAACGGCGAGTTCGACCTGCCCGTTCACTAGCCTTACGCCCCGCTCTTCGGGGCTTCGCAGGGGGCGGTGGGGGGCGCGGTCCTTTCCCCGGCACCATGAGCGCCGGGGGAAGGACCGCATCCGCCGCCGGTTAAGGCGTCTGGCCGGAGTTGGCCAGGATGCTGGTGATGAGGTCCTGTGACTCGGCGGGGGACGCGCTCACGATGCTCAGCCGCTCCATGGCCAGCAGGTAACGCTCTACCTCGGCCCGCTTGTCGATGTAGGTCGCGCTGGTCAGCTGCTCCGCGTACACCATGTCGGGCATGTCGGCATCGCCGAAGCGCAGGATGCTGAACGAGCCCGGCGTCGCGTAGCTGACTACAGGGAACGGGGTCACCTGCACGGTGAGGGACGGCTGCCGGCACGCATCGCGCAGGTGCTCCAGCTGCCCGCGCAGGACTGCGGGACCGCCGAGCGGGCGGTGCAGCGCCACCTCGTCGATGATCGCCCAGAGGCGGATACCGCCAGCCGCGAAGCGGCGCTGGCGTTCCTTGAGCAGGACGACCAGGCGCTCCGCCTCGTCGAGCGAATAGTCGCCCAGGGCCAGGACCGAGGCCGCGTAGTCCTCGGTCTGCAGCAAGGCCGGCACGAACTGGGCGTCATAGGTGCGGATCGACTGGGCCGATTCCTCCAGCCCCATATAGGCCTGGAACCACACGGGCAGGACGTCGTGATAGCGATGCCACCAGCCAGGCTGGTTCGCCCGGCTGGCCAGCAGCAGCATTTGCTCCCGCTCGGCCTTGTCGGTTATCCCGTACAAGGTGAGCAGGTCGGCGATGTCGATCTCGCGGACCGCATTGCGGCCGAGCTCGATGCGGCTGATCTTGGATTCCGAGCCCCGGATGGCCCGGGCGGCTTCCTGGGCGCTGATTCCACGGGACTCGCGCAGACGGCGCAGCTGAGCACCGAGCAGCAGGCGCAGAACGGTCGGGCCGCCGACCGCACCTGTCATCGACCCACATCCTCTCCGTGAACGGCTGCCGGCAGCATGCACCTGAGCGGTCCAGCTGGGCTTCGGCATTACCGCAACGTGCCTGGCCTGTATGCGGGGGAGAAATGCGCGGGGATTCGCCTTTTCGCTAACCTGGCCACTGTATCGCCTGGGCCATTGGCTGGCACCCCTTGCGTGCGCGGGCCCGGCCGCCGGTGCGGGAAACCGGCCGGTAACCTGGGCTCTGGCCATGAGCACGGGCCAGATGCGTCCCCTTCATGAAGGCAGGGTCATGCGGTACAGGTCGTTGGGTAATAGCGGACTGCTCGTCTCGGTGGCCGGCCTCGGCTGCAACAACTTCGGCGGCCGGCTGGACGTGCAGCAGACCCGGGCCGTGGTCGACTCGGCGATCGACGCGGGCATCACGCTGTTCGATACCGCGGACATCTACGGCAACGCCGGGGGCTCCGAGGAGATGCTCGGCGAGGTGCTGGGTGCCCGGCGGGACCAGATCGTGCTCGCCACCAAGTGGGGCCACCAGCGGGTGGACATGGGCTATGGCCCGGCGGCCGGGGCCAAGGGCGGCCGGGCCTACATCCGGCGGGCGGTCGAGCAGTCGCTGCGCCGGCTCCGCACCGACTACCTCGACCTGTACCAGCTGCACACCCCCGACCCGGTCACGCCGATCGGCGAGACCCTGCACGCGCTGAGCGAGCTGGTCATCGAGGGCAAGGTCCGCTACATCGGCCACTCCAACTTCTCCGGCTGGCAGATCGCCGACGCCGCGCATGTGGCCCGGGAGGCCGACACGGAGGCGTTCATCTCCGCGCAGAACCACTGGTCGCTGCTCGAGCGGCAGGCTGAGGCCGAGGTAGTGCCCGCGGCCCGGCACTGCGGGCTCGGGGTGCTGCCGTACTACCCGCTCGCCAACGGCCTGCTCACCGGCAAGGTGCGGCGTGGCCAGGCCCCGCCAGCCGGCACCCGGCTGGCCAGCCGGGAGGGCTACATCACCGAGCCGAAACTGGACCGGGTGGAGGCGCTGGCCCGGTGGGCCGCCGACCACGGGGTCAGCCTGCTCGATGTGGCTATCGGGGGCCTGGCGGCGCAGCCCGGCTGTGCCTCGGTGATCGCCGGGGCGACCTCACCGGATCAGGTCAAGGCGAACGCCGCGGCAGCGGACTGGATCCCGCCGCAGGACGCCGTGGCTGAGCTGGACCAGATCGTCCCTCCGCCCGAGCCCGCATCCTGAGCTGGCGGTCAGTTCTTGCTGACCGCCTCGTGGAAGAGGTTCCGCACCGCCTGGCCGAACCGGGCGGAGTAGGAGACCGAGGGCGTGTCCCCGCCCTGCTCATAGCCGCCGATGACGCCGACCACCGTGCCCAGGCCGGTGGCCGGGTGCACGTTGGCGAGGAACGGGCCGCCGCTGGTCCCGTCGGTGTACCCGCCGCAGTCGAACTCCATCTGCCGCGCGCCGAACGCGCGGGTCCGGGCGGTGCAGGTGATCGGCCGCTGCCTGCCGTCCGGGTAGCCGATGACCTGGCCCAGCTGCGCCGCCCTCCAGCCGGTGGCCAGCTTCTCCCCGCCGGTCAGGTCCTCCACCGGGGTGGCAGTGCCGGGCTGGCTGACGACGAGGAAGGCCACGTCGTGGTTGGGGTTGGCGGAGGAGGCCCAGGCCGCGTCCACGAACACCCGGGTGACCGTCCAGCTCCCGTACGGCTCGAGGTGCCGGTGATACTCGGGCACAAAGGCCACCTGGCCCGGCTGCTTGCCGTGCAGGCAGTGGGCTGCGGTGATCACCAGGTCCTTGACCGGGCTGGCCACCACGCTCGCCGAGCAGAAGTGCCGGCCGAGGCGGCCGCCGCTGACCGTGAACAGGGCCCCCACGGCGGTGGTGCCGTCATAGAAGCGGCCGTGCAGCAGGGCGGGAGGGACGGTCGGGGCCCCCACGGGAAGTGCTTTGACCGCCGCGGCGAGCCGGCTCGCCAGCCGCTCCGCACCGTGGGCGCCCGGCGAGGTTGCCACCAGCCCCAGGGTGACCATGGCGGCTAGTCCCGCGCTCCACGCGGCCGGCCTGGCCCGGAGCCCCAGGCGGGGCGGCCGGGCTTTTCCGGCATACCGTCGCGTTCTCCTCACCTAGCCTCCCACCTGGGCGCACGTGTCACTCTGAACCACCAGGCCCCTCCACTTCATTGTGCGGGTGACCGGCCCGGAGAGCCATAGGCGGCACCGGGGAAGATGCTGACAAATTGCTGTATGTGGTTACTCAGCGTGATTAGAGGCCTGGCCTGGGCGGCCGGCGAGAGGGACCAGCGCGGCGGGTCTGACCCGGCGGGCCTGGCCGGGGAGGATACCGTGATCGCCGGGACCGGTAGCGGCGTAGGATCGCGTCAGCGTAATTCCGCCGCTATGGCGGTTGTGTCACCCCTCTGGGATCAGGAGTGGCAGGCAGGGCCAACAGGGGTGACTATAAGGAGCCACGCGTCATGTCCGGGATGGGCTCGACCCTCCAGCTGAACAATCCCACGGTGGTCGGCGCCTTCCGGTCAGCGCTCCTCCACCAGGGGATTATCGCCCTGCTCATCTTTTTCCTCCTCGCCATGCTCTGGGTCAGCGTCCGCGAATGGGTGCCCGGGTCACGGATCTCCTTCGGCCCCGCGGCCGGGGACCTGGCGGCTGAGCCGCGGGGCCGGCGGGTCCTCCGGATCGGGTTCGGCGTGCTGTGGATCCTGGACGGCCTGCTCCAGGCGCAGCCCGCGATGCCGCTGGGCCTGGCCAGCAACGTGACCCAGCCGTCGGCGGACGGGTCGCCAGGCTGGGTCCGCAGCCTGGTGGATTTCGCCGCCCAGGGGTGGACGTATCACCCGGTGAACGCGGCCGCCGCGGCGGTCTGGATCCAGATCGGGATCGGAATCTGGCTGCTCACCGCCGCCCGCGGTCCCTGGTCCCGGCTCGGCGGACTGGCCAGCGTGGGCTGGGGCCTGGTGGTGTGGATCTTCGGTGAGGCGTTCGGTGGCATCTTCGCTCCCGGGCTGAGCTGGCTGTTCGGCGCCCCAGGGGCGGCCCTCCTGTACGCCGTGGCCGGGGCGCTCATCGCGTTGCCCGACCGGGCCTGGGTTGGGCGGCGGCTCGGCCGGGGTGTGCTGGCCGTGACGGGCGTGTTCCTGGCGGGGATGGCGCTGCTCCAGGCGTGGCCAGGACGAGGGTTCTGGCAGGGCACCGCGGGCCGGCAGCCGGGCAACCTGGCCAGCATGGTGCAGGGCATGGCCCAGACCGCCCAGCCCGGGTTCCTGTCGTCCTGGGTGAACGGGTTCGGGACGTTCGCCGCCGCGCACGGGTTCGCCGTCAACCTGATCGTGGTGGCCGCGCTGGCCGCCACCGGCCTCGCCCTGGCCAGCGGGCAGCGCGCGGTGTTGCGGCCCGCGGTCGGCCTCCTGCTGGTGCTCTGCGCCGCGGACTGGGTCCTGGTCCAGGACCTGGGCGTCTTCGGCGGCCTCGGCACGGACCCGAACAGCATGATCCCGTTCGCCCTGGTCGCCGCGGGCGGTTACCTGGCCGTCGCCTACGCGCCCGGCCCGGCCACTGCGACGGCCCCGGCTGACGCGACGGCCCCGGCTGACACGCCTGCCCCGGCAACCCCAGCCGTCCCAGCCCTCCTGCCAGACCCAGCCGTCCCAGCAGCGGCCCGCGGCTGGCGCGGCCGGATCCGGCCGCGCCGGCTGGCCACGGCCATCGGCAATACCAGCCCGCGCACCCTGGGAGCCGTCGGCGCCCTCGGCGTGGCCATCATCGGCGTCATCCCGATGGCGGCCGCGTCGGCCAGCGCCAGCGCCTCGCCCATCCTCGCGCAGGCGCTCGACGGGTCCAGCGCGCCGCTGGACTTCAAGGCCCCCGCCTTCACGCTCACCAACCAGCACGGCCGCCCGGTCAGCCTGGCCAGCCTGCGCGGGAAGGTGGTCCTGCTGACCTTCCTCGACCCGGTCTGCACGTCAGACTGCCCGCTGATCGCCCAGGAGTTCCGGCAGGCGGACCAGTTGCTCGGCGGGCAGTCCCGGCAGGTGGAACTGGTCGCGGTGGTCACCAACCCGGTCTACAACCAGCCCGCGTACACCGCGGCCTTCGACCGCCAGGAGCACCTGGCCAGCCTGCCGAACTGGCAGTACCTGACCGGCAGTGTCGCCCAGCTCAAGACGGTATGGCGGCAGTACGGGATCGCGGCCCAGATCCTCCCCGCGGGCGGGATGATCGGGCACAGCGACATCGCGTACGTCATCGACCGGGCGGGCCGGACCCGCACCGAGCTGAATTTCGATCCCGGGCCGGGCACGTCCAGTACGCAGGCGTCCTTCGCGGGTGAGCTGTCCACCGCGGCGCAGCAGAACCTGGGTTCCTCGTGATCACCCGGTCGCAGCCGGGCGCAGCCGCGGCTCTCCTGGCCACCGCCGTCCTGGCCGCCGGGGTGCTGACTGGCTGCGGCAGCACGCCCGCGGGCCAGGCGGCACCGGCCGCCCAGCCCGCCCCGGCGGCCCGCTTGTCGCTGGCCACCTCCGCGCAGTACCCGGACGGCAGCTGGGCAGTGCTCGTCATGGGCGGGTCCGCCGCCGAGCACAACGACTTCTGGCAGGTTTTCGTCCGACCGGGCCAGACCGGGACCTGGAAACTGGCGACGCCGCTGGGCGCGGCCAGCAACGGCGGGATCACGGTGGCGGCCGAAGGCGGCCCCGTCCTGGCCGCCGCGATCCGGCCCAGCCAGGACCTGTCCTTCTCCCCGCTGGCGAGCAGCAGCGACAACGGGGCGAAGTGGGCCCAGTCCGGCCTGCTGGATGCCCGGCTCGCGGGATACCCGGATGCGCTCGCGGCCGCACCGGGCGGCGGGCTGATCGCGCTGACCAAGACCGGCGACGTCGAGCTCAGGGCGCACCCGGAGGCGGCCTGGACCAGGCTGGCCAGCGAGCACGCGGTGGTCACGGCCGCGGGCCGCGGCTGCCAGGCGGACCAGCTCACGTCGGTCGCCTACAGCCCCTCAGGCGACCCGCTCGTGGCGGGCACCTGCAGCCGGGCGGGGGAGGCCGGGATCTTCCGGCTGGCCAGCGGGCACTGGTCCCGGACCGGGCTCGCGCTGCCTGCGGCGCTTGCCGGGCAGCACGTCGAGATCCTGCAGATGGCCCGGGCGGGCCGCGCGCTCGCCGCGCTGCTGGTCGCCGGCCGCGGGACGGCTGCGCGCCTGCTCGGAGCCTGGTCCAACCAGGACGGCACCACGTGGACCTTGTCGCAGCCGTACCAGCTCGGTTCGGCGCGCCTGCTGTCGGCGTCGTTCGCCAGCGACTCGCTCGGCGTGATGATGTCCGGTGGCCGGGCCGTGTCCGTCAGCGGGCCCGGCGCCGCCTGGCGGTCCCTGCCCGCCCTGCCCGCCCGGGTGTCGTCGGTCCCCGGCGGCGGGGTCACCCTCGCCGCGGCCCCCGGCGGCGGCCTCGAGGCCCTGAGTGCCCGGGGCAGCCAGTTGTCCGTCTGGGCGCTCTCCTCCGGCGGTTCCGGCTGGAGCCGGTCCCAGGTCGTCAACGTGTCCATTCCCTACGGCTCGTCCGGGTGAGTTGGGTGCTGTGAGCTATCTCGTTGATCACTGGTCTTTCGACCCGTTCCTGATCGTGGTGCTGGTCCTGGTGGCCTGGCACGAGATCGGGCTGGCCCGGCTGGCCCGGAGGTCCCGGCCGGAGCGGACCCGGCAGCGCCGGCTCCGCTCGCTATGGTTTTACGCCGGTCTCGCGGTCCTGCTCATCTCGGTCGAATCGCCCATCGACTACTGGTCGGACGACTACTTCTTCGTGCACATGCTCCAGCATCTGCTGCTCATGTTCGCCGCGCCCACGCTGGTGGTGGCCGGAGCGCCCTGGCAGCCGCTGCTCGACGGGCTCCCCGGGCGGTCGGGCCGGACCGCGACGGCCGCAGTGCTCCGGGACAGCTGGTCCCGGCCGCTCCGGGCGGTCGTCGGCTTCCTGCTCCGGCCCTGGGTCTCGGTGATCCTGTTCTCGGCGGTGATGCTGGCCTGGCATCTACCGCCGCTGTTCGACCTCTCCGAGCACAATCAGGCCGTGCACATCTGGCTGATGCACGGGAGCTTCTTCCTGGCCGGGATCCTGTTCTGGCTCCAGTTCATCCCGTCACCGCCATTCCAGCGCCGGATGCCGCTGGTCTCCCAGGCCGCCGCCCTGATCGCCACCAACCTGGCCATGTGGATCCTGGCCATGTCGATGAGCATCTTCTCGCAGAACTCGTGGTACTCGGTCTACGCCCACGTGCCCGGGGTCACCCTGCCGCCGTTCGCCGACCAGGAGATCGGCGCGGCGATCCTGTGGGTCTGCGGGGACTTCTGGGCCATTCCGGCGCTCATCTACGTAGTCCGCCGCCTCATCAACGAGGACGGCGGCGTCAGCTCGGCCCTCGACCAGATCCTGCACCGGGGAGCCACGAGCAGCGGCTGGGCATCAGCCGGCCGCCGGGTCCCGCCCGGTTCGGCCGCACCGCCACTGCCCCCGCCCGCCGGGCCCGCATCCTGATCAGCCGCTGACCCGCGTGCGGGCCGCGGGCGGGTCAGCCCTGTTCGTGGTCAATCCGGGGTGCTAGGTGGCGGATGATGCCCACGATCATCGTGGGTGCGGCCGACGGGCCTGCGAGGCCGGGTCCTCAGCAGGCCAGGGGCGCAGTGGCCTGCCCGGCCTGGGCGCGGAGGGCCTGGACCCGCCAGCCCAGCCGCCGACGCGGCCAGCCTCCGCTGACGGGCCCGCGGCTCAGCCGCCGTGCTTTTCCAGGTAGTCCAGGTAGATCGGGCGCAGCGCATCCGCGACGTCCGGGTCTTCGTGGCCGAAAGCGTCGTCGATCATGGCGGAGAGCTGGGTGACGTCAGCCGCGCTCTCGTCGACATGCCCGGCGACGGCCTCACCCTCCGGGATTTCCCGCAGCAGCTGCCAGAGGAACTTGAGATCCAGATGCCGCACGGCCCGGTGCACGGCACGATCGTGAAGTTCCTGGGAGGAGAGGGCCTCGAGGGCGTCCCGGTCAGTCATGGGACGAACCCTACCGGGCGCGGCGGGGCGCCTGCGGCAGGGTCAGCGGCCGCCGGGCCAGCCGTGCTGATGTCCGTCCCGTCCGCCGCCGCCCCGACGGCCCTGGCCCGGCCAGCCCCCGGTCGGCCAGCCCCCAGTCGGCCAGCCCCCGGTCGGCCAGCCCCCGGTCGGCCACCCGCCCAGCCAGCCGTGGTGGCCGTGCTCGGCAGACCCTGGCTGGCCGGCCGCGGCCTGGCTGGCATCCTGCCCCGCCGCGTCCCCGGACCCGTGGCGGCCGCTATGCCGCGAGCGTGCGGAATCGGTGAACGTGCACCGGACCGGAGTGCTGGTCGAGCCCCGGGCGGTGAACGCGATCAGCTCGGTACTGCCAGCGGCGAGGGCGTGGCCGGCCGCCGGGGCCGCCATGATGACGGCATCACCCGCCGAGCGGTTCCCGGCGTTCAGCACCTGGTAGTCGGTGTCGCCGGGCAGCACGATCGTCACCCGCCAGCCCCTGACCGGCGCCGAGCTTTCATTAGCGATGACGATCTGTCCGTGGATCCCGTGCTGGCTGTCCTCGGTGATCTCGTAGCCCACCCCGATCGCGTGATCAGCGGAGACGGCCCGCCCGGATGACGAGGAGACCGGGGCCGGGGACGAGAACGGTTCCGGCACGGAGACCGGCTTCGCGGAGACGGGGACGGTGGGGGAGGCCGGCCGGGCCGGGGTGGAAGCGCGCCGGGTGGCTGCGGGCGTGGCAGCGGCGGGCGTGCTGGCGGACCCGGTCCCGCTCACCGGCCCGGTCCCGGTGGACCGCACCGCCGCTGGCAGCGCCGCGGCACAGGACACCAAGCCGCAATCGCGCCCCGGGCGGGATGAGCTGTCGTGAAAGGCCAGGACGACCGCGCCGCTGGCCACGGCCGCCACCGCGGCGGTCATGCCGGCGGCGGTGATCCACGGGTGCCGCGCCAGGCTGTCCGCCAGCCGGCCAGGGCCAGGCGCGGGCTGCGCGGGCCCGCTAGCCACGGCAGGTCACCGGCCGTTTCCGGACAGGCTCAGCTGACACAGGCTGACCCGTGGCATGGCGGTGTCCCCAATCCCTCATGCGTCCCCCTGGCGAAACCCTGCCGCCCGGGGCCAATTTAGCAACGCGTCCGGTGCCTTGATGGCAAACACACCAGTATGGGACGGCCTTTCGCAGCCTCTGTGATGCTCGGCGCCACGCGACGTGACCGGTGACTTACTTCTTTACTGGGGGTGCGTCGCCCGGGGCCATGTAGGCGCCAATCGACCGGAAGATCGGGTCGGCGGCGTTGGGCTCCACCCCCTGCGCGTTGAAGGCCGAGGGCTCGAAGGTCGCCGCCACGGCGATGGCGATCTTCCGGGAGGGGAGATACGCCTCGGTGGAGCTCCAGCCGCTCAGCAGCGGGTCCTGCAGGATCCACGATCCCGCCTTCACCACTCCGAGCCCGAAGTTGTAGGCCGGTATCTGCTTGAAGCAGCTGGGCGCGCAGTTGGGCTGCTTGTGCCCGAAGCCGAGCAGGTTGGAGTCGGTCATGGCGTGGTAGCTCGACCTGGACAGCAGCTTGCCGGTGCCGACGGCCACCGCTGTCTTGATCAGGTCATAGATGTTGGTGGTCTCGTTCGCGCCGACAGGCGTTCCCCAGACGGTATTCCAGTACGTCGCTTCCTCGTAGAACGTGACCTTGGGCGGGATGTGGAGGGCCACTTCGCGTTCGGAGCTGAACGAGTGGAGCACCGGGTTCGGCATGGACGAAGTCTCCGAACTCGTGGTGCTGGTCAGGCCCAGGGGGCCGAGCACCTTCTCGCGCAGCAACGTGGCCAGCGGCTTCTTTCCGATCATGGACAGGATCTGGCCGAGGATCATGAAGTTAGTGTGGGCGTAGCTCCAGTTCTTCCCCGGGGCGAACTGGACAGGCCGGCGGAAGGCGTAGCCGAGCCGCTCCTGGCAGGTGAAGATGTGGAACGGGTTGGCGTTGAAGGCCGCTGTCCAGGCCGGATCGGTCTCGAAGTCGGGATAGCCCGTGGTCTGGTTGGCCAGCATCTTGAGCGTGACCTTGTTAGCCTCCGGCAGCTTCGGCATCCAGCGGCTGATGGTGTCGTTAAGGCTCACCTTGTGCTCATCCACGTACTCCATGAGCAGCGTGGCCACATAGGCGAACGCGACGGCACCATTGCGGAAATGCATAGCCGCGGTCGCGGGCACTCCCGTCATCGACGGGCCGAACGCCTGGGTCGTCACGACCTGGTCGCCTTTGGTTACCCTCACGATGACTGCCCGGAGGTGGTAGGTCTTCATCGCTTTGCGGACGATCACGGTAATGGCTGCAGCCTGCGGAGATGGCGACGCCGTGGCCGTGGCCTGCGGGGATGTCGCCGTGGTCGCTGCGTCCGAGCACGCGCTGAGTGAAACCGCCGACACGGCGAGGGTCACCGCTGCCACCGCCGAGCCAGTCGACTGAAGACGCCGGACCCATCCGGCCACGATATTTGGCACTATTCCCCTTTGCTGATCAGGTGCTGGGGCTTGTAGTGGCCGATCACGGCAGGACTATGAGAACAACGCTGCTTTTCGGTCTAACCCCCCGGTAAAAGCGATGATGCGCCCGCTGACCGGCCGGGGCGAACTCGCCACGCCGCAGCAAGCAGCGCGGGCGAACCGGGAAGAACGGATCGGCCTGATTTAGCAGTTCTGTCCCTGGGGCGCTTTAAAGGCCCGGCCCGGTGATTAATGGGGACCGGGCGGTCTCGGCGGCAGGGGCCCGATGGCCCGGGCCCTGCCGCCACGGCCAGGGACGACGAGAAGCCGCGCCCTGAGCGGGCCCCGGCCCGTCATGCGGGCTCGGGTGACTCAGGATTCCCTCGCGGGCATGGCCTCGTTGCGGGCGACGAGCTTGAAGTGGACGCCGGTCGGGTCGGCCGCCTCGGCCAGCCGGCCGTACGGGGTGTCCTCCGCGGGCATGATGACCGAGCCCCCCAGGCTGGTGATCGTGGCCAGTGTGGCGTCGGTATCGTCCGTGCCGAAGTACACCGCCCAGTGGGCGGGTACGCCCTCGGGCAGGAACGCGGACCCGTCCATGATCCCGGCCAGCTGATCCGAGCCGTTCTGGGCCATGGTGTAGCGGAACTCGGGCGTGTCGCCGACGGTCTGCGTGTCCCAGCCGAACACGTCGCGGTAGAACGCGATCGTGGCCTCGTAGTCCCGGGTGTACACCTCGAACCAGGCGGGGGCGCCTGCCTCGGCCAGGACCCCGAACCCTTTGTGCAGGCCTGGCTGCCACAGCCCGATCGCCGCACCGCCCGCGTCGGCGACCATGGCCATCGTGCCGAGGTCAGCCACCTGCATGGCGGGCAGCATGATCTGCCCGCCGTGCGCAGTGGCGGCCTCGAGCGTCTTCTGCGCGTCGTCGGTGGCCAGGTAGACCGACCACGTCTCCGGCGCCTCCATACCGGGCTGCTTGGGCATGCCGCCCGCGACCAGCACGCCGTTCTTGGAGAAGTTGAAGTAGCCGCCGAACTGCTCCTGGGGTTCGGTGGCGGTCCAGCCGAACACCTGGCTGTAGAAGTCCCGGCTGCGCTCGGCGTCGGAGGTCAGCAGGTCGACCCAGCAAGGCGCCCCGGCGGGCGCGGTGTCTCGTACGGGCATTGGTCGCTCCTTCGCGATGTGCGGGCAGTGTCACTACCTTTGACGCCCCGGCCCGGCCGGACTCATCGACCTGGGTTCACCGGGGAACAGCCGGGCGGGACTGGCTGCGCTGGCCGCAGGCTGCGTACCCTCGTAAGTGTGTACCTCCCCGCCCACTTCACCGCCGCGCAAACCGCCGATGTCGCCGCCTTCGTCGTCGCCGCCGCCACCGCCGACCTGGTCACGTTCGACGGGACCAAGCCCGTGGCCAGCCTCATCCCGGTCATCTGGGACCGTGACACGGGCGAGCATGGCCGGCTGCTCGGCCATCTCGCCCTGGCTAATCCGCAATGGCAGTCGGTGGCGCCCGGATCCAGCGCACTGGCGATCGTGCACGGCCCGCAGGCCTACGTGTCCCCGTCCTGGTACCCGAGCAAGGCCCGGCACGGGCGGGTTGTACCCACCTGGAATTACGTCACGGTTCACTTCACCGGGCCGCTGACCGTGCACTGTGACCCGGAGTGGCTGCGCGACGTGGTGACCCGCCTCACCCAGCGCCACGAGGCCGGGCAGGCCGCGCCCTGGGCCGTGACCGACGCCCCGCCGGACTACATCAACGGCCAGCTCCGCGGGATCGTGGGGGTGGAGCTGACCATCGCCACCGTGGAGGCGAAGCACAAGCTGAGCCAGAACCGCAGCGCCGAGGACCAGGCCGCGGTGGCCGCGGCGCTGGCGGCCGAGCCAGGCCCGGGGCCGGCCGGGATCGCGGCCCTCATGACACCGCCCGCCTGAGAGATTCGCCGACGACTAACCCGGCAGTCGTAGCAGATGAAGTACCTGCGGAGCGGGCCGTTGGGGGTTCCGGGGGCTCGGGCCCCCGGGCTAACGCAGCCTTACCAGCGGTCGTGGACCTGAGCCCGGATACGGCGGTCGTAGAGGTCCTCGATCGCCGCGAGCTCGGCGTCGCTGAACGGGGGCAGCCCGGCCGCGGCCGCGTTCTGTTCCGCCTGCTCGGGATTGCGGGCGCCCGGGATCACGGTCGAGACAGCCGGCTGCTGGATGACCCAGCGCAGGGCGGCCTGCGCCGGGGTAGCGCCCGCCGGCGCCAGGGCCGCAAATTCCCGGGCGGCGTCCACGCCGGTGTCGAAGTCCACGCCGGAGAACGTCTCCCCGGCGTCGAAAGCCTCGCCGTGCCGGTTGAAGGTGCGGTGATCGTCGGCGGCGAAGGACGTCTCATGGGTGTACCGGCCGGAGAGCAACCCCGAGGCGAGGGGGACACGGGCGATGATGCCAACTCCGGCGGCACGCGCCGCGGGCAGCACCTCGTCCAGCGGCTTGCGCCGGAACGCGTTGAGGATGATCTGGACGGTGGCGGTGCCGGGCCTGGCGATCGCGGTGAGCGCTTCGGTGCAGGTCTCGACACTCACCCCGTAGGCGGCGATGCGCTCCTCGGCGACCAGCGTGTCGAGCGCGTCGAACACCGCGCCGGAGGAGTACACGGGGGTCGGCGGGCAGTGCAGCTGCACCAGGTCGAGCCGGTCCATCCCGAGGTTGGCCCGGGAACGATCGGTCCACGCCCGGAAGTTGTCCAGAGTGAAGAACGCCGGGTCCTGCGCCACCCGGCGGCCCATCTTGGTGGCGACCGTGAATTCCGCTCCCGGGTTGGCCGCCAGGAACTGGCCGATGATCCGTTCGCTGCGTCCGTCGCCGTACACGTCGGCGGTGTCCAGGAACGTGGTTCCGGTCGCCGCGGCCGCGTCCAGCACGGCCATCGCCTCCTTCTCGCCGACGTCGCCCCAGTCAGCCCCCAGCTGCCAGGTGCCCAGGCCGACGACCGAGACTGCCTTGCCTGTCCTGCCCAGAATCCGCTTCTCCATAGAGGCCGAGTGTAGTGACGCCCCGGCCCGGCGCGCCGATTAACCCGCCTGCCCAGCCGTTGCGCGGGGGCCTCGACGAACCGCTGCGCGACCGCGCTGCAGGCCAGTACCGCGGCGACCAGGCTGGCGGCCAGCACAGCCTGGATGGCGGCCGGGAGGCTGGTCGTGCTCCACGCCGTGTCGGTGTAGATGCCCAGCAGCAGCGGGTGCAGCAGGTACACGGAGTAGCTGACCAGCCCGGGCCAGGCCAGCCCGGCTGGCACGCGGCGGTGCCGTAGCGTCAGGCCGGCAGCCTGGATAAGCCTGGGCTGGACCTCCGGCTCCCCTCCGCGGTGCCTGAAGGCGGCTCACTCTGTTGCCTCGCTCGCAAGGCGGTTGCCTCGCTTGTTAGGCGGCGGGGCAGCCTTCTGCGTCGGTGGGGGAGGCGGCCGCCTTGGCCTGGATGGCGGCGCTGATCCCGTCCAGCTGCCGGAGCTGCTCCGGGGTCAGCGCGTCGAACAGGACCTGGCGGACCTGCTCGACATGGCCCGGCGCGGCCGCGCTGAGCGCGTCGAAGCCCTGGTCGGTGAGCGTGGCGATCTGCCCGCGCCGGTCGGTCGGGCAGTCCATCCGGCGGACCCAGCCACGTTCCTCCAGGCGGGCCACCGCGTGCGACACCCGGCTCTTACTGGAGGAGGAAGCCTCGGCCAGCTGGGTCATCCGCAGCGAGTGATCTGGCGCCTCGGACAGCCGCACCAGGATCTCGTAGTAGGCGAGCGGCATCCCGGAATCCCGTTGCAGCTGGGCGTCGACCGCGGCGAGCAGCCACTGCCACGCCTCGATCGCCTCACGCCACGTACTCTGCTCGTCGGGGCTCAGCCAGCGCGGTCCAGGATCCTTCATGGATACAGCATACCTGGAATAGTTGAACGCTTGACAACACTAGGCTGGGCGTGATACTCGTTGAGTATTCAAATATGAACCGCGTCAATATGAACGACAGGAGTATTCCGCATGACGGCTAGCACCGATGCAGGCGCCATCCCGGGTTACGTCGCAGGCACGTGGGAGATCGACCCGGTGCACTCCGAGGTCGGCTTCACCGCCCGGCACATGATGGTCAGCAAGGTCCGCGGCAGGTTCACGACCTTCTCCGGCGAGCTCGTCACGGGCGAGAAACTGCTGGATTCGTCGGTCACCGCCACCATCGACCTGACCTCGATCAACACCGGCAACGAGCAGCGTGACCAGCACATCCGGTCCGCCGACTTCTTCGAGGTCGACAAGTACACCACGATGACCTACCGCTCCACCGGCCTGCGGGCCGAGGGTGACCACTACATCCTGGACGGGGAGCTGACCCTCAAGGACGTCACCAAGGAGGTCCCGCTCACCGTCGAGCTCAACGGCTTCGGCCCGGACCCCTTCGGCGGCACCCGCGCCGGGTTCACCGCCACCACGGAGATCAACCGCCGCGACTTTGGCGTAAACTTCAGCGCCCCGATGGAGACCGGCGGCGTGGTCGTGAGTGACAAGATCGGCATCCAGCTGGAGATCGAGGCCGTCCTCAAGGCCTGAGACCAGCGGCGCACGGCAGCGCTGGGCCAGCTCCGGCCAGGCGTTCCGCAATGAGCCACCCGCGCGGGCGGGGACGCGAATCGCGTCCCCGCCCGCGCGCGTCTGGGCGGGTCCCCCTGCACTTTCCGCGCCGGGCGCGCTATAAGGGGGTAAGGGCGATGACCGGATGACCGGGCGCCGAGTAAGGATGGCCAGAGTGAGGGGTACGCGGTGAAAGCCGTTATCTATGACCGCACCGGCCCGGCGGCCGAGGTGCTGCGGGTGGTGGATATCGAGCGGCCGCAGCCAGGTCCGGGTGAGGTCCGGGTGCGGGTGCACGTATCGGGAGTCAATCCGACCGACGTCAAGAGCCGCGGCGGCGCGACCCCGCGGGCCATCGACGGGTTCCAGATCCCCCACCAGGACGGTGCTGGCGTAATCGACGCGGTCGGCCCGGGCGGGCCCGGGGACCGGATCGGCCAGCGGGTGTGGGTGTACCTCGCCGCCGCCGGGCGCCGCTGGGGGACCGCCGCCGAATGGGCCGTGGTCCCGGAGAACCACGCGGTGCCGCTGCCAGACGGCGTCTCCCTGGAGCTCGGTGCCAGCCTGGGCGTGCCGGGCCTGACCGCGCACCACCTGGTGTTCGCGGACGGTCCGGTCAAGGACGCCACGGTCCTGGTGGCGGGCGGGTCCGGGGCGGTCGGCCATTTCGCCATCGAGTTCGCGGCGTGGGGCGGGGCGGGCCAGGTGGCCTCGACCGTCAGCACCCCGGCCAAGGCCGAGCTGGCCCGGGAGGCCGGCGCCGCCCACGTGGTGTACTACACCGACGCCGACGCGGCCAGCCAGATCACCGCCGCGGTGGGGCCGGTAGACCGCATCGTCGAGGTGGCGCTGGGTGCGAACTTGCAGCTTGACCTGGCCGTCTCCCGGCCGGGCACGGTGCTGGCCTGCTATGCGGCTGAACCCCACGACCCGGTGCTGCCCGTCCGGGCCTGCATGAACGCCGGCATCGTGCTCCGGTTCATGCTCCTGTACACCCTGCCCCAGGTGGCCCTGGATCAGGGGATCGCCGACATCGGGACCGCCCTGAGGGCGGGTGCGCTGACCGAGCTGCCGGAGCACCGCTTCGGTCTGGAAGAGATCGTCGCGGCACACGAGGCCGTGGAGCACGGGACGACCGGCAAGGTCCTGGTCATCCCCGGCTGACCGCGCCCCGGGCCGGAAGACCCAGAGCCGAGGACAGCCCGGCGCGGCGCACCTGCTGGTGCACCGGGCCGGGCCGCCTGCGTGACGGCTGGTTTCCCGGGCCTACCCGATCGACCGCAGGCCGGAGATGAAGGCCTGTCCCGCCGGGGTGCCGACGCCACCCATGTTGTCGTAGCCCGGCAGTGTTACCTGCCCGGTGTAACCGAACATGTTGCTGTTCTGGTCATCGAATGTGCTCAGGGCCCATGCCCCGCAGTCGTGCGGGTCGCAGGCCACACCACGGTAGGCGACCGGGCTACTGCTGGTCAGGGGCAGCGTGTCGGTCAGCGCACTGCTGCCGGCCAGCTGGTAGAGCGCCGGGTTGGCAAACCCGAACGCGGGCTGGCCCTGCTGGGCCGCGGCGACCATCCCGGCGACCAGCGGGGAGGACTCGCTGGTGCCGCCGACCGGGAACTGGCCGTAGGTCGGTGGCCTGCCGCTCTTGTTGTGGAAGGTGAGCAAGCCCACCGCGAACCCGGTGAAGGGATCGGCGTCGGCGCTGATGTCGGGCACCGAGCGGACCGTGCCGCCCCGGTTGCCCGGCGGCGTCGCCAGGGCCGTCGGCACCACGCTGTCCTGGTACGACGGCTCGGCCCAGATCAGGCTGGGCCCGCCGCCCGAGGCGCCGTTCTCACCCAGGAAGATCCACGACTTGCCGATCAGCAGGGATATGCCGTCGGACCAGCCGGTCTCGAACAGCCGGGTGCCACCCTTGCCGATGCCGAGGGTGGTGCCGCCGACTGCGATGGCGTACGGATCACTCGCGGGCTCGTACACGCCGGAGCCGTCCCCAGACGAGAAGTACATCCCGACACCCTCGGCCGCGGCCTGGACCAGGATGGCGTGCTCGATGTCAGTGATGTAGGGCGCCTGCTCCTCGTCCCCGCTGCCCCAGGAGTTGGACGCGATCGTGGCCAGCGGGTGGCCGCCGGTCCCCAGCACGGCCAGGTCGGCGTTGAAGAGGCCCTGCAGTCCGAAGTCGCCCCCATTGCAGCTGTCCCCGCCGACCACCAGCTGGTTAGCGCCGGGGGCCATCGCGTAGGACGCCTCCACGTCGAGCTGCTCCTCGACGTAGAACGGGTCCCCGCAGGCGCTGCCCCGGCCCAGGGACAACTCCGCGTACCGGCTGGCGGCCGGGGCGGGCACCCCGTTCTTCTTCGCGTAGTCCTTCAGCGTGAGGAACATGTCCTGGGTCAGGCCCAGCTCCACCAGGGCGACCGTCTGGCCGCTGCCGTCCGCCGCCGTACTGGCCCCGTACGCCTTCCGCAGCTGGGTCGCGCTGTAGCCGCAGTTGTCCGTCGGGAAGGACGTGGTGCCGAACTGCTTCGGCAGGCCGGTCGCGACGTGTTCCCCGTAGTAGTACGAGCAGGGCACCGACTTGGGTGCGGCCCCCGCCGAGGGCCGGGGCGCGGTCTTGCCGATGGCGGTGGCGCTCGGCCGCTGCAGAGGGAGCAGGGGGGCGGCGTTGTCCAGGCCGGTCACGCCGAGCACACTGCGGGACAGGGAGGCGGGGACGGAGATGGCGGTGCTGTTGGCGCGGAGCCGGTAGGGGCCCGCGTTGACCGCTGACGTCGCCTGGTACTGCCGGAGAGTGGTGCGGAACGCCGTGTCGATGACCGAGGCGGTCCCGGTGGCCCGGATGTAGGAGCGCAGCGGGTTGGCCCGGACGCCGGTGAACCCGGCGGAGCGCATCCAGGACTCGACCTTGGCCGCCTCGGCCGCCGGCGCGCCGAACCGCGTCGCGTACGCGGCCGGGCTCAGGTAGTGGCGGAACGTCACGCTGCCGGGCGTGCTCACCGCGCTGGCGAAGCTTTCCGCGGCGGCGGTCTGCGGCTTGAGCCACACCTGGACCGAGAGCTTCTGGCCCTTGGCCAGGGTGCCGGTCGCCCGGGTGTGACTGGTGAACGGGACGGTGCTGCCCGCGATCCGGGCCACCGCCGGGGTGGTCGAGGCGCTCGCTAATCCGCTCGCGCCCACGATCGTCGTGCCGATGACCGCCACCGTTGCGCCCGTGGCAGCGATGAGCGACCTGGTTCTGGACATAGTTCCCCTGTCTGTGCTGTGGTTGATGCCCCGTCTGGGCGGCCTGGTGCCAGGCCTGGCCCGCCCCTGTTTATACCCACCGGAAACCCCAGGAGGGGTACACATGCCAAACTGTGACCATTTTCCGGAAATGGCGGGCAGCGGGGAGCGATCCCGGCCCGGGGGGCCGGCCGGGCGGTGGCCGGCGGTGACGTGGCCGGCGATGATGACGCGAGAGGGGCAGCCCACCGTGACCAGGGATGAGCTGCTGGCGTACTGCCTGGGCAAGCCCGGGGCCTGGGAAGACGAGCCGTGGGAAGGTGACCTTGTGGCGAAGGTCGGCAGCAAGATCTTCGTTTTCCTGGGCGCCGGATACCCGGGCAGCCGGTCACGGTGGGACTCAAGTACGGTGCGACCCGCGAGGCGGCCGAGGAATGGCGGCTGCGCTATCCGGACGACGTGTCGGTCATGCCCTATATCGGCCGTTTCGGCGAGAATACCCTGCGGGCCGGAGGTGCGATTCCGGACGGCGAGCTTCTCGAGGCGGTGGACGCGTCCTACCGTGCGGCGGTCAGCAAGCTGCCCAGGCGGGACCGCCCCCCTTCAGCGGAGCTTGATGGCCTCCGCTAGCTCCCGGTAACCCTCGGCCGGGTCGGCGCCGGGCACGGTGAGCAGCTGGATGCTCACGTGGTCGGCCCCGGCGTGCAGGTGCTCGGTGAGGCGAACCACCACCTGGGCCGCGCTGCCGTGGACGGCCAGCGCGTCGATCAGGGCGTCGCTGCCGCCGTCGCTCAGGTCGGCGTCCGTCCAGCCCAGGCGGCGCAGGTTGGCCGTGTAGTTGGCCAGGCCCAGATACGGCTTTTCCACCCGGGACCGGCCGATCGCCCGGGCCTGCCCGGCGTCCGTGCTGATGACCACCTTCTGCTCCGGGGCCAGCAGCGGTCCCGGGCCGAGGATCTCCCGGGCCTGCGCGGTGTACTCGGGCGTGACCAGGTAGGGGTGGGCGCCCGCGGTGCGCTCGGCGGCCAGGCGCAGGACTTTCGGGCCGAGCGCGGCCAGGACCAGGCGGCCGGCCGGGACGCCGTCGTCCAGCAGGGTGTCCACGTAGCGGACCAGCGTGTCGTAGGGCTTCGCGTACTGCTGGGTCATCTCGGGGTGGCCCGCACCCACGCCCAGCAGGAAGCGCCCCGGAAACCGCTGCTCGACCCGCTGGAACGAGGCAGCGACGTCGTGCGCCTCGTACTGCCACATGTTGACGATGCCGGTCGCCACCATGAGCGTGGTCGTGGCGGCCAGGAACTCCTCGCCGGCGGCCAGATCTCCGTTAGCCGAGCCCAGCCACAGGGTGCCGAACCCGAGTTCCTCGATGCTCACGGCCAGTTCCGGCGTGACCTGGCGCTCGCCCCGCCAGATGCCGAACCGTCCGAGCTGGTCGCGCACCTGCTCCGTCATTCGGTCTGCTCCCTTGCCTCGGGCCGCGGCCGCCGTCAGCCGGCCGCCGTTCACCACCCCGGGCAACCGCCTCCGGCTGGCCGCTGTTCCCCGCTGGTCCTAGTTGTGAACCGGCCCCAATGGGTACCATGTGCGTAGAGTAGTCAAATGATTACGTAAAGAGAGGGGCGCTCGGTTATGGGGGGACCTCGAGCGACCTCGGCGGCTGCCGTGCTGTCAGACGCGCACACGTCACCATCCGCGCTGCTGGAGTTCGCGGTCAGCCAGGCCCTGATCCGGGACCCGACAGCACCCGATGCGGGCCTGCCCGAACTGCTCCGGCGCGCCGCGGCGGGGTTCGACAGCCGGGCGGCGGTCGCCCTCCGGCTGGGCGAGCCGGGAGAACCCGCGGTCATCGCCGCCTACCCGCCCGCGGCGGTGGACCCCCGCCTGATGGCGCAGCTGAGTGGGCTCCTGATCGCCCATCCGGGGGTCGTCTCGACCGGGGGCTGTGTCCAGGGACCGGTGGTCTGGCCCGGGATGGGACCAGGCCGGAACCGGGGTGGGGCGCTGATCGCCGTGGCCAGGCTGCCGGGGCAATCCGCCCCATGTGCCCTGATCCTGGTGGGGCGGCAGTCCCCGTGGACGGCCGAATCGCAGGCGATCGCGCGGGCCCTGGCCACCGTCATCGCGTCCCGGATGCGCCGGGCCGAGGATGCCAGGGAAATCGCGGAACGGCGGGCGGTCGCCGAGGCGCTGATCAATGCGGCCCCGGACGCCGTAGTCGTGGCCGACGCCCAGCGCAAGATCGTCGCCTTCAACTCCGCCGCGGAGGAACTGTACGGCCGCCGGCGTGCCGACGTGCTCGGCCAGGGCATAGCCGATCTGCTCATCCCGGAACGCAACCGGGCCGTCTTCCTGGAATCGACGGGGGAGTTCCTGCGCAGCCACGACCCCGGGGAGTTTACCGGCCGCATGCTGTTGCCTATCCTGCGCGGTGACGGCACCGAGCGGACGGTGGAGGTGACCCCGCTGCCGCTGCTGGCCGGTGGCCAGGTCTACTTCTGCAGCTTCGCCCGGGACCTGACCGAGCTGGAGCAGGTGAATACGGCGCTGGCGGCGAGCCAGGCCCGGGTGCAGCTGCTGTCTGAGCTGGCCCCCGTGGGTATCGCCCGCACCGACCACGCGGGGACATGCGTCTACGTCAACGAGCGCTGGTGCGCGATGGACGGCCAGCTGGTGAAGGATATCCTCGGCACCTCGTGGCTGGAGACCGTGCATCCCGGCGACGTCGCGCGGGTCCGGGGCGAGTGGGCCCGCGCCCGGGCGGCCCGCTCGGAGCTGCGGACCGACTTCCGGCTGCTCCGGCACGCGGGCCAGCCGCTGTGGGTGCACGCCGCCGTGACCGCGGTGCCCCACCAGGCGGACCTGCCCCGCGGGTTCATGGTCGCCCTCACCAACGTGACCGCCCGCAAGCGGGCGGAGGGGGAGCGGGACCGCCTGCTGGCCGCCGAGCAGGCCGCGGTGCGCGATCTCACCGACCAGACCGAGCGGCTGAACAGCCTGATCGCCGCGGCCGTCCCCGGCGTGCTGGTCCTGGATGAGCGGCACACGATCGTGCAGGTCAACCAGAGCCTGTGTGACCTGCTCGGCGTCGAGGATCCGCCGGTCAAGCTCGCAGGGGCCGACGCCGAGGTCTTGCGCGAGCCCATCGCGCGTACGTTCGCGCATTCTGCGGAGGTCATGCAGCGGATGACTCAGCCGGATGCGGACCGGCAGCGGGTCGACGGCCTCCGGTTCGCGACCTCGGGCGGCCGCATGCTGGAGTGCGACTACTGGCCCGTGTTCGCGGGCGGTGAGTACCGGGGCAGCTTGCTGCTGCTCTGGGACATATCCGATCGCGCCGCCGAGGAGCAGGAGCGCGACCGCCGGCTGCAGGCCGAACTCACCTCACGGCGCGCCGCCGAGCATGGCCGGCAGCAGCTGGCCGAGCAGAATGAGGAGCTGCGCGAGCTCGATGAGCTCAAGACCCGGTTCCTGGCCACCGTGTCCCATGAGCTGCGGTCCCCGCTGACGTCGATCGTGTCCTACGCCGAGCTGATCCGGGACGAGGGCGAGCTGGCCCCTACCGCGGCCCGCTTCCTGGACGTCATCGCGCGGAACGCCGAGCGGATCACCAAGCTGGTGGGCGATCTGCTGCTGCTGAGCCAGATCGAGGCCGGCGTTATCCCCCTGGAGCTGGCGCCGGTACCGGTCGCGGAGGTCGTGGCCGAGGCGGTCCAGGCCGCGGCACCGGCGGCGGCGCAGAAAGGCGTCGCGCTGGACGGCGCGGCGCCGGACGGGCCGCCGGTACTGGCCGACCGGGCCCGGCTGGTCCAGGTGATCGACAACCTGATCGCCAACGCGGTCAAGTTCACCGACGAGGGCGGCCAGGTCAAGGTGACCGCGGCCGCGGACGGCCAGGAGTGGCGGATCGACGTCACCGATTCCGGGATCGGCATCCCGCCGGACGATGTGGGCCGCCTGTTCGACCGCTTCTTCCGCGCCTCCAACGCCACCTCGGCTGGCCGGCCGGGGTCCGGCCTGGGCCTGTCCATCGTCAAGGAAGTCGCCGAGCTGCACGGCGGCCGGGTGGAGGTAACCAGCACGCTGGGGGCCGGCACCACCATCCACCTGTTTCTCCCGGCCACCGCGGACGTCCGGCCAGGCGCGCACCCGGCCCCGGAGCAGGGGACAAGTGTGCCCGCCGAGGAATAACTACTTATAGTGATCTAGTGACTACTAATTGACATCGGGGGGCAGATGGACCTGAACGCGCAGGCACCGGGGGTGACCCGGTGAGCAGCGCCGGCGGGCCGGAGTCGCCCGGCCGGATCCTGGTGGTCGAGGACGACCCGGAAGCGGCCGCCTACGTCCTGCACGTGCTGCGCAAGCGCGGCGGCTTCGACGTCACCCACATCCCGGACCCGGCGGCCGCGCTGGCCCGGGCCCGGGCGGAACACTGGGATCTGGTGCTGACCGACGTGGAGATGCCCGGCATGACCGGGATCGAGCTGCTCGAGGCGGTCCGGGAGATCACCCCGGAGGTGCCCGTGGCCGTGGTCACCGCGCACCCGTCGGTGGACTACGCGGTCCGGGCCCTGCGCAACCAGGCCGATGAGTTCCTGGAGAAGCCAGTCCGCCCGGACAAGCTGGTCGCCACGGTGACCGCGCTGGTGGCCAAGGGCCGGGCGGCGCGCGAGGCCGCCCGGCAGAGCGTGCTGGCCATCGGGGCGCACCCGGACGACGTCGAGATCGGCGCGGCCGGCACGCTGGCCATGCACCGCCGGATGGGGCACGAGGTGTCGATCCTGACCCTGAGCCGCGGCGCCCGCGGCGGCACCGAGGACATCCGGGCCGGCGAGTCCAGGAGGGCGGCGGAAGTCATTGGCGCCGCGCTGTATCACGAGGATCTGCAGGACACCAGGATCAGCGAGGGCGACCCGACGATCGGCGTGATCAGCCGCATCGTCGAGACCGTGCGGCCGACCGTGATCTACACCCACTCGCTGCACGACGTGCACCAGGACCACCGGAACACGCACCAGGCGGCGCTCGTCGCCGTGCGCCAGGTGGGCCGGGTGTACTCCTTCCAGTCGCCGTCGGCCACGGTGGACTTCCGGCCCACCCGCTTCGTCGCCATCGACGAGCAGCTAGAGCGCAAGCTCGAGGCGATCGACGCGTTCGCCTCCCAGGTGGAGATCCGGGCCTACCTGGAGCCGGACCTGATCGAGTCGACCGCGCGCTACTGGTCTCGCTACTGCGAGGGCCGCTACGCCGAGCCGTTCGAGGTGGTCCGGGAAGCGGCGGTGGCCGGGCAGCACGAGCTGACTCCGGCAAAAGGCATCGTGCGCGGCGAGGACGGCGCCTGGGCCGCCGCGCCGGACCGGCGCCGCCGGCCCCGGCCCGATGATCAACTGCCGAATCAAGCACCGGAGCCAGCACCACAGCAGACCGCAAAACATATCGGGGGGGTGCCGGATGGCGCGAGATGATCTCAGCCACAGGCAGATCCGCGTGCTGGTCACCGGGGTGGGGGGACCCGCCGCGGTGTCCGTCATCAAATCGCTCAGCCTCGATCCCACCGTCCAGCTGGTGGGCGCCGACATGGACCCGTGGGCGGCCGGCCTGTACCTGCTGCCGCCAGACGCGCGGACCCTCATCCCGGCGGGCCTGGACCCCGATTTCGCCTCGGCCGTCCTGGCCCGCTGCGTCGCCCTCGGGGTGCACGTCCTGATCCCGACGGTGGACGCCGAGATGCGCCCGCTGGCCCGGGCCCGCGCCGAGTACGAGGCGGCCGGGATCGAGCTCATGCTGGCGCCGGAGCGGGCGCTGGACCTGACGCTGGACAAGCTGGCCCTGGCCCGCTGCTGTGCCGGGCACGTCCGGGTACCGCGCACCGAGTGCTTCGACGAGGCGCTCAACCCGGCGTCGTGGGAGTACCCGGTCGTGCTCAAGCCGCGCACCGGCAGCGGCTCGCGGGATATCTCCGTGGCGGCGTCCGCCGGGGAACTGGCCGGCCTGGAGCGGTCCGCGGAGTTCATCGTCCAGGAGTACCTGCCGGGCGAGGAGTACTCGATCGACGTGCTCGCCGACACCAGCACCCATGTAATCGCCGCCGTGCCCCGGCTCCGCGCCCGGGTGGACTCGGGCGTCTCGGTGGCCGGGCGCACCGTGCACGACCCGGAGCTGGAGGACCTCGGGGCCACGGTGGCCACGGTGACTGGTCTCACCTACATCGCCAACGTGCAGTGCCGGCGGGACGCGGCCGGCCGTGCGGCCCTGCTGGAGGTGAACCCGCGGGCCCCCGGCGCGCTGCCGCTGACCGTGGCCAGCGGGGTGAACATGCCCCGGCTGGCCCTGGACGCGCTGCGCGGCCTCCCGGTGCCGGACCACGTGGACTTCCGCGAGGTGGCCATGGTCCGCTTCCTCGACGAGCGGTTCATGGACCTGAGCGAAGTGCAGAAGGTCGCCGCGTGAGCATGCCCTCCGGCCTGGTCGCGCTCGACGAGGATCACCACGTCCACTCGACCTTCTCCGACGACGCGGTCAGCACCGTGGCCGAGAACGTCCGCGTGGCCCGGGAACGTGGCCTGCGGGTCCTCTGCCTCGCCGATCACGCCCGCGAGGGTTCGCCCTGGGTGCCGGACTTCGTGGCCGCGGTGCGCGAGCTCCGCCCCGCGCCGGGTATCGAGGTGCTGGCCGGTGTGGAGGCCAAGATCCTCAACGCGACCGGGGAGCTGGACCTGCCCGGTTCTCTGCGCGGGGTGGACCGGGTCCTGATCGCGGATCACCAGTACCCCGGCGATCACGGTCCGGTACCGCCGCAGGACATGCGGGACGCGCTCGATCGGCGCCAGTGCTCGGCGGGTGACATCATCGACGGCCTCATCGCGGCCACCCTCGGTGCCCTGGAGCGGGTGGCCCTGCCGCAGGTGGCCCACCTGTTCAGCCTGCTGCCCAAGATGGGCCTGGACGAGGCGGACGTGCCGGGCCCGACCCTGGACCACCTGGCCCAGGGCTGCGTCCGGGGCGGGGCGCGGGTGGAGGTCAACGAGAAGTGGGCCTGCCCGTCCCCGCGCACCATCCGGGTCCTGGCCGCGGCCGGCGTGCCGCTGGTCGCCAGCACGGACAGCCACGACTGCGCCAGCATCGGCCGCTACCCGCGGGTCCGGGGCATCCTGGATACCGCGTTCAGCAGGGCTGTGCCGGGATGACGGACTTCCTGCTGGCCATCAAGTCCCTGCTGGTGGCCTTCGTGATCCTCGGAGCGCTTCCGCTGCTGGTCGCGAACTACCAGTTCCTCCTGGTCGGGCTGCACTTCCGGCGGCTGCATTACGCGAAATGCCGGGCCTATTTCCCGCGGACCGCCATCCTCATCCCGGCGTGGAACGAGGCAGCGGTCATCGGCACCTCGATCGACCGGCTCATGCTGCTCGACTACCCACGCGAACGCCTGCGCATCTATGTCGTGGACGACGCCAGCACCGATGACACCCCGCAGGTCGTCTTGGCCAGGGTGGCACAGTACCCGGGGAACGTCGTGCACCTGCGCCGCCACAAGGGTGGCGAGGGCAAGGCCGCAACCCTGAACCACGGCCTGGCGGAGATCCTGTCCGACGGCTGGATGCAGGCCATCCTGATCATGGACTCGGACGTCATCTACGAGCCCAGCTCGCTGCGGCGGATGACCCGGCACCTGGCTGATCCCGAGGTCGGCTCGGTCACCGCCTATATCAAGGAGGGCAGCCGTCCGGGGAACTACATGACCCGGTTCATCGGCTACGAGTACATCACCGCCCAGGCCGCGGCCCGGCGGAGCCAGGAGGTCCTCGGCGTGATCGCCTGCCTGGCGGGAGGCGCGCAGCTGCACTCGCGGGCCAACATCGAGGCGATCGGCGGACAGGTGGACACGGCCACGCTGGCCGAGGACACGGTGACCACGTTCGAGACCCAGAAAGGGGGACGCAAGGTCATCTTCGAGCCGCATGCCACCGTGTGGGCGGAGGAGCCGGGCAGCATCGTCGCGCTGTGGAAGCAGCGGCTGCGCTGGGCCCGCGGCAACGTCCAGGTCACCCGGCGATTCAGGAGCGTCTGGTTCCGGCCCCAGCCCAATAACCGGCTGGGCAGCATCAGCTTCGGCCTCCTCTGGTTCTGCCTGCTGCTGCTGCCGGTGTTCATGGTGCTGGCGTCGGCATCCCTGGTGATCCTGTTCTTCATCGACTACCAGCTCGCCTGGACCGCCTTTCACGTGCTGTGGCTGACCAACGTGATCACGTACATCTTCATCACGTCCTTCGCGCTCGCCATCGACCCCGGTGTCGGGCGGCACACCTGGAAAGAAGCGCTCATTTTCCCGGGCGTGATCAACGTCATCATCCTGCTCGCCGCCATCCTGCCCGGCCCGGCGGCCTGGGTCGGCCACGAGCTCGCCGACGCCGCCGGCGTCGGGGTCACCTACGGCTGGGTGAGGGGCATCGAGCTGTTCACCTATATCTGGCTCTCAGCCTGCATGGGGGTCGCCTTCCTCGGCAAGGTCGCCGAGTCACGCAAGCTTGGCCGCTTCCTCGGGCCGCTGTTCGTGTACATCGGCGGTTACGGGCCCCTGCTGTGCGCGATCACTACCGCCGCCTACATCAAGGAACTCCGGCACGCCGAGGCGATCTGGGACAAGACCGAGAAGACGGGGAAGATGGTGGTGCCGACATGAGCGGGCCGGAGCCGGCCGCCGGTGGCCCGGTGACCGCGGAGCAGGTCCAGGTCTTCGAGGACGAGGTCCGCGACGCGGTCCGCTACGAGCGGGGGCTCGCCATCAAGTGCGTGGCCTGCCTCCTGCTGGTCGCCGTCGTCCTGGCCTTCCGGGTGTACTTCTTCGGCTGAGCCGGCCGCGTCCCGCCGGCCCGCATGCATGAATCCGGGTGTGGAGGGCACTTGGCCGCCATGTCGGCCCAAACCCTCGACCGCCAGCCCCCCCACCACGGGCACGAGCCCGGGCACCGCAGCCTCACCCCGCTGCTCGCGGTGACCGGCGCCGCCTTGGTGTTCACGGTCCTGCTCGTCCTGGTCCGCCTGCAGTGGCGCCCCCTGGAGTCCGTCGACCACGGCGCCGCCGCCCGGATCAACGGGCTCGTCGCCGGGCACGCCGCTCTTGTCTCGGTGGTGAAGGCGGTCACCTGGCTGGGCAGCGACGGCGTGCTGTGGACGGTGATCGGGGTCTCGGCGGTCTTCCTGGCCTTCCGGCGCCGCTGGCGCCTGGTCCTGTACCTACTGGTCACCGGCGCGGGCGCGCTGGTCATGGACCCGATCCTGAAGGACCTCGTCGGCCGGCTGCGCCCGGTGGTGGCGCACCCGATCGCGCATGGCGGCGGGAACAGCTTCCCCAGCGGCCACTCGCTCGGCTCGATCGTCTGCTACGGAGCGGTGCTGCTGGTCTTCACGCCTATGACCCGCGGCCGCTGGCGGACCGCGCTGCGCGCCGTGATTGTCACGCTGGTCGCGCTGATCGGGATCAGCCGGATCCTGCTCGGCGTGCACTACCTGTCGGATGTGCTCGGCGGCTGGACCCTGGGCATCACCTGGCTCGGCCTCACCGCGTTCGCGTTCGAACTGACCCGGCGGGCCGAAGACCAGCCCGTCACCGACCCGCTGGCCGAGGGACTGGAACCTGAGGCCCGCAACGATCTCGACCGAGCTCATAGCAACCCAGCCCAGCCGGAGACCCCCGTGAACAGATCCGCTGCCCGTTCCCATGCCCGTATCGCCGCCGGAGTCGTAGTCGCCTGGGTGCTGATCCTCGGCGTCATCGTCGGCTTCGGCGAGCTGGTCGTGAAGTACAGCCACAACAAATGGCTGGGGGACACGGCGATCCCGCGCTGGTTCGCCGCGCACCGCACGCCGACCCTCAACCAGTGGAGTAACGACGTCAGCGTGGCCTGCGCCACGACCGGGATCCTCATCGTGGCCGTCGCCGCGTGCGTGATCTTCCTGGCCGTCACCCGGCACTGGCGGCCGGTCATCTTCATCGCGGTCGTGATGTTCGGCGAGCTGGCCGCGTTCCTCGCCGCGGCCGCGGTGGTCAAGCGGCCCCGGCCCTACGTGCACCACCTCGACCACCACCTCCCCACCTCGGCCTACCCATCGGGCCACGTGGCCGCCACCACCTGCCTCTACGTCGCGATCGCCATCCTGGTCATGGGACACACCAGGGGCTGGTGGCGGTGGCTGTTCGTGGCCCTGGCGGTCGTGATGCCGGTAGCCATCGCGCTGTCCCGGATGTACCGCGGCGAGCACCACCCGACCGACGTGCTCGGCAGCCTGATCTTCGCCGCGCTGTGGCTGACCGCGACGACGCTGCTGATCAAGCCGAACGCGGAACTGCCCAGCCGGTCGCCGGGGACGGTGGGCGCGAAGGTCCGCTCATTCACCGGGCGGGCGGTTTCGCGGGCCTAGGACCGGGCAGCCGCACGGTAACAACCTTGAAGGAGGTGTTCCATGACCGATTCCGAGGACGCCCGGCGCGTCGAGATCAAGGACGGCGATGAGACCGTGGCCGCGGCCGAGGTCTCGCAGCGGCCGGGCGGGACCACCCGCGCGTCGCTGCACGCCACATCCGGGCACGTCGCCCCTGGTCACCGGGCTGACCTGGTGGACGCGGTCGTGGACCTGCCCGAGGTTCAGGCGAGCAGCCGCCTGGAGGCCACGATCCCGCTCGGTGACGCCGAGACCCTGGACCGCCTGCGGGAGCGGACCGAGGAGACGGCCAGCCGGGCGGCGGGCTCCACCGCGCTGGTGGACGCGAGCCTGCCGGGCGACAAAGACCGCCGCAACGAAGACCCCGCCCGCCAGCCCGGCCGGGACCCAGCTGTAGACCAGCCGCCGGACGGGGAAACACCAGGAGCGTAAGCCCGGGTGACCATCAGGATCGGGACGTCGGGGTGGAGCTATGCCCACTGGGAGCCGGAGCTGTACCCGCCCGGGCTGCCCGCCGCCGCCCGGCTCGACCGCTACGCGGCCACGTTCGGCACGGCCGAGCTGAACAGCAGCTTCTACCGCTGGCCCCGGCCCGATACGTTCCGTTATTGGAGAAAGAAATTGCCTGCGGGGTTCTGCCTGTCCGTCAAGGCGCCCCGCGGGCTGACCCACGGGCGGAAACTGTATGGCCCGGAAACCTGGCTCCGGCGGATCGGCGCGGGCTGGCACGAGCTGGGCGATAAACGGGCCGTGCTGCTGGCCCAGCTCGGCCCGGCCCAGGCCCGCGACGACGCGCGGCTGGCCTATTTCCTGTCGCTGGTCCCAGAATGGATGCGGGTCGCGGTCGAGTTCCGCCATTCCAGCTGGCATTGCGAGGAGGTCTTCGCCCTGCTGGAAGCGCACCGGGCGGCTTATTGCGTGATGAGCGGCGCGCACCTGCCGTGCGTTCTGCGGGCCACTGCGGAGTTCGTCTATGTGCGGCTGCACGGCCCTGATCACCAGCATCTGTACGCGGGCTCCTATAACGGCGCCGATCTGTCCTGGTGGGCGGCCCGGATCCGGGAATGGGACGCGGCCGGCCGCGACGTTTTCGCCTACTTCAACAACGACGGCCAGGCGAATGCCGTGCGGGATGCCCGCGCGTTGCGCCAGGTGCTGGGCCAGCAGGCGGCCTGGTGAATGTTCCCGGCGCGCGGCCGGGAACATTAACCGGGCCGCTAGCATTTAATATTTGTGACCCTCACCGACCTTCTCCCGGCTGACCCTGCGCCCGACGCGGTCTTCGACGCGTTCGCCGGCTGGGCCAAGGAGCAGGGGCTGGCTCTCTACCCGCACCAGGAAGAGGCCCTCATCGAGGTGGTGTCCGGGGCCAACGTTATCCTGTCCACCCCGACCGGCTCAGGCAAGAGCCTGGTCGCTACCGGCGCTCACTTCGCGGCGCTCGCCGAGGGGCGCCGGTCTTTCTACACCGCGCCGATCAAGGCCCTGGTGTCGGAGAAATTCTTCGCGCTGTGCGCCGCGTTCGGCCCGGCCAGCGTCGGCATGATGACCGGCGACGCCAGCGTCAACGCCGCCGCGCCCATCATCTGCTGCACCGCCGAGGTGCTGGCCAGCATCGCGCTGCGGGACGGCGCCGACGCCGACGTCGGCCAGGTGGTGATGGACGAGTTCCACTTCTACGCCGACCCCGACCGGGGCTGGGCCTGGCAGGTGCCGATCATCGAGCTGCCCCGGGTCCAGTTCGTGCTGATGTCGGCGACCCTGGGCGACGTCACCCGGTTCGAGGCCGACCTGACCCGGCGTACCGGGCGGCCGACCGCGGTCGTCCAGTCCGCCGAACGCCCGGTGCCGCTCACCTACAGCTACGTGACCACCCCGCTGCACGAGACCCTGGAAGAGCTGCTCAGCACCCACCAGGCCCCTATCTACGTGGTCCACTTCACCCAGGCCGCCGCCCTGGAGCAGGCCCAGGCGCTGATGAGCGTGAACGTCTGCACCCGCGCGGAGAAGGACGAGATCGCCGCGCTGATCGGCGGCTTCCGGTTCACCGCCGGGTTCGGGAAGACCCTGTCCCGGCTGGTCCGGCACGGGATCGGCGTCCATCACGCCGGGATGCTGCCCAAGTACCGGCGGCTGGTGGAGACCCTGGCCCAGGCTGGGCTGCTGAAGGTCATCTGCGGCACCGACACCCTCGGCGTCGGGATCAACGTGCCGATCCGCACGGTCCTGTTCACCGCCATGTCCAAGTACGACGGGTCGAAGACCCGGCTGCTCCAGGCCCGTGAGTTCCACCAGATCGCGGGCCGGGCCGGCCGGGCGGGCTTCGACACCATCGGCCGGGTGGTGGTGCAGGCCCCCGAGCACGTGGTGGAGAACGAGCGCCTGCTGGCCAAGGCGGGCGACGACCCGAAGAAGCGGCGCAAGGTGGTCCGCAAGAAGCCGCCGGAGGGGTTCATCGCCTGGGGGCAGCCGACCTACGAGCGGCTGGTCGCCGCCGACCCCGAGCCGCTCACGTCCAGCTTCAAGGTCACCCACGCCATGCTGCTGAACGTGATCAGCCGGCCGGGTGACGCGTTCACCGCGATGCGGCACCTGCTGACCGACAACCACGAGGACCGGGCCGCCCAGCGCCGGCACATCCACCAGGCCATCGCCATCTACCGGGCGCTGCGGGCCGGGGGAGTGGTGGAAGAGCTGGACGAGCCGGACGCTGACGGGCGCCGGGCGCGGCTCACCGTGGACCTCCAGTTCGACTTCGCGCTGAACCAGCCGCTGTCCCCGCTGGCCCTGGCCGCGATCGAACTCCTGGACCGCGAGTCGCCCAGTTACCCGCTCGATGTGGTCTCCATCATCGAATCGACCCTGGACAACCCCCGGACGGTGATCTCCGCCCAGCTGTTCAAGGCCCGCGGTGAGGCGGTCGCGCAGATGAAGGCCGACGGCGTCGACTACGACACCCGGATGGACCTGCTGGACTCGGTCACTCATCCGAAGCCGCTGGCCGACCTGCTCGAGGCCGCGTACGACATGTACCGCCGGGGCCATCCGTGGGTCGCCGACTACGCGTTCGCCCCCAAGTCCGTGGTGCGCGACATGTACGAGCGGGCCATGACGTTCGTGGAGTACGTCGGTTTCTACGGCTTGTCCCGCTCGGAGGGCCTGGTGCTGCGCTACCTGGCCGACGCGTACAAGGCGCTGCGGAACACCGTCCCGGACGAGGCCAAGACGGAGGAACTCACCGACCTTATCGAGTGGCTCGGTGAGCTGGTCCGCCAGGTCGACTCCAGCCTGCTGGATGAGTGGGAGCAGCTGCGTGACCCGTCCGGCGTCCTGGTCAGCCAGGTGGAGACGGGGCCGCCGGCGGTGACCCGCAACGTCCGCGCCTTCCGGGTCCTGGTCCGCAACGCGCTGTTCCGCCGGGCCGAGCTGGCCGCGCTCGGCCACTACGCCGAACTCGGCGAGCTGGACTCCGGCGACGGCTGGGACGCCGACGCGTGGGAGGCGGCGATCGAGCCGTACTTCGATGTGCACGACGAGATCGGCACCGGGCCGGACGCCCGCGGGCCGGCCCTCCTCATCCTCGAGGAGGGCCCGCAGGCCTGGACGCTCCGGCAGATCTTCGACGACCCGGCCGGGGACCACGACTGGGGCATCTCGGCCGAGGTAGACCTGGCCGCCTCCGGGGAGGCCGGCCACGCGGTGCTGCGGATCACGGACGTGGGCCAGCTCTAGGCTCAGCTACCTGGAGCCTCCGGCCGGCCCGAACGCCCCGGCCAGCCCGCTCACCGCGGCGCCGATCAGCCGCTCGAGGTCGGGATCGGCGCCGGCCAGCCACTGCTCGCAGGCCGCCACGGACAGGCCCTGGACCGCGTAGCCCAGGGTGACCGGGAGCAGCGAGTCGGGCGGCTGCCCGGTCCGCTGGGCCACGAACTCCGCGATCACCTGCCGCCAGGCGGCGTAACGCAGCGTGGAGTGGGCCTGTAACGCGGGTACCCGCAGGATCAGCTCCAGCCGCCGGCGCTGCCAGGCCTCCTCGCCCGGCCCGGCCTCGTGGAAGCTGATGACGCCGAGCCGGATCGCCTCGGCCAGCGAGGTCTGCGGCGGGCAGCCCGCCAGGCGGGCGCGCATCCGCTCCAGCCGTTCCTCGAATCCGCCCCAGGGCACGTCGTTCTTCGAGGCGAAGTACCGGAAGAACGTGCGCCACCCGATGCCGGCCGCGCGGGCGATGTCCCCGATCGTGGTCCCTGCGAAGCCCTGCCGGTCGAACAACCCGAACGCCACCTGCTCAAGCTCGGCGCGTGTGGTGATCCGCCTGCGGCCGACGGGCGCGGGAGAACTGTCCCGCGACACCTGACCATCACCCCTTCTCGTGTCGCCGCTGTCCGCCGCCCGCTCACGACTTCCCCGTAGCGCTGGCCGCTCGCACCGCGGGTCCCGCGCGGTGCTCCCCGTCCCCTAATTCCCGATGCCCTGATTCCCCAGGCCCAGGGCACGTGTGCCGCCAGCGAGACGAGCATCCCACGACCGGGGGCGGGATGCGGCAAATCGGGCGCAGCGGCGGCGACACGCGGACGGGACCGGGATCACCGAGGATGTCGCAACGGTCCGGCATTATGGCGAGCGTCACGATCCCACCGATCCGCCGGCCCGGCCGGCGCGGGCCAGCCAGCACGACCGGCTAACACGGGGGAGTTCACGGCGGTGCGATGCGACTGATCCACACCTCGGACTGGCATCTGGGACGCACGCTGCACGGCGAGAACCTGCTGCCCTACCAGGACGGCTTCCTGCGCTGGCTGCTCGACGAGGCGGTCCGCCAGCGGGCCGGTGCCGTCGTGGTCGCCGGGGACATTTACGACCGCGCCGTCCCGCCGCTCGACGCCGTCCGGCTGCTCGACGCGGTCCTGCTGCGCTTTGCCCAGGCTGGCATCCCGGTGATCCTGACCAGCGGGAATCATGACTCTGCCGTCCGGCTGGGCTTTGGCGCCGGCCTCAGCGAGGCGGCCGGGATCCACCTGCGTACCTCGGTGGGCGACCTGGCCCGGCCGGTGCTGCTGGCGGACGAGCATGGCCCGGTGGCCGTCTACGGCGTCCCCTACCTGCTGCCCGATGCGGTCATGGCGGAACTCGGCGTCCGGACCCGGACGCACCAGGCGGTGCTGGCCGAGGCGGCCCGGCTGATCAGGGCGGACGCCGCCACCCGTGGCATCGCCCGCACCGTGGTCGCCGCGCATGCCTTCGTCACCGGCGGGCAGCCCGCCGAATCCGAACGCGACATCCGGGTCGGCGGCGTGGCGGACGTGCCGGCCGCCGTGTTCGCCGGGTTCAGCTACGTGGCTCTCGGCCACCTGCACGGCGCGCAGCGGGCCGGGCCGGACCCGGAGATCCGGTACTCCGGCTCGCCACTGGCGTTCTCGTTCTCCGAGAAGGACCACGTCAAGTCGGTCACGCTGGCCGAGATTGACGCGGCGGGCCAGGTGCGCACCACCCTGCTGCCTGCGCCCGTGCCCCGGCCGCTGCGGGAGGTGCGCGGTACCCTCGACAATCTGCTGGCCCGTGCTGACAAACACGGGGCTGACCAGCACGGGGCGGACTCTGGTCTGGCTGATCTGGCCGGCGCCTGGGTCAAGGTGGTGCTGACCGACACCGTGCGGCCTTCCGCCCCGATGGAGCGGCTCCGCGAGAAGTGGCCGCACACACTGATCCTGGACTTCGCGCCAGAGGGGCAGCTGACCAGCTCCGACGCCGACCTGGAGCGGCTGGCCTCGGCAACCGACCCGGTCGAGATCTGCTGCATGTTCGTGGACTTCACCAGCGGCGGCCCGGCCGACGGCGCGCACCGCGCGGTGCTCCGCGCCGCTGTCGAGGCGGCGCAGCACGCCGAATCGGCCGCCTGATGCGGCTGCACAGCCTCGAGCTGACCGCGTTCGGCCCGTACGCCCGTGCGCAGCGGATCGACTTCGGCCGGCTGTCCAGCAGCGGCCTGTTCCTGCTGGAAGGGCCGACCGGGGCAGGCAAGACCACCATCTTGGACGCCATCACCTTCGCCCTGTACGGAGGGCTGGCCGGCGATGAGTCGGCCGAGGACCGGCTGCGCTCGCATTTCGCCGCGCCCGACGCCGAGCCCTCGGCCAGCCTGGAGTTCTCGGTGCGCGGTGTCCGCCACCGGGTAACCCGGGTGCCCGAGCACCGGCGGCCGAAGCGGCGCGGGGACGGCTTCACCACCGAGCCGGCCCACGTGCACCTGCAGCGCCAGGAGGACGGCGGGTGGGTCAGCCTGTCCGCCAACAAGGCCGAGGCTGGTGAGCTGGTCACCGAGCTCATCGGCCTCAACCGGGCCCAGTTCACCCAGGTCATGCTGCTGCCCCAGGGGCAGTTCGCGAAGTTCCTGCAGGCCGCGGACGACGACCGGCGGATCCTGCTCAGCAAGCTCTTCGGCACCCAGCTGTACGACCGGATCACGGCTGAGCTGGACCGGCGCCGCGCGGCCGCGGTCCGGCAGCGCCAGGACGCCGAGGCTGCGATCGCCGCGGCCACCTCCGCGGCGGCCGAAGCCGCGGGGCTGGACGCCGCGGCCCGCGCCGACCTGCTGGAGCTCCCCGGCCCGGACCGGGCGACCCGCCTCAAGCAGGTGGCTGCCGACCTGGCCCAGGCCGCGGCGGTCAGCGCGGACGGACTGGAGGTGGCGGCGGCCGACACCGTCGCCCGGCTGGCCGCCTGCGAGCGCGAGCAGCAGCAGGCCCGCCTGATGACCAGGCTGACCGAGGCACTGCGGCGGCGCGGCGAGCACGAGGCGACCCGGCCCGGCCACGACCAGCGGGCCGCGCGGCTGGCCGCGGCCCGCCGCGCGGAACCGGTGCGGCCGCTGCTCGCCGCCGGGCAGGAGGCCCAGCAGGCGGTCCGTGAGGCCCGGGACCGCCTGGTCCAGCTGGTCCCCGACCCCGACGACAGCATGCTCGCGGGCGACGGCGGGCCCCAGGCCTTCGTCCGGGCCGAGGCGGCCGAGAAGGACGCCGCCTCCCTGCAGCATCTCGCTGACGCCGAAGCGGACCTGCCTGGCAGAGTCGCGGCGCTGAGGGCTGTGCAGCAGGAGGTCGCGACCTCGTCCGGACTGCTCCGCGGCCTGGAAGCGGCCCGCGCGGACCTGCCGGGACAGATCGCGGCCGTCGAGGAGCAGCTGGCCGCGGCCCGGCTTCTGGCCGCCGGCCTGGGGGCCGCCCGCGAGCAGCAGGCCGTGCTGCGGCGGCGCGCGGTCGCCGCTGCTCACCTGGCCGGCCTGGAGCCGCTGCTGGCGCGCAAGAACGCGGCCCTGCTCGACGCGGTCGATAGGCATCAGACGCTGACCGAAGGCCACCTGCGGCTGATGGCGGCCCGGCTGGACGGCATGGCCGCGGAACTGGCCGCCCAGCTCGCCGACGGGGCCGAGTGCCCCGTCTGCGGCTCCACCGCCCATCCCGCTCCCGCCCAGGCGGCCGGCGGCCTCGTGTCCGAGCGGGACCTCGCCGCCGCCGCGCAGCGGCGCGACGAGGCGGAAGCCGTGCGCACCCAGCTGACCCGCGAGCGCGACGACCTGGCCGCCGCGGTGGCGGCCAGCGCCGCCGTGGCGGACCGCGGCACCGTGGACGGGCTCGCCGCCGAGGCCGCCGCCGTGGATGGGCTGGTGGCCGCGGCCGAGCGGGCCGTGGCAGACGTCAGCCGCCTGGAAGCCGCGCTGGCCGGCCAGCACACGCAGCAGCAGCGGGTCGCGCAGGACCTGCAGGACGCCGCCGCCGCGCTGGCCACGGCCGCGGCGACGGCCGCCGCGGCGGAGGCCGAACTCAGCCAGCTGCAGCGCCAGCTGGCCGGGGCCGCCCAGGGGCACCCCTCCGTGGCCGAGCGGCAGGTGGCCCTGCGCCGGGCCGCGCAGACGAACCGTTCCCTGGCCGCGGCGCTGGACCAGCTGACGGCCGTGCTGGCCGACGAGCGCCGGGCGGCTGAGCGCGCCGAGCGTGAGGCGGCCGGCCGCGGCTTCGCCGGTGCCCCTGAGCTGACCGCCGCCGACCTGGCCAGCGCCGCGCTGCTCAGTCCTGAGGCCCAGGCGGAACTCGACGAGCAGGTGACCAGGTGGGCCGCTGACCTCGCCGCGCTCCAGGCCGCGGCGGCCGCGGACGAGCTGTCCGGCCTGGATCCCGGGCAGGCCGGCGCGGTGCACTCGGCGGCGCAGGCCGCGGCCGGCGCCCTGGCCCGCGCCCAGGAAGCCGAGCAGGAGGTCCGTGCGGCCCGCGACGCCGCCCAGGCCCGGGTCGGGCGGCTGGACCAGCGGCTCGCCGAGGTGCAACTCGCCCAGGAGGCTTTCGACCAGCTCCAGGAGGACACCTCAGCGGTGATCCGGCTGGCCGGCCTGGCCAAGGGGATGGACGGGCACCGCCGGATGGCGCTGACCACCTACGTGCTGAGGCAGTGGTTCGGGCAGGTGGTGGCCGCGGCCAACGTCCGGCTCGGGGCCATGTCGTCGGGACGTTACGAGCTGCGGCGCACGGACGAGAGCGGGACCAGGCGGGAGCGCACCGGGCTCACCCTCGTCGTGATCGACCGGCACACTGGCGCGGAACGCAGCCCGCGGTCACTGTCCGGTGGCGAGACCTTCTACACCTCGCTGGCGCTGGCCCTCGGCCTGGCCGACGTGGTCAAGGCCGAGGCGGGCGGCGTGGACCTGGACACCCTGTTCATCGACGAGGGCTTCGGCACGCTTGACGCGGAGACCCTCGACCAGGTGATGGCGGTCATCGACGAACTGCGTGACCGCGGCCGGGTGGTGGGCATCGTAAGCCACGTGGCCGACCTGAAGGACCGGGTCGCCGAACGGCTCGAAGTCCGGCGCCTGGCCGACGGCTCCTCCACGGCCCGGGTCATCGCCTGACCGAGCTTGCGGCCAGGCATTATGCTGGTCCGCACTGGCCGGGGGGCCGGTACGGTCAGGGGGTCACCACAGCCTGTTCCCGGGACGGTCTTTTCTGGGCACGGCCTAGTCCCGGCATAGTCTTTTTGAGGCCCCATTCTTTTGGGCGGCACGGGCTTTTGGCGACACAGTCTTTTTCGTACAGGGGGACGTTGCTTGTGAAGAAGGTCGGCATCGCGGCGCTGGCGGCGGTCCTGCTCGCGTTCCTGGCGGCGGGCGGCGCCGCCGCGCTCACCACGCGGAACGCGCGGCACCCGGTCGCGGACGCGAAGCGGCTCGCGCTCCCGGTGGCCTACAACGGGCAGACCGGCTGGGGCCACGGGACGGTCCGGCTGTCCACCATCTACGTGGGTGGCGCGGACACGTTCGTGCGGGTCCAGCACTGGTCGCGCTGGACGGCCAGTTCCGCGTTCAGCTGGGGCACCTTGTGGGTGGACAACTGCACCCCGAACTGCGCGGCCGGCCACTACGCGAAGTACCCGGCCGAGGTGAGCCTGTCGCGGGTCGCGGCGCACCAGGGAGTGAGGTACTTCTCGCGCATGCGGCTGCGGTACTACCACACCAGCGCGCGCCACTACGTGTTCCGCTGGGGCACCTACCGCGGTGCGACGATCCCGCTGTGGATGGGCGGCCCCGGCTGACCGAGCCGGCCCCGCCGGCGGGCGGGCGGAACCACCCGCCCGCTTCTCGGCCAGGCCATGGAATGGTCAACGCCTGTCTGACATGAGCATTTACGGCGGATCTCGTCGGTATGCTCCCTGCCGCCGCCGGGCCAGCGATTCCGGCGGGTTCCGGGGGCCGTCCCCCGGACCAGTACTGCCCGGAAGGCTGCCGGACGGGAGTCACCATGCAAAGCACAGGCCGGCCGATGAGCCTCCTGGGCAAGATCGGCGTCATCAGCCTCACCGTCGTGGTGGTGGGGGTAGTGGTGGCCAGCCTGGGTGCCTACGCGATCTACCGGAGGCTGGACGGCAACGTCAGCGAGGTCACGGTCAGCGGGCTGAGCCACCGCTCCGTCTACGGCGCCCAGAACATCCTGGTGCTCGGGTCACAGACGAGGCAAGGCCAGCGGGCCGGCGACCTGGGCAGCAATCCCGCCCTGAACACCAGCAACTCGGACAACCTGCTGCTGGTCCACCTGGACCCGACGCACACGCACGCCACCGTGCTGTCCATCCCGCGGGACACCATGGTCTACGAGCCCGGCTGCAAGGCCCGGCGCAGCGTCGGCACCGGCATCATGGGGCCCTACCAGTCCGCGATCATCGACGGTGCGATGAACATCGGCGGCCCGTCCTGCGCGGTCAGCACGGTCAAGGACCTGACCGGCATCCCGCTCGACCATTTCGTCATGTTCAACTTCAACTCCTTCCGCGCGATGGTGGACACGATCGGCGGCGTGGAGGTCTGCGTCCCGCGCAGCGGATACCACGATCCCTACAGCGGGCTGAACCTCAGCGGCGGGAAACATCTGCTCACCTACAACCAGGCGCTCGCCTACGTGCGCACCCGCCATGGTGTCCAGGCGGAGGGGGATGCCGGCGGTGACCTGCCGCGGATCGAGCTGCAGCAGGCGTTCATGTCCTCGGTCATCCAGAAGGTCAACACCCAGGGCATCCTGAGCAACTCGGTGGAGCTGCTCAAGATCGCGGATGTGGCCACCCGGGCGCTGACCGTGGACCAGGGGCTGGATTCCGTCAGCAAGCTGCTGGGCCTGGCCAGAAGCCTCACCGGGCTGCACGCGAAGAACGTGACCCTGCTGACCATGCCGACGATCACCGACCCGGCGGACGTCAACCGGCTGCTGCCCGAGCAGCCGGCCGACGACGTCATCTTCCAGATGATCCTCGACGGCCAGACCTGGCATCACCAGCTGCCCACGCTGCCTTACCGGCGGGTCCAGGTGCGGGTGCTCAACGCCACCGGCATCACGGGACTGGCCGCCAGGACCGCCCGGCGGCTCACCCGGCTCGGCTTCGACGTGATCGGCACCGGGGACGCGGCGGCCACGGCCGCCACCATCGTGACCTACTCGGGCACCGCGCAGGCCGACAGCGCCTACACGCTGACGACCGCCCTCAGGGCCACCCCCTCCACCCAGAACCTGCTGGCCGAGCCGGCCCCGCAGACTGGCCGGCCGGGACCGGTCACGCTGCTCATCGGCAGTGACTTCGCCGGGGTGAGCGCGCCCGCGGCCGCCCACTCCGCCACCGGGAGCGGCGCCGGGAAGGGCAAGGCCGCGGCCGGCGGCAGCGCGGCGGGCGCCAGCCCGGGCGCCCAGACCACCGTGCAGAGCCGCAACGCCGGCGCCAGCATCTGCTCCGGCCTGCCGCAGTCGAACCCCAACCCCGGCGCTCCCTGAGCAGCCCGTCGCTTTGACATCCCCGTATATCCGTGTGACTATACGGACGTACGGAGGTGAGGATGTGCCGCCACGAGATCATGATCATCCGGTGAGCGCGCCGGGCGTGGCCGCGGCCCGGGCCGCGGTCCTGTCCGAGGGTGACGCCGGGCGGCTGGCCGGGCTGCTCGGGCTGCTGGCCGACCCGGTGCGGTCGCGCGTCCTGTTCGCCCTGGTCGCCGCCGGTGAGCTGTGCGTCGGGGACCTGGCCCTGGTCCTCGAGGTGACCGAGGACCAGGTGTCCTACGCGGTGAAGATGCTGCGCCTGGCCGGGCTGGTCAGCTTCCGCAAGGACGGCCGGGTCGTTTACTACCGGCTGAGTGACGGCTTCCCGCACACGCTGCTGGAGCACTGCCTGCGCGAGCTGCTGACTATCGCCGTGCCGGAGGCTGACGATGCGCGCGCTTGACGCCATCGGCCACGCGCTGGCCGTGGCCGGCTCGATGACCTGGCAGATCACCTGGTCGCTGCTGCTGGGCTTCACGTTGTCCGCCGTGGTCCAGGCGGTGGTGCGCCGGTCCACCGTGGTCCGGCTGCTCGGCGACGATCGCCCGGCCGCGCTGGCCCGGGCCACGGCGCTGGGCGCGGCCTCCTCGTCCTGCTCCTACGCGGCCGTGGCGCTGGCCCGGTCACTGTTCCGCAAAGGGTCTAGCTTCACCGCCGCGATGGTCTTCGAGATCGCCAGCACCAACCTGGTCATCGAGCTGGGCATCATCCTGGCCCTGCTGATTTCCTGGCAGTTCACCCTGGCCGAGTTCGTCGGCGGCCCGATCATGATCGTGCTGCTCGCGGTGGCCTTCCGCCTCTTCGTCCGGCAGCAGCTGATCGACGAGGCCCGGCGGCAGGCGGACCGGGGGGTGGCCGGTTCCATGGAAGGCCACGCGGCCATGGACATGAGCATCACCGCCACCGGCAGCTTCAGGCGCCGGCTGATCAGCCGGGAGGGCTACACCTCGGTCAGCCACATCTTCGTCATGGAGTGGGCCGCGGTGCTCCGCGACGTGGTGATCGGGCTGCTGATCGCCGGGGCGGTAGGCGCCTGGGTCCCCGACACCTTCTGGCGGCATCTGTTCCTGACCGGCCATCCGCTGGCCAGCCGGCTCTGGGGGCCGCTCATCGGCCCGGTGATCTCACTGCTCAGCTTCGTCTGCTCGATCGGCAACGTGCCGCTGGCGGCGGTGCTCTGGAACGGCGGGATCAGCTTCGGCGGCGTGATCGCGTTCATCTTCGCCGACCTGATCATCATCCCGATCCTGCTCATCTACCGGAAGTATTACGGCACCCGGATGATGCTGGTGCTGACCGGATTGTTCTACGCCACCATGGTGCTGGCCGGGTACATCGTCGAGTTCGCCTTCAGCGGGCTGGGCCTGGTCCCGACGGCCCGGACGGCCCAGGTCGGGGTGACCGGGGTCGTGTGGAACTACACCACATACCTGAACATCGTCTTCATCATCCTGGCCGCAGCGATGGTGGTGCGCTTCTTCCGGTCGGGTGGCGGCGCCATGCTGCGGATGATGGGCGGTGGCCCGGAGGCGGCCGGCGACGAGCACGGCGCCCACCCCGGTCACGCAGCGCATCACGGCGTTACCGAGTTGTGACGCGAAGGCTCCATCCTGCGCCATGGTTACGGCGTCCTTTATCTCGGACACCAGGAACCTGCGGGGCCATGCCCTGGTGCCACGGCGCAAGGGGGATCTCATGCGGGGCACCAGGCAGACCCGGTCATCGGGAGCAGGCGCGGGTAGCACCCGCCTGCGGCAGGGGGCCGCCGCGGCGGGCATGCTGGCCGGGCTGCTGGGCGCGGCCACGGCACCAGTGGCCGCCGCCGCGAGCGCCCACCCCGCGCGCCACCCGGCCGTGGCGTCGTGGCGCATCATCAAGACCACCGGCCGCCGTGACCTGTCCGGCATCACGGCCGTCGCCGCCACGGGCACCCGGCAGGCCTGGGCGTTCGCGTCCACGCTCGCCAAGCCGGTCGCATGGCGGCTCACCGGCCGCCGCTGGGTGGCGGTGCCGTTCCCCGGCCGGGCCGGCGACTGGGTCACGGCGGCCGCGTCGAGCGCGCCCGGCAATGTGTGGGCCTTCACCGGGCAGCCGGGCGGAGCCAGCCGGGCGGTGCGCTGGAACGGCCGCCACTGGGCCACCGTCCACCGGTTCAGCCGGGCCGTGGGGGACGCGGTCGTCCGCGGCCCGGCCGACGTGTGGGTCTTCGGCCAGCCGGATTCACCCGGCGCCCCGGGCACCTGGCACTACAACGGCAGGACTTGGCGGCGCTACCCCGCAGCCAGCATGCTGACCGGGGGCAGCGCACTCGGCCGGGACAGCATCTGGGCGGTCGGCGGGAAGACCGCCGCGCACTGGAACGGGCACACCTGGACGACCACCTCGCTGGCCAGGGTCCTGCCCCGGAACACCGAATTCTGCCGCCCGTCCGCCGACCAGGTCGTGGCCCGTTCCGCCACCGACGTCTGGGCGGTGGGGGCAGGGCACTGCGAGGATGAGCAGGGGCCGTTCTACCTGCTGCACTTCAACGGCAGCCGGTGGCGGCTGGTGGATAGCTCGCCCCGTGACGGTGAGCCGCTCCAGGTGGTGCTGGACGGCTCAGGCGGGCTGTGGATCCCCGCGGTGGCCGGTTTCCCTGGCACGTACGCGATGCTGCACTATTCCGGCGGTCACCTGACGCGGGCCGTGCTGCCGCTGCCGGCCACCAGGCTGGCGGTCGGCGCGGTCGCCCACGTGGCCGGTTCCGCGGTGACGTTCGGCGGCGGCGACTCCTACCTGCCGGGCCAGCGTGGCACCAGGCAGTCCGCGGTGGTCCTGCGCTACGGCGGCTGACCACTGGCGGACGGCCGGGTCAGTGACACCACGTGCTGCTCTGGTGACCCTCGGGACAGGGTCGTGCCTGTCCCGAGGGTCACGGCGGCCGCACCCCCGCTGAGCTGGCACAGCTGTAAGCAAACCTGCATGATCTTTACAGCGAATATTCCTGGGCCAGACCGCCCGGGTACTCGCATACTGAGCAGATGAGTTCCTTAAGGGGAGGGGACGCCATCCGGGGTGCGGCCGGGCGGCTCAGAGACATCCTGACCGTGCCTGGGCTGGCCCAGGCGATGGCGGCGTATTTCGATCCAGCCGAAGGCTTCGCGGGCATGAGCTTCGGCACCCTCGGCCAGAACCCGCCGTGCGCGGTGACTGCCGACGACCTGCTGGCCGTCTCGCTGCTGGACATCGCCTGGCGGCCGGATGCCGTCCGGCACCTGCTCGGCAGCCAGGCCGGCCCGGTCTCCGCCATGCTCGCCGCGATCCCAGCCGACGTCGACCTGTGGGCCGCCTCCGACGCGGAGGTCGCCACCGTTGATCCGCTCTGGAACGCCTTACTGGAGATGCCGGGCGTCGGCACCGCTACCGCGGCGAAGCTGCTCTCCCGCAAGCGGCCACGGCTCTGCCCGGCCACCGACAAGGTGGTGATCCGCGCGGTGGGCCTCCCCGGGCAGACCTGGGAGGTGCTGCGAACCCTCCTCCAGGACCCGCAGGCCCGGGACAGCCTCGAGGCACTGCGGCCACCGGACGCGTCCGGGGCCAGCCTGCTGCGCCTCCTGGATGTGGCCATCTGGATCACTAACAGCCCGGCCCGTGAGGCGCAGCGGGCCCGGCTGGCCGGCCGCGGCCGCGCGGCCTGAGCGAGTCCGGACTGCCCGTCCTGCCCAGCCTTGCCCGGGGCCGTCCCGGCCTGAGCCGGGACGGTCAGCCGGCGTAGGACTGGACCAGCTTGTCCATGATCGCGTCCAGCCTCGGGTCGGCCTGCTGCCGGCCGGGATCGGCGTCGTACCAGTCCACGATCTCGCGGGCGCCCTGCTCGAACGGGATGACCGCCCGGTAGCCGGGCACCACGCTGCGCAGCTTGGAGTTGTCAAAGACCAGCGAGTGCGACTTGTCGCCGAGCAGGCTCGCGCCCCACTGCGGGTCGGCGCCGGCGATCACGGCCGACGGCACGTGCACGATGTCGGCGGGCGCGCCCACCGCGGCCGCCAGCGTCCTGGTGATCTGGTCCCAGGTCAGCACGTCATCGGAGGTGATGTGGAACGAGTCGCCGATGGTGCGGGGGTGGCCGAGCAGCGGCACGAAACCCCGCGCGAAGTCCCGGTGGTGGGTCAGCGTCCACAGCGACGTGCCGTCGCCGTGCACGATGACCGGCTTGCCCTGGCGCATCCGGCCCAGCGCCGTCCAGCCCCCGTCCAGGGGCACCAGGGTCGCGTCGTAGGTGTGCGAGGGACGCACGATCGTGGCCGGGAAACCTTCCTCCCGGTAGGCCCGGACCAGCAGGTCCTCGCAGGCGATCTTGTCCCGGGAGTAGGCCCAGAACGGGTTGCGCAGCGGCGTGGACTCCACGATCGGCAGCCGGGCCGGCGGCGTCTGGTACGCCGAGGCGGAACTGATGAACACGTACTGCCCGGCCCGGCCGCGGAAGGTGTCGATGTCCGCCTGCACGTGCTCGGGAGTGAACGCGATCCAGTCCACGACCGCATCGAACTCCCGGTGCCCCGCCAGCTCGCGGACCTGATCCGGGTCGCGGGCATCGCCGTGCAGCACCCGCGCCGCCGCGGGCAGCGGGCGGGCCCTGGTCTGCCCCCGGGTGATGACCGACAGCTCGATGCCGTGGTCCACCGCCAGCCGGGCGCACGCCGAGCTGATCACACCAGTGCCACCGAGGAAAAGGACCCTGAGACTGCTCATCATGCTCACCCTAGCCGGACCAGCGCGGAACAGTTTGAGAGCGGAAAAGAGCGGGCGGACGCCACGGTCACCCGCGCAGCCGGCGCCCGCCAGGCAGCGCCTCAGCTGACCCGGGTCGGCCGCGGTGCCGCGGACGGGCCGGGGACGGGCGGAGCGGGCGGTGGTGTCCCGCCGTGCGCCCGGGCGCCGGGCCGGCGCCAGGAGACCTCGAACAGCGCGCCGCCCAGCGGCGACTCGCCGATCCGCCAGTGACCGCCGGTTGACCGCACGACCGAGTCGGCGATGGCCAGCCCCAGCCCGGCCCCGCCACCCTGCTCCGTGGCCTCCTGATGAGAGACGCGGTGGAACCGGTCGAACAGCCGGTGCCGCTCTGCGGCCGGGACGCCTGGCCCGCTGTCCTCCACCGTCAGGCTGACCCGGTTGCCGCGCAGCATCACGCCGAGCCGCACGCTCCCCCCGGGTCCCGCGTAGCGGCAGGCGTTGTCCACCAGGACCCCGGTGAGCCGGTCGATCCATTCTGGGGGCGCGCTGATCCAGGCGGCCTGCTCCGGGGGAGCGGTCACCGAGATGTCCAGCGACTGGGAATGCGCGACCGCCTGGAAGCGGTCGGCGCACTGCGCGGCGATGGTGCACAGGTCGAGCGGCTCGGCCCCCGGTGGCGGAGGCTCCGAGTCGAACCGGGCCAGCCACAGCAGGTCCTCGACGATCCGCCGCAGGCGCTGGCTCTCATCCTCGATGCGCCGCAGCGCTGCCTGGTAGTCGGCGGCGGGCCGAGGCGCGCTCAGCGCGATGCCGATCTCCGCGCCGATCACGCTCAGCGGGGTGCGCAGCTCGTGCGACGCGTCCGCGGTGAACTCGAGCTGGCGGCGCCGGGACTGCTCCACCGGGGACAGCGCCCGCAGGCCGATGATCAGCGATCCGGCGAACATGGCCAGCAGCAGCACCGGGCCCACCAGCACCTCGCCGCCCCGCAGCACGCTCATCGTGTGCTGCTGCTCGGCCACGCTCTGCCCCGCCACCAGCCAGGTGCCGTCGCGGCGGGCCTGATCCAGCCGGAAGGTGCTGGCGCCCAGGCGCACCGTGACGGGGCCGCCGCCCGCCGCGACCCGGCCCGCGGTCAGCGCGGGAGCGCCCGCCGTCAGGGCGACCGCGGCCTGCCCCGGCCGGGCCCGCCAGAGGAACACGGGCGCCTCGTCGACGTCGTCATCGTCGTCGGGATGAGGCTCGCGGGCCGCCCGCACCCGGCCGTCCGGAGTCTGGCCGCTCACCGCCCGGGCGCCGGGCCGGCCGGCGCTGTCCCCCTGGTTCACCAGGGCGGTAGCCAGGCGCTCGCGCAGCCGGGTGTCCACCGAGGCCACCAGCCGCGCCGAGATCGCCCGGTCCAGGATGGTCACGCAGCCGGCGTAGACCACGCCAACGAGCAGCGTCGCGGCCAGCGCGACCCGGGCCGCGTGCCCGAACTGGGGCGGCAGCCGCACGCGGGGCCGGGGCGGAAGCCAGCTCACCGGCCCAGTATCCGGTATCCGACGGCACGCACCGACTCGATGCGCACCTGGCCGCCGGCCAGCTTGGACCGCAGCCTGGCCATGTGCACGTCGATCGTGTTGGAGCCCAGCGCGTCCGCGTCGTTCTCCCAGACGCTCTGCGCGATCGACCGGCGGTCCACCACGGTGGGTGACCGGCGCATGAGCATCTCCAGGATCCCGCGCTCCGTCGCGGTCAGCGCGGGGACCTGCGTGCCGATCCGCACTTCCTGGGTCGCCGGGTCGTAGACCACATCCCCCACTACCAGCTGGGGTGCCTGGGCGGTTCGGGGCCGGCGCTGCAGGGCGCGCAGCCGGGCCAGCAGCTCAGCGAAATCGAAGGGCTTGACCAGGTAGTCGTCGGCGCCCTGATCCAGGCCGGTGACCCGGTCCCGGGGCGTGTCCCGGGCGGTCAGCATCAGGACCGGGTTGGACCGCCCGTCCCGGCGCATCCACTGCAGCACCTCGAGCCCGGAGACTTCCGGCATCCGCCAGTCGAGCACCACCACCTCGTAGTCGTACCCGCGCAGGTAGTCGATGGCCGCCTGGCCGTCGGGCACGGCGTCGACCGTGTAGCCGCTCTCGCGCAGGCCGCGGCTCAGCGCCTCACGCAGGCCACGATCATCCTCGGCCACCAGCACGCGCATCGGGGGGAACCTGTCTCAGCGGGGCATCCGGCGCCACAGCGGCCGGGGCAGCGCCCGGAAGGCCGCCGCCACCGGGGCCAGTGTGGACGGCACCCAGACCAGGCTGCCCGGGGACGTGCCGCCTGCCCGCCGGAGCCGGGCCGCGACGGCCGCGCCCACCGCGGCAGGGGTGGTGGCCAGCGGGGCCGGCGCCATCCCGGCCGTCATCCGGCCGATCACGAACCCGGGCCGGACCAGCAGCACATCCACCCCGGTCCCGTGCAGCGAGTCAGCCAGCCCGCGGCCAAACGCGTCCAGGCCGGACTTGGCCGCCCCGTACACGAAGTTGGCCTTCCGCGGCCGGATCGCGGCGATCGAGGACAGCACCACGATGGTGCCGTGGCCCTGGGCACGCATCCGCCGGGCGGCCGCGAGCAGGGTGGTGACGTGCCCGGTGAAGTTGGTCTCGACCAGCAGCCCGGCAACCAGCGGGTCACGGTCCAGGATCTCCTGGGAAGTGAGGATGCCTGCGGCGGAGATGACCAGGTCCACGTCTCCGCCGGCGAAGGCCTCGTCGATCAGGTCCTGGTGGGTGTCAAGGGCGGTGGCGTCGAAGCGCAGCGTGCGCACGCCGGTGCCGAGTTCCTTGCCGGCCGCCGCCATCCGCTGCTCGTCCCGGCCGGCCAGCAGCACCTCGGTCTCGGGGGGCAGCCGTAGCGCGGCCAGGATCTCCAGGCCGATCTCGCTGGTCCCGCCGAGCAGCAGCACCCTGGACGGGCTGCCCGTCGCGCCGTGCTGGTCCGGCATACCGCGCTTATCCGGCATGCTGCCTCCCGCTTGATGTCCCTATTAATTTGCCGGTGGTCAATGTTCTGGTGGCCTGCCGCAGGCCGAGCCGCTGGCCCAGATCGGAGCGGAATACCCCGTCCGGGTCGAGGCGTGCGGCCGCGGCCCGCCACCGCGCCAGCCCGGGGTACATGGCGGCGCAGGCGCTGCCGCGGAGCCTGCTGTCCCCGGCCAGGTATACCCGACCGCCGGCCGCGGCGACCCGCTCATCCAGGTCGTCCAGCATCGGGCCCAGCTGGCGGTTGCCCGCTGGCATGTCGATGGCCAGCGACCAGCCAGCCATCGGGAAAGACAGGTAGCTGGCGGTGCCCGGGCCGAACCGCTTCAGGGTGCCCAGGAACGAGGCGCACCGGTGCCGCTGCGCTGCCTCCAGGATCTGGCTGATGACGCCGTGCGCACCCTCGGGCACCACGCACTGGTACTCCACGAAGCCGCGCGGGCCCAGCGTGCGGTTCCAGCCGTCGAGCACGTCGAGCCGGTGGAAGAACGAGGCCAGGTCGGTGATCTCGCTGTCTTCCTGCGCGGCGCGGCGGAAGTGCAGCTCGTTGAACTCCCGGGCCGACCAGGCGGTGAACGGGCAGACGGGCAGCCGCGGCGCCCGGTGCGCCCGGTGCGCCCGGTAGGCCAGGCCACCCGGCTCCGCGGCGGGATCGGGCTCGGCGAGATGATCGCCGACAGCGAGGACGCCGCGCCCCAGGGACCTGCCGGTGGCGGTGGTGTCGATCCACGCGACGCAGTAGCGGTCCCGGCTCTCGTCCATGGCGGTGAGCAGGGCGTCCAGATCGGGCTGCCGGCGGGTGCTGACCAGCATCTGCGCGCTGCGGATCCGCAGCAGCCGGATCGTGGCGCTCAGGATGAGCCCGGTCAGGCCCATCCCGCCCACAGTGGCCCGGAACTCCTCCGGCTGGCCGTCCGGTGTCAGCCGGCGGACCTCCCCGGTTCCGTCGAGGATCTCGATCTCCTCGATCCACCGGCCCAGGCTGCCGTCGCTGCGCTGGTTCTTGCCGTGCACGTCGGCGGCTACCGCGCCGCCGACGGTGAGGTGCCTGGTGCCTGGCAGCACCGGCAGGAGCAGGCCTTCCGGCACGATCCGGGTGAGCAGGTCGGTGAACGAGGTGGATGCCGAGACCCGGACCGTGGCCGCGTCCGGGTCCAGGTCGATGCAGGGCGCGGTCACCGGATCCACCACCACCCCGCCCACGTTCTGGGCGGCATCCCCGTAGCTGCGCCCCGCGCCCCGGGCCAGCACGCCTCCTGCGGGCCGGGCAGCCACCAGGGCCCCGAGCTGGGCGGCCGCCAGCGGGCCGACGACCTGGGCGCGGGACGGCGTGGTGCGTCCCCAGCCGGTCAGCACCCGTCCGGCCTCCCGCGCGGCGACGGCGACCATCACAGGCCGACCGCGAACAGAGCCAGCCAGCCCAGCTCGCAGCAGATCATCAGCTTGTCCCGGGCGATCAGGTCCTCGACCGGCTTGGCGGGCTGGTTCGCGGTCAGCCAGTCGAACCGCAGCAGCGCCCCGGCCAGCGGCAGCGCGCTGAGCAGGTGCAGCGTGCGGGTCCACCCGCTGTGCTGGCCGTAGGCCCAGAGCAGGTAGGCGGCGATCATGACCCCGGCGGCGACGCGCTGGCTCAGCCGCAGCAGGGCCGGCGTGTACCAGCGCATGACCGGCCGGTGGACGGCGGCCTCCGGGCCGAGCAGGGCGAGCTCGGTGTAGCGCTTGGCGATGGCGACCAGCAGTGCGCCCAGGCTGCACACCACCAGGAACCAGCCCGACGGGGGCACCCGGGTCGCGGACGCGCCGCCCAGCGCCCGCAGCACGAACCCCGCGGCCACGAACGCGAGCTCGACCACGGGAATGTGCTTGAGCAGGAACGTGTACATCAGCGAGAAGGCCACGTAGACGCCGACCAGGACGGCCAGCACGGGCTCGCCGAGCCACAGGCAGGTGGCCTCGGCCGCGAGCACCCCGAGGACCGCGAGCACCGTCGCGTGCGCGCGGGGAAGCCGGCCCGACGCGACCGCGCGGTGCCGCTTGACCGGGTGCAGCCGGTCACGGTCCGCGTCCACCACGTCGTTGACGAAGTACACGGCGGCCGCGGCCAGGGTGAACACGACGGCGGCCACCAGCGCGTACCCCAGGCCGTCGTCGCGGCCCAGCGAGGCCGCCGCCAGCGGGGCCGCGAAGACCAGCAGGTTCTTAGGCCACTGCCGGGGCCGCGAGGTCTGGACGACAGCGGCCAGCCAGCGCACCGGGAGGGGGGATCGCGCGAGCACGGCAGAGCCGCCGGGCGGCCGGTCGGCCGCCCGCGCGCGGGTCGTCACCGGGCGTACACAGCCGTGAAGTCGCGGCTCGCCAGGCCGTAGTACCGGTCCGGGGGCTGCACCTGGTCGGGGAGCAGGTTGACCGGGGTCGGCTCCGCCGGATGGTGCTTAGGCAGGTAATACATGTAGGACATCCAGTCCGGGTTGATGTCCAGCTCCATCCCGGTGACCGCGCCCGCCCGCTTGAGCAGCTCCGCGAGCTCTCGCACGTTCAGCGACGGGCCGTAGACGAAGATGACCCGCCCGTCCCTGGTCATGCCGATCCCGGACCGCCAGACGTAGTAGCCCCCGCCGAGGGTAGCGCCCCAGGTGGTCGTCACGTTGTAGTCCACCGACGCGGGGATCCTGCCGTGCGCCACTATCATATGCAGGTTCTGCCGGACGCCCACCACGTCGGGTGTCATCCGCACCGAACCCCCCCAGTTCCCGATGGCGATCCGCCCGTCGCGGTAGTAGACGACCGACGCGACGCCCTTGGTGAGCACCCCGCTGGTCGCACCGTTCAGGTAGAAGCCGCCCCCGGACGTCGAAATCTTGAAGCCCCCGTTGAAGGTGGCCAGCAATCCCAGGCGCCTACCCGGCGGGACGCTTGGCTGGGCCTTCCAGTGACCAGGCCCTGGATCCTCCGCGCCGGGGTGCAGTTGGAAACGTACCAGGTTCTGGTTCATCGACACGATGCCCGTCACGTAGGACGTGTAAACGCTGCTCGCGCGCATGTAGGTGCCGTAGATGGCGGGCTCGCCCTTGGCCGTGCCGAGCACCCGCCACTTGCCTTCCCCGCGCAGCGGATGGGCCACCAGGGGGGTCAGCGGTGCGGGGGCCGGGTAGGAGGGCTCGGCCTTGGCGTGCCCGGTGGGCTTGGGGTTACTCACCGGTCCCGCGCTCGGGCCGGTCAGCGCGAACGAGGGTTTCCCGCCGACCTTCGGCGGGTTGTATGAGACCCACTCCCCGAACGTGACTACCGGGCCGAGGTAGTGATCCCGGGCCCACTCCGCCAGCCGCTCCGACACTGTCCCGCCACCGGGATAGGTGAGGGCGTGCCCCACAGACCAGCCCAGCCAGATAACGAACGCCACCAGCAGCGCCATCACGACCTGGAACCACCGCCGCGCCCGCAGCCGGCGGAACCGGCCGGGGCCGGAAGGGCGCCGCCTGGCCCGGCGCGGTCCGGGACCACTCCGGCCCGGGCCACCCGGGCCACCCGGACGACCCGGGCCCAGCCCGGTGCCGGGCCCGCTCACCTCGGGGTCACGCCGGAATGAGGCCGGTCTAGGCACCCACGTTCTCCCTCCGGATGATGTTCAGCTTAAGAGACATCGCGGCCAGCACACACTCTGGTCGCTCTGATCTGGGAGCAGGGCCCCACCCCGTAGCCGGACCTTCGCCTCGTCCCGCGTCGGCCGTGCCTGGCGATGAGCCTTTCCCGTGCGAGCCGGGCCCAAACGATAGGTGTACCCGCCAATCATGAAGACTGCGTTACGATCGCGATCCCAGCTACGGCCTGATGGGCCGAGGAGGTGGATCTCTTTAAACTACCTTCGTGCCACATCCCCAGATCACCTCCGGCACTGCCCCGGGAGCCTGATCTGCGATGCCGCTGCGTTTTGCCGCCAACCTCTCGATGCTCTGGGCCGGCCTGCCGCTGCCCGACCAGTTCGCGCGCGCGGCGGGGGCGGGTTTCGACGCGGTTGAGCTCTGGTGGCCGGGGGACGCGGACGCCGCCTTGCTGCCCGGCCTGACCAGCCGCTGGGGGATGCAGCTGGTGCTGCTGAACTTTGACGCCGGTGACATGGCGGCCGGGGACCGGGGCCTGTGCGCCGACCCCGGCCGCACCGCGCAGTTGCGTGAGCACGTGCCGGCCGCGCTGCGGATCGCCCAGGAGTGCGGCTGCCCGCGGCTGAATTTGCTGGTCGGGCTGCGCCAGCGGTGCTACCCGCTCGGCCTCCAGCTCGAACTGGCCCGGGAAAACGTCACCTGGGCCGCGGACCAGGCTGCGGCGGCGGGCTGCGAGGTGATGATCGAGGCACTGAACCCGATGGACAACGGCCCCTGCCTGCTGACCACGACCGCGGCGGCCGCGGCGTTCGCCCGTCAGACCGGCCGGGACAACGTCCGGCTCCAGTACGACGCCTACCACATGCAGCGGGTGGAGGGAGAGATCACCGGGACCGTGGATGCCTTCTGGGACCAGATCGGCCATATCCAGATCGCTGATGTGCCGGGCCGCGGCGAGCCGGGGACCGGCGAGATCAACTACCCGTTCGTCCTCGGTCATCTCGACCGCAAGGGGTACGGCGGTTATGTCGGGCTTGAGTACCGGCCCTCAGCCGGCGCCGCGGAGGACTCCTTCGGCTGGCTGGCGGCCCCGGGATCAGGTGCAGCCGGGCTGGGCCCGGCCGCGGCCGGGCCGGAGGCTGCCGATTAGCCAGGTGCAGCCAGGCCGCCGCGTGGCACACTAGCGCTGTCGGTTGTTCAGCCAGCCGGGGCCTGAGCTGGCTCCTGCCCGAGTTCCGCTCGCCAGCGCCGCCCCGGCGATCCGCTCGGGGGGGCCCGCACAGCATGGAGAATGAAGCAGGCTGGCCGGACGATCAAGCCAGGACGACGGTCGTCAGCCTGCCCGGCGAAGTCAGCCAGTACAACGCCACGCAGGTGCACGAGGAACTGATGGCGGCGCTCGAGCCCGGGGTCACCACCGTCATCCTCGACCTGACGCTGACCACGTTTTTCGACAGCGCCGGTCTCGGGAAAATCGCGATCGCCCGCCGTCTGGCTGGCGTGTACCACATCGACCTGCGCGTGGTGGTAGCCCCGTCGAGCCCGCTGGCCGGCTTCTTCGCGTCAAGCGGCTACGACCGGGTGCTGGCGATCTACCCCACCCTGCGGGGAGCGCTGACCGCGCCGCGCGGATCCAGAGCGGACACGCGCTCGGCGTGATCCCGTGCCGCCTGCCAGGCGCGGGCCGGCGGCACGGCGTCGTGGGCCCGGTCGAACTGGTGCCGGACCACCCGGACCGGGACCGGCTCACCGCGGGACTGCGCCCCGAGCAGCAGGCCCCGCACGCGCAGCCACCAGCGGACCGCCATCACCGTCCCGGTCAGCTGCACGGCGACCGCGCAGCTGAACGCCAGCCGGTAGGCGGCCACGTCGCTGCGGCCGGCCAGGTCCAGGATCCCGCCGACCAGGAGTGAGGCCAGGATGGCCGCGCTGAACCCGCCGACGTTGACCACCCCGGTCGCGGTGCCGACCGCGGTGTGCGCGTTGTAGTCCCGGGCCAGCGAGAAGCCGATGGTGGAGGCAGGGCCGCCCGCGGCCATCAGGGCTACCACCGCGACGATCAGCGGGTGCGGTGGCCGACCCCCGAAGCCGCCCAGCAGGGCCACCCAGCCGCCCACGGTGACCAGGCAGACGCCGACCGCGAACGGGACCCGGGCCGCCGGGAAGCGCCCGAAGGCCAGGCCGATGGCCGGGCTGATCGCGATGGCGGACAGCACGCAGACGAGCAGCACCGCGCTGGCCCCCGCGGGGCTGAACCCCTGCGCCACGAGGTAGGGCAGTCCCCACAGCACCGAGAACATCGTGGTCACCGACATACAGGAGAAGTGCACCCAGAATCCGAGCCGGGTTCCGGGTGTGCGCCACGCCGTGTGCGCCCGGCCGCCGATCCGGCGTGCCGCCGCCAGCCAGTCACTCATGGGCCGGCCGCGCGCGGGCCGGCTGAGCGCGGGCCAGCTGAGCACGGGCCGCCTGCGCGCGGGCTCGCCACCCGGCCGGTCGGCAGGCAGCAGCGCCCAGACAGCCACCCCCGTCGCCAGCGAGATCAGGCCGGCGGCGGCGAACGAGGGAGCCCAGCCCGCCGAGTGCAGCAGCAACGTGAGCGGGATCGTCGCGGCGACGTTGCCGGCCATGCCCAGCATCGAGGTGACGGAGACAGCCAGCGGGAACCGGCGCGGGGCGAAGTCCTGGGCCGCGAAGCGCACCACGCTGACGAACGTCAGCGCGTCACCGCAGCCCAGGAGGGCCCGGGCCAGCAAGGCCGCCGGATAGGAGTGGACGAAGGCGAACGCCAGTTGCGCGAGGGCCATGGTGCACGCCGCCGTGATCAGCAGCCGGCGCGGGCCGTAGCGGTCCACCAGCAGGCCGGTGGGCACCTGCATCACGGCGTAGACCCCCAGCTGGGCCAGGACGAAGACGCTGAGCTGGGCAGGAGTGATCCGGAACCGGCTGGCCGCCTCCAGCCCGGCCACGCCGAGTGAGGTGCGGTTAAAGACCGCGGCGATGTACACGGCGACCGCGATGGCCCAGCGGCGGAACACGGGTGTGACGGGGGAGGCGAGGGTGGAGGGGAGGGCGGACGTGGACGGGGCCGGGCTGGGCATGGGAATCCGGTTCGGGGGGAGGGCGGGGGGGATAGCGGGACAGGGCAGTTGGCCAGGTGGCGGTCAGGGGATTGTGGTCAGGAACGGCGGCCCAGGGTGCTCTCCGCGTGGTCGAGATGCGCGCCGATGGCCTTCACCGCCGCGTCGGCGCGGCGGGCCCGCAGCGTGTCCCGGATGCGCTCGTGCTCGGCCAGGGTGGCGCGCATCCGCGCGGGGTCGACGTGCGTGCCGGTGCCGTCGAGCAGGTTCACGGTGCCCATGCGCAGCTGCCGTTCTCGCAGCGAGCGGTACAGCGAGGTAATGATCTCGTTGCCGGTCGCCGCGACGATCGCGAGATGGAAGTCGCGGTCGGCCCGCACGTACGCGGCCACGTCGTGCGCCTGCATGGCGGCGCGCATGGCTTCGAGGTGGCTGTCCAGCACCGGCCCCAGGGGCACGGACGGCTGGTGGGAGAGGACCTTGCGGGCCGCGAACGACTCGACCAGCCGCCGGGTCTCCATCACGTCGGCCATCTCGTCCACCGTGACCGGCAGGACGAGAGCCCCGCGCTTGGGCAGCAGCCGGACCAGGCCCTCGCCCTGCAGCCGGAGCAGGGCCTCGCGGACCGGGGTCCGCGAGGCGCCCACCGCCTCGGCCAGCTGCCCCTCGGAGAGCAGGTCTTGCGGGTCGAACCGGCGGGCCAGGATCTCGCCTTTGATGTAGGCGTACGCCCGGTCGGCCGCGCTCGGCGCCACCGGCGGCCGCGCCGGAGGCGCCCCAGTCGTATTCATGATGTATCTATGTTACATGCATGCTGGGCAGCAGAGCGGAGGTGGCGGCCCGGTGCCCGGGGGCCGGGCCGCCGGCCCCGCGCGGTTCTGCTGCGAGGTCGGGCCCCTGGACTGGCTACTGGTGGCGCTGCCTGAGCCAGTCGAGGGCTCCCTGGGCAATCTCTCGCCAGCCGTGATCCATGGTGAGCGAGTGCCCGCGGTCCGGGAACTCCCGCAAATCCGTGATGGCCGGTGACTTGTGGTACAGCTTCCTGGTCGCCATGGTGATCGTGGCCGGGACCGTGTGATCACGGCCCCCGGCGATCAGCAGCAGCGGTCCGCGGGTCTTGTTGCGCGTGTCCACCGCGGCCGGCGACCCGGGGGTGAAGTTGGCCAGGGCGTCCTCAAACAGGGGCTTGCCTGGCGAGGGCACCGTCCAGCGGTTGAACAACTCGGCGGACTCCTGCTCGGTCAGCGCGTTGCCGAAGCCGTAGCGGAACTGCGCCTCGGTCAGCGACACGGCCTGCTCGCGGTGGGCGGGTTTGCGCAACGCGATCGAGGCGACCCGCAGGGCCGACGGGGGCAGGTAGTACACGCCTTTGACCGGGGCCGCGTCGATGGCCACGCCTGCGGCGGCCAGGTTCTGCCCGAGCAATCGCTGCACGATGAGGCCGCCGAAGGAGTGCCCGATAACGATGGGCGGCGCGCTAAGCCCCCGGATGATCCCGGCGTAGTGCTCGACCACGTCATTGATGCCCTTCCCGGCCACCTGCTCCGGGTGCTGCCGGGTCTCCGCGACGGTGCTCTCGGTGCCCGGCCAGCCGGGCGCGATCGGGGCGTAGCCCGCGTCGTGGAAGAACTCCACCCACGGGTCCCATGAAGTGGTGTGCACCCAGAGGCCGTGCACGAAGACAATGGGGGTACCTGCTGGCGCCATCTCGGGCCCTTCCGCCGGATGCGGCGATGCGCCGCGTTTCGCCCGGTAGGTACCCGCTCAGGGGCGGCGTGCACCTGGGCTGGCCAGCCCGGCCTTACCCATCACCGAGCCGCTCACCGGTGGCCGCATCGAACAGGTGCAGGTGCGCCGGGTGCCCGCCGACGCTGATGACTTCCCCGGCCTGGGGGCGCCCCGGCCCGGCCCGGACGACCACGTTGCTGCCAGGGTCCTCGGCCAGCTGCCCGTAGATCAGGGTGTCGCCTCCGGCTTCCTCGATCAGGGCGACCTTGAGGGCCAGTTCGCCGCCGTCAGCCGTCAGGTGCTCCGGCCTGATCCCGGCGACGACCCGCTCGTGGCCGTGGACCGCCCGCCGCTGGGCGTCGCCCAGCCGCAGGCTGGCGCCGGCCAGCCTGATCCCGTCCGGCTCTACCACGGCGTCGAACAGGTTCATGGCCGGTGACCCGATGAACGAGGCCACGAACACGGTCGCAGGGCGGTCGTACAGGTCGGCAGGGGTGGCGAACTGCTGCAGCCGCCCCTCCCGCAGCACGGCCACCCGCTGGCCCAGGGCCATGGCCTCCGCCTGGTCATGGGTGACGTATACGGTGGTCACCCGCAGGCGCCGCTGGAGCTTGCTGATCTGGGCCTGGGTCTGCACTCGCAGCCCAGAGTCCAGATTGGACAGCGGCTCGTCCATGCAGAACACCTTGGGCTCGCGGACGATGGCCCGGCCCAGGGCGACCTGCTGGCGCTGGCTGCCGGACAGGTTCCGCGGCGTGCGGTCCAGCAGCAGTTCCAGGTCGAGCAGGCGGGCTGCCTCCCGGACCCGGCGAGCGGTCTCGTCCTCGCTGATGCCCCGCATCCGCAGCGCGAAGCCCATGTTCTCGCCCACGGTCTTGCTTGGGTAGAGCGCGTAATTCTGGAACACCATCGCGACGTCACGGTCCCGGGATGGCACCGATGCCATGTCCTCGCCGCCGATGAGGATCGAGCCCTCATCGAGTTCCTCCAGGCCGGCCAGCATCCGCAGGGCGGTGGTGGTGCCGGAGCCCGGTGGCCCGGCCATGACCACGAACTCGCCGTCCTCGATGGCCAGGGTCAGCCCGTCCACCGCGGGGCGCTCCACTTCGGGGTAAACGCGTGTCGCGTTCTCGTACCTGACGTCAGCCATGATCGTCTCCTAGAACACCCGGGTGGACCGCCCGCTAATCCCCTGCCCGTCTCGCGCCCGGCCTCACCCCCGGGCCTTACTCGCCGGCTCCGCCAGCGGACTAAGTCCCCGCGCGTGGCCCCGCTCCTCGCGCTCCACCCTGGAACTCCCCCTCGCGCTAATCCCTGCCGTCCCGCCAGCCCCGCCGGGCCCTCCAGCCCCGCCGGACCCTCCAGCCCCGCCGGACCCGCCAGCCCCTGACCCCCAACGTGATCAGCTGATTGGCGCGGTAATAGCAGCACCAACCAGTTGATCACGGAATCCGCACTTGCGGGGCTAGGTGGCCTGGGCACTCTCCGGAATGGATGACGGGCCGGCCGGGGTGCCGGCCAGGACAGGCCCTCCGGCGGCTGGCGTCCCGGTGGGCGCGGCGTCCGTACGAGCCGTCCCGCTGCCTGACTGGGCAGTCCTGCTGCCCGGCTGGACCGCCTCGCCGTCCGGCTGCGCGGCCCCGTCAGTCGGCTGGGGGAGGGCCGCCAGGCCTGGCCGGGTGCGCGCGGGCAGCGCGAACACCACGCCGATGGCCGCGATCAGGGCCACCACCGCGGACACCCGCATCCCGGTGGCCATGGCGGTGGTGAACGCGGTGTGCGCGGCGGCCGTCAGCTGGGCGCCGGGCAGGCCGCCGAGGTGCTGGCCCACGCTGTCCGCGGTGGCGACCGAGCTTGTGGCCAGGTGGCTCACCGGCTGCGGCAGGTGCGCCCCGGCTAGCGCGGTGCCGAGCTTGGAGTGGAACACGTTCTCGGCCAGGCTGCCGACGATCGCGATGCCCAGGGCCCCGCCGACCTCGCGGATCGTGTCGTTGATCGCGCTGCCCGCCCCGGCCTGGTGCGCGGGAACCGTGGTCATGATGGTCGTGCTGGCCGGCGCCATTACCAGTCCCATGCCCGCGCCCATGATGGCCACCGCGACGGCCAGCGGCGGGTAGCTCGTGTGCACGCCGGCCGTGGACAGGTCCAGCAGGCCCGCCGCCATGAGCACGATGCCCGCCGGGATGACCACCCGGCTGCCGAGGCGCCCGGCCAGGATCGTGGACACCGGCGACACGGCGGCCATGGCGATCGCGAACGGCAGCGCGCGCACCCCGGCGGACAGCGGGCTGTAGCCGTGCACCAGCTGGAGGTACTGGGTCAGCACGAACAGGCTGCCGAACAGGGAGAAGAAGATCACGGTCACCGAGGCGGCCGCGGCTGAGAAGGCACGGACCGCGAACACCCGCAGGTCGATGAGGGGGTTCGGGATGCGCAGCTCCCACCAGGTGAACAGGCCCAGCCCGGCCAGCGCCGCGGCCCCCTCGGCCAGCGTGAACGCCCCGGTCCAGCCCCGGGTGGGGGCCTCGATGATGGCGTCCACGAGGAGGAACAGTGAGCCCGCGACCAGCAGCGTGCCGGCGAAGTCGAGACGGTGACCACCTGGCTCGGCGGTCTCCGGGACGATCAGCAGCACACCGACCAGCGCCAGGATCACGAGCGGGACGTTGATCAGGAACACGCTGCCCCACCAGAAGTGCGACAGCAGCAGGCCACCCAGGGTGGGGCCGATCACGATGCCGATCCCGGCCACGGCCGACCAGGCCGCGATGGCCTGGGGGCGCTCCCGGGGCGGGAACACGGAGTTCAGGATGGACAGTGTGGCGGGCATGACGAACGCCGCACCGAGGCCCATGACCACCCGCGCCGCGATCAGCGTTCCGGTGCCGGAGGCAAAGGCCGCCGCCGCGCTGCCGAGGGCGAACACGCTCAGGCCGCCGATGAGCGAGAGGCGGCGGCCGTAGCGGTCACCCAGCGCCCCGGCCGGGATCAGCAACGCCGCGAAGCACAGCGTGTAGGCGTCCGCGATCCACTGCAGCGAACTGGTCCCGGCGTGCAGCACCCGGGCCAGCGTGGGGAGGGCGGTGTTGAGGATGGTGTTGTCGATGACGACCACCAGCAGGCTCAGGCAGAGCACGAGCAGGATCTGCCGCCGCCTCGGGTGGCCTGCCGGCCAGCGTCCCGCACCCGGCGGACGGACGGCCTGCCTGCTCGGGCTGGCCGGGGTTGGACTAGGCATCGGGCTCTCCTCACAACTGCTTACTTACGATCGTTGACTTACAGGCGTTCACTTACACTCGTAAGCATAGACAGTTGAGCTAACGGCTGTAAAGTAGGAACCGTGATTACTGCATCTGACCTGGTCCCGCCGGCCCGGCGGCAGCGCAACGCCCGCGGGCAGGGAGCGAGGCTGACCGAGGACATCGTGACCGGGGCGCTCGCACTGATCGAGCGGTCGGGTTCAGACGAGGCCGTGACGCTCCGCGCGGTGGCCCGGGAGGTCGGCATCGCCGCCCCGTCCATCTACGCGCACTTCGCGGACCGTGAGGCCATCGTGCTGGCCGTGATGCTGCGGGTCTTCGATGAGCTGGCCGAGGCGGTGCAGCAGGGCTCGGCGTCAGCCGGCGCTGACCCGGTCGGGCGCCTGGTGGCGGGCTGCGAGGCCTACGTCAGCTACGGGCTGGCTCATCCCGCCCGGTACGGCGTCCTGTTCTCCGGCCGCTCCCAGCCGCCGGAAGAGTACTGTGCGCCAGTCGCGCTAGGCCCGGACGGCCGCGTGGTGCCGGAGTTCGGCGCAGAGGCTTTCGCCCTGCTCGTCCAGGGGATCGAGGACTGCGTCAAGGCAGGCGTGTCGGCCAGTTCGGACGTCGTAGCCGACTCGACGGCCGTATGGGTGGCTCTGCACGGCGCTGTCACCCTGCGCACGGCGCTGCCGGGATACCCGTGGCCCGAGGCGGGCTCCTTCGTCCGCCATCTCGTGCTCTCGCTGGCCCGGATCACCGCCGGGCCAGACCAGGGCTGAGCCGCCCGGGTTCGGGCGCGGTCAGCGTCCGGTGACCCCGTCGAGAGCCTCCCGGAGCAGGTCGGCGTGCCCGTTGTGGCGCGCGTACTCGCCGATCATGTGCAGGTACATCATCCGCACGGAGAAGGTGTCGCCGCCGCCCGCGTCGAACGTGTCCCCGAAATCCAGGCCCGCCACGGCCTCGTCGCCCTGCCGCCATTCTTCCTGGAGCCGCGCGATATCCGCCTCAGCCTCCGCCGCCACGGCGTCGTTGAAGTCGGCGTCCTTCCCGCCGGCCGGGTTGTACATGGGCGCGACCGGCAGGCCGGCCGCCCGCTGCCGGAACCAGATCCGCTCGACCTTGGCCAGGTGCCGGATCAGGCCCAGCAGCGAAAGATTTGAGGACGGGATCGGCCGCCGGGCCAGCTGCTCGCCGGTCAGCCCGGCGCAGATGTTCAGCAGCGCGGCCCGCTGCCAGTTCAGGTAGCCCTCGAGGATCGGCCGGTCATCGCCGGTCATCGGCCCGTCGACGGGGTCAGGTGCGGGTACGGTCCAGGTCATCACCCCAGCCTGGCAGCAGCGCCCGGCCCGTGCGAACCGGCCGGGGCCCCGGGCCCGCACATTGCGGCCGAGCGTGAGTGCGGGTGGGTTCGGGAGAGAGTTCTCGAGAGATTCCTCTTGACAAATACCTCTCGAAAGAAGAGCATCGAGCCATGCCTCTTAACGATGAGGAGCCGCCGGCGGCGCCTGAGCCCCTGGAAGGCGTGCGCGAGCTCACCGATTCGCGCACGCTACGGGCCCTGACTCACCCGGTCCGCATCGCGCTCATCGAGGCCCTGCTGCTCGGAGGCGCGATGACGGCCACGGAGGTGGGCGAGCGGATCAGCGAGTCGCCCACCACGTGCTCGTTCCATCTGCGCCAGCTGGCGAAGTACGGGTTCGTGGAAGAGGCGGGTGGTGGCAAGGGCCGGGCCCGGCCGTGGCGGCTGACCTCGATCGGGATGCAGTTCGCCACCGCGCACGACGACCCGGAAACCGAGGTCGCGGCGGGCGCCCTGGTCCGCATGCTCCGCGAGCGCCAGTTCGGGCGGTACCGGACCTGGCTGGAAACTAATCGCACGTTCCCGCGCGAGTGGCGGGACGCGGCGGGCAGCAGCGAGAGCATCATCTACCTCACCGCCGGGGAACTCGAAGAGCTCAACCAGGAAGTGCTGGCCCTGCTGCTGCCCCGGTTCCGCGAGCGGCTCACCGACCCCGCCCGCCGGCCGCCCGGCGCGGTGCCGGTCGAGATCCTCATGCTGGCCTACCCGATCAGCCTGCCCCCGGCTGGTGATGTCCCGCCCGATGAGGCCGCCGGCGATTAGCCGGCTGGCGGCGAACCGTCTTAACGAGTGTGCGCCTCCCCCGGAGGCGGACCTGAACCTTCCCGACGTGAGGTGACTTAGCCATGCATCCGTACCTGATGGAACAGCAGATCAAGGCACGCAACGAAAACCTGCACCGCGAACTCGCCCGCCCCCGGCAGGAGCGTGTGCGGCGCTGGCCGCGGCCACGGCCGTCCCTGCGTCATGACCTGGGCTGGATGCTGGTCGGCGTGGGGCTGCGCATGGCCCTCGGCCGGCCCGGCCCACGCGGTGGCCCGCCCGGGCGCCCGGGCAGCGATCCCGCCATCACGCCCGGATGACGACATCCGCGGGCTCGATGCGCATCAGATCGTCCCGGTTCCAGCTGCGGTCCAGCTCGGTCGCGAGACGGTGCGCATGGCGGAGGCGGGCCCGGTCCAGCTCGTTGCGGACGCTGCGGGCGTTGGCGAAGCGGGGCTGGCCCATCTGGTGCGTGAGGTACTCGCTGAAAGCCGTCTCAGCTTCCGCCGAGAGGTAGTAGTTCGACTGCTCCATCATCCGCCGTCCGATGTGCACCAGCTCATCGAGTTCGTAGGCGGCGAAGTCGAGATGATGAGCGATCCGTGAGCTCATCCCGGGATTCGACCCGAAGAACTCGTCCATCCGGTCCTTGTAGCCGGCCAGGATGACGACGAGCTTGTCGCGCTCGTTCTCCATGACCTGGAGCAGGATGTCGACCACTTCCTGGCCATAGTCTTTCGAATCCCCCGGCCGGTAGAGGTAGTACGCCTCATCGATGAACAGCACCCCGCCCATCGCGTGGTCCAGGACTCGCTTGGTCTTCGGTGCGGTCTGCCCGATGTACTCGGCGACCAGGTCGTCCCGCATGGCGTGGACCAGATGACCCTTTTCCAGGTAGCCGAGCCGGTGCAGAAGTTCCGCCATCCGCAAGGCAACGGTGGTCTTCCCTGTCCCGGGCGGCCCGGTGAAGCACATGTGCAGATTGGGCCGGGGCGCGGAAAGGCCGAACTTGTTCCTGGCCCGGTCGACCAGGAGAAGCGCCGCGATCTCCTGTATTTTCCGCTTCACCGGCACCAGCCCGATCAGGTCCCGGTCGAGGGCATCGAAGACGTCGTCGATGTCCGCCGCGCGCCGCTCGGCCGCGAAGGTGACAGTAGCGTCCGCCGGCAGCAGTTCGATCTCGCCGCGGTCCCTGCTGCGCCGTGCCGGACGGCGAGGCGGCGGGGTGCCCACCGGCTTCGGGTCTTCGTTCACCGTCACGGGGGTGGCCTTACTGAGAGACCGCACTCCAAGAAGCACCATCACCATCAGGATGCCGAAGGCCACAAAGCATACGACGCTGATGGCCAGCGTCACTGCGTCGTGTGCGCTCATGTATCACGACCGGGCACGACGCTCTCCCCCCAGTGCTCTCCACCGAAGGTACCTGAGCGCCGGGCTGCGGCCCAAGCCGCAGTGCGGATGAGGCCTTGGCCTCGCCGGTGCCTGAACTTCTAGCGTGCGCGGTGACGGCGATCCAGGTTGGCCCAGATCCGCTGGGACACACCCTGGATGGTGCTGATCCCGTAGTCGAACCCGGCGGTGCCGGGGCCCGCGGGGTCATCGGTGGTGAGCACGGCCAGGACGTAGTTGCGGCCCTTGCCCCGGACCCAGCCGATGCTGTTGACCTGCCACGGGCACGTGTCGTCCTGCTTGGCGCAGGTGGGCACGTACTTCCAGCCGTTCTTGAGGGCGACGGTCACGTCCGGGTCGGGTGTGGCGTAGTCGGGGGCGGCGCACCTGGTGCCCCACGGGCCGCAGGTGATGCCCCAGCGCTGGGCCGGCTCCACGCTCTCCATCAGGTGCAGGCCGTACTTCCTCGCGTCGCGGGCCAGGGTGCGGTTGCGGTAGGCGAGGGTACGGACGATCGCGACTTGGTCGGCGGCCGTGGTCGTGGTGTTGCCCCACCCGTAGTACGTCGGCGTCTCGCAGCCGACCTGGGTGTGCCGGGTCGGGATCAGCGTGTTGAACAGGGTGAGCGTGGTGCAGCCCCCGGAGAAGTAGAACAGCGAGGTCGCGGCCACGTTATCGCTCATGGTGATCATGTTCTGCAGCAGGTACGTGATGGAGTACGGCATGTTTCCGGGGATTGTCCCTGGCCGGGACTGGTAACGCCGCAGCCAGAGGCCCATGATGTCGGCCTTGACGATGCTGGCCGTGTACTGCGTGTCCGGTCCGCCCGACAGGAGGTAGGTCCGGCCGGTGAGCTTGTTGAACAGCGCGACCTGCGCGACGCCCTGGCGGGTGCGCAGGTAGCGGCGGATCCCGCGCAGCGGCCTGGCCCGGAGTGTGGTCCCGGACACGTCTTTCACCGGAAGCGCGCCAGCCACCGGAAGCGAGGCGGCCTCGTGACGGGTTCCCCCGGCCGCCGTGAGATGGCGGGTCCCCGCCGTGAGAATGGCCGCGCCGGCGGGCGGCGCCTGGCCGGGGTGACCGCCGACCAGCAGGCCGGCGGCGGCCAGGGCGCCCACACCGAGCGCCAGACCGGAAAGCCGTACTATCCGCGAGGATCTCACTGCCTGCACCATGGCCCCCTCTGGTAACACAGGCACCGCCGCTTTGGGCTGGAACGTATCAGGGACGGCGTTGGGTAGTCGTGTAACTGCGTTGCGTCAGCGAGTCGTGCCGGAAGGGCTTCCCAGCAACCGCGCCGTGTGACACTCAGCTCTGGGGGTGGCCCCCCGCTCGAAGTAAGGTCGGGGGCATGGCTCTAGCCGGACGCAACGTCCTCCTTCTCGCGGCGGACCTGTTCGAGGACATGGAACTGCTCTATCCGCTGTACCGGCTGCGTGAAGAAGAGATCGCGGTGACCGTGGCCGGCCTCAATAAGCACCCGGTCATGGGCAAGAAGGGCCATGGCCCGGTGCTCGTGGACACCGCCGTGGACCAGCTCAGCGCGCGGGACTTCGACGGCCTGGTCATCCCCGGCGGTTACGCGCCGGACAAGCTGCGCCGCTCCGCAGCGGTGCTGGGCCTGGTGCGCGACTTCGACGAGGCCGGCAAGCCGATTGCCTTCATCTGCCACGCCGGCTGGGTGCCGATCTCCGCGAATATCCTCAAGGGCCGGCGGGCGACCAGCGTGGCAGCGATCCGGGACGACATGGTCAACGCCGGGACCGACTGGGTAGACGAGGCGACAGTGGTGGACGGTAACCTCATCTCCGCCCGCACCCCGGACGATCTCGGCCCCTGGATGAAGGCGCTGCTCCAGGCGCTCGACCGCGCCGGGTAACAGGCGGCGTCCGCTCAGCGTCCGCGGAGCCAGCGCGGCTTGCGCTTCTCCAGGAACGCCCGCATCCACTCCCGGGCCTCCGGGAGCTGGCTGGTCGCGGCCATCACCTCGACGGCGTAGGCGTACGCCTTCGGCTGGTCCAGGTCGATCTGGGCGTACAGCGCCTGCTTGCCGATGCCCTTGCTCTCCGCCGATCCGCGGGTGACGCGCTCGAGCAGGTCCTGGACTGCTGAGTCGAGCTGCCCTGCGGGCACGACCTGGTTAACCAGGCCCCAGTCGAGCGCGGTCTTCGCGTCGATCACGTCGCCGGACATGGCCATCTCCATGGCGCGCTTCCGGCCCACGTTCCGGGCCACGGCCACCATCGGCGTATGGCAGAACCAGCCGCCCTTGCCGCCAGGCGTGGCGAATCCGGCGTCCTCACTGGCCACCGCGAGATCGGCGCTGGCGACCAGCTGGCAGCCGGCCGCCGTGGCCAGCCCGTGCACCCGCGCTACGACCGGCTGCGGCACCTGCTGCATCAGCGTCATCAGTTCGGTGCAGGTGCCCAGCAGCGAGCGGATCGCCGGAAGGTCGGTCTCGGCCACCTCGGCGAGGTCGTGCCCGGAGCAGAACACCGGGCCGTTCCCGGCCAGGACGACGCCGACAGCATCGCTGTCCCCGATCTCGCGGAACGCGGTGATCAGCTCGCGCATGTGCGCCCGGGACAGGGCGTTACGCCGCTGCGGCCGGTTCATCGTGATGGTGGCGAAGTCACCGGACCTGTCCACCAGGATGTGCTCGAAGCCCATGGCCATATCCTCCTGAGCGCAGCCTACGTCGGCCGTGGCCCAGGGCAACTTCGTCACCCTCATGGAGGCCCTGCCGCCCGTGCCGCGCCCCCGCCGGCCGGTGAGGGGAACCGCTGCGGGCGGTTAACTGGGCCTAGCAGCGGGAGCGCCGCACCGAGGCGGGCCCGGCGACAGGGAACGCGGAGCCATGAAGCGCAGGATTCTCGGCGGTACGGGCATGTCGGTCAGCGAGTTCGCGCTCGGCGCGATGATGTTCGGGGCCATGGGCAACCCCGACCATGACGAATCGGTCCGGATGATCCACGCGGCGCTGGACGCCGGCATCAACTTCGTCGACACCGCGGACGTTTACTCGCGGGGCGAGTCGGAGGAGATCGTCGGCCAGGCCCTGAAGGGCCGCCGGGGCGACGTCGTGCTCGCGACAAAGTTCGCGATGCCCATGGGCCCGGATGACAACCAGCGCGGTGGCTCACCCCGGTGGATCAAGCAGGCCGTCGAGGCCAGCCTGCGGCGCCTCGGCACCGACTACATCGACCTCTACCAGATGCACCGGCCGGACTACGCGACCGACATCGAGGAGAGCCTCTCGGCCCTGTCGGACCTGGTCCGCGAGGGCAAGGTCCGCGCGATCGGTTCCTCGACGTTCCCGGCCGAGCTGATCGTCGAGGCGCACTGGGCCGCGGCCCGCGCCGGGCTGCACCGCTTCCGCACCGAGCAGCCGCGGTACTCGATCCTCAACCGGACCATCGAAGGTGCCGTGCTGCCCGTCGCGCAGCGCTACGGCATGGGCGTCCTGACTTACGGGCCGCTGGCCAGCTGGCTGGCTGTCCGGGCGCGCCGATCCGTCCCAGGGACATCGCGCGGCCTCTGCGCCGCAGGCGTTCGACCTGGCGGTCCCGGCCAACCAGGTCCGCCAGGGGGCCGTCCGCGAGCTGACCAAACTCGCCGCGGATGCCGGGCTCCGGCTCACCCACCTGGCCACCGCGTTTGTCCGGTCCCACCCGGCGGTCACCTCTGTCCTCATCGGCCCGCGGAAGCCGGAGCAGCTCGACGACCTCCTGGCGGGCGCGGACGTCGGGCTGAGCGAGGATGTGCTGGACCGGATCGACGAGATCGTGCCGCCGGGCACCGAGATCAACCCGGCGGACAACTACATGGCCGCGCACCCTGCGCTGGGGGATAAACGGCTGCGCCGCCGCTGAGCGGCCGGGCCGTGAGCCGCCGTGCGGCCGGAGGGCGGCTTCGCCCGGGGCCGGCGGCGCGACCGGAGATCAGCTGCGCGACCCAGGATCAGCTGCGACCCGGGGATCAGCTGCGGACCCGGAAGTAGCCGACCGCGCCCAGATAGGCGACCCCGCCGACCGCGCCGATGATGGCGTAGGGCGCGCCGTCGTGACCGTGCGCCACCTCGATCACAAAGCCGGCCAGCACCGCCAGGATCATGGCCACCGCGGTCACGGCCGTGGCGCGCAGGTCGATCCCGGCCAGCCGCTCGTCGCGGTGGTCGAGCAGCCCGCGGACCGTCTCGCTGCGCCGGCCGATCAGCGCGATCGCGGCGCTGAACGCGACCATGACGCCCAGGGCGATCAGGCCGTAGCCCGGCTGCCCGCCGAGCGAGAACGCGATCAGGTAGATCAGGCCCGCAGGCCACCCCGGCGGCCGGCGTGATCCGGTACGTGCGGCTGGTCTTAGTCGTGATCTGCATGGAAGATCTCTTCGACGGGGGTCCCGAAGAACCGCGCGATGGCGATGGCCAGGGGGAGGGACGGGGTGTAGCGGCCGGTCTCGATGGAGTTGATCGTCTGCCGTGAGACGGCCAGCTCGCGGGCCAGGTCGGCCTGGGCGAGTCCCTTGGCGGTGCGGCGTTGCCGCACGTCGTTCCTCACCGCTTCGTTCTTCACCGCGGGGATCCGGGTGCCCGGCGTGATGTAAAGTCTGCTTGTCACAATGCTCAGGATCGCCCGTGCGGTCGGCGAGGTCAAGCGTGCTTGTCACCGCCGATCCGAGCCAGGCCCGTTAATACCGCATTGCGGACGTAACGGTTCCATGTCGGAGCCTCGCGCGGGCGCGCCAGGAGTGGTTCACTGTGAAATCGAGATCTGAGATCCTATTTCCCTGCCGATCGGGGAGTCGATGGCCGGTACGAGTGGCACGCCCGCAGCCAAGGGCGTTCCCCCTCAGGCGGACGCGCACACGGGCGCGCCCGGCCCAGGCGCGCCCCTAGGACCGGGCGTGGGTGGGCCAGGTGCCGGGGAGACCGGCGCGGCAGGCAACGGCAGCGGCGCTGCCCCCGTGGCCAGCGGGACCGGCCTGCGGCTGTCCGGCGTGGCCCGGGTCTTCGGGCAGGTGGTCGCGGTGTCCGGGGTCGACCTGGAGGTCCCGTTGCACAGCCGCATGTCCATCGTCGGGCCGAGCGGCTGCGGGAAATCTACCCTGCTCGCGCTGATCTGTGGGCTGGACGAGCCCAACGAGGGCACCATCGACGTGCTCGGCGCCACCACCTCGGCTGAGCGGCTGCGCCGCTGCGCCTGGATGCCCCAGCGCGACCTGCTGCTGCCCTGGCGCGACGTGCTCGGCAACGCGGCGCTGGCCCTGGAGAACCAGGGCGTCCGGCGGCGCACCGCCCGTCAGCGGGTCGGGCACCTGGTCGAGCGCTTCGGGCTGGCTGGGTTCGAGGAGAAGCTCCCGCACCAGTTGTCCGGCGGGATGCGGCAGCGGGTGTCCTTCCTGCGCACCCTGGTGGCGGGCAAGGAGGTCCTGCTCCTCGATGAGCCGTTCGGTGCGCTGGACTCAATTACCCGTGCCGACCTGCAGGGATGGTTGCGCACGGCGCTGGACGCTGAGCCGAGGACGACGGTGCTGGTCACCCACGACGTGGAGGAGGCCCTGCTGATCGGCGAACGTGTCGTGGTCATGTCGGCCCGGCCGGGCCGGATCCGCGCCCAGTTCGACGTGCACCTGCCGCACGCCGGCAGCCGCCGTGAACTGATCCGGCACCCGGAGTTCGCCGAACTGCGGGACGAGATCCTCTCTCTGCTCGAGGCTGTCACATGAGCACCACCGTGACCCGTCCGGACGAATCGGAAGTGACCGCCCCGGCGAAGTCGGGGCGCACATCCGCGGGCATCCGCCGGGCCCTGCCCGCGGCCGGCATCCTGGTCGCGATCGCCCTCATCTGGGAAGCCGTCAGCCACTGGTTCGGCGTCCCCAACTACGTGCTGCCCTCACTGGACAGCATCTGGTCCACCGGGGTGGCCGAGTGGCGGGGCACGCTGGCCAGCGCGACTCTGGTCACGACCGAGGAAGTCCTGCTGGGCTTTCTGCTCTCGATCGTGATCGCGCTGGTCATCGCCTTTGCCCTGCACAGCTCCCGGGTGGTCCGCAACGCCGTCTACCCGCTACTGATCGGCTCGCAGGCCGTGCCCGTGGTGGTAGTCGCCCCGGTGCTGGCCATCATCTTCGGCTATACCATCACCCCGAAGCTGATCGTGGTCACGCTGATCTGCTTCTTCCCCATCGTGGTCAACACCATCGACGGCCTGGCCTCAGTGGATCCCGAGCTGCTGCGGGTGATGCGCACCCTGGACGGCGACCGGTGGGCCACGCTGCGCCGGGTGGAGGCGCCGGCCGCGCTGCCGTCCATATTCTCCGGGCTGCGGATCGCGGCCACCTATGCCCCGATCGGAGCGGTGTTCGGTGAGTACGCGGGCTCGCAGAACGGGCTGGGTTATGTCATGATCCAGGCCATTCCGCAATTGGAGACCGCCCTGGTCTTCGCTGCCATCTTCATCCTCACCGCTGAGGCAATCCTGCTGTTCATCGCCGTCTCGGTACTCGAGCGGATCATCTGCCCATGGGCACGAGAGGGGAAACGGTGACTTCCATGACCGCAGTGCGGAGAGGCCGCAGACGCGGTGCGCTGATCGCCGGGGCCGCGGCCCTGATGTCAGCCGTCGTGGCGTGTGGCACCTCGTCCTCGTCCGGCTCGTCCAGTATCAGCAGTGGCGGTAAGGCCACGACCAACACGACCGTGCTGCTGGACTGGTTCCCGAACCCTGATCACCTCGCGCTGTACCTGGCCCAGAAGGACGGCGACTTCACCAAGCAGCACCTCAAGGTGACCTTCCAGTCCCCGTCCAACAGCACGGACGCGCTGAAGCTGGTCAGCCTGGGCCAGGTGCCGCTGGCCATCTCCTACGAGCCGGAGACGATCACGGCGGCTACTGACGGCCTGAACGTCGCGGCAGTCGCCGCGATGATCCCGACCTCGCTGAACTCGCTCATCATCTCCGGCAAGAGCGGGGTCAGCGGGCCGGCCGGGCTGGCCGGCAAGACGGTGGGCACCGATGGGGACCCGGTCTCCGCGCAGATGCTCAAGGCGGTGCTGAAGAAGTACCACCTGTCGCTGAGCCAGATCAATCTGGTCACGGTCAACGAGGGCCTGGTCCCCGCCATGGTCTCCAACAAGGTGTCCGCGATCATCAGCGGCTACCGGAACGTCGAGGCCATCCAGCTCGGCTCGTACGGGCTGAAGCCGAAAGTCTACCCGGTAGACACGCAGGGCGTGCCCAACTACGACGAGCTGGTCATCATCGCCAACAAGTCCAAGCTGGCCAGCGATGCCGCCTACCGCACCACGGTGCGCGAGTTCCTGGCCGGGCTGGCCCTGGGGGCCTCAGCCGCGCAGGCCAACCCGGCGGCCGCGCTGGCCGCGCTGTCCCCGGTGGCCAAGGGCTACAGCGCGCCGCTGCTGAAGAAGATGGTCTACGCGACCGCGCCGCTGCTGAAGAACCCCGATGGTTTCGGCGCCATGAGCGTGAGCCAGTGGCAGAGCTTCGCCAACTGGATGAGGAGCGAGGGGCTGATCACCAAGCCGGTCCAGGCGTCCTCGGTGGTGAACACGTCGCTGCTGCCAAAGAGCTGACCTGGGAACAGCCCTGGGCCAGGGAGTATGAGTGGGATACGATCTGAGATCTCAGATCGTTCGTAGTGCGGACACCTCGCCGCCCGGTGGCAACCCCACCGGGCGGCGGCGTCCCGCCATGGAGGCGGTTATGACCAGCGCGCCCCTCGACGGTGTCGAGCATCGCCAGCTGAAGGACTCGGTATACCTGAAGCTCCGGCAGGAGATCGTGTCCGCCAAGCTGCCCCCGGGGTACCTGCTCCGCGAGGCCGAGCTGGCCGCCCGGTTCGGGGTGAGCAAGACGCCGCTCCGCGAGGCGTTCGTGCGGCTGGAGAAGGACGGCTTCGTAGAGATCGCGCCCTACCGCAGCGCGGTCGTCGGCGGGTACAGCCGCCAGGACCTGCGCGAGATCTACGAGGTGCGGGAGCTGCTGGAGGGGCTGTGCGCGCGGGAGGCCGCGCTGAACATCGCGACCGAGGACCTGGCTGCGCTGTCGCGCATCGTCCGGGACAGCACGGCGGTCTTCGAAGCCGGCGACTCCGACCAGCTCGCGGCGCTGCTGGACGAGTTCGACGTGGTCCTCTACGCCCAGTCGAAGAACAGCCGCATCACCGCGATGCTGAACAACATCCGCGACCACGTGACCAGGATTGGCCGCCTGACCGTGGCCATCCCCGGCCGGATGGGCACGTCGGTCCGGGAACATCAGGGCATCTACGAGGCCATTGTCCAGCGGGACGGGCAGCGGGCCGAGACCCTGATGCGCCAGCACATCCTCTCGGTCATGGCCGACCAGCTGGCCAACCTTGACCCCGAATCGGTCGTGGGCCGCCCGTGAGCAGCCGCCCGGATGTCCTCATCATCGGGGCCGGCGCGGCGGGCCTGTTCTGTGCGCTCGGCCTGAAGGACTCGGCCTCCGTCACCGTGGTCGAGGCCGGCCCGGACCCGGGCACGCCGCCGCCACGCTGGATGCTTTACGACTACCTGCTGCCCGACGAGTGCTATTACCACTACACCGACGCGGACACCGGGCTGGACCTGCCCCAGGGCCGCGGGACCGGGGGCGGGTCCACGGTCAACTCGGCCGCGGCCCTGCGCGGCCAGCCGTGGGACTTCGACGGCTGGGCGGTGCCCGGCTGGTCCTGGCGGGACTGCCTGGACGGCTTCCGGGCCATCGAGTCCGACCAGCAGTTCGGTGACGCGGGCTACCACGGCGCGGATGGCCCCATCCCTATCACCCGGCTGACCCCCGGGCCGCTGGACGAGGCACTGATCGCGCTCTGCGCCGAGCGTGGCTACCCGGCCGCCGACGACCATAACGCCCCCGGGGCACTCGGGATCGGGGTGTGGCCGACCAACCGCCGGGACGAAGGGCGCTGGGGCACGCACGCCGCCGTCCTCCCGCTCCTCCGCCCGGCCGTGGACGTGCGGGCCGGCACCCGCGTGCGCAGGCTTCTCTTCGACGGGACCCGGTGCGTGGGCGCCGAGGTTCTCGGCCCGGAGGGTGAGCAGCGCCTCTACGCCGGCCGTGTGGTGGTGTGCGCGGGCGCGTTCGGGTCCTCGTTGCTGCTCATGAAGTCCGGCATCGGCCCGGAGGTGATGCTGCGGCAGGCCGGCATCGACCTGGTGTCCCGGCGCGACGGAGTGGGCGCGAACCTCCAGGACCATCCGTGGTGCCTGCTCGACGTGGACGTGAGCGACGTGGCCGCGATCGAGGCCCGGCCGGTGAGCGGCGCGCTGCTGCGCTATGAGCTGCCCGGGGACCACGTCGAAGCCGAGATCTTCCCGTGGCAGACCCGGCCGTATGTCCCGTCCGTGCCGGCGACCCAGGTCTCGTTCACCGCGGCGCTGATGACGCCGCTCAGCCGGGGCCAGGTCACCCTGACCCTGGACGGCGGGGCCGAGGTCCGGGTCCGCCACCTCGCGGACCGCCAGGACGCGGACCGGATGGCGGAGATCGTCACCACCACGGCCGGGCTCGTCGACGACCTGGCCGCCCGCGGCCTGGTCCGGGTGCCCGACGGCGCCTGGTGGCGGGCGGGCGACCTGGCGGATGCGGCCCGGCGGGTCGCCGGGACCTACAACCACCACTGCGGCACGTGCCGGATGGGGGACCCGTCCGACCCGGGCACGGTGGTCAGCCCGGAGCTGGACGTGCTGGGCGTCTCCGGGCTGTCCGTGGCTGACTCCTCGATCCTGCCGGTCATCCCGAGGGCCAACACCAACCTGGCGTCGATGATGGTCGGCCACCGCGCCGCCCGGCTCCTCCTCGCCTCGGCCAGCGCCCCGGCGGGTTCGTGATCATGACTTTGGTGTCGTCCCGACGACACCAAAGTCATGATCACGACGACGGGAACTGGTGCGTGAGCCCGGGGGGCTGGCCGCGGGAGTAGGCCATGTCCCAGAAGGCCAGCTCGTACCGGGTCGACCGGTCGAACACCACGGCCAGGGACGTCATCTGGGGCTCGTCGGCCACGTCGGTGTGCTGGTCGAGCAGGGACGTGCTGGCCTGGACCAGCTCGTCGTAGCCATCGCCGGCGAACATGCCGATCCAGTCGGCGTAGACCGGGTCGGCGGGCAGGGACACGGCCAGGCGGGTCGCGAGCTCGCCGTAGCTCCACTGGCACGGCAGCACCGCGGCGAGCCCGGCCGCGAGGTCATGCCGTCCGGCCGTGTCGAGCAGATGCCGGGTGTAGGCGTAGGTGGCGGGCGCCATCGTGGCTCCGGCATCGGGGCCGGCCGGGCCGCCCAGCCGGGCCAGGAACGCGTAGTTGGCGGGCAGCTCGGTGTCCACGATCTGGCTCAGGAACCTAGTCAGCACCGTGATGCCGGCCAGGTCCGGGGCACGGCCGATGATCAGGGCGATGGCCCGGGCGTAGTCCTCGAGGTACAGCACGTTCTGCTCGAAGTAGTAGCGGAACGTCGCGTGCGGCAGCGAGCCGGCGCCGATCTCGGTCACCATCGGATGGCTGACCGCCGCCGCCCAGCTGGCCGCGCCGCGCTCGCGCAGCAGCACCGAGGCCGAGGTGCCCGTGCTCATCTGCGGGTGCTCGTGGCCGTGTTCATGACCGTCCTCATATGACTGAGCTCATCGGGCAGTTCCTCACGCGTGCGGCAGCCGAGACATGAGATATCAGACTCTGTGCTGGCGAGCTTCGTCAAGGCTAGCGAGGCCCGCTACCATGAGGATGGCCAGCCGGAAGCCCGAAACACGATGGTTACGTACGTGGGATTGACGGTCCTGGTCTCCCCACCTAGCCTCAGATCTTAGATCTGATCCGGGAGGCAGGATGGCAGACGCCGTGGACGTAGCCGGGCCGGCCACGGTGGACACCGTGGTCGCGGGAGGCTGGCTGCTCACCATGAACCCGCAGCGGGAGATGTACCGCTCCGGCGCGGTGGCCATCGACGGCGGGGTCATCGTCGAGGTGGGCCAGCGGGCGGACCTGCTCACCCGGTACACGCCCCGGCGGCTCATCGACGCACCCGACGGCGTGATCACTCCCGGCCTGGTCAACGGGCACCGGCACCTGCTGTGCTGCGCGAAGGGCGCGATGCCGGAAGGCGGCCAGACCCTCGACGCACTGCGCCAGTTCATCTACCCGTCCTTCGCCGCCCTGACCGAGCAGGACATGTACGTGCACGCGCAGCACGCCGCGGCGGAGATGATCCGGTTCGGCACGACCCTGTTCGAGGAGCCGGGCTGCAACCACCTGGACGCCGTGCTCGAGGCGCTGGCCTCCTCCGGGATCCGGGCCCGGACCGGCCCGTGGACCTGGGACCAGGCCGGACCGTCAGGCGACAAAGACCTGCCCGACTGGCTGCGGATGGACGCCAAGGCTGCGCTGCGCCGGCTCGCGGGCGGGATCGAGCAGGTCCGCAAGTTCGGCCACCCGCGGATCCGGGACGCCGTCACCATCGAGGGCGTGGGCACCTGCTCCGACGAGCTCAACCGGGGCGCTGCCGAGCTGGCCCGGGACGCGGAATCCCTGTTCGT
>DATCFY010000107.1:0-41071 GCA_036509255.1 Streptosporangiaceae bacterium
CCCTCGTGGATCAGGCCAAGCAGGATGTGCTCGGTGCCGATGTAGTTGTGGTTGAGCATCCTGGCTTCTTCTTGAGCCAGCACCACAACTCTCCGCGCCCGGTCGGTAAACCTTTCGAACATCGCCTCGCTCCTCACAGAGCGGTCGGGGGGACCCAGATGTCCGGATGTCCGGGGCCCGTCCCTTCCGCATGGTAGCCCGCATGCCGGACGATGTACCGCGCGATATGCGGCACTTATGTAAACAGTTCCCCGGCAGGAGGACCTTCATCCCATCCAACCCCGGGGAGGGGGGAAGGTGTTCCCTGTACGCCGCAAGCGAACGCCCTTCACCCTGCTGCGACCAGCGCCGGTTCATACTCCGTACCAACGAGCGGTTCGCCCCGGAAGTTCACCGCAGGAGACGCTTCGCCGGGCCGGGGCACCAGGCCCAGCGGTGGCGGGGCCTCCCGATCCCGCCGGCGCTAGCACGTGCCCCGGCCGGGCCGGGGAAACGGGCACCGGAACAAGTCCGGAAGAAGCGGGCATCCGTGCGAGATGCGGACCCTCAGCCCGGCCGGGAAGCCTGGGGCGCCGACCCGGAGGCGGGCGGGAAGCCCTGATCCCGGAGGCCGGGGCTAGGAGAGCGGTATTAGCCGGGCGCACCGGGCGCCGGGACTCGTGGCACAGATAACACGGCGCCGCCAGGCCGTCGCGGACGCCACGCCATCGGATAACGCGGGCCAGGGATACGGCACAGAGAACAGGGTGCGGATACCAGCGCGCAGAAAGCCCCGCCCTCGAAGCACGGGACCCCTGAAACGCGGGACATCCGCAAGGCGCAGCCGGTAAGCACACTCCGGCCCAAGCGCGGGGGCCGCAAGCGTGGGCCTCGCTAAGCCCGTTCCGCTAAGCCCGGGGCCCACAAAGCACAGGGCCCACAAAGCACAGGGCCCGCACGGGTCCTGCGGCGTGCTCCAGCGTCCAACGGATAACTGGCACCACAGGGCACCTGCGGGCCCTCTGTCGCAGTCCTTAGTGGGCTGCGTCGTACTCCGAGATGATCTGAGCCGGAATCCGGCCGCGCTCACTCACCTTGTAGCCGCGCTGTTTGGCCCAGGCGCGGATTTCCGAGCTGCGCTCCCGGCCCGGCCCGGTCCTCGTCCGCCGGCGGCGGCCGGCAGCAGCGCCGCCACTGGCCTTGCGTGCATGGTCTACGTAGGGCGCAAACTCTTTGCGGAGCTTGTTCGCGTTTTCTGAACTGAGATCGATCTCGTAGGTAGCGCCATCGAGACTGAAGGCCACGGTCTCGGTCGCCTCACCGCCGTCGAGGTCATCGACGAGGAGCACCTGAACCTTTTGTGCCATGGGTGCCAGCCCTTCCGCTGGAGCAACTATTTTAGGTTGCCAAAGATATACCATGCACCGCTTGCGTTTGCCAATTCATGCTCCTGGAAACGCGGTCAGAGTTCTCTGAGCGACATGGCCAGGCGGACTACCTGGAAGATAACTGTAACTCTGAGTAATCGAACATGGATAGGACACCCGCAAAGTTGAGCGCCGATGTATCCCGTCCCCACTGGCGGTTGCCGCTGCGTTCTGAACGTGCTCTACCGCTCACCGCGATCGGGCGATGCTGCTGGCTGCGAAGCATCACTCTGGGCGCCATCACCGTGCGGAATCCCGCCGTCGCCGGAAATATCCTCCGGGTACGCGTCTTCTGCAGACTCACGCTTGGGGCCAAGCTGATGACGCAGGAAGAGCCCCACTCCGATCAGGAACGCCACGCAGACAACCGCAGGAGGCGTCAGAGCGGCCAGGTCGCTGAGCAAGGCGCACTCCTTTCCGGCCGTCCTACTGGCCTTCCCGCCTGCACCGCCCGTCACCTCGGTGCTCACCTTGATCGGTGTAACCGGCGATGAACATTCGGTCATCTACCGCAAGCCTACTTATGCATTGTTGCGCATAGCCAATGGGTGGCCGTCCGCGCCCTCCCCCTTGCGTGACGCACAACTCCGGGCCGCCGCGCTGGAGTGCGGGACCGGCCGCCCCCGGAGCTCGCAGCCGCGGGCTCCCCGCCACCGGGCGGCCCGCCCGGTGCTGGCGGTTCCCGAGGCGGTGCGGAGCCGGCCGGGTGATGAGACGCGCCGGGCGGCCGCGACGGGGCGAGGTCCCGCGTCCGGCTGAGGCACGGACCCGGGCGGGGAGACCGCCCGCCCCGGGCGGCCCATGCCGTCTGGCCACGTAACCAGGCCGCGCGCCTGACCCGATCCACACCCCACGGCGCCTATCGTCGTGGCAGGATCCCAGACGTAGCAGGCGAATCTGCGGTTTCGCGGCAGCCTGGTCGCGCCCCGGACAGGCAGGTCACCAGGCCCGTCCGGCCAGCTCAGGCGGCCAGCTCAGACGGCCCGCTCAGACGGGGCAGGCCAGGCCGGGCGGCCGTCCCTGGGTCAGGCGGCAGGCTGGACCAGGCACCCGGGCCGGACGGCCAGTCGGCCTCCGCAGCCGGCAGGCATGGCCGGGAGTGAGGCACGGGACACCAGGGCACCGGCGGCCAGATGAGGCCGCCGGGCCCGGCCGCGGGACAGGACAGCCGCGGGACCAGGGCATAGGCCAGGCGGCCGCTCAGCTCAGCAGGATCGTCAGGGCCGCGTACCACGACGGAGAAAGCAGCCAGCGACGCAGGATGTTTCACGCCGACTTGCATATCCACTCGCGCTTCTCCCGGGCATGCAGTAAGAACTGTGACATTCCCGGGCTCGCCTGGTGGGCGCTGCGCAAGGGCGTCACGGTCGTCGGCACCGGGGACTTCACCCATCCGGGCTGGGCGGAAGAACTCCGCGAGACGCTGGTTCCCGCCGAACCGGGCTTACTTCAACTGCGTCCGGACCTGGCCGACCAGCTACGGCGGAACTCCCCGATGACTTGTGATCTGCCAGTGCGTTTCATGCTCTCTACGGAGATATCCACGATCTACCGGGCCGGTGAGCGCACACGCAAGGTTCATCACCTGTTGTATGCGCCGACGCTGGAAGCTGCGGGGAAGATCACCGCTGCCCTTGCGAAGGTCGGCAACCTGGCCTCTGACGGGCGCCCCATTCTCGGGCTCGACTCAAGGCACCTGCTGGACATCACGCTGAACGCGGGCCCCGGCTGCTATCTGGTGCCGGCCCATATCTGGACTCCATGGTTCGCGGTACTGGGATCCAAATCCGGTTTCGATGTCGTCGCCGACTGTTACGGCGACCTTGCCAGCCAGGTGTTCGCGGTTGAGACCGGACTCTCCTCTGACCCGCCCATGAACTGGATGTGCTCTTCCCTTGACGGTTATCGGCTGGTCAGTAATTCGGACGCGCACTCACCCCCGATGCTCGGCCGCGAGGCGACAACACTTGACGTTGAACTGGATTATTTTGCGATCGAGCGTGCCTTGCGCACCGGGACCGGCCTGCACGGGACCGTCAATTTCTTCCCCGAGGGCGGCCGTTACCACTTGGATGGGCACCGCAAGTGCAGCGTCCGCCTGGAGCCTGACCAGTCGGCCGCCCAGGCGGGAATGTGTCCCGAGTGCGGGAAGCCGTTGACCATCGGCGTGCTGAACCGGGTGACCGAGCTCGCCGACCGGCCCGAGGGTTACCGGCCGGACGGGGCGGCCGGCTCAGTAAACATGGTCTCCCTGCCGGACGTGGTGGGCGAACTCCTCGGCACCGGGCCCAAAAGCAAGAAAGTCGACGCCGAGGTGAGCCGCCTGGTCGCTGCGCTCGGCCCGGAACTGGCTATCCTGCTCGCCACCCCGCCCGGCGAGCTGAGCCGGGCCGGCGGCAGCCTGCTCGGCGAGGCCATCACGAGGCTGCGCGCCGGCGCGGCGCACAAGGAGGCCGGCTACGACGGCGAGTACGGGGTGATCCGGCTCTTCGCGCCCGGTGAACTCAGCCGGGGCACGGCCGCGCTCTTCGACCTAGCCGAGCCCGCGGCCCTGACCGGCGCCGTCCCCGAACCCCGGCGGCCCGGACGGCCGGCGGCCACCACGGTTGGGCCGGCCACGCGGGATGAGACGGCCGTCGGCGGCGAAGCGGGCGGGCACACCCCGGTTGAGCGGCCCGCGGAGGATAAGGCGGGCCGGGGCGGGATCGCACGGAACATCGTCAGGGAAGAAAGAGCTTCTCCGGGGGAAGCCGCGGACGGTTCCCTGCTGGACCGGCTCGACCCCGAGCAACGGGCCGCCGCGGCCACCGCCGCGCCGCTGATGATCATTGCTGGGCCGGGTACCGGCAAGACGCGCACGCTGACGCGCCGCCTCGCGGCCGGCGTGACCGAGCAGGGCGTGGCCGCCGAGGCCTGCCTGGCTCTCACCTTTACCCGCCGGGCCGCGGAGGAGATGCGCGAGCGCCTGGCGGCGCTGCTCGGCCAGGGTACCGCCGGGCTCACCGTGACCACCTTCCACGGCCTCGGGCTGATGATCCTGCGCGAGCATCACCAGCTGGCCGGGCTGGCAGCGGACTTCACGGTGGCCGACGACAAGTCGGTGCTGGAGGTAGCCACCGAGCTAGCCGGGTCGCCGCGCAGCGGCCGGACCCTGCTCGCCGGCGCGGCCGCCGACCCGCAGCGGCGGGAACTGCTGCGCCAGGGCCTGGCCGCCCGCGACCTGGTGGACTTCGACGGCCTGGTCGAGCTGGCGGTCGAGGTGCTGGAAGGCGCGCCGGCGGTGGCCGCCCGGCTCCGCGAGCGCTGGCCGCGGATCAGCGTGGACGAGTACCAGGACATCGACGCGGCGCAGTACGCGCTGCTGCGGCTGCTCGCCGGGGACGGGACCGGCCTCACCGTGATCGGCGACCCGGACCAGGCCATCTACCGTTTCCGCGGTGCGGACGTGGGTTTCTTCCTGCGGTTCGGGGAGGACTTCCCGGGAGCGTCCACGGTGGCGCTCACGGCGAACTACCGCTCCAGCCCCGCCATCGTGGCCGGGGCGATGCAGGCCATCGCGCCCGCCACCCTGGTACCGGGCCGGACGCTGCGCCCGGCCCGGGCGGCCACGGGCCGCACGCCGGGGACCGCTCCCCGCGCCAGGATCAGCCTCCATGAAGCCACCGACCCGGCCGGTGAGGCAGCCTGGATCGCCGAGGCCATCGACGGCCTGCTCGGCGGGTCATCGTTTCACTCGCTGGACAGCGGGCGCGCCGACGGCCACGGCCACGGCGGCATCGGGCTCGCCGACATCGCCGTCCTGTACCGGACCGACGCCCAGGCCGCGGCGCTTGGCCAGGGGCTGACCCGGGCCGGGCTGCCGTTCCAGAAGCGCTCACACGACCTGCTGGAGCGCCGGCCCGGGGTGGCCGAGATCCTCCGGGAGCTGCCCCTGGTCAGGGCGGCGCCGGGCGGGCTGGCGCCGGGCGGGCTGGCACCGGGCCGCGATCCGGGACCGCTGCCGCCCGGGGCAGCGGTCGTGCACCAGCTGCGGAGCACGGTGAGCCGGCTCGCCGCCGCGGCGGACGCGGCCCGGGCCCCCGGCACCGGCCGGGGCGGCCTGTCCGGCACTGACCTGCGCGCGGCGGGTGAGGTGCTGACGCCGCTCGCCCGCCGGTGCGGGGACGACATGGAGGGGTTCCGGACCGAGATCGCGCTCGGCGCGGAGGTGGATGCCCTCGATCCCCGCGCGGACGCGATCGCTCTGCTGACCTTGCACGCGGCCAAGGGCCTGGAGTTCGAGGTGGTCTTCCTGGCCGGCTGTGAACGCGATCTGCTGCCGCTCTGGCTGCCCGGCGCGGCGCCGGACGCCCGCCCGGATCCGGCCGAGGAACGGCGGCTGCTGTTCGTGGGCATGACCCGGGCCCGCGCGCACCTGCTGCTGAGCTGCGCGGCGCGGCGCAGCAGACACGGCAGCAGCACCGAGACCGGCGTCTCGCCGTTCCTGTCCGCGATAGACCCGGCCCTGCTGGACCGCTCCGTGCCGCCGCGGGCCCGGCGTCCCGCCGACCGCCAGCTCCGGCTGCTCTGAGCGGACGCGGCCCGGTCAGCCGCCGGAGGTCGGCGGGTCAGGCGTACCCGGGAGCGGGGCGGCGCCCGGGAGGGAGGACGCCCCCGGGAGGGAGGACGCCCCCGGGAGCGGGGACGTATCTGCGAGGGACGTATCTGCGAGGGACGTGTCGGACAGGGGCGTGCCGGGCGGGGCCGCCCGGGGCAGCGGGGCCTCGGGAAGCGATGGCAGACGGAGCAGCATCCGGCTGTTGCCGAGCGTGTTGGGCTTAACCCGGCCCAGGTCGAGGAATTCCGCCACGCCCTCGTCGTAGGAGCGCAACAGTTCGGTGTACACCTCGTGCGAGACGGGCGTGCCCTCGATCTCCTCGAACCCGTGCCGGGCGAAGAAGCCCAGCGCGAACGTGAGCACGAAGACCCGAGTGACGCCGACCTCCCGGGCGCTGTCCAGCAGCGCCGCGACCAGGCGGTGGCCGATGCCCTGGCCCTGGCAGCTCTCGTGCACCGCCACCGTGCGGATCTCGGCCAGGTCCTCCCACATCACGTGCAGCGCGCCGCAGCCCACGACCTGGCGGTCGCTGAGCCGCTCGGCGACCCAGAACTCCTGGACGCTCTCGTACAGGGTGACAGTGGCCTTCCGCAGTACCCGGCCGGACGCGACGTTCTCGGCGACCAGGCCGGCGATGGCCCGGATGTCGCGGGTGCGGGCCCGCCTGATGATGTGCTCCATCGCCCGCACACCTTAGCCGCTGGCCTGGGCCGGCCTGCGGCTGAGGCATGATCTGCTGCCCGCCCCCGGCGGAGCCAGGAACACCGCAGGCGCCCTTTTCCAGACTCTGCGTAATCAATCAATGACAAGCTGCCTCTTTAGCCGACACGAAGTTGCCGCCGCCCATCACGTCCTGATCTCGGCTCGTACTCCGGATCCCGGGGAGGCCCGGTGAACTGGGCAAACACTCCCGCGCCAGCGACCCGGAAACCCCGCGAAGGCGGGCGGCCCGCAACGGGTCAAACGCGCCGAAGCGGCCGCAAGGCACTCAGCCTGCTCACTCCGCAACAAGCGGACAAGGATTCTGCCGTTCCGGCCACCGAGCGACCGGTGATCCATTAATCTGCATCGCTGTCACCGTGCTGCACTTCAGCCCCCAGAGCGCGGCACGGCCGCCGAGTCTCTGCGCCGCAGGATGCGGCCAGGAAGCCGGGGACCCGTGTTCCCGGGGTGAATCCGCGAGCAGGCGCGACGCAGCGCCCAGCGGTAGGGCTCCTCTGGCCCGAACCCGTCAGCTAGCCCGGCAGGCGGGATGAGAGAGGAGAGCTCGTGGAACGCTGGCTCACAGCGGGACGTACGCCGATGGCACGGCGGTTCCGTGCCGCCGGGTTCCAGCGCCACCTCTGGCGGCGGCTCGCCACCGTGGGCGGTGTGGCCGCAGCCGCCGGCCTGGCCCTGCCCGCCACGCTGAGCAGCGCGGCGGTCAGCCGCCCGCAGCCCAGCCTGACCAGCCTGGTGTCTCAGGCCAAGAGCCTCGGCCACCAGATCGACGTGCTGAGCGAGCAGTACGACGGGCTGCGCATCCAGCTCACCGAGGCCCACGCCGAAGCGAAGACCGCGATGACGACCTACCGGCAGGACGCCAGCCGGCTCGTGTCGGGCCAGGCCGCGGTCGGCCAGCTCGCCGCGCAGAGTTACATGAACGGAGGCCTGGCCACCCCGCTGGAGGTCCTCACCTCGCCGGACACCGGCACCCTGCTCAGCCGGGCCGCGATCATGCAGCAGCTGCAGACGGAGAACGGGGACCGGGTCAGCGCGCTGTCCACCGCGGAGGCCGCCGCCCGCCGGGCCCACGACACCGCGGTGCAGCAGGAGACCAAGGTGACCGGCCTGGCCAAGACGATGGCAGCCAAGAAGCAGATCATCCAGGGCAAGGTGAACCGGCTCAACAGTGCGGCCTTCTCCCAGGCCATGAGCATCTACCAGCGCACCGGGAACTACCCGAACATCAACCTGCCCACCGCCAACACGGTCGGCGCGGAGGCGCTGCGGTACGCGATGACCCGCCGGGGCGACGAGTATGTGTGGGGCGCGGCCGGGCCGAGCACGTTCGACTGTTCTGGGCTGGTGATGTGGGCGTACGCGCAGGTGGGCATCAGCCTGCCGCACTACACCGTCTCGCAGTACAACATGGGCGAGCACATTTCCCGGAGTCAGCTCGAGCCAGGCGATCTGGTCTTCTTCTACCCGGGCATCGACCATGTCGGGATCTACCTGGGCGGCGGCCTGATGGTGGACGCCCCATCCACGGGCCAGGTCGTCCAGGTCCAGCCGGTCATGTGGGACGTGTTCGTGGGCGCGGTCCGCATCGTCTGACGCGGTCCCTGATCACGCCCTGGCCCGGCCGCCCCCGGCGGGACCCGGATTACGTAGCGACTACCGATGCGCACCGGGGCGGCAGGGAGTTACATCTGCTCGTTGCCTTCGAGTCCCAGGAGAACCGATGCCGCTCTTCGGCCGCCGCCACCATGAACCTGCGCAGGCCGCCCCGGCCGGGGTGCCTGGCCTGGCTGACGCCGCCCTGGGCTGGCAGCCGGTGACCGGGCGGCCGTTCGGGCATGATGTCGTGGACGGCATCCACGACATCACCCGGGCCATGTACGGGGACTCGCGCCTGCTCGACACCCCCCAGCGTGCGGTCGGCGAGACGACGTTCAGCGACGCGTTCCGGGCCCGCATCGGCGGCCGCACGGTCACCGTCGCGAACGCGAACACCTACATCGACCCGGGCCTGTTCCAGGCCGGGAGGTTCAGTCCCGATGTGGCGGTGTGCGCGGTCGAACTCGCCACGATGGTGCCCGGCACCATCGTCCAGCCGTACCGCGTCCAGCAGATCAAGCTCTGGGGCAGAACCGAGCTCGGCAACCCGGTCTTCGACGACCGGTTCCGGATCAACACCGGCAACGCCGGATTCGTCCGGCAAATCCTTACTCCCGAGGTACAGCAGCGCATGCTGATGCGCGACGACTGGGTGTTCTGGCTGGGCGAATACCTGTTCGCCTGCGTGGCCAAGGGCAAGTTCCGCAGCGCCGACGAGATCAGCAGCCGGGTCACCGAGGTGCTCGGCATCGTGTCGGCCATCCCGGCTACGGTCATGCCCAGCGAGGTCGACCGCTCGGCGGACGACCTGGTCGCCCGGATTAGCCGGATCGACGGAGTCGAGGACGCGATCGCGTTCCTGCAAGGCCTGACTCCGGACGAGCGCGAGCGGCTGGCGCGGTCGGACACGCCGCTGGCGGCGTTCGCCGATGTCCGGACGCCTGAGGAGGCCATGGCGCGGTTCGGGAGCCTGCCCGAAGCGCAGCGGATGCAGCTGCTGGCCATGTTCGCGCGCGTGGACGAAGCCAACGGCCGAGACTGATCCCGCGCGGGCTACTGGGGGCGGACCAGGGGGAACAGGGTGGTTTCCCGGATGCTCTCGCCGGTCAGCATGATCAGCACGCGGTCCATGCCTACGCCCACGCCGCCGGTCGGCGGCATCCCGTACTCGAGTGCCTGCAGGAAATCCTCGTCTAGCTGCATGGCTTCCGGATCGCCACCCGCCGCGAGCAGCGACTGGGCGGTGAGCCTGCGGCGTTCCTCGACCGGGTCGATCAGCTCCGAGTACCCGGTGCCCAGCTCGGTGCCGAACGCGACCAGGTCCCAGCGCTCGGCCAGCCTCGGGTCCTCCCGGTGGGCCCGGGTCAGCGGGGACACATCCACCGGGAAGTCGCGGTAGAACGTGGGCTCGACGGTCCGCTCCTCGACCAGCCGCTCGTACATCTCCAGCACGATCTGGCCGTGGCCCCAGCCGGGCTCGGCGGGCACGCCTGCCTGGGCGCACAGTTTGCGCAGCCGGTCCTCGCTGGTGCCCGGGTCGATCTCCTCGCCCAGGGCCTCGGAGATCGCGCCGTACACGGTCTTGGCCGGCCACTCGCCGCTGATGTCGTGCTCCTGCCCGCCCCGGCGTGCCACCGGGGCACCGAACGCCGCCACCGCCGCGTTCTGGATCAGTTCCCGGGTCAGCGTGGCCACGGTGTCGTAGTCGCCGTAGGCCTCGTACGCCTCCAGCATGGTGAACTCGGGATTATGGGTGGAATCGACCCCCTCGTTGCGGAAGATACGGCCGATCTCGTAGACCTTCTCGATGCCGCCGACGATAAGCCGTTTCAGGTGCAGTTCCAGCGCGATGCGCAGGAACAGCTCCATGTTGTAGGCGTTGATCCGGGTGATGAACGGGCGCGCGTTGGCGCCGCCGTGCACCGCCTGCAGCACCGGCGTCTCCACTTCGAGGAAGCCCCGGACGTGAAGGTCGTGGCGGAACGACTGGATCACGGCGGCCCGGATCCCGGCCATCCGCCTGGCGTCCGGATTCACGATCAGGTCCACATAACGGTGCCGCACCCGCGACTCGACGTCGCTGAGCCCCTTGTGCTTCTCGGGTAGCGGCCGCAGGCCCTTGGCGGTGATCGCGTACCGGTCAGCGAGAATCGACAGCTCACCGCGGCGCGAGGAGATGACCTCACCTTCCACCCCGATGTGGTCCCCGAGGTCCACGTCCCGCTTCCAGGCGGCCAGCGCGTCCGGGCCGACCCGGTCCAGCGAGATCATGACCTGGATATCCCCGGTGCCGTCCCGGATGGTGGCGAAGCTCAGCTTGCCGCCAGACCGGGACAGCATCACCCGGCCGGTGGCACCGACCCGGTCCCCGGTCTGGGTGTCCGGCTCCAGGCCGGGATAGCGCTCCCGCACCTCGCCGATGGTCGCGGTACGCGGGAAACCCACCGGATAGGGGTCCACGCCCTCGTCCAGCAGCCGCTGGCGCTTATCCAGCCGAACCCGCATCTGCTCCGGAACGCTCGTATCTTCTGGCCCGGCCGCCATTTCCTCGCTATCCACCCGTCCGAGCGTACCCAGCCATCGTGATCTAACGATTGGTGTCGTCCGGGCAACACCAATCGTTAGATCACGAACCGGGGCTGGGACGGGGGAGGCTGAAGCTGGCGGAGAGTGGGCGGCGTGGACCTCGGGGTGCTTGGGTCACCGGCGGGGGCGGGCGGCGGCCGGGTGGCTCAGGGGCGGGCACCGGTGGGTTAATTGGGCGAAGCCGGACACCCGCCCGGATACAGTCCTTGGCGTGCGCATCACGGTGGGGCAGTACGAGCTGGACGACGACCCCGGCCGGGTAGACCGGGACACCCTCTGGCAGTTCCTGTCCACGGAGGCGTACTGGGGACGCTGGCGGACCCGGAGCGTCGTCGAGCAGCAACTCGACAGCGCCTGGCGGACCGTCGGCGTCTACCGGAGCGACACTGGCGCGATGATCGGCTTCGCCCGGGCCATCTCGGACGGGGCCGAGTTCGCCTACCTGTCCGATGTGTACATCGACCAGGAGTTCCGCGGCCAGGGCCTGGGCGTGGAACTGGTGGCCACGATGATCGAGCGGGGTCCCGGCGCGTCGTTCCGGTGGACGCTGCACACCTCCGACGCGCACGGCCTGTACGAGCGGTTCGGGTTCACCCAGCCGGACCGGAGGTGCCTGGAACGCCCCGGGACACGCGCCGGGACGGAGCATCCCGGGACGCGCCCGGCCACGCGCTGAGGTTGTTGCGCTCGAACACCAGGCGCAGGCCGATCAGGGTCAGCCACGGCTCGTAGGCGTCGATGATGCTCACCTCGTCGATGACCAGCGGGGCCAGCCCGCCGGTCGCGATCACGGTCACCGACTCCGGATCCTCCGGGGCGAGCTCGGAGGCCATCCGCCGCGCGATGCCCTCGACCTGGCCGGCGAACCCGAAGATGATGCCGGACTGCAGGGCCTCCACCGTGTTCTTGCCGATCACGTGGTGCGGCCGGTTCAGCTCCACCTTGAGCAGCTGGGCGGCCCGCCGGGTCAGCGCGTCCACCGAGATCTCGATGCCGGGGGCGATCGCCCCGCCGACGAACTCGCCTTTCGCGCTGGCCGCGTCGAAGTTGGTGGAGGTGCCGAAGTCGACCACGATGGCCGGGCCGCCGTACAGGTGCACGGCCGCCACCGTGTTCATGATCCGGTCGCTGCCCACTTCCTTGGGGTTGTCCATCCGGACGGACACCCCGGTGCGCACCCCCGGCTCGATGATCAGCGACGGGATGTCCCGGTAGTACCGGCGGCACATCTCCCGCATCTCGTGCAGCGCCGACGGCACCGTGGAGCACAGCGCGATCCCGCTCACGTCGGTGTCCTTGACCAGCGAACTGTGCTCGAGCAGCCCGCGCAGCAGCACCGCGATCTCGTCGGCGGTCCGGTCCGGGTCGGTGTTGATCCGCCAGTGCTCGACGATCTGGTCGCCGTCGAAGATGCCCAGCACGGTGTTGGTGTTGCCCACGTCAATCGTCAGCAGCATGGCACTCCAGGCTCAGCGGGGTGTTGTCGATCAGCCGGGTGGCGCCGACCCGGGCGGCCACCAGGAGCCGGGCCGGGCCCGCGTGCTCCTCGCCGACCTCCTCGAACGTGTCCGGGTCCACGAGCGCCAGGTAGTCCAGCCGCAACGGCGGGTCCGTGGCCGTGGCCAGGATCTCGCCCGCGGACTTGCGGACCGCGGCCGGCCCGGCGTGGGCCGCTTCCTGGCCGGCCCGCAACGCCGTGGGCAGCAGCAGCGCCGTCTGCCGCTCGGCCGGGGACAGGAACCGGTTCCGGCTCGAGATCGCGAGCCCGTCGTCGTCGCGCACGGTGGGGACGCCGGCGATCTCGACCCCCAGGTCGAGGTCACCGACCATGCGGCGGACCAGGGCCAATTGCTGCGCGTCCTTCTCGCCGAACACCGCCACGTCCGCGCCGATCAGCTGGAACAGCTTCGCCACCACGGTCAGCACCCCGGAGAAGTGCCCGGGCCGGGATTCCCCCTCCAGGATCCGGCCCACCGGCCCGGGATCGAGGGTGACCAGCTGGGGCCGCGGGTACATCTGGGCCGCGTTCGGCGCGAACACCAGGTCCGTCCCTTCCTCGGCCGCGATAAACACATCCGCGTTCAGCGTGCGCGGGTAGCGTTCGAGGTCCTCACCCGCCCCGAACTGCAGCGGGTTGACGAACACGGACACCACGACACTTCCGTTAGGGGAAGCTATCTCCCGCGCCTGGCGGATCAGCTCGCGGTGGCCGTCATGCAGCGCGCCCATGGTCGGCACGAGCACCACCGGGGAGGCGAGCCCGCGCCGGGCGGCGGCCAGGCCGAGCCTGGTGCGCGCGACAACCGGCATCATCGCGGGGCCTCGGCGAGCACGTCGAGCAGGCGCTGCGCGTCCGCGGCGGTGAGGATGCCCGCTGCCAGCGCGCGGTCGGCGGTGAGCCGGGCCAGGGCCACGTAGGCGCGCAGCGCCTCGGGCGAGGCGCTGACCAGCGCCCGCACGTGCTCGGCCACGGTGTCCGCGTCGCCGCGGGCGACCGGTCCGGTCAGGCCCGCGTCGCCGAGCCGCAGCGCGTTGTCAAGGGCGGCGGACAGCAGCGGCCCGAGCATCCGGTCCGGGTCGTTCACCCCGGCCGCGCGGAGCAGATCGGCCGACTGGGCCACCAGGGCGACCAGGTGGTTGGCCGCACTGGCCAGGCCGGCGTGATACAGCGGGCGGTCCGCCTCGTCGATGAGTACGGGCTCGCCGCCCATCTCGATGACCAGCGCCTCGGCCGCGGGCTGCAACGGCGGCGGGGCGGTCACCCCGAAGCTGATGCCGGCCAGCCGGTCCAGGTCGTCCGGGCGGCCGGTGAACGTCATGACCGGGTGCAGTGCCAGCGGGAGCGCCCCGCGCACCGTAGCGGGCTCCAGCACGGCGGCTCCGTGCCGGCCGCTGGTGTGCACCATGAGCCGGCCAGCCAGCGGCGCGTCGGTGGCGGCCAGGCCGGAGACCAGGCCGGGCAGCGCGTCGTCAGGGACGGTGAGCAGGGCGAGGTCCACGGCGGCCAGCAGCTCCGGCGGCCGCATGACCACCGCCCCGGGCAGCATCCGCTCGGCCCGGTCCAGCGACCGGTCGGACACGGCTGAGACGGCGATCACCTGGTGACCGGCCCGTTCCAGCGCGGCGCCCAGGACGGTGCCGACCCGCCCCGCGCCGATCACGCCGACCCTGAGCCGGGCCGGGCGCTCCGCTGGGTCCCCCATCGCCTCGGCGTTCCTCTCGCTGGGTGCCTCTCGCTGGCCTTCGCCACGGGTGCCAGAACGGCAACGATCAGCATATCCGCGGGCCGGGGCGGGCCACGGCCCACCGGCCCCGTGGGTAGCGGCCACTAGAGTCGGCCGCGTGTGGACGACATGGCGGGCTGCGACCCAGGACGCGCTGTACGGCCGGGACGGCTTCTATGCGCGCGGGGAACGCCCGGCGGCGCACTTCCGGACCTCGGTGCACGCGTCGCCGCGCTACGCCGGGGCCATCCTCGCCCTGCTCAGCCACACCGACGCCGCGCTCGGCCACCCCGACCGGCTCGACCTGGTGGACATCGGGGCAGGCCAGGGAGAGTTGCTGCGCCAGGTCCTGGCGCTCGCGCAGCACCTGCCCGCCGGCCTGGCGCCGGCCGGCCCGGGGCTTTCTTTTCCGCAACGGATCGTTCCCCGCGCGGTCGAGATCGCACCACACTCGCCCGGGCCGGATGACCGCATCCGCTGGTCGAGTGCGCTACCGACCCGGATCCGCGGCCTGGTTATCGCCAGCGAGTGGCTGGACAACATCCCCGTCGACGTGGCCGAGCTGACTGCGGACGGGCCGCGGATCGTGCTGGTGGATCCCGGCAGTGGCGCGGAGCGGACCGGGGCGCCCGCCGGGCCGGGAGAACAGGAGTGGCTGCGCCGGTGGTGGCCGCTGCAGCATCCCGGCGACCGTGCCGAGCTGGGGCATCCACGGTGCGCGGCCTGGGCGGACGTGATCGGCCGGCTCGACGGCGGCCTGGCCCTGGCGGCGGACTACGCGCACTCCCGCGCGGCCAGGCCGCTGGCCGGGACCCTGGCCGGATTCCGGGACGGCCGGGCGGTGCAGCCCATCCCGGACGGGTCCCGGGATATCACCGCGCACGTGGCGCTGGACGCGTGCGCGGCAGCCGGGACCGCGGCCGGGGCCACGCAGACCGTGCTCACCACCCAGCGGGCAGCACTGCGGGCGCTGGGGCTGACCGGCCGCCGCCCGCCGCTGAGCCAGGCCGACCGCGACCCGGCCGGGTACCTGACCGCGCTGCGGCTGGCCGCGGAGGAGGCGGAACTGACCGACCGGGCCGGGCTTGGCGGGTTCGGCTGGCTGATCCAGGCGGCAGGCGTTCTGCTGCCCGGCCCGCTGGCGGCCCTCGCCCCGGGCAAGCCGGTAGCCGGGCAGGCCGGTCTCCGTGCAACCCGGTAGCCGGGCAGGCCGGTCGCAGGGCATCCTGGCCTGGCCTGGGCGGATCTGGCACGGGCGTATCTGACACGATGGCACGCATGGCGCAGCGTCAGGCCGAGGCGGTCACCAGCAGCTGGGCGGCCAGGCCCGGCGGGGACTCCGGCGGGAACAGCACTGCCGACGGCGACCTGCTGATCAACCTGGGCTCGGGGCACCCCTCCGGGCACGGGATGCTCCGGCTGCGGCTGACCCTGGAGGGCGACCGGATCGTGACGGCCGACCCGGTCATCGGCTACGTGCACCGGGGGGCCGAGAAGCTGTTCGAGGCCCGGGACTACCGGCAGATCATCGTCCTGGCCAACCGGCATGACTGGCTAGGCGCGTTCGCGAGCGAGCTCGGTGTGGTGCTGGCCGCCGAGCGGCTGGCCGGGATCGAGGTGCCGCCGCGGGGTGTGTGGGCCCGGACCCTCCTGGCCGAGCTCAACCGGGTGCTCAGCCACCTCGCGTTCCTCGGCTCGTACCCGCCGGAGGTGGATGGCGGGGCGGACGAGGCGGCCGGTGAGACGGCGGGCGCGGACGAGACGGCGGGGGCGGCTCAGGCGGCGGCCCGGGCCCGGGAACTGCTCCAGTCGATCATGGAGGAGATCTCCGGCGGGCGGATGCACTACATGTTCAACCGGGTCGGCGGCCTGAAGGAGGAGCTGCCGGCGGGCTGGCTCGGCCGGGTCGGCGCGGCCGCCGCCGAGGTGCGGGCGGACCTGCCCCGGATCGGCGCGATCGTCCGGGGCAGCGAACGATTCCGCGGCCGGACCCGGGACGTGGGCGTGCTCTCTGGCGAGCAGATCCGCCAGTTCGGGGTGAGCGGCCCGGCGGCCCGGGCCTCCGGGGTGGATTTCGACCTGCGCCGCGACGAGCCCTACCTGGCTTACGGGGAGCTGGCGGGGCCGCTGCAGGTGGTCACCCGCGGCGAGGGTGACTGCCTGGCCCGGTTCGAGTGCCTGCTGGATCAGGTGGCCGTGTCCCTGGATCTGGCCGACGCGTGCGCCAGCCGGCTGGCCAGCCTGCCGCCGGGACCGCTCAGCGCCCGCATCCCCAAGGTGCTGAAGATCCCCGAGGGCCACACCTACGCCTGGACCGAAGGCCCGCTCGGCCTGAACGGGTACTACCTGGTGTCCCGGGGCGGGAAGACGCCGTGGCGGCTGAAGGTGCGCTCCGCCTCGTTCAGCAACGTGCAGGTCCTCGGCGAGCTGCTGCCCGGTCACCGGGTGGCAGACCTCAGCCCCATCCTCGGCTCGATGTTCTTCGTGGTGGGAGACATGGACCGCTAGCGCGGCGCGCAGGCCGGGCGGCAGGCGGCCGGGTCAGCCCGGCGCGGTATCCCGCCGGGGGGCGACGAACGTGCCGCGGCCCTGCCGGGTGATGATCAGCCCGCGCTCCCGCAGGACCTTCATGGCGTGCCGCACCGTCTGGTACGCGACCCCGTACTCTTCGGCCAGGCTCCGCTCCGACGGCAGCTTATGGGTGATCTCCCCAGCCTCGATACGCACGGCGATGTTGTTCGCGACCTGCACATACGCAAAGTCGGCGCCGAGCGGATCCACCGGTGACACACCCACGTGATCAAGGTATGTACCACTGCAAGCTGTCTAAACACCTGGTAGCACCTACTGCTCTCAGTGCTATATAGTGCTCTTATGGGTGAGGATGAATTAGATGACCAGCCGCCATCGTGGTGGCCGTACGCGGCGGAACTGCCTGCCTGGTACGTCTGGCGGGGAATCAGCGGGCTGCTGTATGCGCGCAAGCGCGGCAGTTCCCCGCCTCTTGTGGTCCGGGGCGAGGACGCCGTCGACCTGCGGGACCAGATCCGCCGCGAGGAGTTCCTCCGCTCCTGCTAGGACGGCCCGGTGATGGCGCGTTCAGCCGGAGGTGCAGCGAGGGGTGCGCGCGGTGGGTGCTAGCGGGGAGCGCGCTGCCGGTCGGCGTCCTGGTCGTCGTCCGACGGGACCCGGCAGCTGTGCTCCAGGTAGAGCGCGGCCAGCACGAGCAGCACGGCGGCCACCAGCGTGCCGCCGGAGGTGATCGCGTCGCTGCGTGGCGCGGACTTGGTCAGCGAGCTGGTCAGGTAGACCAGGGCTCCGGCGGCCAGGCCGCCGATGACCGCGGCCGCGTGCGAGCTCGCCTTGGCCAGGGCCGCCATCCGGACCGCCGCCAGCGGCGCGATGGGCTTCAGGCCCGGGCCGCCGCGGATCCGGGCCCGCAGATTCCGGCCGCTGAACGCCTCGGCGATGGCCAGCAGCAGCATGGCCACCGCGGCGGTCCAGGGCAGCGGCGGGAGAGAGGCGTACACGATCCGCAGCAGCAGCCAGGAGACCAGCAGGCTGACCACGGCGGTGATGACCAGGACCGAGGCCCGGGTCGGGCTCATGCCGGCGCCCGCAACTGCGCGCCGGCGAGCCGTTGCACGCCCGGCTGGCCGCCGTTCGCGGCGACCACGGCGTCCAGCAGTGCGGCTACCGGGCCCCGCCCGGGGATTTCCGCGTCCGGGTCCGCGTCGAGCCAGGGCGCCAGCACGAAGGCGCGCTCCCAGGCCCTCGGGTGCGGGAGCGTCAGCTCCGGATCGTCGCTCACCACGTCACCGTAAACGATGACATCCACATCCAGCGTCCGCGGGCCCCAGACCTCCTGGCGGACGCGCCCGAACGCAGCCTCCGCCGCCTGGCCGCGGCGGAGCAGATCCGCCGCGGGCAGGCTGGTGTCCGCGATGAGGACGGCGTTGAGGTATTCGGGCTGCGGCGGGCCGCCCACCGGCACGGTCTCGTACACCGGCGACAGCGCGACCAGGGCCAGGCCGGGCGGCCCGAGCAGGGCGTCGACGCCGCCCTGCAGCGTGGCCAGCCGGTCGCCCAGGTTGCTGCCGAGGGCCAGGACCGTTCGCCGGCCGGTCATGAGCGCGGCCGGCGGATCGTCACCGCGATGTCGTCGAAGGGGTGGCCGACGGGCGCGTGCGGCTTGTGCACCGTGATCTCCACCTCGCGCACCAGCGGCTCGGCCAGGGCGGCGTCGGCCAGGCGCTGGGCCAGCGTCTCGATGAGCCGCACCGGCGGGCCGGCCACGATGGCCGCCAGCCGGCCGGCCATCGCCGCGTAGTCCACGGTCAGCGAGAGGTCGTCGCTGGCCGCGGCAGCCGCCGTGTCCACCCACAGCACCGCGTCGACGCCGAACTCCTGACCGTCATGGCGCTCGCTGTCCAGCACCCCGTGATAGCCATATCCGCGCAGCCCGCGCAGGGCGATCTGGTCCAGCCTCATCCTGCCTCCGCGGCCGGGCCGGAGCTGGCGGCGTGACGCCACGCCCCGGCGACACGCACCGCGTCAGCGTTGCCCGGGACGTGATGCACCCGGGCGCACCAGGCCCCGGCCGCGGCGGCCAGGACGGTCACCGACACGGTCGCGTCATCCGACCCGGCGAACGGGCGGGGTGTCCCGTCCGGCCCGGCCAGCAGCCGGCCCAGGAACCGTTTCCGGGACGCGCCGATCAGCACCGGGAACGGGCGGGTCCGCCCGCCGAGCGAGCTGATCTCGTCCAGGTGTGTGAGCAGGGCCCAGTTGTGCTCGGGCCGCTTGGCGAAGCCGAGCCCGGGGTCCAGGACGATCATGGCCGGGTCCACCCCGGCCCGCGTCACCACGTCGACCCGGCGGCACAGTTCCTCGCTTACCTCGCCCACGACGTCCTGGTAGACGGCCCTGGAATCCATGCTGTGGCTATGGCCTCGCCAGTGCATCACGACATATGGGACTCCCGCAGCCGCGACGAGCCGGGGCATCTGGGGATCGGCCAGGCCACCGCTCACGTCGTTGACCAGCCGGGCCCCGGCGGCCAGTGCCCGCTCGGCCACCTCGGCCCGCATCGTGTCCACGCTGACCGGGACGCCGGCCGCGACCAGGCCCTGGATGACGGGTCCCACCCGGCGCAGTTCCTCCGCGGCGGTGATGCGCTGCGCACCCGGGCGGGTGGATTCCCCGCCCACGTCTACGATGTCCGCGCCCTCAGCCAGGAGTTCCAGGCCGTGGCTCACCCCGGCCTCCGCGCCAAACCACTCGCCCCCGTCAGAGAAGGAGTCGGGGGTGACGTTCACCACGCCCATGACCAGGCACCGTCCCGGGTCTGGGAGCCCCGGCGGGCTGGCTGCCCGGGCCGCGTCGACGATCACGGGGTAACCCTACGCGGCCAGCCGCTGCGGGACCGGGCGGGACCTGCGTCTCCCCGCGGGGTCAGCGGGGCGGGCGGGCGGCGTTTAACGCGGCCAGCCGGCGCCGGACCTTGCCGAGCCCGAGCCGCCGAGCCAGCCGGCGGAGTTCCAGCTTGGGCCAGACCAGGAAGGCCTCGGCCTCCAGCGCGGCCAGGGCGACCCGGGGCGCGTCCGACGCGCCGGGGAAGACGAAGAACCGGGGCACCCAGACCGGGGTGAACTTGGCGTTGAACTTGTACAGCGACTCGATCTGGAACCAGCGGGAGGCGAACAGGAGGATCCCGCGCCAGAGCCGGAGCACCGGCCCGGCGCCGATCCGCTCGCCGCGCTCCAGTGCGGAGCGGAACATCGCGAAGTTCAGTGAGATGCGCTTGATCCCCAGCGACTCGGCTGCCTTGATCGTCTCCACGATGAGGAAGTCATTGACCCCCGGCTGAGCCGCCCGGTCCCGGCGCATGAGGTCAAGCGACAGCCCGTCAGCGCCCCAGGGCACGAAGTGCAGGATGCCGCGGAGGACGCCGTTCTCGGTGGCGGTGGCGATCACGCAGTTCTCGTCGCCGGGAGCACCCAGCCGGCCCAGGGCCATGGAGAAGCCTCGCTCGGTGGGGTTACCCCGCCACGAGCCTGCCTGCCGGGCGAACCCCGCGATGTTGTCGCAGCCGACCTCGCCGGCCCGGCGCACGTCGGCCACGTAGCCGCTGCGCTCGACCCGGTTCACCATCTGCCGGACGTTGCGCATGGACCGGCCCTTGAGGCTGAACTCGGCCACGTCCACGACGGCCTCGTCGCCCAGCTCCAGCGCGGTCAGCTCGCCTTCGCGGCACCACACCTCGGCCGCGTGCTCGCCGCAGCCCATCACCGCCGGCACCCAGGCGTGCCGGGCGGCCTCGTCGAGGAACGCGTGGATGGCCCCCGGCCAGGCTTCCGGGTCGCCGAGCGGGTCGCCGCCGGCCAGCATCACACCGGACACGACCCGGTAGCCGATGCAGGACTTCCCGGTGGGGGACCAGATGATGCTCTTGTCGCTGCGCAGCGTGAAGTAGCCGAGGGAATCCCGGTCACCCTGCTTCTTGAGCAATTCCCGGACCCGCTCCGCGTCCTGCTGGCCCAGCCGCCCGGCGGGCCGGGCGGGCCGGAAGAACAGGTACGCCGCGACGATCAGAGTGAACAGGCCAAGCGCCCCGGTCAGCAGCGCGAACAGGTCGCTGCGCTGCTCGGGCACGAAGTGGACCGGGCCGGACACGCCGACCAGGCCGTACACGACGTGCACCACGCGCTGCCAGAGCGAGTAGTCCTGGGCCAGCCCGCGGGCCAGCAGGATGTAGGTGAGCCCGATGGCCACATCGGCCACGACCAGGCCGAGGAAGACCCACAGGGCGCGCCACCGGGTCCGCGGGTCGCCCACGGCATAGAACTCGGCCCGGAAGTAGAGCAGGGCACCGACCAGCAGGGCGGAGACGATCGCGGTGATGATCCGGTCGTGCCGGAGCGGGATCACGTGCACCACGACGCTGACCGCGAGCAGCAGCGTCACCGCTTCCCAGGCACGCCGCTTCCGCCGCTTCAGGCCGTGCGAGAGCATCAGCAGCAGCAGGCCGATGATGACCGAGACGGTATGCGTGACGTTGATCAGCGTGCCGGGCACGAACTGGTGGATCCGGGACAGCCGGGAGCTGTACACCAGGCCGGGCCGGACGACCTCGACGATATCGGCCAGGCCGATCAGCAGGCACAGCCACCCCGCCGTGACGGGCACCCAGCGCCGCTGGTTCCTGCGGTCAGGTGAGCGGGGGGTCTGGCGACCGCTGCCCGCCGGTTCAGGACTAGCTGTACCCGGGCTGGCCGGAGCGGGGCTAGTCGTACTGGGGCCAGCCGGAGCGGGGCCAGCTGACTCAGGGGACGCCGGATCAGGGCCCGCCGGGGCGGCCCAGGTGCCGTCAGCACGCGAGTCGGCAATACTCAAAGTCTTGCCCCCGCCCGCTGGCTTTCCATCAGTGTCAGACATCTGCGTCACGCCCTGAATCACAGGCCACAAGCGTAGTCATGCGCCACATAAACTGCGGGCATTCCGCCCACAGGGAACGTTACCCGTTGCCACGCCGCCCGAATAGCAAGCTCATCGCTTCCATTCGGGTGCTTTGGCTCTCCCGGATGATCCCCCGCACGGCTGAAGTGACGGTCTTCGCGCCGGGCTTGCGCACCCCTCGCATTGACATGCACAGATGCTCCGCCTCGATCACCACCAGGACGCCCCGCGGTTCGAGGACGTTCATCAGCCCGTCCGCGATCTGCGTGGTCATGCGTTCCTGTACCTGCGGACGGCGGGCGTAAACGTCGACCAGCCGGGCCAGCTTGGACAGTCCGGTAATCTGACCCTTTTCGTTTGGTATATAGCCGATATGCGCCGCACCAAAAAAAGGCACCAGGTGATGCTCGCAGGTGCTGTAAACCTCGATGTCCCGCACCAGCACCAGTCCGTCGTGGTTGGCGTCGAACACGGTGGTCAGGACGTCCTCAGCCCGCTGGCCCAGCCCGGAGAACTGCTCCGCGAAGGCCCGGGCGACCCGGGCCGGGGTGTCCCGCAGCCCGTCCCGCTCCGGGTCCTCGCCGATGGCGAGCAGGATCTCCTGCACCGCGCGCTCGATACGTGCGGCGTCGAAGTCGGTGCTCAACGGTTCTCGCCGGCTGAGCCACCCTGGCCCTGGCTGCCGTTCGGCGGCTGGCCAGGTGCGGAGCCCGGGCCGCCGAGCGGGCCGGCCTGGCCATTGCCCGCGGACGGGTGGTCGTTGACCTCCGCCGCGGCCGTGAGGGCCAGTTCCTTGGGCGTCAGGACCGGCGGGCGGTCAGACGGGAGCCGCTTGCCGTAGCCGGTGTAGGAGCCGCGGGTCGGCCGCGTCTTGATCGGCGCGAAGATCCGCAGCACCTCGGCGCGGCTCAGCGTCTCCTTGTCCAACAGGTTCAGGACCAGGTCGTCCAGGACCTCCCGGTAGGTGACCAGGATCTCCCAGGCCTCGTCGTGCGCGGACTCGATGAGGCGGCGCACTTCCTCGTCGATCGTGGAAGCGATCTCCTCGGAATAGTCCCGGGTGTGCGACATCTCCCGGCCCAGGAACGGCTCACCGTCCCCGGTGCCGAACTTGCGCGCGCCGAGCCGCTCGCTCATCCCGTACTCGGTGACCATGCCCCGGGCCACGGAGCTGGCCTTCTCGATGTCGTTGGCCGCACCGGTGGTCGGCTCGTGGAAGACCAGTTCCTCCGCGGTCCGGCCGCCGAGCAGCATGGCCAGCTGGTCCATCATCTCGGAGCGGGTGACCAGGAACTTGTCTTCCTGCGGAGCGGACGCGGTGTAACCAAGGGCCCGGCCGCGCGGGATGATCGTTATCTTGTGCACCGGGTCGGCGTTCGGCAGTGCATGCCCGACCAGCGCGTGCCCGCCCTCGTGGTAGGCGATGATCTTGCGCTCGCTCTCGGACAGCAGCACGCTCTTGCGCTCCGGGCCGGCCATGACCCGGTCGATGGACTCCTCGAGCGAGGCCATGGTGATCAGCGTGCCGTTGTGCCGGGCGGTCAGCAGGGCGCCCTCGTTGATGACGTTGGCCAGGTCCGCGCCGGTGAAGCCGGCCGTGCGCCGGGCGATGATGTCGAGGTCCACGTCGGGAGCGAACGGCTTGCCCCGCGCGTGCACCTTGAGGATGCCGCGGCGCCCGGACAGGTCGGGCTGGGCCACGACGATCTGCCGGTCGAAGCGGCCCGGACGCAGCAGCGCCGGGTCGAGGATGTCCGGCCGGTTGGTCGCCGCAATGACGATCACACCGCCCTTGACGTCGAACCCGTCCAGCTCGACCAGCAGCTGGTTAAGCGTCTGCTCCCGCTCGTCGTGACCGCCGCCGAAGCCCGCGCCACGGTGCCGGCCCACGGCGTCGATCTCGTCCACGAAGACGATCGCGGGCGCGTTGGCCTTGGCCTGCTCGAACAGGTCACGGACCCGGGAAGCACCGACTCCGACGAACATCTCGACGAAGTCCGAGCCGGAGATGGAGTAGAAGGGGACCCCGGCCTCGCCGGCCACCGCCCGGGCGAGCAGCGTCTTGCCGGTACCGGGCGGCCCGTACAGCAGCACGCCCTTGGGAATCTTGGCCCCGATGGCCTGGAACTTGGCCGGGCTCTGCAGGAAGTCCTTGATCTCCTGGAGTTCCTCGATGGCCTCGTCCGCGCCAGCCACATCGGCAAAGGTGGTCTTCGGCGTGTCCTTGGTAATGAGTTTGGCCTTGGACTTGCCGAAGTTCATTACCCGGGAGCCGCCACCCTGCATCTGGTTCAGCATGAAGAAGAAGATCAGGATGATCAGGAGGAACGGCAGCCAGCTGAAGATAAGGCTCCACACCGAGCTGCTCTTGGGCACGTTGACGTTCCAGCCCTGCGGCGGGGCCTTCTGCTGGAGGAGCTGCGCGAGCTGCTGGCCCTCGTTGCCCACCCACGAGGCCTCATACTTCTGGCCCGACTTGGTGGTGATCTGGATCGTCTGCTCTTTGTCGGTGAGCAGCGCCGACTTGACGTCGCCCTTCTCGATCAGGGTGACCACCCGCGACGTGTCCGTCTGGGTATAGGAGCTACCTGAGCTGGCGTATTCGTAGACGACGAAGAAGACCAGCAGCATCACAAGGACCGCTACAAACGGCCCGCGGAAATAGCGCTTCAGATCCATCGATGACCGGCCCCGCCAGCTTTGCGCGGGTTCCTCCTGACCAGCTTCATGTCCTGCCGATCCCGGCCGGACTGCCTTCCGCCTGAGTGAGCATGCCTGGCTTCCTTGAGTCTTAGCCGGCTGCGCTTGTTCATTCCCGGCCGCGCTACCGGAACACCCGACGGTACACCCCGGTCAGCACCGCCGGCACAGAGAAGCTGCCGCGCAGGACTCAGCGAGCCTTCGCAGAACTCAACGCTCCTCATCGCCGATCCTGTTCCCCGGCTCCGGCGCGTGCCCCGCCGACGGACCGGAGGAGGCCTCCGGTGCGGCTTCCGCCGCATCCCCGGACAACTCCCCGCCTTTGTAGACATGCGGCGCGAGAGTGCCGATGAACGGAAGATTCCGGTACTTCTCGGCGTAGTCGAGACCGTACCCGATCACGAACTCGTCCTCGATGTCGAAGCCGGTGTACGCGACGTCCATATCCATCCGCGCGGCCGCGGGCTTGCGCAGCATGACGCACACCTTCACCGACGCCGGACCGCGCGAGCGCAGGTTGCCGACCAGCCAGGACAGGGTGAGCCCGGAGTCCACGATGTCCTCGACCACCAGCACGTCCTTGCCGCTGATGTCGGTGTCCAGGTCCTTGAGGATCCGCACCACGCCCGAGGACCGGGTTCCCGAGCCGTACGAGGACACGGCCATCCAGTCCATCTGGACCGGCATGTGCATCGCCCGGGCCAGGTCCGCCATCACCATGACGGCCCCCTTCAGCACCCCGACGAGCAGCAGTTCGCGGCCGGCGTAATCGGCGTCGATCTGCGTGGCCAGCTCGGCTACCCGGGCCTGCAGCCGGTCCGCCGGAATCAGCACGTCCTTCAGGTCCGCACCTATGTCACTCGCGTCCACCGGTAGCCTCCGCCTCGGTCCATTCCGGCGACCCCACCCTGACTGGCCCACCTTCGACTGGCCCACCACTGACTGCACTGCCTCCGCTGAACAGCAGCCTCCCATACTGCCGCCGCGCACGGATGGCCCCGGGCAGGTCTGTCCCGCGCTGGCCGTGCCAGCCGGTGACCAGCGCGTCCAGCGCGGCGATGTGGGCGCCGGTCAGCGAGCCCCCCGGGCAGCCGGCCAGCAGGGCCGCCTGGCGAAGCACCCGGGTACGGATCGCTGGGGCCAGCGCGGCCAGCCCGTCAATATCCGCAACGGAGAGGACCGCGGCCAGCACTCCGTCCCCGGCCTGGGGCGCTGAGCCGGGCCCCACCGGAGCCGGTGGCTGGATCCGCCACGCCTCACCGCGGGCGATGGCGTCGAGGGCCTCGCAGTCCGCGCTCAGCTGGGCCGCGGTGCGGGCCAGCGCCTCGGCGATCCCGGGCCCCAGGGCCTCCTCCAGCGCGGGCAGGGCCTGGCGGCGGACCCGGACGCGAGCGTAGGCCGGGTCACAGTTGTGCGGGTCGTCCCACGGGTCGAGCCGCTGCGCCAGGCAGGCCTGGCGCAGTGTGGCCCGGCTGAGGCTGAGCACCGGGCGGCGGAAGCGGCCCCGCCTGGCGGGCATGCCCGCCAGGGCCCGCGCGCCGGAGCCGCGGGCCAGGCCGAGCAGCACGGTCTCGGCCTGATCGTCGCGGGTGTGGCCGAGCAGCACCACGGCGGCGCCGGCCTGGAGGGCTACCTGCTCCAGCGCGGTGTAACGGGCGTGGCGGGCAGCGGCCTCGGGACCGCCGGCCCCGGGGAGCCCGTCCACGGTCACCCGGACCTGCCGCACGGGCTCGAGGCCCAGGGACCCCAGGGCGGCGGCAACCCGGTCCGCCTGGGCTGCCGAGCCCTCCTGCAGGCCGTGATCGATGGTCACGCCGCCGCCGCGGAGCCCCAGCCGGGGTGCCTCATGGGCCAGGGCGGCGGCCAGGGCCAGCGAATCGGCGCCGCCTGAGCAGGCGGCCAGGACCAGGTCCCCGGGCTCGAGATCGCCGAGGCAGCGCCGCACGCAGGCGCGGGCCTGGGCGACCGCCGGGTGCGGGCCCACGGCCGGTCAGCCGCCCGCGGCCAGCGCGCCTCCGCGGCCCACCCGGTCGAGCCACAGCTCCGGCCGGTCGAACTCGTCCTTGGTCGGCAGGGTCTGCGGCGACGCCCACACCTTGTTGAACGTGGCCATCCCCGCCTCCTCCACGACCGCCTTGACGAATCGGGAGCCCTGCGCGTACTGCTTCATCTTCAGGTCGATGCCGAGGATCCGGCGCAGCGTGCGCTCCATCCGCCCGGCCGTGCCGCGACGCTCGTTGAACCGCGCCCTGATCTGCTCGACTGAGGGCACCACCTGCGGGCCGACGGCGTCCATCACGTAGTCACCGTGTCCCTCGACCAGGGTCATCACGCTGGTCAGCCGGTCCAGGATCTCGCGCTGGCGGGGGGTCTGGATGGCCTCCAGCACGCTCTCGCCGCCGCCGTCACGGACCGCGCCGGCCACGGCGTCCGCCGCGGAGCGCATCCGCCCCAGGATCGTCGCCGGGTCCAGGTCGGAGGCGAGCAGGAACTCCGTCATCTGCTCCTGGACATATCCGCGCAGCCAGGGCACCGAGGTGAACTGGGTCCGGTGCGTCTCCTCGTGCAGGCACACCCAGCGGCGGAAGTCGTGCGGGTTGACGCCGAGCTCGCGCTCGACCATCACGATGTTCGGCGCGACCAGGGTCAGCCGCCCGGCGGGCGCGACGCCGTTGGGCGCGCTCGGGTCCGGCGGCAGGAACAGCTCGTACTGGCCGAGTACCCGGCTGGCCAGGTAGGCCAGGATCAGCCCAGCCTGCACGCCGGTGACCCGTGACCCCACGGCCGTCACCACCGACCCGCCAGGCGCGTTCCCGCGCTCCCGCAGGTGCTCGGCGAGCGGGTCGAGCACGACCCGGAACCCGTCCACGTTGGCCCGGATCCATCCCGGCCGGTCCACGACAGCGACCCAGCCGTCGTCAGTGCCCGGGCCGGACATCCCGGTCACCGCCCGGACCGGCTCGGAGACGGTGTCGGCCAGCGCCCGCAGTTCCGCGACCACCGCCCGCGCCTCACCCAGGCTGACCTGCGGTCCTGGCCGGGCCCACCTGACTCCGGTCGAGATGGCCACGTCCCAATCGATCATCTGCCCACTGCTCACCCCTCCACCGTACGTGCTCAGCGGAGCCAGAGGGGCCTGCCGGGCCGTGGTTCACCGGCCGCGGCATCCGCAGCCGGCCAGGGCGGAGGCCATCTGGTCGAGGCCGCCCGCGGCTTTGCCCAGGTTGACGGGCCGCACCTGGTCGGTCATGAACGCGAAGGCCAGCATCCGCCCGCTGGCGTCGTAGACCAGGCCCGCCAGGGTGGCCACACTGCTCAGGTTGCCGGTCTTAGCCCGGACCAGGCCGCGGGACCGGGCGCTGAACCCGCTGAAGACGCTCCCCCCAGGGGCGAGCGTGCCGGAGAAACCAGCCACCGGCATCCCGGTGATCGCCGCCCGCAGCCGGCCCTGGGTGTCGGCCGAGGCCAGGCTGACCAGATGGGCCAGCACCGCCGGGGCGATCCGGTCCTGCGGTGACAGGCCGGACCCGTCCACCAGGTGAACGCCGCCGGGCACGCCGAGCCGCCGCAGGACCGCGGTGACCGACGCGGCCGCGCCGCTGAACGAGGCTGGCCGCCGTTCGCGCAGCGCCACCTGGCGGGCCAGGTTCTCGGCGATCACGTTGTTGCTCTCACGCAGCATCCAGCCCACGATCGCCGCCAGCGGCGGTGAGGAGACCGCGGCGACGGTAGCGGCGTGCGCCGCTGCCTTCTGCTGGCCGGTCTGGCCGGTGACGTGGATCCCGTCGGCGCCGAGGAAGGCCGCGAACACACCAGCCGCCTGTGCGGCCGGGTCTTCCGACCGGGGCCGGAAATTGCCGGGGTCGTCCGCGTCCTGCGGCGCGCCGCCCGGGGTCAGCCGCCCCTGGTCGACCTCGAGCGGGGTGATCGCGGTGACGTTGCCGGTGGTGATGTAGGCCAGCGGCCATCCCGGCGCCAGGGCCGGCCCGCTGTACAGCGAGGTGTCGTAGCCCAGCCGGACCGACCGGTGCCCCTGGGCGCGCAGCGCCCGGGCGGTGGTGGCGGCCAGCGCCTTGAGCGTGGCCGGCTGCGGGTAGTCCGACCTCGGCGCCGGACCTGCGGCCAGGGTGGGGTCTCCGCCGCCGACCAGCACGATCGAGCCGGGCGGCCCGCCGGCGACCACGCGGGTGGTGAACCGGGCCGCCGGGCCGAGCACATCCAGCGCGGCGACCGCGGTGGCCAGCTTGGTCGTGGAAGCCGGCTGGAGCAAGGTCGAGGCTCCGCGGGCGAACAGCACGCGGCCTGTGGCGGGATCGATGACCTCTGCCCCGGCCTGCTTGCCGAGCACCCCGGAGCCGAGCACCCCGGACAGCGCGGCGGACAGGCCGTGGCTGGTGGGCGCGGGGGCCGAGGACCGGACCCCGGCCAGCACCTGGCTGGCCGCGGCGGCCGGGGGGCCGGCGACCCGGGCGACGTTCCACAGCGCCAGCCGGGCGGGCATCAGGGCGGCGACGGCCACGCCGGCCCCGAGGGTGAACACGCTGATCATGGCGAGGGTGACCACCATGGTGGCCCGCAGCCGGTTCACCACTGCCCGGTTCGCCAACGCCCATCTCCTCACGAGATGCTTAGATTCCGGAAACGGGGACCCGCCGACACCAGTCCCCGTGAGCCAGGAAGGCGGCCTGGGATGTCTCCAGGCCCCGGAGTCAACCACCTTCGCGGCCAGGGAGCGGCATGTTGGAATTCGATGTACTCGTTGAGATCCCCAAAGGGCAACGCAACAAGTATGAGATGGACCATGAGAGCGGGCGCATCCGGCTGGACCGGATGCTGTTCACCTCGACCCGGTACCCCTCGGACTACGGGTACGTCGAGGACACGCTGGCCGACGACGGGGATCCTCTCGACGCGCTGGTGCTGCTGGAAGAGCCGACCTTCCCGGGCTGCCTGATCCGCTGCCGGGCCATCGGCATGTTCCGGATGCGGGACGAGAAGGGCCTGGACGACAAAGTTCTCTGCGTCGCGTCCACCGACCCCCGGATGTCCAGCCTCGCTGATATCGACGACGTGAACGAGTTCGACCGTCTGGAGATCCAGCACTTCTTCGAGGTCTACAAGGCCCTGGAGCCGGGCAAGGAGGTCGAGATTGGCGGCTGGGTCGGCCGTGAGCAGGCGGAAAAGGAAATCCAGGCCTGCCGTCTGCGCCTGCTGGAATCCGGCGAGTAACCCGCCGGGCGCATCCCGCGCCCCGGGGAAGGCTTCGATCTCTCCCTGACCGGGCAGGACCCCGGCCGGGCCTGTTCGCGAGCAGCACCTGTGATGCGCGACACTGTGCATATAACGTGCACAAGGAGGCGACCGTGGAAAACGCGGAGGACGTGCTCAGCCGGGCGCCGCTGTTTGAGGCGCTCGATGATGAGGGCGCCAAAGCACTGCGGTCCCTGGTGACAGACGTCGATCTTGTCCGGGCAGAACGGCTGTTCGACGAAGGTGATGGCGGGGACCGGCTCTACGTGATCCTCGAGGGCAAGATCAAACTGGCCCGGGCCGCCCCGGACGGCCGGGAGAACCTGCTCAGCGTGCTCGGCCCGGGCGAGATGTTCGGCGAGCTCTCGCTGTTCGACCCGCGCCCGCGGACCTCGAGCGCGATCGCGGTCACCGACAGCCGGCTCGCCGCGCTGGCCCATGACGAGCTGCGGGACTGGCTGACCGGCCGCCCCGAGGTCTCGCTGCACCTGCTGCGGGCCCTGGCCCAGCGGCTGCGCCGGGCCAACGACGTGATGGCCGACCTGGTGTTCACCGACGTGCCGGGCCGGGTGGCCAAGGCCCTGCTGGACCTGGCCGACCGCTTCGGCGAGCAGACCGCGGAGGGGCTGCAGGTCCACCACGACCTCACCCAGGAGGAACTGGCCCAGCTGGTCGGGGCCTCCCGGGAAACGGTGAACAAGGCGCTGGCCGACTTCGCCGCCCGGGGCTGGCTGACGCTGTCGGCCAAGTCCGTGCTGATCATCGACGCGGACCGGCTGGCCAAGCGAGCCCACTGACGTTAGCTAGCACCGACGTTAGCTAGCACCGACGTTAGCTAGCACCGACGTCAGCCAGCACCGACGTCAGGCAGCACCGACGTTAGGCAGCACTGGCACGAGCTACGGCACCGGTCAGGCGCTGACCCCCGGGGGCAGTTCGCCCAGGCTGGCCAGGTAGTCGAGTTGGGCCCGCACTGACCACCGGGCTAAGGGCCACAGGCCGCGGTCCACGTCGGCGTACACGTGGGCGACGATCTCCTCGCCGGTCCGGTCCCCGGCGGCGAGCGCGGCGCGTATCTCGGCCAGGCGCTCCCGCCGGTGCGCGATGTAGAAGTCGAGCACCCCCGCCGGGTCTGCCAGCAGCGGCCCGTGGCCCGGCAGCAGCGTGCCCAGCTGCTGCTGGTCGGCGAGCGCCCGGAGCCGGTCCAGGGTGGCGAGGTAGTCGGCCAGGCTGCCGTCCTGGGCGATCACGGTGGTGCCCCGGCCGAGCACGGTGTCCCCGGTGAGCAGGGCCCCGTCGGCCGGCAGCAGCAGGCAGACCGAGTCGGCGGTGTGCCCGGGTGATGCCACCACGCGCAGCTCACAGCCCGCGTCGGTGAGCACGTCCCCCGGTCCCAGGGCGCCGTCCCCGGTGCTGCTACCCAGCGTGGCGCCCCCGCCGGGGCCACGCCGCAGCGCGGGATCCGCGGCCAGCACCGGCGCGCCGGTCAGCTCGGCCAGCCGGGCCGCGCCGGCCGAGTGGTCCAGGTGCGCGTGGGTGAGCAGGATCCGGCTGATCCGCTGCCCGGCTGCCGCGGCCTGGTCCCGGACCCGTCCCAGGTGCGCCTCGTCGTCTGGCCCCGGGTCCACCACCACCGCCACCGCGGACCCCGGCTCGGCGATCAGCCAGGTGTTAGTGCCGTTCAGGGTCATCGGGCCCGGGTTGGGCGCGAGGACGCAGCGGGCCCGGGTGGTGCCCGAGCCGTCGACCGGCGGGGAGCTGCCGGCCGGCGGGGAGCCGCCGGCCGCGCTCACAGGGGGTAGTCCAGGTCCCGCGGGGCGGTCAGCCACAGGGCGTCACCGGCCTCGACGACCTCGGGGATCACCGGCCGCAGGTCGCGGGCGGCCCGCAGCGCCGCCCCCACCTGCCCGCAGGCACCCACGTCGGCCAGGCACACCGCGGTCGGCGGCATCAGCCGCAGCTCATGCTGGCGCGCGGCGCGGATCGCCGCGTCCGGCTGCCACCAGGCCACCTCCTCGGCCTCGCCGCCCACGTCCCTGGTCCGCTGGCCGGCCGGGATGGCCGCGACGAAGAACCGGGTGTCGTACCGGCGGGGCTCGACCACCGGGGTGATCCAGCGCGCCCACGGGCGCAGCAGATCCGAGCGCAGCACCAGGCTGCGGCGGCCGAGGAAACCGGCCAGGGACAGCGAATGATCCAGCAGGGCCTGCCGGTCCGCCTCCCAGTCGGGGCCGCTGGTGTCCGCGACCAGGGAACCAGCGTCCGGGCCCGCCAGCAGGACGCCGGATTCCTCGAACGTCTCCCGGACCGCGGCGCAGACCAGGGCCCGGGCCAGGGCCGGCGGGGCGTCCAGGGCCTGGCTCCATTCCTGCGCGTCCGGCCCGGCCCAGGCCACGCCCTCCTCGGCGTCCCGCGGGTCCACGGAACCGCCAGGGAACACGAACACGCCGGGGGCGAAGGCCATGGACCGGGCCCGGCGGAGCATGTACACCTCGATGCCGGGCGGGCCGGGGCCATCGACGGCGGCTGGCCGCAGCAGCAGGACCGAAGCGGCGTCGCGCGGGACAACTGGGGCCTTCCTCCCGCTGAGCACCTCGCGGGCCTGCCCGGCCACGGCAGCCGGGAGGCGCATGAGTGCGTGGTCCGGCGGAGTCTCGCTGGCCGGTTCAGTCACGCGGCAGGTCACCAACCTCGGCGATCAGCTCGACCTCGACCGGGGCGTCGAGCGGGAGGACCGCCATGCCGACCGCGCTGCGGGCGTGCCGGCCGGCCTCACCGAACACCTCGAGCAGCAGCTCGCTGGCGCCGTTGACCACCTGGGCCTGCTGGGTGAAGTCGGGCGCGCTGGCCACGAAGCCGGTGACCTTGACCACCCGCACCACGGCCGACAGGCCGCCGGACACCGAGGCCACCGCGGCGAGCGCGTTGAGCGCGCACACCCGGGCGAGCGCGGCGGCTTCCGCGACGCCCACCTCGGCGCCGACCTTGCCGGTCATCAGCAGCGCTCCGTCGGCCAGCGGCAGCTGGCCCGCGGTATAGACGTACGGGCCGGTGCGCACGGCAGGCACATAGGCCGCCAGCGGCGGGGTCACCACCGGGAGCTCCAGACCCAGGGCGGCGAGACGCTCCTCCGGGGAGCTGCCCGCCGCGGCCGGACCGGGCGTCATGACTCGCCCTTAGCCCGCTTCATGTAGGCCACGAGCTGCTCGGGGTTTGGCCCGGGCACCAGCGCCACGAGTTCCCAGCCGTCGTCGCCCCAGTTGTCCAGAATCTGCTTCGTCGCGTGGACCAGCAACGGCACTGTCGAGTACTCCCACTTTTGCATGGCGCCACCCTAGCGGGCGGGGGCCCAGGCACCAGGCTGGTGCCAGGCGAGAGCTACGGCCTCCTGCCGTTGGAGGTTTCCTGGCCGTCGGCGGGCGGAGCGGTGGTGCCGGGGACGGCCGCGGTCCCGGGCGTGGCCTCGGCGCTGTCCGGCCCGAGCACGGCCTCGGGGACCGGCGGTATGGCCGATTCGTCCAGCTCCGGCACGGGGGCCTCGGGGATCTCGGGCAGCGGCGCGTCCGCGATCTCGGGTACCGCGGGAACCCCGCCGACCTCAGATGCGGCCTCAGCCGCCGCGAGCTCGGCATCCCCGGTGTCCGCTGGCGGAGGCGCCACGCCCTGCGACTCGGCCGGCGCCGGCGCATTCCGGTCGAAGAACCGCAGCAGCTCTACAGGCACCGGCATGACCAGGGTGCTGTTCTTCTCCGCGGCCACCTCGACGACGGTCTGCAGCAGCCGGAGCTGCAGCGCGGCCGGGTCGCGGGCCATCACGTTGGCCGCCGCGGCCAGCCGTTTGGAGGCCTGGTACTCGCCGTCGGCCGAGATGATCCGGGCCCGCCGCTCCCGCTCGGCCTCGGCCTGCCGGGACATGGACCGCTTCATGCCCTCGGGCAGGTTCACGTCCTTGAGCTCGACCCGCTCGACGCGGATTCCCCACGGCCCCTCGGTCGGCTCATCGATGATCCGGCGCAGCTCGCGGTTGACCGTGTCCCGCTCGGCGAGCAGCTGGTCCATCTCCGACTGGCCGATGATGGACCGCAGCGACGTCTGGGCTTGCTGGCTGACCGCGAACATGTAGTTCTGCACGTTCACGACGGCCTTGATGGGGTCGATGACCCGGAAGTACACCACCGCGTCCACCCGGACGCTGACGTTGTCCCGGGTGATGCCCTCCTGGGCGGGAACCGCCATGGCGATGATCTGCATGTTGACCTTCTGCATGCGGTCACCGACCGGCCGCAGGATGGTCAGCCCCGGACCACGGACCCCCGGCATGACCCGCCCGAACCGGAACACAATGCCCTGCTCGTACTGCTGCACCACGCGCAGCGACCGGCCAACCACCGTCAGCCCGCCCAGGACGATCAGCACAATGATGACAATCAGGGCTGCGACCATCGGACACACCTCTTCTCATGGCTGAGGTTCCCCGCCCACAGGTCTTTTCTACTCCAGCGTAGTAACAATCCGGCTGCACGCCACCGCGCAAGCCGGTGCGCCCGGCCCGGCTCCGGAGGATGTGGTGGCGGGGCGGCGATAGCCTGCTTTGGGTGAGGCCGCGGGACACGGATTGGGAGGGCGTCCGGCTGCATGTCGTCACCGGCAAGGGCGGGACAGGCAAGACGACGGTAGCCGGGGCACTGGCCATCGCGCTCGCGGCTGGCGGCCGCCGGGTGCTGCTCATGGAGGTCGAGGGACGGCAGGGCATCGCCCGCCTGTTCGACTCCCCGCCGCTGCCCTACGGGGAACGGAGGGTGGCAGTGGCCCCGGCCACGCCCACCCTGCCCGGCGGCGAGGTCTACGCGCTCGCCGCCGATGCCGAAGCGGCCCTGATCGAGTACCTGGAGATGTTCTATAACCTCCGGCACGCCGGGACCGCCCTGACCCGCCTGGGCGTGGTCGACTTCGCCACCACGATCGCCCCGGGCCTGCGGGACGTGCTGCTGACCGGCAAGGCCGTGGAGGCGACCCGGCGCCGGTCCGGCGGCCGGCTCTACTACGACGCCGTGGTCATGGACGCCCCGCCGACCGGCCGGATCGGCAAATTCCTCAACGTGGCCACCGAGGTGTCGGGCCTGGCCAAGGTGGGGCCGATCCGCGGGCACGCCGACACCGTGCAGAGCGTTATCAGATCTCCCCAGACCGCTGTGCATTTCGTCACAGTCCTGGAGGAAATGCCGGTCCAGGAGACTCTGGACGGCGTGGCGGAGCTTCGCGGGCTGGCCCAGGGGGGCCTCCAGCTCGGCGGGATCATGATCAATATGGTGCGGCCGGTGGACCTGACCGAGGAGCAGCTGCGCGCGGCCGCGGAGGGGACCCTCGACCAGCACGAGCTGGATACCGGCCTGAAGGCGGCCGGTATCGAGGACCGCCGGGGGCTGGCGGCCAGCCTGGCCGCGGAGCTGACCGAGCACGCCCGGGAGGAGCTGGCCCAGCGGGCCCAGCGCAGCCGGCTGGCCGAGGCGGGGCAGCCGCGCTACGACCTCCCGCTGATAACTGACCAGATGGACCTGGCCGGGCTGTACCGGCTGGCAGCCGCGCTGCGCGACCAGGGAGCAGCCTGATATGCGACCGAGCCAGCCGGGAGCGGCCTGATGCGAGCAGGGCCAGCCCTCGAGGTGGACCGGCTGCTGGATGACCCGCGGACCCGGATCATCGTGTGCTGCGGCTCGGGCGGGGTCGGCAAGACCACGACGGCGGCGGCACTGGGCCTGCGCGCCGCCGAGCGGGGCCGGCACGTGGTGGTGCTCACCGTGGACCCGGCCCGGCGCCTCGCGCAGTCCATGGGCCTGTCGTCGCTGGACAATACCCCGCGGCCGGTCCCGGGTGCGGAGGCTGAGGCGGCAGGCGGCAGCCTGCACGCGATGATGCTGGACATGAAGCGCACCTTCGACGAGATCGTCGAGGCGCACTCCGATCCGGACCGCGCCGAGCAGATCCTGGCCAACCCGTTCTACCAGTCGCTGTCCTCAAGCTTCGCGGGCACGCAGGAGTACATGGCCATGGAGAAGCTGGGCCAGCTGCGCCACTCGGACGAGTGGGACCTGATCGTGGTGGACACCCCGCCGAGCCGGTCCGCGCTCGATTTCCTGGACGCACCGCAGCGGCTGAGCCGGTTCCTGGACGGGCGGCTGATCCGGGTGCTGACCGCGCCGACCAAGGCGGGCGGCCGGGCCTACCTGAAGTTCGTGACGGCCGGGTTCACCATGGTGACCGGCGTGATCACCAAGATCATTGGCGCCCAGCTGCTCCGCGACGTGCAGACCTTCGTCGCGGCGTTCGACACCATGTTCGGCGGGTTCCGGGAGCGGGCCGAGGACACTTACCGGCTGCTCCAGGCACCCGGCACCGCATTCCTGGTCATTGCCACGCCAGAGCCGGACGCCCTGCGTGAGGCGTCGTACTTCGTGGACCGGCTCTCCTCGGACCAGATGCCGCTGGCCGGCCTGATCGTCAACCGGGTGCACCGCTCGCCCGCGGCCCACCTGTCGGCCGCGCGCAGCCTGGCGGCAGCCGAGGTACTGCAACCCGTCCCCGGGTCCGGGGAAAGCCCCTTTGACCTGGGAGAAAATGGTCACGGGGAAAACGGCCAGCATGGCGAGAATCACCTCGCTGGCCCTGAAGCGGGCGTCCCTGACCTGCGCGGGACACCCGCCTCGGCTGCGACCACGTCACGTCATCCGCTCACTGCGACCGCGCTGCGCTTGCACGCAGAACGGATGCAGCTGGCTGAGCGGGAGCGTCGGCTGGAAGAAAGCTTCTCAGCATCTCACCCGGTGATCCCGATGGCCGAGGTCCTCGCGCAGCCAGAGGACGTCCATGACCTCGATGGCCTGCGCTCAGTGGGGAAGGAACTCGCCCGGGGGGTGAGGCTCAGCTAGCGACGCTGCTCGCTGAGCGATTTCATCCGGCTTGTCAGCTAGCAACCAGTTCGTCGTCCGAGCTGCGCTCGTACTGGTTGCGGGCGTGCTCCAGCAGTTCCCGCCACGACGTCACGTCGGGACGGCGGCGGAGCAGAGCCCGGCGCTCACGTTCGGTCATGCCGCCCCAGACGCCAAACTCGATGCGGTTATCCAGCGCATCGGCGAGGCATTCAGTGCGGACGGTGCAGCCGCGGCAGATCAGCTTGGCCCGGTTCTGCGCCGCGCCCTGGACGAAAAGCTCGTCCGGGTCCGTTCCCTTGCATGCGGCGCGGGCGGTCCAGTCTGTGATCCACATGTGGCCCACTCCTCCTGATCGTCACGGCCCGGGAGGTCGTCACGCCGGATGGCGTTCACCTGCAGTCCAGGGGCAGACGCTTGCGCGCCTGTTTCCGTTGTCGGTGTTGCGGAAAAGTAACTTACGGAAGACCGGGGGGTCAGCGCCAGAGCCCGTTGGGCCCATTTCGCGCATAGCCCGCCTGGGCCATGCCATGGCTGCCGAGTGGTTACCGCTCCGCGCGGTCAACCAGCCTCTCGCGACCGGACATCTTACGCAAGCGGCAGGGCGTACCCTGAGGACCGTGTTGACACGTGGACTGATCGGACGGACCGGTATCGCGGGCCGCATCGTGCTGCTGGCCGCGGTGGCCGGGCTGCTGGCTGGCGCCCTGGCCGTGCCCGCGGTGGGTGCGGTCGGGCTGGTGACGCGGAACGCCGCGAACAAGTTCAACGACATGAAGACCGGGGTCATCGGCCAGCTGCCGGTGCGCTCGGAGATCCTCGACAGCAAGGGCCGCCTGCTGGCCTACTTCTATCCCCGGGGTATCGACCGGGAGCCGGTGAGCTTCAACCAGATCTCCCCGATCATGCGCAAGGCGATCGTGGCCATCGAGGACTCCCGCTTCTACCAGCATGGCGCCATCGACGTCCGCGGCACCTTGCGCGCCATCGTCAACGACATCGAGCACAAGACGGTCCAGGGCGGGTCCACGCTCACCCAGCAGTACGTGAAGAACGCACTCATCCTCACTGCCCCGAACGCCCAGATGGCCGAGCTGGCGACCTCGGAGACGCTGAGCCGCAAGATCAAGGAATTGCGGCTGGCCATCGACGTCGAGAAGAAGATGACGAAGGACCAGATCCTGGCGGGCTACCTCAACGCGGCGTTCTTCGGCACCTTCTACGGCAACCAGGCGGTCGGCGTGGGGGCCGCCGCCGAGCGGTACTTCGACACCACCGCGGCCAAGCTGACCCTCCCCGAGGCGGCCATGCTGGCCGGGATGGTGGAGAATCCGGCCCTCGACAATCCCGTCACCAACCCCGCAGCGGCCATCAAGCGGCGCAACGTGGTGCTGGCCCGGATGGCCCAGCTGCACATGATCAGCCAGGCGCACGCGGTGGCCGTCGGCAAGCGGCCGCTCGGCCTGAATCTGTTCCCGCTGCAGACCGGCTGCACCAGCGGCTCAGCCAGGAGCGCCGCGTTCTTCTGTGACTACGTGGTCTCGCTGCTGAGGCAGGGCAACGCCTTCTCCAAGGCCTGGAACACCCTGAATACCAGCGGGGGCCTGAAGATCTACACCACGCTCAGCGCGCAGGACGAGCGGGCTGCCAAGCTGGCGGTGAACTACATGGTGCCGCAGCCTCCCAACGGGGCCAACCCGGCCAGCAACGCGGACTCCGAAGTCCTCATCCAGCCCGGCAGCGGTCACATCCTGGCCATCGCCAACGACCGCTCCTACGGCACCGGGACGAACCAGACCACCGAGGACTACGCGGTGAACTCGCAGTACGACGGCGGCGTGGGCGTGCAGACCGGCTCCTCGTCCAAGCTGTTCACCCTGCTCACCGCCCTGGAGCAGGGCGTGCCGTTTGGTTTTGCGCAGACCGTGCAGACCCCGACCACGCTGACCGGCTACACCAACTGCAAGGGCCAGCCGATCGTCAACCCCTACACGCTGGTCAACGACTCGAATGCGGAAAAGGGCGCGTTCACCCTGTACAACGCCACGGCTCAGTCAGTGAACGTGTACTTCGCCATGCTCGAGCGCAAGGTCGGCCTCTGCAATGTGGTGAAGACCGCGGTCGCGCTGGGCGTGACCCGGGCGGACGGCAGGTCGCTGCTGAAGTGGGACCACGGCCAGCCGCCCGCTGATGACCTCCCCTCATTCACCCTCGGCTCGGTCAATGTGTCCCCGATGAGCATGGCCGCGGCCTACGGGACCGTGGCGGCCCGCGGGATGTACTGCACGCCGACCGCCGTGGCCAGGATCATCACCCAGACCGGGGCCCGGCTGCCGGTCGAAAAACCGCACTGCCACCAGGCGATACCTGCCGGTGTCGCCGACGCGGCCAGTTACGTCCTGCAGAGCGTGCTGACGATCGGGACCGCGGGGGGCCTGGGCATCGGCCGCCCGGCAGCGGGCAAGACGGGCACGTCGGACAACTTCGACTTCGCCGCGTTCGGTGGCTACACCCCCGACCTGGCCGGCTACGTGTCGGTGTTCAACCCGGCGGGCGAGGTCTCGCACCCGATGTCCGGCACCGGCTCCTGCTACCGGCTCGGTTGCCCCGGCGAGATGTTCGGTGCCGACGCGCCCGCGCACACCTGGCAGATGACGTTCCTGCACGCGAACCTGGCCAATCCGGCTCCGGTTTTCAGCACGGCCGACATTCCGGGTGAACTCTGGTCGATGGGCACCGGCGTGAACAACCCGGCCCCGCCGAAGAAGGGCAAGGCCGGGAACGGGAACGGGAACGGGAACGGCCCCGGCGGGGGCGGGAACGGCCCCGGCGGGGGCGGGAACGGCCCCGGCGGGGGCGGCACGGGCGGCGGGCCGCCCACCCACTAGCGGCCCGGCGTCCGGGACCCTCTACCCCCGGAACTGGGCGGTGACTAGCCCTGCTGCGCGAGCTGGCGTCGGACCTCGGCAGCCACCCGGCCACCGTCCGCGCGGCCGGCGGTCTGCGACGTGACCACCTTCATGACCTGGCCCATGGCCCCCATGCCGGTGGCCCCGGTCTGCTCGATCCCGGCCGTCACGAGCGCGGCGATCTCATCGTCGCCCAGCTGTGCCGGGAGGTAGGTGTCCAGGATCTCGCCCTCGGCGCGCTCGGCGGAGGCCTGCTCGGTGCGCCCGGCCGCGGCGAATGCGTCCGCCGCTTCCCGGCGCCGCTTAGCTTCTTTGGTCAGCACCGTGACTACCTCGTCGTCGCTGAGCTCGCGGGAGGTACGCCCGGCGACCTCCGCGGTGGACACGGCGGTCAGGGCGCTGCGGATGGTGCGGGTCCGGACGTCGTCCCGCGCCTTCATCGCGGCGGTGAGGTCGGCCCGCAGCTGATCCTTGAGTGCTGCCATAGGTCCATCCTGCCCTGTCCGCCCGGCCGCCGCTCGCCCGCTCCAGGCCATCCAGTCCAGATAACGGACAGTTCGTGGGACCCGGGTCGGCCGGGCCTGCTCAGTCACGGACCGGGCACAGTGCGGACATGGCACCATAGTGGGATGCGATCACGAGCCCTCCAGGCCCTCGGGACCGCGGCCGTGCTGGGCGGGGCAGCCTTCGCCTACGGCTCGGTCGCCGAGCGGAACTGGTTCGTCCTGCGCCGGTACGACGTTCCCGTCCTCCCGGCCGGCACGGCGCCAGTGCGGCTGCTGCACCTTTCTGACATGCACCTGACCCCCGGCCGCCACCGGCTGATGTCGTGGGTCAGGTCGCTGGACGCGCTCGCGCCGGACCTGGTGGTCAACACCGGCGACTCGATCGCCCATGCGCACGCCGTGCAGCCTTTCCTGGACGCCCTCGGCCCGCTGCTGGACCGGCCCGGTGTGTTCGTCTACGGGTCCAACGACCTGTACTCCCCTGCGCCCAAGAACCCGCTGCGGTACCTGTGGCGGGACAGCAGCCATGAACACCTGCGGGACATCCCGGACCTGCCCTGGGCCGACCTGGGGGCGGGGATGGCCGCGGGCGGCTGGCTCGACGCGAACAACCGCCACGGCCGGGTCAAGGCCGGCGACCTCGACATCGAGGTGGGCGGGGTTCACGATTCGCACACCAAGCGCGACCGCTACCAGGAGATCGCCGGAACCGCGGATCCTGCCGCGGACCTGCGGCTGGGCGTAATGCACTCACCGGAGCCCCGGGTCCTCGACCAGTTCACCGTGGACGCCTACGACCTCCTGCTGGCCGGGCACACCCACGGCGGCCAGCTCCGGATCCCGCTGTACGGCGCCCTGGTCACCAACTGCGGGATCGACCGGGAGCGGGTGAGCGGACTGCACCGCTACCCGGCCGACGAGCCCCTTCCCGGGGAGCCTGATACCCGGCCGTGGCTGCACGTGTCGGCCGGGCTCGGTACCTCACCGTGGGCACCTGTCCGGTTCGCCTGTCGGCCAGAAGCCACGCTGCTCACGCTGGTCCCGCGGATCGGCTAGACTGCCGGAGGTTCCGGGGAAATCGGCCGCCCGGGGGTCTAGGCCCCGAACTGGTCGGCGGGGTGTGGCGCAGCTTGGCAGCGCGCTTCGTTCGGGACGAAGAGGCCGCCGGTTCAAATCCGGCCACCCCGACC
>DATCFY010000108.1:0-7612 GCA_036509255.1 Streptosporangiaceae bacterium
GCCGGCCTTCGCGCGCCCGCAAGTCGCGCAAGGCGCGCCGCCAGGAGTTCGACAACATGCAGGCGCCCGCCATTGGCGGCGTCTCGATCCCGCGCGGCAACGGCCAGGTGATCCGGCTGTCCCGCGGTGCGTCGCTGAGCGATTTCGCCGACAAGATCGGGGTGAACCCGGCCTCCCTCGTGCAGGTGCTGTTCCACCTGGGCGAGATGGTCACCGCCACCCAGTCGGTGAATGACGAGACACTGCAGCTGCTGGGGGCCGAGCTCAACTACAGCGTCCAGGTGGTCTCCCCGGAGGAAGAGGACCGGGAGCTGCTGGAGTCGTTCGACATCGAGTTCGGCGAGGACGAGGGCGGTGAAGAGGCCCTGGTCGCCCGGCCGCCGGTCGTGACCGTCATGGGCCACGTCGACCACGGCAAGACCAAGCTCCTCGACGCGATCCGGCACACCAACGTGGCCGGCCGCGAAGCAGGCGGCATCACCCAGCACATCGGTGCCTACCAGGTCACCACGGAAGTGGACGGCCAGGAGCGCAAGATCACGTTCATCGACACCCCGGGTCACGAGGCCTTCACGGCCATGCGGGCCCGCGGCGCGGAAACCACCGACCTGGTGGTGCTCGTGGTCGCGGCCGATGACGGAGTGAAGCCGCAGACGACAGAGGCGCTCAACCACGCCCAGGCGGCTGGGGTGCCGATCGTGGTGGCGGTCAACAAGATCGACAAGGAGGGGGCGGACCCGCAGCGGGTGCGTTCCCAGCTCACCGAGTACAACCTGGTCGCTGAGGAGTTCGGCGGCACGACGCTGTTCGTGGATGTCTCCGCCCGGCAGGGCGTCGGCATCGAGGAACTGCTCGAGGCGGTCGTGCTGACCGCGGACGCCGAGCTGGACCTGCGGGCCAACCCGGGACAGCAGGGCCAGGGCGTGGCCATCGAGGCCCACCTGGACCGCGGCCGTGGCCCGGTGGCCACGGTGCTGGTCCAGCGCGGCACGCTGCACGTCGGCGACTCCATCGTCGCGGGCGAGGCGTTCGGCCGGGTCCGGGCGCTGCTGGACGAGAACGGCTCCCCGGTGCCGGACGCCCCACCCTCGCGTCCGGTGCAGGTCCTTGGCCTCACCGCGGTGCCCGACGCGGGCGACAGCTTCCTGGTGGTCAACGACGACCGGGTGGCCAGGCAGATCGCGGAACGCCGTGAGGCGCGCGAGCGCAACGCCATGTTCGCCCAGCGGCGGCCCCGGGTCACGCTGGAAGACCTGGAGTCCGCGCTCAAGTCGGGCGAGCGGGAAGAGCTCCTGCTCATCATCAAGGGCGACGTGTCCGGGTCGGTCGAGGCCCTCGAGGACGCGCTGCTCAAGATCGATGTGGGCGAGGAAGTGAACCTGCGCGTCATCGGCCGCGGCGTCGGCGCCATCACCCAGGACGACGTGAACCTGGCGATCGCGTCCGAAGCGGTGATCGTGGGCTTCAACGTCCGGCCAGCGGGCCGGGCCGGGGAACTGGCCCAGCGCGAGGGCGTGGACATCCGCTACTACTCGGTCATCTACCAGGCGATCGAGGAGATCGAGGCGGCCCTCAAGGGTCTGCTCAAGCCCGAGTTCGAGGAAGCCCAGCTCGGCACCGCCGAGATCCGGGAAGTCTTCCGGGTGCCCAAGGTGGGCAACGTAGCGGGCTCCCTGGTCCGCTCCGGCACCATCACCCGGGGCAGCAAAGCCCGGCTGGTCCGCGACGGCGTCGTGATCTCGGACAACCTGACTGTGGACTCGCTGCGGCGGTTCAAGGAAGACGCGACCGAGGTCCGCGAGGGCTACGAGTGCGGCATCGGCATCGGGTACAGCGACATCCGGATCGCCGACGTGATCGAGACCTTCGAGATGCGGGAGAAGCCGCGGGCCTAGGACAGGCACCCCCGGTCCCGGCTTCGGCCGGGACCGGGCGGCCGCGGCCAGGAGGGGCGTCGTGTACCTCGGGGCCCTGACGCTGGATGTGCTGCTGGGTGACGTGCGTTCCCTCAAGCAGAAGAGGTCGGTGGTGTCCTCGGTCGTGGCCGAGGTACACCGCCGCTATCCCGGGGTCGCGGTGGCCGAGAGCGGCCACACCGACCTGCACCGCCGCGCGGAGATCGGGGTGGCGGTAGTGTCCTCCACGGCCGCTCACGCCGTCGAGGTCCTCGAGGCCTGCGAGCGCCTCGTGGCGTCCCGCCCCGATATCGAACTGCTGTCCGCGCGGCAACGGCTGCTGACCGAGGAGGAGTGAGCTACCCATGGTGGACCAAGCCCGGGCACGGAAGCTCGCCGACCGGATCGCCCAGATCGTGGCAGAGATGCTGGAGTGGCGGATCAAGGATCCGCGGCTCGGCTTCGTCACGGTGACCGAGGCCCGGCTCACCGGCGACCTGCGAGAGGCCACCGTCTTCTACACGGTCTACGGGTCAGACGAGGAACGGTCCGCCACCGCGGCCGCGCTGGCCAGCGCGACCGGGGTCATCCGGTCCGAGGTTGGCCACCAGACCGGGCTGAAGCACACGCCCTCCCTCACGTTCGTGGCTGACATGCTTCCGGAGGGCGCCCGGCACATGGAAGATCTCGTGGCCCGGGCTCGTGAGGCGGACGCCCGGCTGGCCGTGGTACGCGAGGGCGCGGAACCGGCCGGTGACCCGGATCCGTACCGCGAGCCGCTGGGGTCGTCCGGCGACGATCTGGACGGCGACGATCTGGACGACGACCTGGACGGCGAGCGGGAAAGCGCCTCACCTGGCCGCGGATCCCCCCGCGATCTTCTGGGCGGAACGGCCGCCGCCGGCGATCACGGCGCGGGATACTCACCACCGTGACCGCCGCGCCAAGCCACGCTGATCCCGCGACCCCGGAGCCGGATGGCCCGATGGGATCCGGGCCCGGCCCGGGTGACCTCGCCGACCAGCGGGCGAAGGCGCTGGCGCTGCTGGACGAGGCGGACGAGGTATGCCTGGCCTGCCACGTGCGGCCGGACGCGGACGCGCTCGGGTCCATGCTGGCCGTGGCGCACGCGCTGCGGGCCCCGGGCCGCCGGCCGCAGCGTGTCGTCGCCTCGTTCGGTGATGAGCCGTTCGAGGTCCCGGAGATCCTCCGCTTCCTGCCCGGGCTCAGCCTGCTGAGCCCGCCGGACGCGTACCCGCACCGCCCTGAGCTCATGGTCACCTTCGACGCTGGCAGCATCGACCGGCTGGGGATCCTGGCCGGTCACGCCTCACGCGCCGACCAGCTGATCGTGGTCGACCATCACGTCTCCAACACCCAGTTCGGCACCGTCAACCTGATCGACCCGGGAGCCGCCGCCACGGCGATGCTGGCCCTGGACCTGATCGACGCGGCCGGTGCCGGGCTGACCCGGGACATCGCGTTCGGGCTGTACGCCGGGCTGGTCGCCGATACGGGCTCCTTCAAGTACTCCGCGACCACGCCCGCGGTGCACCAGGCCGCCGCCCGGCTGCTGGGCACCGGGATAGAGCCGGGCACGGTGGCCCGCGAGCTGTGGGACCGCGCCCCGTTCGGCTACCTGGGGCTGCTGTCGGCCGTGCTCGGCCGGGCCGTGCTGGAGCCGGCCGCGGCCGCCGGGCACGGCCTGGTGTGGACCTCGGTCAGCCGCGCCGACAGGTCCGTGCACGACCTGTCCCTGGACGCGGTCGAGTCCGTCATCGACGTGGTGCGCCACACCGACGAGGCGGAGGTGGCCATCGTGCTCAAGCAATCCGACGACGGGCTGTGGCAGGCGTCCGCCCGGTCCAAGGGCCGGGTCGACGTGGGGCGCGCCTGCTCCAGCCTGGGCGGCGGCGGGCACCGCAACGCGGCCGGCGTGACGCTGGCCGGCAGTGCTGAGGACGCCATCGCACGGCTGCGCGGGCGGCTGGCGGAAAGCAGCTAGGCCGATGGCCCGGGATACCGGGGGGAACGTGGCCAGCGGACTGATCGTGGTGGACAAGCCTGGCGGCCTGACCTCCCATGACGTGGTGGCGCGGGTCCGCCGGCTGGCTGGCACCCGCCGCGTCGGGCACGCTGGCACCCTCGATCCGATGGCGACCGGCGTGCTCGTCGTCGGCGTCGAGAAGGCGACCCGGCTGCTCGGCCACCTCACCCTGACCGACAAGGAGTACCAGGCCACCATCCGGCTAGGCCAGGCCACCGACACGGGCGACGCCGAGGGCACGATCACCTCGGCCCGCCCCGCCGGCCACCTGACCCTGGCGCAGGTGCAGGCGGCCGCGGCCGCACTGACGGGGGAGATCCAGCAGGTGCCCCCCGCAGTCAGCGCGATCAAGGTGAAGGGCCGGCGGGCCTATCAGCTGGCCCGCGAGGGAACCCCGCCGGTGCTCGAGCCGCGGCCGGTGACCGTATGGTCCTTCACCGTCCAGGCCGTCCGGCCTGCCCAGGCTGGCTCCCCCGGGCCGTCTCCGGGCAGCTCCCCTGGCGCGGCCCCGGACGGCTCCCCGGGGGCGTCCCCGGACGGCGGCCCGGGTGACCTGCTGGATGTCGACGTCGAGGTGCGCTGCTCCAGCGGCACCTACATCCGCGCCCTGGCCCGCGACATGGGCGACGCCCTGGGCGTGGGCGGTCACCTCACCAGCCTGCGCCGGACCAGGGTCGGCCCGTACGGCCTGAGCGTCGCGCGCACCCTGGACGAGCTCGCCAGTGAGTTGACCGTGCTGCCCCTGGCCGAGGCAGCAGCGGAGGCCTTCCCGGTCCGCCACCTCACTGCGGAGCAGGCCAACTCCCTCTCGCACGGCGGGCGGCTGCCCGGCCTGGGCGGGGCGGCCGGCCTGGGGGAGGCGGCCGGCCTGGGCGGGGCGGCCGGCCCGGGGGAGGCGGCCGGCCTGTCCGAGACGGCCGGCCCGGTGGCCGCGTTCGCGCCCGACGGCACACTCATCGCCCTGATCCAGGAGGAAGACGGCGTGGCCCGGCCGCTGGCCGTGTTCGTTCCCTGACCGCCCTGGATGGGGGACCGGCGGGGGACGGTTTTCGTTGCGGCGAATTGGAATTGCGGCGCCTGGGGCGGACGGCCCACGCCGGACTGGGGGCCGGGCGGCGAGCGCTGGTCCCTGATCACGCAGCCCCGTCCGGCAGAATGGCAGTTGCGGGCAGCCGGCTCGCGGGAGGAGACCGTAATGCCGCACACCAGCGATACCCGGATTCTGGGCTATGAGCCGTTGCTCTCGCCCGCGGCGCTGCTGGAGGAACTGCCGCTCGGGCCCGCCGAGGCGGACATGGTCGAACGGTCCCGCACCGAGGTGCGCGCCGTGCTGGACGGCGAGGACGACCGGCTGCTCGTGGTGGCCGGTCCCTGCTCGGTCCACGACCCGGCCGCCGGCCTGGACTACGCGAGCCAGCTGGCCGCGCTGCGCGACTCACTGGCCGGTGAGCTGCTGGTGGTCATGCGGGTCTACTTCGAGAAGCCGCGCACGGTGACCGGCTGGAAGGGTCTCATCAACGACCCCGGCATGGACGGCACTCACGACGTGCACCGGGGCCTGCGGATGGCGCGCCGGTTCCTGCTCGACGTGATCTCCATCGGCCTCCCGGTGGGCTGCGAGTGGCTGGACCCGATCACGCCGCAGTACATCGCCGACGCCGTGGCGTGGGGCGCGATCGGCGCGCGGACCACCGAAAGCCAGGTGCACCGGCAGCTCGCCTCGGGCCTGTCCATGCCGATCGGGTTCAAGAACGGCACCGACGGCGACGTGACCGTGGCCGTGGACGCCTGCCGGGCTGCGGCGGAAGGGCATACGTTCTTCGGCGTCACCCGGGCCGGCGCGGCGGCGGTGGTCACCACGGCGGGGAACCCCGATTGCCACGTCATCCTGCGGGGCGGCCGGCCGGGACCCAACTACCAGCCCGGGCCGGTGCGCGAGACGCTCGAGAAGGTCGCCCGGGCCGGGCTGGCCCGCCGGGTGATGGTGGACGCGAGCCACGGCAACAGCGGCAAGGACTACCGGCGCCAGCCGGTCGTGGCCGGGGCGCTGGCCGACCAGATCAGCGCGGGCGAGCCGGGCATCGTGGGCATCATGCTGGAAAGCTTCCTGCAGGCCGGGCGGCAGGAGCCCGGCGACCCGGCGACGCTGGTCTACGGGCAGAGCGTCACCGACGCGTGCATCGACGTGGATGCGACCGCGGATGTGCTGCGCGGGCTGGCCGCCGCGGTCCGGCGCCGCCGCGACGTCACACCGCCGCGGGCGGTGGCGGGTTCCGCCGCCGCGCCGGGGCTCTGAGCGCCGGGGCTCTGAGCGCCGGGGCACGGCGGTGGCCTGGGCATGGCAGTCTTGAGGGTGCGGAGACCGCCGTGGCCACCCGACTCGACCATTCGAAGGAGCAGCACCGTGCAGCGCTGGCAGGGCCTGGATGACGTGCCCGGAGACTGGGGCTCCTCGGTCGTCACCATCGGCGTGTTCGACGGCGTGCACCGTGGGCACCAGCACATCGTCGGCCGGGCGGCCGAGGCCGCGGCCCGGCTGGGCCTGCCCGTGGTCGTGGTCACCTTCGAACCGCACCCGGCGGAGGTCACCCGGCCCGGCTCGCATCCCCCGCTGCTGTGCAGCGTCCGCCGCCGGGTACAGCTGCTGGGCGGCCAGGGCTGCGACGCGGTCTGTGTCCTGCCCTTCACGCTCGACTTCTCCCGGCTAGGCCCGGATGATTTTGTCCGGACCGTGCTCGCCGACCGGCTGCACGCCCGCTGGGTGGTCGTGGGGGAGAATTTCCGGTTCGGCCACCGGGCCGCCGGGGACGTGCCGCTGCTCGCCGAGCTGGGCGAGAAATACGACTTCGGGACGGAAGGCGTGCCGCTGCTGGCCGAGCACGGGGTCACGATCTCCTCCAGCGGGATCCGGGACCTGCTCAACCAGGGGGACGTGACCGGCGCCGCCGAGGACCTGGGCCGCCCGCACCGGGTGGAGGGGGTCGTGGTGCGCGGTCAGCAGCGCGGCCGGGCGCTCGGCTTCCCGACCGCCAACCTCGAGACCGCCGCGTACACCGCCATCCCCGCCGATGGGGTGTACGCAGGCTGGCTCGCCCGCCTGGACGCTGACGGCCAGGAAGAGCAGCGCTGGCCCGCCGCGATCTCGGTCGGCACCAACCCCACGTTCGACGGCCGGGAACGCATGGTGGAGGCCTACGCGCTGGACCGGGACGACCTGGACCTGTACGGCACGCACGTGGCGGTGGACTTCGCGGCCCGGCTGCGGGGGATGGTCCGGTTCGACTCCGCGGCCGCGCTCACCGAGCAGATGTGCCGCGACGTCGACGAGGCCCGCGGCCTGGTCGGCGGTACGTCCTGACGACACTCCCAGGAGCCAGGGCGGGGCGGCGGGCCGACCCGGCGTTTACTGACCGGCCCGCGTGATACCTTTAGGTAACGGCCGGCCTGTTCCGGCCCAGTTAGCTGCACCCTCAAGTGGCTGGCTGAGGGGCTTCCGCGCACTTCCAGTTCTTTCTGGGCCGCGCCGAGTCCCGCCCCGTAACCTTGCGACAAAGATAGGAAAGCCACGTGCCGCTGGACACAGGCGTGAAGAAGGAGATCATCGCGGACAACGCGACCAATGAGGGTGACACCGGCTCGCCGGAAGTCCAGGTTGCACTGCTGACGCGAC
>DATCFY010000109.1:0-17853 GCA_036509255.1 Streptosporangiaceae bacterium
GGCGGGCTCCCCGCCCGCCACATCCACGCTGACCTGGTCTGCGCTGGTCTTATCCACTCGCCGTGATCGTACCCGGCGAGGCGGCCCAGCTCACCGGGTCCAGGGGGGAGTGAACCAGGACCCGTCCGGCAGGACGCCCGCGAACCCGACCGTGGTGGTGACCCAGGCGGTGGCCGACCCGGCGCCCACGTTGCTCGCCCCGAACCGGGCGTCGGCCGGCACCAGGACCACGTCCCCGGCGGCGGCGTCCTCCGCCTGGCCGTCCAGGGTGACCCGGAGCGTGCCGCTGAGCATGCACAGCACCTCCTCGCGGGACACGTGGTGCGGCACGCCCTCGGTGCCGCCCGGGATCTCGATCCGCCACGCGCACAGCTCCCGGCTGCCGCGCGCCGGGCTGGCGTAGGACGTGAAGCTGGTGCCGTGCATCTGGTGCACGACCGACTCGGCGGCGTGGATGACGGGCATGGGACGTTCCTCCGGAATATAGGCAAGTAGCTTGCTCTTATGTTCAAGCTACTTGCCTAATCTGTCAAGCTGGGAGGATGCAGCATCATGACCCTCAGGCGCTGGCCGTCGGGCTGCTATCGGTGAGCCGGGCCCTGGTGGACGGGATCTCCGCCGGGGTGCGCGCCCGCGGCTTCGATGACCTGCGCCCGGCGCACGGCTTCGCGTTCGCCCGGCTCGCCCCGGATGGCGCGAGCATCACCCAGCTGGCCGAGCATCTCGACGTCACCCGGCAGGCCGCGGCCCAGCTCGTGGACGAGCTCATCGTCAAGGGCTACGTGCAGCGCAGCCGCCACCCCGACGACGCCCGGGCCCGGCTGATCACGCTGACCGACCGGGGCTGGGCCTGCACCCGGGCTGCCGAGGCGGCCACGGCCGACGCTGTGCGCCCGTGGGCGGCCATCCTCGGCGAGCAGCGGCTGTGCGCGCTGCAGGACGACCTGCTCCGCATCGCCCCGCACGGCCCGCTCCGGCCCACCTGGTAGCTGGCTTGCCTGGCCCGGAACATGCCGCCGGTTGGGACATGGTCTAGCCTGATCCAGCCCTCATGCCCACCGCAGCGATCATCATCAACCGCACCCGGGCCCGGGACGTGCCCCGGTTCCGGCGTCAGTGCGGCCTGGCGGCGCGCGCGGCGGGCTGGGAGCCTACCTTCGCGGAGACCAGCCTGGCCGACCACGGCCTGGCACTGGCCCGGGACGCACTGGCGGCCGGGGCCGGGCTGGTCATCGCGGCGGGCGGCGACGGCACCGTCCGGGCCTGCGCGCACGCCCTGGCCGGCACCGGCGTGCCGCTGGCCATCGTGCCGCGCGGCACGGCCAACCTGGCCGCCCGGGCGCTCGGGATACCGGCCCGGCTGGACGCCTCACTCGCGGCCGCGTTCGGCGGCCGGGACCGGCAGGTCGACCTGGCCGAAGCCGACGGGATGCCGTTCGCGGCCATGGCCGGGATAGGGCTCGACGCCGCCGTCGTGGACGGCACTCCTGACCTGCTCAAACGCCACCTCGGCTGGCTGGCTTACGCGGCGGGCGGAGTCACCCGGCTGGCCGGGCGCCGCCGCGTGTTCACCCTGCGCCTGGACGGCGGCGCCCCGCTGACCCGGCTGGCCCGGTCCGTGGTGGTGGGCAATGTCGGCCTGCTGCCGGGTGGCTTCGCGCTGCTGCCGGACGCCCGGCTCGACGACAGCCTGCTCGACGTCGGGATCCTCGCTCCCGCGAGCCCAGCCGGCTGGGCCCGGGTGGCCGGCCGCGTGATCACCGGCAGCCGCCGCGACGACCTGAACCTGGAACGGCGCCAGGCCCGCCGGGTCGAGATCCAGGCCGACACCGAGCTGCCGCGGGAGGTCGATGGGGAGGTCATCACCCCCGGCCAGTCACTCACCGTCACGCTGCGGCCGGGTGCGCTGCTGGTCAGGGTGCCCGCCCGGTGAGTTAGACATCGCCAATGGAGGGAACTGCGCAGGGGGGCATGCCGTTGGCTGGTGCCCCTGCCCCCCGGAGGTGGATGACGTGGAGATCAAGATGGTGCTGTTCATGCCCCGCGACGCCGCGAGCGTGCCGGTCAGCCGTCAGGTCCTCGATAGCTGCCTGGAGACCCTCGGCGTGACCTCGGACACCCGGACCGACATCGCCCTGGCCCTGGGCGAGGCGTGCGCCAACGTGGTGCAGCACGCCGGGCCCGGGATGGAGTACGAGGTCCTCGCCACCACCCGGGACGGGCGGTGCGTGATCGAGGTGGTCAACACCGTGGACGGCGACGAGGCGGTGCCTGCCGGCCTCCCGCTGGAGTCGCCCCCGGCTGAGCCGCCCCCGGCGACCGCCGAGCACGGCCGCGGTCTGACGATCATCGATGCGCTCACCGACAACCTCCAGCTGACCGGCGACGGCCACGCCGGGACTACGGTGCACTTCGAGAAGGCCCTGAGCTGGGTGCCCGGGGCGGCCGGTGAGGACTTGTTCAGCGCCCACGCGTAAGGCCGGGCCAGCGGGCGCTGGCCCGGCCAGAAGCGGTCAGCCGGGGCTGAGCGGCTGACCCCACTGGCCGCGGTGTACCAGCTCGTCCAGGCTCCGGCGCTTGATCACCTTGGCGGAGCCCCCCTTCTCGGTCGCGGGATCAGGATGACCGATGGCCACCGCGCCGATCGGCAGGTAATTGTCGGGCACTCCGTAAAGCCCGCGGAAGTCGCCGATCTGGTGCGGGGGAATGCCGAAGAACAGTGCGCCGAGGCCCTCATCGACCGCGGCGAGCAGCATGAGGAGCGCCGTAAAACCCGTGTCAATATCCCAGTAAGGCACCGGCCAGTGCGCCTCGTCGCGGTCCGTCCAGCCCTTGTCCTGGCGCGCGTAACGGTCGAGGTAGATGTCCTTGCAGGACAGCGGCACGACGACCAGCGGCGCGTGGGTGACTGGCTCGAAGGACGGTCCGGCGTTGTCCTCATCACCGTGGTAGCGCGACAGCAGCTCCCAGAACGGGCCCAGCTGCTCCGCGCCCTGCAGGGTCATCAGCGCGTAGCCCTGGCTGAACCCGGCGGACGGTGCCCTGTTCGCGGCGGCCAGGATCCGCTCAACGGAATCCTCGGCGACAGGCTCGTCTGTATAGGCACGTACCATCCGTCGCCGCCGGATCACATCGTGGAATTCCATGTCCGTCACCCTAGGGTGCCCGGCCACCGATTATCCAGGCGCGGTGGTCTAGCCGGCCGCGCGCTCCTGGAGCACGGCCAGGATGTTCCCCGCCGGGTCGCGGAACCAGGCGATGTCGGGCCCGTAGCCCCGGCTGATGCCCTTCTCGTCCTGGGCCAGCCCGTCGTACCGCTCGAACGTCACCCCTCGCGCGGCCAGTTCGTCCACGGCCGCGTCGATGTCGTCGACCGGGAAGTTGAGGATCGTGTAGTCCGCCGGGACATGGCCGGGCTTGGGGTACACGAGCGTGTCCCGGCCGCCCGCCAGATGCAGCGTCAACAGGCCGCTCCGCTCCGAGACGGCGATGCCGAGTATCTCCCCGTAGAACTTCTCGGCCGCCTGCAAGTCGCCCACGGCGAAGCCGCTGAAGGCCCTGGTGTTCGCGAACATAGCCACGCTGAAGCCCCTCTCGTTCCGTTTCCCTGGTTGAGACGATCGCGGCGGCCCGGGCTCACCGCAATGTGCCCCACGAGAGCGACACGCCGGGCCGGTGAGCGGCAGCGGTCACCCGGACGATACGCCTCGGCGGGTACCGTTTGACCCTCACTGCCCGGGGTAGCCGGTGCGTGATCTTGGCTGGATTCGGGTGTGACGCCGAGCAGAGGAGGCGGCTGTAACGGACGAGAAGATGGGTCATCGGGTGCCGTGGCCGCGAACCGCAGAGGCTGGTCCCCGGCAGAGCCTGCCGCAGCGCACGCCGGGAGCCAGCGGTACCGGGTGGCCTGAATCGGCCAGCCACGGAGCCGGCTCCCAGGAAGACCAGGCCCCGGAGTTCAGCTTCCCGGACTACATCGCGGCGGAAAGCCCGGAGCTGGCCGGCGAGACGGATTTCCCGCCGCCCCCGGAGGTCCTCGACCGCGTGCTGGACGCGCTCAAGAAGCTCAGCTAGTCCCGGAGGGCCTACGTCCCGGCCTGCATCGGGCGGGCGGCTTTGGCGTGGCGGCGGCGGGGCGCGGGCCGGCGGATTCCCGGCGCTGGCAGCCGCGGATCGAACAGCCAGCCGGCGTGCAGCCGCTGCTCGACGGCGTGGAACACGGGCGTGTCCGCGGAGTGGGACTGGAAGTCCCGGTGATCGTAGGCGGGGTGGTGGAGGGTAACCATGCCCGCAGTACACCGGGTGCCGCGCCTGCGATCGAGCATGGAACGGCTCCCGCCAGCCTTCCCGAATCCGGCGGATATCCGGCCATCGGCGGAGGCAACCGCGACTTCCCGTTCATCCCGGGATGAACGGCCGACGCGGGCCGGGCCTCGCCACCTGGAAGAATGCCGTCGTGCCTCGCCATCATCGCGGACTTTTCCGCGACATGCCGGCCGAGGTGACCATCCTCACGGCGGTCTCATTCACGGTCGCGCTCGGGTTCGGGATCGTCGCCCCGGATATCCCGGCGTTCGCCCGCCACTTCGGGGTCAGTACCGCCTCGGCCGCCAGCGTAGTCAGCGTGTTTGCCCTGCTGCGGGTGATAGGAGCCTTGCCCGCTGGCCGGCTGGTGGACCGGTTCGGCGAGCACCGGGTGATGGCGGCTGGCATTTCCGTTGTCGCGGCGAGCAGCATCCTGGCCGGATTTTCCGGATCGTTCGTGCAGCTCATCGTGCTGCGCGGGATCGGCGGCCTCGGCTCGGCAATGTTCAGCGTCAGCGCCCAGACCCTGCTGCTGGTCAGCGTGCCCGCCGAGCAGCGGGGACGCGCCAGCGGCCTGTTCTCGGGCGGGTTCCTCGTGGGCGGGATCAGCGGCCCCGCGATCGGGGGACTTCTCGCGGCCTGGTCGCTGCGGGCGCCGTTCTTCCTCTACGGCGGCATGCTCGTCGTTCCCTCGGTTATCGCCGCGGCGGTCCTGCGGGACGCGCCAGGGCGGGATGCCTGCCGCGGCGCGCGGGCGGTGTCGCCGTTCGCCGGGCTGGCGCGTGCGCTGCGGAGCCGCGCCTACCGCGCGGCAGCGTCCGCGAACCTGGCCGACGGCTTCGCCGCGGTCGGCGTGCGCAGCGCCATCGTGCCGCTGTTCGTCCGTGATGCCCTCCACCGGTCGGCGATATGGACGGGCATCGGGTTCCTGGTGGTCGCCGTCCTGAACGCCGCGGCGCTCCTGCCCGCCGGCTGGGCGGCCGACAGGTATGGCCGGCGGCCGGTCATCGTGGCCGGCTGCGCGGTGTCGGCCGCCGGCATGACCATGCTGGCGCTCCTGCCGGGGCTGTGGGGGTACCTGATCGCGCTGGCCACCCTCGGCCTGGGATCCGGGCTGCTGGACGTCGCGCCTGCGGCCATGATCGGCGACATCCTCGGTGGCCAGGGCGGCACCGTGGTCGCGTCGTACCAGATGGCCGGCGACGCCGGCACCGTGGCCGGGCCGGTGACGGCGGGGTACCTGGTGGATACCGCCTCCTACAGCGCGGCCTTCGGGCTGGCCGCCGGGGTCCTGGCGGTGGCGGCCGTCGTCGGGTTCTTCGCCCCGGAAACCCGGCCGCCGGACGCCGCGATCGCCGGGCCCGGGCCAGCCCCCGCGAGCCGGAACCCGGCGAGCCGGAATTGAGGCGGCGGACCGCGAGTAGAAGGCCGATCCCGGGCAACTTGTCGGGCATGACGACATCGAGCGAGCACACGGACCCCCCGGCTCAGGCGGCACCGGCCGGCCTGAGTCTCCAGACCGACGAGGCGAAGGCCACGGTCGCGGAGATCAAGGCCGAGAATGCTGCCCTGGAAGAGGCGGACCGGGCCGCGGAGTCGCAGGCGGAGGCCGCCGCAGAGCAGGCTAAGCAGCTGGCCCAGGTGACGGGGGAAGTGCTGGAGGAGCTGAAAGAAATGAAGGAAGGAGCCGGCCAGGCCTGACCGGCGGCGGCTGGCCCTTGAGGCGCCCGGGCCCTTGAGCGGAGAGAAGGTGGCCATGCCCGGATGGCTGATCGTCCAGGGGGCTTTTCTGGCCGTGATGGTGCTTCTCGTCGTGACCCTTGCGCACGGCACTCGCCGACGCGGCCGGACTACCAGCCATCTTGATCCTGAGGAGCCAGGCATCACGTTCGGCTGGCAGGAAGGCGCCATGCGTGACCCGCGTCCCCGCCGTGATCCTGACTCCGGCGGGCGTTCCGGACCGGATTGAGGTATGCGTCCGGCGCTACGTGCAGGCCCTCCGGTCTGCCGCCGCGCTGCGCTCGATCCCACCAGTCACGCTGGCCCCTCCTGCCCACTTTTCCCGCGCACGGTGCGCCGAACCGGACAAAAAACCCCGGAAAAGCGCACCGTTCGCGGGAAATGTCGGCGCCGCCGAATGATCTGAGCGACGTTCAGCCGGTCGTGGGCTCGACGAGGTCGTAGACGCGCAGATCCGGGTGGCCAACGCGCCGCCAGTTCGCCGATGGGTCGGTCTGCTCCCAGGTGCCGCGCTCATCGACGTACTGCTCGGGCTGAGCGGGGTGCTCGACGGTCTGGTCGGCGACGCTGACTGGGTCGCGGAGGACTATGCGGGAATCGTCGCCGTGGCTCATGGCCGACAGAGTAGTGGGGAGCGCGGCGCACGACGGATGTCACGGTGGATGTCTGCGGGCAGTCTGCGGTGGTGTTTGACCCGGGATATGACACTGGTGGGGCGCCTGGGGCTCGAACCCAGAACCGACGGATTAGAAGGCGGGCTCAGTGCTGGTGAAGCAGTCCCGATCCGTCCGACTCTTCGGTCTGGCCTTGGTCTTGGGCGTTCCCTCGGTGCACCGAGATCCCGTGCCGTCCGAGGGCGTTGCTGCTCGCATTGCTGCTTCGCCGCCGAGGTGTACCACCAGATTGGAAGGCTGCGACCACACCTTGCCGGACCAGTGCTTATGCAGGTCATCGCCTCCGCGTTGATCCCGTGAGTGACCGTGAGCGTCCCGGTCTTACCAGCCGATCGGGCACGCCACGGGCACGGCCGTACCCGCCCAGTCGGCCCCTTGCAAACATCTATCAAAGTGATATCATTTTTATAGGTGGTCGGGTGACCGACACCGCAGGCGACAGGAGGCATCCCGATGCGCGCACCCAACGACAACACCGCTGCGAAAGGCCTGCACGGGTGGTGGCTACCTCCCCCGCGACACGGCATACGGCGCCTGATCAACCCATGGGCGTACTGCCACCTCCGCGCCTTTGGGGTCAGAATTGAGGCACTACCGTGAGGACCCTCCTGCACCAGATGCGTCCCTGGCCACCCGCGTGGCGCAGGCCGGTGGAGGATCGGCCACCCTACGCCGTGTGGGTCATCGGGGGCCTGATCGTCTGGGCATTCCTCCTGGCTGCCTTCATGGTATGGGACCTGCACAGCACATCCCGTACCACCATCTGGGCCATCTTCGCAGGCTGGTGCATCGGCGTGCTCGGTGCATCCATTGCCCGGAAAATCTACAGGTAAGGCGCCGTCCCTCCTCATTGTCGATCTCACGCACCCGGCAGGTGGCGGTCAAATGGCAATTGATTGCTATCAACCCCGCGACCCTGGTTGATGCGCCGCAAGCCACGCAGTACGAGATCACTCCGCTGTCGGCGAAGGAGGCACGGCGACTGATCCAGGCCGCATCTGGCGACCGGATGGCAGCGCGATGGCTGGTCGGTCTCGCGCTCGGGCTGAGGCAAGATGAAGCGCTCGGCCTGCGGTGGGATGACATAGACCTTGCTGCCCGGGTTCTGCGGGTGCGACGCGCCTTGCAGCGTCAACGAGGCGGTGGCCTGGTGTTCATGCTCCCGAAGACAGCACGGTCAAAGCGGACGGTCCCGCTCCCGGCCCAGCTCGTTCGCGCCCTGGAGGAGCACAAGGAACAGCAGGAGAAGGAGCGCATAGCTGCGGGGTCCCTGTGGCGGGGCAGTCCGTGCGTGTTCACCACTCCGATCGGCACGCCAGTCGATCCCCGTAACGACTACCGCGAGTTCAAGAAACTGCTCGGCAAAGCTGGTCTGCCTCCGGTCCGGCTGCACGACCTGCGCCACACTGCAGCCAGCCTTCTGATTGCCCAGGGCGTCCCCGCCCGGGTCGTGATGGAAATCCTTGGTCACAGCCAGATCGCGCTGACTATGAACACGTGCAGCCATGTGGCGCCCGAGGTCTCCCGGGAGGCGGCGGATCGGATGGCGCAGGTGCTTTGGCAGGACCACGACGAGGACCAGGACGACGACGAAGACCAGGCCGACGAGCCCGCGACCCCTGAGTCAGACGACGGGCAGGAGGACGGCGAATGACGGCCGTTGCTGCTCGCGCTGCTGCTTGGGTGTCAAGGTGGGTGTCTACGGGCAGTCCGCGGTGGTGTTTGACCTGGGAATCTGCTGGTGGGGCGCCTGGGGCTCGAACCCAGAACCGACGGATTAAAAGTCCGCTGCTCTACCATTGAGCTAACGCCCCGGAACCGGCCAGGCCGGCACCTCGGAGGAAGCGTACCGACTAGAGGGGCGATCCGCGTAGCGGTAGTCCCCGGGCCCGGTCGTTCGCGCGACGGTGATCAGCCCCGTGGCCGGAACGGAGGAATGGGTTTCTGCGGGTGGCGCCGCGGCCCGGACCAGAGCGCGGGGACCGCGTCAACGGCCCAGGCCACCTGGTAGGCGGCCCGCTCGTAGTTCACCCGCCACCCCACGAAGTCCGGCCAGGCGTCGGCGGGGGCGCGCTCGATCGGGAAGTTCACCTTCTCCAGGGTCGCGATGCCCTCCAGGAACTCCTGGTACGTCAGGCTGATGCCCTGGGCGGGATCGGGCATCTCCGGCACGGGCAGGGCCATGGCCCGGGCGACTTCGGTGAAGCACTGGAACCCGCCGCGCAGGCAGAGCCGCGCCGCGACGGTCGGCGCGGACTCGGGGGACAGCGCCAGATACATCGCGGCGGAATCCAGCACAGCCAGCAGCGCGGTCACCCACGAGGACAGCGGCTTCGGGGAGCGGAACCGGACCAGCGGCAGGTAGGTGGTGTGGCTTTCGCCGATGTCGGCGGCCCAGCGTTCCCACTGGTCGTACAGGTCGGGCAGGGTGTTGATCGTGGACGCGCCCGAACCCAGGGCGTAGTGCGTGCGGGCCAGCAGCTCCGGGCCCCACGACGGCACCCCGGCCCGGGCGTTCAGCAACGCGACGTCCGTTTCCCGCCGGTTGAACGCCGAGTACAGCGTGGGCAGGTAGGCGATCTGCAGGGTGACCGTGACCAGCCCGATCAGCGCGGCGGCGTACTGGATCAGCCGCTCGGCCCCGCCGTGCACGCTCGAGTCTCCGATGAACCAGAACGCCGGACCGGCGGTGTCGAAGGACAGCGTGACCCCGCCCGCCACGAACGGCCAGAGCAGCAGCCCGAACCCGATGTAGGCCACGAGCAGCCAGGCCAGCAGCTGGCAGATGAGCAGCGTGGCGGCCTCCGCGGCCAGGATCCGGTCCCGCCGGTGGTAGTCCCGGACCGGACTGGTGGCCAGCTGGAAAGCGTTGTGTACCAGCCGGTCCACCCAGATCATCAGCCGGCCGCCGACCGGGCGCGGCACGATCAGCGTCCCGACCAGGCTGATGCAGTCGACGACCACCAGGAACAGCCCGGCCGCGGCGGCGATGTAGCGCGCGTAGAGCGGCACCATCATGGCGGCCGCTACGCCGGCGCGTCGATCGGCACCAGGGCCGCGACGTCCGAATGACGGTCCAGCCAGGCCCGCGCGAACGGGCAGGCCGGCACGATGGTCAGTCCCTCGCCGGCCGCGTACCCGACCGCCGCGCGCACCAGTTGGCCGCCGACGCCGTGGCTTTCCAGCGCCCCGGGCACGCCGGTATGCACGAGGACCATCCGTTCGCCGCGGCGCCGGTAGAAAAGCTCCGCAACGGAACCGCCCGCGCGGTACTCGAACCGGGAATGGTCTGGGTCGTGGGTTACCTGAGGTGAGTCGATCACGCGGTCCATCGTCTCAGGGCGGGACTGGCCGGTGGGTCTCGGGAATGCGAAGCTGGCCAGACCAGCACGTCACCTGGGGTGGAATCATGACCATGACCAGTACCGAGCAGGTCGATCTGGACGTCCTCGCCGAGATCCAGCAACGGGTCCTGTGGCTGGCCACCCGGATCGTGGACGCGGCCAATCACGACCGCGACACCGGCGACGGCGTCAAGGTGGGCGGGCACCAGGCCTCCAGCGCCAGCCTGGTCAGCGTGATGACCGCGCTGTACTTCGCGTACCTGGACGCGCCGGACAAGGTAAGTGTCAAACCGCACGCCTCCCCGGTGTACCACGCGATCCAGTACTTGCTCGGCAACCTGGATCGCGGCTACCTGCCGTCGCTCCGCGCGTTCGGCGGCCTGCAGGCGTACCCGAGCCGGACCAAGGACCCCGACGGCCCGGACTTCTCCACCGGGTCGGTCGGGCTGGGCGCGGCCGCGCCGCTGTTCGCCGCCGTGGCCCGCCGCTACGTGGACGCGCACTTTGGCCCCCGGCCGCGCAGCCGGTTCATCTCCCTGATCGGCGACGCCGAGCTGGACGAGGGCAACATCTGGGAAGCGGTCGCCGATCCGGCCACCGACGGGCTCGGCAACGTCATGTGGATCGTGGACCTGAACCGGCAGTCGCTGGACCGGGTGGTCCCCGGGGTGCGGATCGCCCAGTGGGAGCAGCAGTTCACCGCGGCCGGGTGGCACGTGGTGGAGGCAAAGTACGGCGCGGCGCTCCAGCGGGCTTTCGCCCGGCCCGGCGGCGCCGTGCTGCGGGACTGGATCGACGCGCTGCCCAACGAGCACTATCAGTCCCTGTTCGGCCTGGGCCCGGCCGACGTCCGGAGCCGCTTCCTGGACGGCGCCCCGGAAGCCGTGTCCGGCTTCTGCGCCGGCCTGGCCGACGACGAGCTGGCCGCCCTGGTCACCGACCTGGCCGGGCATGACCTGCGCTCGCTGCTCGACGCGTTCGCCGCCTGCGACGCGGAGAAGGACCGGCCGAGCGTGGTCTTCGCGTACACGGTCAAGGGCTGGGGCCTGCCGATCGCCGGCAACCCGCGCAACCACTCGGCGCTGCTCACCACCACTCAGGTGGACGAGATGCGGACCCGGCTGGGGCTGGCCGGGGACACCGAATGGGACCGCTTTGACCCGATGACCCCCGCGGGCCAGTGGGCCGCCGCGCGGCGTGAGCACCTGGCCCGCCCGCCGCGGCCCCCCGCTAGCCACCAGGGGGCCCCTGCGATGACGGTCCCTGATTCCACCGGCCTGCGGACCGGCCGGCCCCTGTCCACCCAGGAAGCTTTCGGCCGCATCCTGGTCGACCTGTCCCGCGACGAGGCCGTGGCGCCCTACCTGGTCACCGCGGCCCCGGACGTGGCCACGTCTACCAACCTGGCCGGTTTCATCAACCGCACCAAGGTGTTCAGCCCGGACGCCCGCCGGTCATGGAGCGAGGACACCGTGCTGAAGTGGGCCGAGGGCCCGGACGGCCACCACATCGAGCTGGGCATCAGCGAGATGAACCTGTTCCTGCTCCTCGGCCAGCTCGGCCTGGCCTGGGACCTGTCCGACCAGCCGTTGCTGCCAGTGGGCACGGTCTACGACCCGTTCGTGCTGCGCGGCCTGGACGCGTTCATCTACTCGGTCTACTCCGGCGCCCGGTTTATCGTGGCCGGCACCCCCTCCGGGGTCACGCTGGCCCCGGAGGGTGGCGCGCACCAGTCCACCATCACGCCCTCGGTCGGCCTGGAGCTGCCTGGCGTGACGTTCATCGAGCCCGCCTACGCGACCGCGCTGGACTGGCTGCTCTGCGGGGCGCTGCAGGGCATCGCCACGGCTAACGCGGCCGCGATCGGCCCGACCCGGGACGGGACGCCGGTCATGGAAGACGGCTCGTACTACTTCCGGCTCACCACCAGGGGGCTCGACCAGCAGCCGTTCCAGGCGGCCCGGGACCGGCTGGGCGACGCGGTGCTTCGCCGCCAGGTGCTGGCGGGCGCCTACCGGCTGGTGGACGCGGGCCCGCCGGAGGACGGCACCCCCCTGGTTCACCTGGCCGCCTGCGGCGCGGTGCTGCCCGAGGTGCTGGCCGCCGCAGCGGAGCTGGCCGAGGAGGGCATCGCCGCGAACGTGGTCGACGTCACCTCGGCGGACCGGCTCTACCGGGCCTGGCAGCGGACGCTGCGCCAGGGGGTGCGCACCGCCACGGTGCCGTCCATCCCGGGCGCGCTGCGCAGTGCGTTCGGGGGCGCGGCGTCCGGCGTCCGGGCGCCGATCGTGACCGTGCACGACGCGGCCTCGCACACGCTCAGCTGGCTCGGCTCCGCCCTGGGCGTGCCCGCGGTCAGCCTGGGCGTGGACGGTTTCGGCCAGTCCGGCACGGTCACCGACCTGTACCGGGCGCATGACCTGGACTCCGGCTCCATCGTCAACGCCGCCCTGGCGGCGCTCTCACTCAGGTAAGCACGGGCGCTCAGGTAAGCACGGGCGGGTGTGCGTACGCATGATGGACTCGATAGCGAAGCCTGCCGCGAATGCGGCTCCGACAGCAAGGCCAAGGAGCCCCGCGAACTGGCCGTTTCCAGCGGCATTCGCGTTCGTTCCGATGACCCACCACAGCGAGTTCCGGAAGGCCAGAGCGGCCAGGGCTGCGATGCAGGCCGTCACCGTCGCATCGACCAGGCGCCGCCGGGCACCCGCGAGCGGAGAACCGCTGCGGACGACTCCGAGGTAGGAGCCGGCCAGCATCACGAAGGCAAACATTCCGCAGCTGAGCAAGCCCACCGTGAGCAAGGTCGAGGCGAGAAAGTATCCCTCCCGGATTCCCTGGTTAAGCCCTACTGCGGTCCCGAACGCCAGGGATACCAGCCCGGCTCCGACGATGGGATGCTGGCGCAGCCGCGTGATGACGGCCCGGTCGCACCAGGCCACGACCGACATCACGACGGAGCTGAAGGGCCCGAGCCAGCGGCTTTCCCGGCGGGCGACGAGGACGGCATCGCCGAGCCAGTCAACGGCTGCCTCAGTGCGTGATGGGCCGGGGCGTCCGAGACGAGGGGCGCGCACCAGCATGATCACTGCCCTGACGTCGAGGCCGGTGACCACGGCCAGGCCCACGACGAGGGCGGCCGTCGTGCTGGCGTTCCACTGGGCCCGGTTGGCGCCCACCGCGAGGCTGATCCAGCAGGAGGCCAGGGTGGCCGTCATGACGATGGCGGCGACCCGGCAACCGCGGAGAACAGCACGCGCCCGTTCGGCGGGCAATGCCTCGGCCTTCCGGCACAACGACACCTGGACCAGGATGAAGGCGGTGGCCAGCGGAACAAAGAACATCGCGAATGAGTAAAGCGTGTCATACGGATCGTTCAGCCAGGGCGCGTGATCGTAGACCGGCTTCATCTGCTTAACCGGCACGGTGAAGAGAAAGAAAGCGATGGCGGTCCAGAGGGTACTGAAAACCGCCCTACCGATCGCGCGGCGGCGCTGATCCCCGACCGCCAGTTGCTGCCGCTCATCGCGGCGGCTCGCGTCGTCACCCATGGCGCCGAGTATCCAGAGTGCGGGGTCAGCGGTAGGCGCTGAGGCCGGTGAGGGCCTGGCCGAGGGCGAGGGCGTGGACTTCCTCGGTGCCCTCGTAGGTGAGGACCGACTCGAGGTTGTTGGCGTGCCTGATCGCCGGGTACTCCAGCGTGATCCCGTTGGCGCCGAGGATGGTCCGGGCCTGGCGGGCGATCTCGATGGCCGCCCGCACGTTGCTCATCTTGCCCAGGCTGACCTGCTCGGGGGACAGCTCCCCGGCTTCCTTGAGGCGGCCCAGGTGCAGCGCGATCAGCTGGGCGCGGGACAGGTCGGCCAGCATCCAGGCCAGCTTGCCCTGGGTCAGCTGGAAGCCACCGATCGGCTTGCCGAACTGCTCCCGGGTCCGGGCGTAGTCCACCGCGGACTCCAGGCAGGCCCGGGCCGCGCCGGTGACCCCCCAGATGATGCCGAACCGCGCCTCGGTCAGGCAGGACAGCGGCCCCTTCAGCCCGACCACCCCGGGCAGCATGGCGTCCGCGGGCAGCTTCACGTCGTCGAAGTGCAGCTCGGCGGTAATCGAAGCGCGCAGCGACATTTTCTTGTGGATGGCCCGGGAGGTGAACCCGCGTGCCCCGCGCGGGACGAGGAAGCCCCGGATCCCCTCTTGCGTCTGGGCCCACACCACGGCGATGTCCGCGACCGACCCGTTGGTGATCCACATTTTCGAGCCCGAGAGCACCCAGCCGTTTTCGTTGCGGATGGCTTTGGTTGTCATGCCGGACGGATCGCTGCCGTGGTCAGGCTCGGTCAGCCCGAAGCAGCCGATCGCGTCACCCGCCGCCATCCGGGGCAGCCATTCCTCCTTCTGTTCCGGGGAGCCGTATTTCCAGATCGGGAACATGGCCAGTGAGCCCTGGACGGAGACCAGGCTGCGCAGCCCGGAATCAGCCGCTTCCAGCTCGCGGCAGGCGACTCCGTAGGCGACCGGCCCCATCCCGGCACAGCCGTAGCCGGTCAGGTGCATGCCCAGCAGGCCCAGCTTGCCGAGTTCCGAGGCGAGCTCGCGGGGCAGCGTGCCTGCCTCGAACCAGTCGGCGATGTGCGGCATCACCCGTTCGGCCGTGAACGCCCGCACCGTGTCGCGGACCAGCACCTCGTCAGAGGTGAGCTGCTGGTCGACGCACAGCAAGTCGACGTCATGGCCGGGCTGGCCGGCGGCGTGCAGAGGCATGGCGGGTCCTTCCGGTCATTCACTAACTCCCGCGCCCAGCGTATGCGTGCCGCGTTCGGCTGTCTGGACCCCGCCGCTCCGGGGATGATCAGGGCATGAACGAGGCCAATGGGAATAAGAGGCTAATCCGGACGCGGGAAGGTCGGTTCGTGGCCGGGGTCTGCTCCGGGATCGGCGAGTACGCCGGCATCGACCCCACGGTGGTCCGCCTGATCTTCGTCGCTCTCACCCTGGTGACGGCAGGCGTCTTCGCGCTCGTATACCTGGCGGCGTGGGTCGTCATCCCAGAGGAAGGGGAGGGCGCGTCGATCGCCGAGAACCTGATCAAGAAGACGGGTGGCAGTTAGCCGAGCGCGCACGGACAGGTCACGCGGCGCCCGGTGGGCTGACCTGAGGCGGCCGCTCTTCGCGGGGACACGGCCGGTCCGCGTGACGGGACCGGCCTGCGCCGCCTGGCTGGGGTCTGCGGGGTGGCCGGCGTCGGCCGGCCAGGTCCCAGCGGGTGGCGGTGGTGAGGCGGACAGGCCGGTGCCGCGCTCGGCCACCGGGAGGTTGAGCACCGGCGGCTCGGCGGGCCCGGACCCGGCGGACGGCGCTGCACAGTGCACCGTGGGCCGAGGCGCGGCCGGGGCGGACGATGCCACGGCTGTCGCGGCGGAGGCCGTCATGGCGGTGGTGCTGCTGGCCCCGGCGAGGGCGGCGGCCACCCGCCCGCTCTCCAGCATGGTGATCAGCTGCGTATGCCAGCGGGGCCAGCCGGTGGCCAGGGCCGCCGCGGCCAGCAGTCCTACCAGCCCGGCCAGGGCGACAGCCCCGGGTGACCCGACTCGCTGCGCGACCGCGCCACCCATCAGGATGCCCAGGCCCTGGGCGGCCAGCAGGCCAGTCTGGGCGACCGCAAACGCGCGCACCCGCCGGGCGGCAGGGAGCGCCGTGACGAACGCCGCGGCGGCCGCCAGCTGGTAGGCGCCGCCCGCACCGGCCAGAGCCCACAGCAGGATCAGGACGGGCAGTGGCGGGTGGGCCAGGCTGAAGATCAGCGGCGCACAGGACAGCATGGCCAGCCAGCCCATGGGCCGCATCCGGTCCGAGGGGCGCAGCAGCCGGCCGATCACGAACCCGCCGACCACGGTGCCGCTCGGCATGGCCGCCATGAGCAGGCCGATGGTCAGCGCGCCGCCGCCGAGAGCACGCGCGTAAGGGGCGGCCACCGCCTCGGGCACTATGGTGAAACCGGCCAGCCAGCCGAAGAGCACCAGGTTGCGCAGCACAGGACTGCCGAACACGGTGGCCACGCCATCCCAGGTGATCTCCCACGACGACGGATGGCCGGCGGTCTGCGGGGGTGCGGGCCGGTGCCGCACCCCGTACGCCAGGATGCCGGCCGACAGGCTGAACGACAGCGAGTCCATGGCGAGGGCCCGGTACGGCCCGAGCGCCGCGATCAGGCCGCCGCCGGCCAGGAAGCCCGCGATCTGGCTCAGCTGGGCGGTGTGGCTCCCGATCACCGAGCCCAGCGGGTACTTGTCCCTGGGCAGGACGTCGGGCAGGAGTGCCGACCGGGCCGCCGAGAATGGGGTGCCGAGCAGCACGGCGCAGAAGAACAGCGCGCACAGCCCGGCGAACGGCAGCCCCGGGAACGCCATCAAGGCCACCAGCCCGGCCCGGATCAGATCCAGGATGATCATCATCTGCTGGCGGGGGATCAGGTCGACCAGCCCCGACAGGACCGCCCCGCCGATCACCGGCGGCAGGTAGGTCAGGGCGTACGCGGCCGCGGTCAGGAACGCCGAGCCGGTCCGGGCGTACACCACGAAGGCGATGGCTACCTGGGCAAACTGGTCGCCCGCACAGGACAGGGCCTGGGCGGACCACAGGGCGCGGAACTCCCTGATGGCGAACACGTCGCGGCAGCCCACCGGGTGGTCGCCGGCCTGCCGATGCCGGCCCGGCCGCGATGTGTGCGCCGGCCTCCGGGAAAGCGGGGGGTGCTCTCCGTTGTGCACGGGCGGCTCTTCTCTGCTGATGTCTGCGTCGTGTCTCCGGCGTCCGGGGGGTCGGGAGAGCGGAACGCAATACCTCTTTCACGCTGTGTTATCAAATACGGGCATACGCGGCTCAGTAGGGTGACCGCCAGTAGTGACTGTGAGTCGTGAACCGATTGCCTACCGTGCCGAATTTTCGGGAAATGCGCAAGGGGTTCCTGCATGATCGTCTTGGTTTTCGGTGGTCGTACTTGTCGTACGTGCGTCGCTACGCAGGTCATGACCAGCGCGGACTCCCTGGCCGACGTGGTGGGAGGATTTGCGGGACAGATATGGATTCCTGGACGGACAGTCTGGACGGCCGTTTCGATGGGGTCGCGGAGCCGCGGTCGCGGAGCATCCCAGGGCGGCCCGGAGGCCGGCCGAGGTCCCGGATCAGGGGTCATCCAGGGAACGCTTTGGCGGGAGTGCCGGTTGTCCCCTATGCTGGGGCCAGTCCCCGACGGCGGGCGCCAAGGGTCACGGCGGCGGCGGCCGTCGGCGGCCCCCATCGTCTAGTGGCCTAGGACACCGCCCTTTCAAGGCGGCGGCACGGGTTCGAATCCCGTTGGGGGCACCGTCGGCCACTGGCCGGCACCGATGGTCCTGTAGAGCAGCCGGTTAGCTCGCCACCCTGTCAAGGTGGAGGTCGCGGGTTCAAGTCCCGTCAGGACCGCTTAGCTGAGACCGCTCGTGGTTGGCGTGACGGCGGTCAGGCACGGTCAGGTAGCTCAGTTGGTACGAGCGTCCGCCTGAAAAGCGGAAGGTCGGCGGTTCGACCCCGCCCCTGACCACGCATTCTGACCAGCCAAAACGCCCCGGCGGATTCCTCCGACCGGGGCGTTTGACGGCAACCGTGACGGCAACCGCGGCCTTCGGGCTAGGTCAGCGCGTTGCCCAGCTTGGCTAGTGCCTGGCGTTTTTCATCCAGCGCGGTGTGCGCGTAGATCGTCATTGTGACCTCGATGTCGCTGTGGCCGACGATCTCCCGGACCATGTCGGGCG
>DATCFY010000110.1:0-17930 GCA_036509255.1 Streptosporangiaceae bacterium
GTCCTCGGCCCTCGGATGGCCCGAGCGCAGCATCTGCTCTGCCGCCTCGGTGACTTCCCCGCCAAATTGCTCCGCGAGCATGCCCTGGATCAGGAACGGCGGCACCGTCTCGGCCAGCTCGTCCAGCATGACGCTCAGCGCGTCGACGGCCAGCCATACCTCGTCCGCCGGATCCTCGGGCACTTGCTCGCCCTGCGACCTCAGCCACTGGCGCGCGTACGCGCCGATCCCGGGCCGTTTCGCCCACTCCCGCCAGGCCTCCGTGGCGTCACTCCCAAGCTCCCCGGCGAACGCCAGAGAGGCGACCCGCTGGTTGCCGTCTGCAGACTCTGCGAAGGTGAGCAGTTCCCGCGCCGCATCTGCTGTAGACCTCGCCCCCAGCCACGGCTGGGCCACGGTCCAGGCCACCGGCGGCGGGAGTTCGCTGATGGCGGACATCAGGGTGGCCGCGTCGGCGTCGGGTGACGGTGCGCGTCCCTGGAAAACCGACGTCGCGAGCACGGCGCCCAGCGGGGTCAACCGCACCGTCTCGTCCGTGACGTCCGCCGCCCCGAACTCCAGCAAACCCGTCACCGTATCCGCCGCGTGGCTGGCAACGTCCTCCTCGTCGTTCTCATCGCTGAGGAAGTCGCCGAGGCTGAACAGGTCACCTGGGCCGTGGACCTTGCCGCAGCCGGGGCAGGGCAGGGCCTCCGGCTCCTCTAGCTCCGGCGGCTCCAGCACGGTCCGTACCGCGGTCGCGAGCTGGGCCATCGTGAGTGGCTCATCCGCCGAGTACAGCTCGTGCAGCATAGTCAGGCACCCGGCGCACGGCTGTTCGCCTAGATCCAGAGCCACGGTCGCGGCCTGGACCCAGGCGTGCAGGATGGCATCCGGATCGGGATGTGTGGAAGAACCCGCCTCTGGCAGGTCCTGAGCTGCCCGGACACGTCGGCCGTCCAGCTCGAGGAAGCCGGCCGCAGCGGCAGTCATCCAGTCCCGCATCAGGTCCGCGACATCAAGCGCGCTACGCAGCCGCGGGCCCGGCAGCTCGATGCCAAGGTCCCGGCAGGCCTGCACGGCCTCAGCCGGGCGCAGTACACCGCTGGCGGTCAGCGTCCTGCCCGGACCCACCCACTCGGCCAGGTCGCGCGCGCGGGTCAGCGCCGGGCAAGACAGTGCGGTTTCGGTGACCCCGGGGGAGATCAGGGTGGAAAAGGAATCTGTCACGCACCCGGACATTACTCGCCCGAGCCGCCCCATGACGCGGATCGCCGCCGGCTGGGTCAGGGCGGAAGCCGGCCCCCGCCGACCAGGGCAGCTCTACCGCTAACGTTGCCGTCCCGCGTCATCGCGGCGAGTGCGCGAGCCGTGCCGAGCACGTACCGGTCGAAGAAGGCCAGGGTGACCCGGGCCACGAGTCGCTCCACCGGATTCGTGCCCCAATAGGGGAGGAGGTGGTTCGCGCCAAGCAGGTCGAGGTAGTACTTCACCTGGCTCTGGTCCTGGCGGTAAAGCTGGACGCTTGTCCACGGCGGGTTGATCGTGTCGGCGGTACCTTGCGCGAAGAGCATGGGCGGCGCCCCGTGGGCGAAGTAGCGGCCAGGCATCGGTGGCCATTCCGCGCCGGACAGAACGGCGACCGCTTTGAGCCGGTGGTCGGTGCAGCATGTGTTGGCCGCGAGAGCGGCGACCGTATCGCCGCCATCGGACTGGCCGGCGGCGGCGATCTCATGACGGTTGAGCAGCCCGGAGAACGGGTCATGGGGCCGGGCGTTCAGCGCCAGCAGCCTGCTCAGCACGTAGGTCATGTCCGCTGGCTGGTTCACCAGGTCCGGTTCGTAGGCCTGGGCTCCGACCTGGCAGTCTGTCCGCGGGAAATTCACGACCGCGACCACATAGCCCGCGCTCGCCCACGACCGCAGCAGGTGCGAGTAGGGGCCGCCGCATTGCATGAACCCGGGAGCGAACAGGAGCAGCGGGAACCCGCCGCGGGCTCGCTGCGGCCCGGATGATCGCGGGGCCAGCGGATACCGGATCTGGATCGCCAGGGTACGCGGGCCGAGGCTCTGGCCGGCCGCGCCGACGTGGGCCGGCTCGGCGAAGGTAACGTGCCGCTCCGCTACCCGGAAGCCGCCAGGGGTGCCGACGGCCGGGGCCGAGGAAGTCTCGCTGGGCGCTGCCGCCGCCGGGCGAGTGGGGAGTGCGTGCCGGGGCGGCGTAGCCCGTGCCCGGGGCTGGCCGGCGCAGGCGGAAACGGACACGGCGGCGGCCAGGGCAATTGCGATCGCCCCGGCACCCCCAAGCCTGGCGTGGGTCGAATCCGAGCCCATCCCTAACCACCCCTGCGTTGCCTGCCCCCCCAGGTAACCAGGCAGAATTTATCCAGGGTATCCAGCGCTCGCGGACGCCGCAGCGCTCGCGCGGGGTCGATCGTTGCCTGACGGGAGCAGGACGCGGGCCGGGAGTGTCCGCTCGCCTACGTGAACAGGTCCGGTCCGGCCCCCGGCCAGACCGGACCTGTCCGGCCTGCTAGTTGCCGTGCTGCGGTGCGGGTGCGGCCGCCGGCCGCACGGTCCGGCTGTGCCGCAAGCCGGTCGCGCCGTAGACGAGCACGATGGCCAGCAGCATGTTCACGTAGAAGCCCCAGCCGAAGTTGCCGATGTGGAAAAGGATCTTGATAACGAGCAGGGCCAGCACGGCGATGGCCGCGTACAGTTCCGCGGCGCCCCAGGAGATCGGCAGCTCAGGCAGCTGCGCGGTGGTGAAGCGGCTGATGACCAGCTCGGCGAGCAGCGCGATCAGCACGATGAGGGCGACGATGCTGAAGAACGAGCCGGGGCCCCCGAGCACGTTGCTGCTGTAGCTAGCGCCGCCGAAGGTGTGGCCGCCCACGTTGACGCCGGCGATGCTGACGTAATACCAGGGGAACGCGAAGATGCCGATGAGCAGCAGGACCCCGGCCACCCCGGTGATCTTCTCGCTTCGGCTGAAGTCGCTGAGCGCGGACATGTCTGGCCTCTCTGGAGAGCTGGTGAGATGGCCCGATCGTCATCTGCGGCGGTTGCAAAGTTGTTGCAAAGCAGTTACTGCGTCTCCGTGGCCAGACGGGCGGCCGCCTTCGCCGGGGCCGGCGGCCCGGATGGTGCCCCGGACCTGGCCAGGGCCACTGCCTGCTGGACGGACATGGCCCGGCCGGCGGCATGCGCCTCGCTGAAGGCGGCGTCCCCCAGTACTGCTGCGGCGTGATCCATCGCGTCGACGAACCGGGCCAGGTCGGCCTCGGGAGCGGGCGCGCCGATAGTTTCGCGTAGCGCCTGCGACGCGCCGAACAAGGTGGCGCCGCGCGCCGCGTGGCCGGCCGCCGCCTCGGCGGCGGCCAGTTCCTCCAGGTTTTCCGCGATGGAGCGCGGCTCGCCGGCCGCCTCAGCCAGGTCGAGACTGCGCAGGTGGAAGCCGGCCGCGGCGGCGTAGTCGTGACGCCCGGCCGCCACCATGCCCAGATTGGTCAGGGCCACGGCCGCCAGCCGCGGGTCACCAATGAGCTCGGCAATCTCGAGCGCCTGCTGGTGCAGCTGGGCCGACTCGTCCAGGTCACCAGCGTGGTAGGCGACCAGGCCGAGATTGGTCAGCGCGCCACCCGTCAGCTTGCGGTCGCCGAGCCGGTTGGCGTTGCGGAGATGTTCTTCGAGCCGGTCCCGCGCCAGGTCAAGATCGCCCTGGTTGGTGGCTACCACTCCGAGGTTGCCGAGGATCAGCGTGGCGAGGCGCAGGTCACCGGCGTCACGGAAACGGGTCATGCTTTCGATGTAGTAGGCCGTGGCCTGGTCCAGGTCACCCTGATGCAGGGCCAGGCGGCCGAGACCGCTGAGGGCCCGCGCCATCTGCCGGGCGTCACCGGCGCGCTGCGCGAGCTCGAGGGCTTCGGTGTACATGGACCGCGCCTCACGGTACTCGCCCCGGACATGCGCCACCGCGCCGAGATCACCCAGGCAGCTGACGATCCTGGCGTCATCGCCCAGCTCACGCCAGATGGCCAGGCTCTCCTCGTGGTAAGCCCGCTGCCCGTCCTGGTCGGCCTGGACCGCCGCGAGCTGCCCCGCTCCGTCCAGGGCCACGGCCCGCAGCCGCTGGTCGGCGTCTGGCCCGGCAGCCGCCAGAGCCGCATCGAGGATCCTCCGGCCCACGCCGACGGGGCCGCGCACCACCCAGAACCGGGACAGCGCCCCGGCCAGCTGTAGCGCCAGCGCCGGATCTGCGCCGGCGCGTCCCGCTGGCGGCGCGAGACTCCATTCCAGGCAGGCGCGCACGTTGTCCAGCTCGGCTTCAACGAGATCCAGCCAGGCCCCCTGATCAGGACCGTCGAGGTCCGCCTGCGCGGCGAAGTCCAGCATCCAGGCGAGGTGGCGCCGCCGGAGTTCCGCTTCCTCGCGGGCCTCGGCCTGCCGTTCGAGGGCGTACTGGCGGATCGATTCCAGCATGCCGTAACGCATGCTGCCGGATCGTTCCTCGGTGGTGAGCAGGGAGCGGTCAACCAGAGCGGCGACGGTCTCGAAGACCGCCTCGGACGGGAGTGCATCGTCGTGGCAGACCGCCTCGGCCGCGTCGATGGTGCACCCGCCGGCGAAGACCGCCATCCTGCGGAAGCACACCCGCTCGGCCTCACTGAGCAGATCGTGGCTCCAGTCGATGGCGGCCGCGAGGGTCCGGTGCCGTGGCAGCCCGACCCGGCTGCCGCCGGTCAGCACCCGGAATCTGTTGCCGAGCCGGGCGGCCAGCTGCGCCGGGGTCAGCGCGCAGACCCGCGCGGCGGCTAGTTCTATCGCGAGCGGGATGCCATCCAGCTGGCGGCAGACATCGCTGACCGCCGGAGTGTTGGCCGCGTCCAGGAGGAATCCGGGCCGGGCGAACGCGGCCCGGTCGCAGAACAACCTGACCGACTCCGCCTCGGCGGCCGCCCCCGGATCCGCGGCGCCGGGGCTGGGCAGGGTCAGCGGTGGGACCGGCCAGCTTGCCTCTCCGCTCACGTTCAGCCTGAGCTGGCTGGTCGCCAGGATCCGGACCTGCGGGCAGCTGCGAAGTAATGCCGCGATCACCTCGGCGGCCGCGTCGACGACGTGCTCACAGTTATCCATGATCAGCAGGGCCGCGCTCGCCTGCAGCCTGGAGATGACGCTGTCGAGCAGGGGCCGGCCTGGCTCCTCTCTGACCGACAGGGCCAGTGCAACCGCGGGAACGACCAGGCTGGGCCGGACGATCGAGGCCAGCTCAACCAGCCATACCCCATCGCTGAAGTCTCCCGCCGCCTGCGCAGCCGCCCTGAGCGCCAGACGGCTCTTCCCGGAACCACCCGGGCCGGTGAGCGTGACCAGCCTCGACAGGCCGAGCAGCTCCGCGATCGTGCTCAGCTCAGCTTCACGCCCCACGAACGACGTGGCCTCGGTAGGCAGCCGGGGCGCGGGCAGGGCGCCCGGATGGCTGACCACCTGATCTGCCGGGGGGCGGGGCTCAGCGCCGCCTCCGGTCCCGGGAACGGGATCCCGCTCGCGGCCGGCAGCCTCGCCTCGATGCCAGTCGAGGGCGGGATCCTGCCGCAGGATCCGTTCCTGCAGGCGGCGCAGGTCCGGGCTCGGGTCGATGCCCAGTTCCTCCGCGAGCCGCACCCGCAGGCCAGCGTAAGCGCTCAGCGCGTCCGCCTGCCGCCCGCACCGGTACAGAGCCAGCATGTGCTGCCTGGTGAGCTGTTCACGCAGCGGGTGGCTGCCGGCCAGCGTCTCCAGTTCCCCGATCAGGCCGGCGTGCCGGCCGCACGCAAGATCGGCCTCGACCCTGTTTTCCAGCGCGCTCAGCCGAGCTTCTTCCAGGCGGCTGGCGTCAGCCTGCGCGAAGGCGAACTCGGCCACATCCAGCAGAGCGGGGCCGCGCCACAGGTCAAGCGCCTCGCGCAGCGACTCGGCGGCCTGTTCCGGCTGGCCTGCGGACATCTCAGCGTCCGCCGCCCGGACGAGGCGCTCGAAGCGGGCGGCATCCAGCTGATCGTCGGTGACGTTCAGCCGGTACCCGGGGGCTTGGGTCTCCAGGATGCCGGCTCCAGGTCCCAGGACCCGGCGGAGCCTTGAGATATAGACCCGCAGGGTGGCCATGCTGTGGCCCGGCGGGCGCCCCGACCAAAGATCTTCGGCCAGCCGGTCGGCGGGGACCACCCGGTTAGCGGACAGCAGGAGCCTGGCCAGCAGGGTCCGTTCGCGCAGGCCGCCAAGCTCCAGGGCTAGCCCGCGTTCATAGGCCTCGATCGGGCCGAGGATGCGGAATTCCACGGAGTCAACCGCCTCCCCCATGACGATGCCGACCAGGGGCTCATCGTAAACGGACAGCAAAGCTGGAAGAAGGGAAGCGGCTAGATCCAGGGTCAATGACGGGCAGCCAGGACAGCTTGTCATCATCTTGTAACGCACATGGAGGAAAACGGCACCCATGGAATCGGGGCCGCTGCCGTCACTCTCATCATGGGCCGTACTCGAGCGGGCCGGAGATGAGGCGATACTGCCCGCCGGGGTCCGCCTGGTGGACGAGGGTCATCCTGGCCGCCAATGTTTCGCGCTGGTGGAAGGCACGGCCGCCGTGGAGGTGGCCGGCGCCCGCATTCGCGAACTTGGTCCCGGGGATTTCGTCGGCTCGGTGGATCACGCCGGGCTGCCATCACCACCTGAGGGCATCACGGTCCGGCTGGAGTCGCGATCACGCGTCCTCATCATCGACGCCGGGCGCCTGACGGCCCTCATCGACTCCGATCCCGCGGCGGCCGCCGCCTGGCGCCAGCTGAACGAATAGCGCCTGCGGTGTGTCACGGGCCCAGTCGGTATCCCGCGGGGGCTCAGCTGTCCGGGTCAGATCCAGGTCATCGAAGTCCGCGCCTGATCGCAGGTAGTCCTTGAACTCGGAGATGTCACCCCGCCTGTGCCGGTAGTCAGCGATGTCGATGAGGACAGTATCCCCGGCACGCCGCGGGACCGCCGCGCCGGCGGCTGTGCCGCCCAGCGTCTAGTTCCCGGGGAATGGGACCGGAGCCGGACGGATTCGTTGCAGAAAATGCGGCGGTAAAAGCCCCCGCGCTAGCTGGCCGGCCACGGGGCTAGCGAGGGAAAGAGTGGCCAAGTAATCTTGCGGCAGTCAGATGATGCCCTGACGTGAGGCACTGACCTCACAAACTGCCGGGCCCGCGGCTGATGGCCTCTACATCAGATTGCTGATGTAAGGAGCTGTCCCGTAGTGGAAAGCCTGAGACTGACCAGCTACTTCGGGGAGCGGCGCCGGGCCGGGCGGGATCTCGCCGGGAACGCCCTGCTTGATCTGTACGCCACGGCGCAGATCGCGGCCAGTATCCAGCTCCGGGGCACGCAGGGGTTCGGGTTAGGTGAGCAGTTGCGGACTGACCGGTCGCTGTCGCTGTCCGAAGACCTGCCGCTGGTTACCGTCGCGGTAGATACCAGCCCGCGTATTAAGGCGGTCCTCGAGCAGGCCCTGGCGATAACCACCCCGGGGCTGGTGACCCTGGAACCCGTGTGCCTGCTGGACGGCGACGATGACCTGGCCCGTCTGGGGCCGGGGTCGCTGGGGCCGGGGTCGCTGGGGCCGCCCGGGCCGGCGGGGGACGAAGTCAGGCTGACGGTGCATCTCAGCCGGCACGAGCAGGCGTACCAGATCCCGGCCTACGAGGCCATCTGCGACCTGCTCTACCGGCGGTGCGTGGCCGGCGCCACCGCCCTGCTCGGCGTGGACGGCTCTAGTCGCGGCCGCCGGCAGCGGGCCCGGTTCCTCAGGCGCCAGGCCGAGGTGCCGATGATGGTCATCGCCGTCGGCTCGCGGGATCAGATGATGGATGTCCTGCCTGATGTCAGCGGGCTGCTGAGAGATCCGCTGCTCACCCTGGAACCAGTGCGGGTGTGCAAGCGTGACGGCCTCATCCTGGGTCTTCCCGGCCGGTCGCCAGATGACGGGGAGCACGGCACGGCCCCGTGGCAGAAGCTGACCGTCTACACGTCGGAGGCGGCCCGGCATGACGGCCAGGCGATTCACCGCGTTCTGGCCCGGCGGCTGCTCGCGGCCGGCCTCGGTGGCGTGACCACGCTGCGCGGAGTGTGGGGGTTCCACGGCGAGCACGCCCCGCACGGCGACAGTGCCTTGCACCTCGGGCATCACGTTCCCGCGGTCACCACCGTGCTGGACACCCCCGAGCGCATCCCGGCCGCCTTCGCCATCATCGATGAACTCACCGCTGAACGCGGCCTGGTCACCAGCGAGACCGTCCCGGTCCTCCGGGCGCCGGCCGCCGGCCAGACGGTGTGACCGCGCTCCGGCGATTGCGGACGGGGACCTCATGGGCCACAATGCTCACAGGCGATGAAGCTCGCCTTAACCGCAGGGCGGCCGTCCTGCTGATGGCTTCTACCACCGTGTTCAGTCCAGTGGTAAGGAGCCGATCATGAGCCCAGGCGACGCGCCGGAGCCCGCGGGTCACCATCCGGGGGCCGCGGAGTGAGCGCGGCCCTGCCGGTCCCGGTCATCCAGCTGTTCCAGGTTCTGACCATCGCCCTCGGCGCGCCCGGCATCTCGGGTTTCATCGCCAAGGTCGAGGCGCGGCTCCAGGGCCGCCGGGGTCCCCGGGTGCTGCAGCCGTACTACGACCTGGCCAAGCTGTTCCGCAAGGAAGCCCTCGCCCCGGAGGGGGCGAGCTGGGTGTTCCTGGCCGCCCCGCTCGCCGCGTTCACCTGCTACCTGACGGTGCCGCTGCTGATCCCGGTGCTGACCACTTACGGGCTGCCGCTCGGTTACATGGGCGACATCCTCGGCGGGGGATTCATCCTGTCGCTGGCCAGCTTCCTGGTCGCGGTGGCCGCCTCCGATACCGCCAGCCCGTACGCGCAGCTGGGAGCGAGCCGGGCCAAGACGTTCTCCGCGATCACCGAGCCGGTGGTGCTGTTCGTGGTGTTCACGGTCGGCCTCATCACCGGCACCGACCTGCCGTACGCGCTGGCGGCCACGGTCCGGTCCTCCGCCGGCCAGATCATCCGGCCGGCCCACGCGCTTGCGGCGGCCGCGCTGTTCATGGTGATCCTGGCGGAGACCGGCCGGATCCCGGTGGAGACGCATACCGGCACCAACGAGTTCGGGATGATCGAGGAGGCCCGGCCGTTCGAGCATTCCGGCCCGTACTTCGCGTGGCTGCGGTGGGGATCGGCGGCCAAGCAGCTGATCCTCTACACCATCCTCATCAACGTGTTCGTCGCCCCGTGGGGGCTGGCCGCCAGCACCCAGGCGGGCGCGGTGCTGCTGGCCATCGTGGCGCTGCTGGGCAAGGCGTGCGCGCTGGGCGTGGTGGTCGCGGTCATCGACAACTCCTTCGCCAAACTGCGGCTGTTCAAGATCACGGAGTTCGTGTCGGCTGCGTTCCTGCTCGCCGTGCTCGGCGTCTTCACGCTCTATCTCGGGGGTGGCTGATGTACCTGGCCCCGTTTCCGCTCGCCCCGTTTCCGCTGGCCCAGGCGCTGCCCACGCAGGCTCCGGGGGTGTTCACCGGGGGCGCGAATGTCATCGCCGTGCTCATCCTGCTGGCCGAGTTCGGCATGCTCCGCCAGGCGCTCCTGCGCGACCACATCCGGCTGTACATGGCCCAGTCTGCGCTGATCGCGATCCTGGCGGTCATCGTGGCCGCCGCCCGGCATATCCCCGATCTGTACGTGCTGGCCGCCCTGACCGTCGCGCTCAAGGTGATCGTGATCCCGCTGCTGCTGCGCCGGCTGCTGCGGGAGACGGACCCGGTGGGCGCCGCGGCGGGCGGGGCTGACATCGCGGGCAGCGGCGGCCTCGGCGAGGCCAGTACCGTGCTGCTGGCCATCGTGGTCGCGGCGTTCGGGTTCTTCGCCGCCAGCAGGCTCGGCATCCGCAGTGACGCCGCACCGGTCACCGCGCTGTCCGTGTCGCTGTCCGTGGTGCTGGTGGCGTTCGTCCTGATGATCCACCGCCGGGACGTGGTGTCCCAGGCCATCGGCCTGTTCTCGCTGGAGAACGGGATCTCGCTGGCGGCCCTGGTGGTGGCGGCCAGCCTGCCGCTCATCCTCGAGGTGGCGCTGCTGTTCGACCTGCTGCTCGCCGTCGTGGTGTTCGGCCTGCTGATCCGGATCCATCACGGCCGCGGCCGGTCGCTGTCCACCGCCGACCTGACCAGACTGCGCGGGTGAGCCATGGGTGTCGTCGCCGCACTCCTGCTGATCGTCCCGTTCCTGGCCGGGCTGGCCTCGTTCGCGGCGCCGCCCCGGGTCGGCCAGGCCATCACGGCGGTTTCCGGGGTGGCCAGCTTCGGCCTGGTCCTGGCGCTGATCCCGGACGCCTCCCAGCGGGCCGCCAGCTACTTCGGGTTCGTCCGGGTCGATGCGCTCAGCGTGGTGTTCCTGCTCGCCACGAGCTTCCTGTACGCGACCGTGGCGATCTACTCCATCGGCTACCTGCCCGGCGGTCACGGCCATGACGCGTCCGCGCGCTACACGCGCCGGTTCTCGCTCGGGCTGAACCTGTTCGCGTGGTCCATGCTGGCTGCCCCGCTGATGAGCAACCTGGCCCTGCTCTGGGTCGCGATCGAGGTGACCACGGTTATCTCGGCCCTGCTGGTCGCCATTGAGGGCACCGACGGGGCGGCGGAAGCCGCCTGGAAGTACATCCTGATCGCCTCGGCCGGCCTGAGTATCGCGCTGCTCGGCACGATCTTCATGTACTACGCCGGGGCGCAAGTGCTCGGGCCGCACTACAGCATGGCGTTCGCCCCCGTACTGGCGTCGGCCCGCCATCTGGCCGTCACCCCGGTGCGGATGGCCTTCGTCCTGGCCGTCCTCGGCTTCGGCACCAAAGTGGGCCTGTTCCCGGTGCATACCTGGCTGCCGGACGCGCACTCGGAGGCACCCACGCCCGTGTCGGCACTCCTGTCCGGGTCGCTGCTGGCGGTGAGCTTCTACGCGATCCTGCGCTACTACCAGATCGCGGTGGCGTCGCTCGGCCCGCGGTTCCCCCGGGACGTGCTGCTCGTCTTCGGCGTGGCCACGCTGCTGCTGGCCGCGCTCTACCTGCTCGACCAGCGGGACTACAAGCGGCTGCTGGCCTACTCCAGCATGGAGCACATGGGCATCCTGGCCATCGGGGTCAGCTTCGGCGCCCCGATCGCCCTGGCCGGGGTGCTGCTGCACGTTCTCGCCCACGCGGCCGCCAAGGGGAACGCGTTCATGGGGTCGGGCGTCCTGCTCAGGAAGTTCGGCAGCAAGGAGATGAGGGGCGTTCGCGGCGGACTGGACCTGCTGCCGTGGAGCGGGCCGCTGTTCCTCGCGGCCGTCCTGGCGCTCTGCGCGATGCCACCTTTCGGCATCTTCCGCAGCGAGTTCGAGATCGTCGCCGGCGGGCTGGCCACGTCCCACAACGGGCCGACCGTCATCCTGGTGATTCTGGTGACGGTCGCTTTTCTCGGGCTGACGCTGTCCGCCAACCGGATGCTGCTCTCCCGGCCCCGGCCGCGGCCCGGGCCCGGGCCCGGATCGGCAGAGCCCGGATCGGCAGAGCCCGGATCGGCAGAGCCCGGGACGGCAGAGCCGGGAGGGCCGCTGACCCGGGGCGAGCCGAGCGTCTGGATGGTCGTGCCGGTCGCCGTGGGCCTGGTCGCCCTGCTGGTGCTCGGCGTCCATCCACCCGGCGAGCTGACCGGCCTGCTGGCCCGCGCGGTGGCCCAGCTAGGGAGCCGGGCATGACCCCGGGCCAGCGTCCCGCGGGGGGCCTGACCGTAAGCACACCTTCGATCATGCCCGCCAGCGACGTGGGCGCCCTGTGGGACGAGGTCACCGGGGACGTGGCCGGGGGCCACCGCTTCGCCGGCCTGATGGCCACCCAGCAAGCAGACGGCATCCTTCTGTCCGCGCACCTGGCCGGGCCTGGAGGCATCGTGATCAGGGAGGCGCTGCTGCCGCCTGGCGCTGATTCGTACCCAGCGCTGACTCCCCGGCTGCCAGCTGCGTTCTGGTACGAGCGGCTGATCCACGACCTGTTCGGGATCACCCCGGAGGGCCATCCGAGGCTGGTCCCCCTGGTCCTGCCGCAGCACAACGGCACCGCTCCGCGGCCCCGGCCCGGCGCGCCGGGCGGCCCGGAAGTCATCGAGCCCGACGAGCATTCGCTGCCCCGGCATGTGACAGGCCCAGGACTGTTCACCATCCCTAACGGTCCCGTCCGTTCAGGCGTGATGGAGTCCATCGAGTATCTGGTGGAGACCCCCGGCGAGGACATCCCGCACCTGAACATGCGGGTCTACTACAAGCACCGCGGGATCGAGAAACGGTTCGAGGGGATGACCCCGGCGGACGGGGTGCTGCTGGCCGAGCGGACCGAGGGAGTCGCGTCGGTCGCGCATGCCCTGGCCTACTGCCACGCGCTCGAGCGGATGGCCGCGGTCGAGGTGCCCTGGCCGGCCGCGCTGGTCCGGGTGCTGCACGCCGAGCTGGAACGGCTCGCCGGGCACCTCGACGTCGCGATGCGGCTGTGTGACGCCGCGGGCCTGGCCGTAGCCACGGCCCGGTTCGCGTTGCATAAGGAAACGGTGCTCCGGCTGGTCAGCCAGATGTGCGGAAGCCGGTTCGGGCGCGGGGTGGTGGTGCCCGGCGGGGTCGCCGCGCCGCCCCGGGTGAGCACGGCTGACCTGCTGGACGGGCTGGCCCGGCTGGAGCGGTCCATCAGCGGCGACGTCGCGGTCCTGATGGGCACGTCGTCGTTCCTGGACCGTTTGCGCCGCACCGGTCCGTTGCGGCCCGAGCGGGCCCGCGCGCATGGTGCACTCGGCCCCGTCGGCCGGGCGTCAGGCTACGACGACGATGACCGCCGGGCCCGCCCTTACGACGGCTACGCCGCGCTGGACCTGCCGGAGCGGCTGCCGCACGACCAGGGTGATGCCATGGACCGGCTCCAGGTCCGGTGGGATGAGGTGTCCGGGGCGATGCGCCTGCTCCGCCGGGCGGCTGAGGAGCTGGCCGGCGCGGGTGATCTGGCCGATGCGGGTGATCTGGCCGCCGCGGATGGGCGGGCCGGTGCCAGGCTGCGCGCGGACTGCGGGGTGACGGACGGGAGGGCCGTGGGCTGGGCCGAGGCCCCGCAGGGTGAAGTGCTGTACGACGTCCGGATCGAGGCCGGGAGGATCACCCGGTGCCGCCCCCGGTCGGCCTCGTTCCACAACCTCGTGCTGTTCCACGAGGTGTTCGCCGGGGACATCCTCACCGACTTCCCGTTCATCGAGGCCAGCTTCGGCCTCTCGATCGCGGGGGTGGCCCTGTGAAGGCGGAACTGTGAGTCCCTGGGTGCTGCGCGGCCTCCGCAACGGGGTGGTCACCACGCGCTGGCCCGCCCGGGCGGACCAGTACGCGAGCAGTTGGCGCGGCCCGGCCACGGTCCGCGCCCCTGTCGCTCCGGCCGGGGCCGGAGAGCTGACCGGGGCCGGAGAGCTGGCGGGGGCCGGAGAGCTGGCCGCGCTCTGCCCGACTGGGGCCATCAGCGTCCAGCCGGCCGCCGGGGTCCGGCTGAACGTTCGCCTGGATGTTCGCCTGGATCAGGGCAAGTGCATCCTGTGCGGGCGTTGCGTGGCCGCGCGGCCCGACACATTCGCCTGGTCTGACGGCCCCGGCGGGGCCGCGCTGACCCGTGGCGGGCTCGTCGTGCCGGAGATCCCCGAGACGCCCGGCAACCTGGCCAGGATCCGCGAAGGCTTGCGGCTGAGGACCGCGGCGCTGCGCCGCTCGGTGCACCTGCGGCATGTCGACGCGGGATCAGACGGTGCGGAGGAACAGGAGATCCAGGCCCTGCTGGGGCCGGTCTACGACATACACCGGCTCGGCATCTTCATCACCGCGAGCCCGCGGCACGCCGACGTGCTGCTGGTCACCGGGGCGGGTGCGCGCGGCATGATCGAGCCGCTGCGCCGGACCTTCGACGGCATGCCCGAGCCCAAGCTGGTGATCGCGGTCGGCACCGACGCGGTCAGCGGCGGGCTGATCAGCCCGTCCTACGCCACGGCGGGTGGGGTCGGTGAGGCGGTCGGCGTGGATGCCTGGCTGCCCGGGTCGCCGCCCAGCCCGTTCAGCATCCTGCACGCGCTGCTGCTGGTGCTCGGCCGGCTGCCTGGGCGTGACGGGCCCACACGCCACGGCGGCGCGCGGTGAGCGCCGTGTTCGCGGCGGGGCTGATCCTGCTGGCCGCCGCGGCCGCCGTGGACCTGGGGGCGGGCGCCCGCTGGCCGCGCTTGATGAGCGTGCCCTACCTGCTGGGCGCGGCCGGGTCGGGCTGCCTCGCCGCGGCCGGCGCGGGCGTGCTGGCCGGCCAGCACGCCCAGCTGGCGGTCAGCGGCTGGCTGGGGTCGGGCACGCTGAGCACCCAAACCGGGGGCCTGGTCGTGGACCGGCTGTCCGGGCTGTTCCTGCTCATCTCGTTCGTGGCCGCCACTGGTGTGTCCCTGGCCTTCGCGAGCTGGGCGGCCCGCCCGGCCACGATCACCCGGGCCGAGCCGGTCCGGGCGGCGGGGCGCACGCTCGTGGGCCGCCGGGGCCTGGGCGCGAGTTACGCGCTCACCCTGGGTGCCGTCGCGGTGATCATGACCGCCACCGACGCGTTCACCGCCTTGTTCGCCTGGGAGACGCTGACCGTCGCGTTCTACCTGCTGGCCGGCTTCGAGCGAGGCCGGCGCGGACGCCCGGAGGGCGCGTTCATCACCCTGGTCTTCGGCCGGGTCAGCGGGGCCGCGCTGCTGCTCGGCCTGCTGCTGCTCGCGGCCCGCTCCCACTCGCTGAGCCTGGCCTCGTTCACGCAGGTGAGCGGCGGCGCCGCCCGGGACGCCGCCGAGGCGTTGCTGTTCGCCGGCTTCGCGGTCAAGGTCGGCCTCGTGCCGTTCCAGGTGTGGATGCCACGCGGGTACCCGGCTGCGCCCGGGCCCGCCCGCGCGATCATGGCCGGGGTGGCCGTCAACGTCGGGTTCTACGGCCTGTGGCGGACCCTCGAACTGTTCGGCGGGGCGCCCGCCTGGCTCACCAGCACGGTGCTGGTCCTGGCCGGGACGACCGCGCTGCTCGGCATCGCGCACGCCGCCGTGCAGCAGGGTCTGCAGCGGGTGATCGCCTATTCCAGCGTGGAGAACGCGGGCCTGATCCTGGCCGGGTTCGGGGTGGCCCTGGTCGGGGCGGCCGTCCACGACCGGCCGCTCGTCGCGGCCGGGCTGCTGGCCGCGACGCTGCAGGTGGTGGCGCACACAGCGGCCAAATCGCTGCTGTTCACCAGCAGCGCGATGATCGAGTCGGAGTCCGGGACCAGTGACCTGGACGCGCTGTACGGCACGGCCCGGCGGTTGCCGTGGAGCGGGACCGGGCTGGCCATCGGCTCGTTGACGCTGGCCGGGCTGCCGCTGACCGCCGGGTTCGTGTCCGAGTGGTTCCTGCTCGAATCGCTGATGCAGCAGTTCCGGGTGCCAGGACTCGGCTACCGGCTGGTCCTGGCGCTGGCCGGCGCGGCGGTCGCGCTCACCGCCGGATTCGCCGGGGTCACGTTCGTCCGGCTCGTCGGCTTCGTAGTCCTGGGATGGCGCTCGTCCCGGCCGGAGAACGCGGCCCGTGCGGCGGATGGCGGCGCCGGGAGATGGCGGGACTACGGGTGGCTGGGCCGCGTCGGTCTCGCCATCCTGGCGGCGGGCTGCCTGCTGACTGCCGCGCTGCTGCCGCTGATGATCCGGGTCATCGCCGCCGGGCTGTCCCCGATCGTGCCGTCCCCAGTCACGTACGGCGCACTGAAGTCGCCCTGGGTGGTCCAGCCCGTGTTCGACGGATTCTCGATCCTCTCCCCGTCGTGGCTGTGGATCGCCATGCCCGGCCTGCTGGCCGTCGTGGTGATCTTCACCCGGCTGGTCTCCGGGTCCCGGATGACCCGGGTCCGGCGGGTCCCCGCCTGGCGCTCGGCCACCGCCGGGGTCGAGGGGGCGGACTGCTACACGGCTTATGGCTTCGCCAACCCGACCCGCCGGGTGCTGGCGGCCGTGCTGCACACCCGCGCTGAAGTCCGCACGCTCGCCGCGGAGCACGAAGAGACCGCCGACGTCCCGGGCGGTTTCAGCGCGGACGACCCTGCCCGCCCCGAGCCTGGCCCACCCGGAACAGTCGTGCCTTATGCCGGGGCGTACCTTGGCTACCGCTCCGACGTCATCGAGGTGGTTGAGACCTATCTCTACCGGCCCCTGGTCCAGCCCTTGCTGATGCTGGTGCGTGCCGCTAAGCGGCTCCAGTCCGGCCGGCTGGACGCCTATCTGGCCTACATGCTCATCGCGCTCATCGGGCTGATCGCGATAGTGGTCGCCCTGGCCTGACCTCCTTATGAGATGGACGCTGCGGCGCTTCAGCCGGGGTTCGGCGTGCGCTGGCCCACTGCGGGCCGCCACGCCGGTTCGACTGATCATCCGTGGTCTCCGGATTGGACACTTCGTTGGATACCTACTAATTTGATCGTCAAGAAAGGAAAGAGTCTCGCTCTTTACCCAGCGAACCCGGCCTTGGGCAGGCGGCAGCCCGCTGAGTGGCCGCCTGCCGGTGCGTCGACTATCTGAAAGCTACGTCGAGGAGTCCCGATGACCGTGGGCGGCCATCATGTTCCAGTAATCGCCTGGAATGAGCCCGGCGGCCTGACCTCGCGCGGCACAGTTGTCGTTATTGCTGGCCGAGGAGACTTGGCTCGCGCCCGATTGCGGTCCGGGACGGGCCGGGATGATGATGAATCGCCCTGGGCCGCGGTTGGGGGACAGAGTAGGGGGAATCGGTCCTGGGACCTATCGAGATCCGTGTCCGCCCGGTCCAGCCGGAGCTGCCCGCAGGCCTGGTTGCGTGTGGCGGAACCTGCGCGAAGTGTGCTTCATTGTGCTGAAACCAGCCTCGCGACATGGCACGGTGGCTGGCGGTAATGGAAACCAGAGAACAACTCGAAGGAGAAACATGGCTCTCTCGCTTGGGGACACCGCACCGGACTTCACCGCCGAGACATCGGAGGGGCCGATCAGCTTCCACGAGTGGATCGGCGACTCGTGGGCGGTCCTGTTCTCGCACCCAAAGGATTTCACCCCCGTCTGCACGACCGAGCTCGGCTACATGGCCAAGATCAAGCCCGAGTTCGACAAGCGGAACGTGAAGATCGTCGGGCTCTCGGTCGACCCGGCCGGGAAGCACGAGCAGTGGGCGAGCGACATCGAGGAAACTCAGGGAACCGCGCCCAACTACCCGATCATCGGCGACAGCGACTTCAACGTGTCGAAGCTGTACGGGATGCTGCCGGCCAGCACCAGCGGCGACGCGGGGACCCGGACCCCAGCCGATAACCAGACGGTGCGCAACGTGTTCGTCATCGGGCCGGACAAGAAGGTGAAGCTGATCCTCGTCTACCCGATGACGACCGGCCGCAACTTCGATGAGGTGCTCCGGGTTATCGACTCGCTGCAGCTGACGGCCAAGCACCGGGTCGCCACGCCGGTCAACTGGAAGCCGGGCGAGGACGTGATCATCGCAGGCTCCGTGTCCGACGACGAGGCGAAGACGATCTACCCCGAGGGATGGAAGGCGCCCCGGCCCTACATCCGCATCGTGCCCCAGCCCTAACCGCGTCGTTGCGGCAGCGGTGCTGTTCCAACCACCCCGTTGCCACATCGACGCGCCAGCCATACCCCGGGACGTCCGCTACCCCCGGGTCACTGAGGGCTAGCCGCGGCAGGCCACCATCGCGTGCGTAGGTCAATCGCTACGCACGCGATGGTGGCGCTGGGATCACCCCTGCCCGGCGGCGCAGGCCAGAGTGGCTGCGCAGTGCTCATGCGTCGCGGGTGACCATCCGCCAGGCACCAATTCCCGACCAGC
>DATCFY010000111.1:0-7849 GCA_036509255.1 Streptosporangiaceae bacterium
TAGCGGAAGGGGTATGTGCCACATGACTTTTAAGGTCGGCGACACGGTCGTCTACCCCCACCATGGGGCTGCTCGCATCGAAGAGATCGAGACCCGTTCGATCAAGGGTGAGGACAAGACGTACCTCGTTCTCAAGGTCGACAAGGGTGACTTGACTGTACGCGTCCCTGCGGACAATGCCGAGCTGGTGGGTGTGCGGGACGTTGTCGGGCAGGAAGGGCTGGAGAGGGTGTTCGAGGTGCTTCGCGCCCCGCACACCGAGGAACCGACCAACTGGTCACGACGGTACAAGGCCAACCTTGAGAAGCTCGCCTCTGGCGACGTGAACAAGGTCGCCGAGGTCGTCCGCGATCTGTGGCGCAGGGACCGGGAGCGCGGCCTGTCCGCCGGTGAGAAGCGGATGCTGGCCAAGGCGCGGCAGATCCTGGTCAGCGAGCTCGCGCTGGCTGAGAAGACCAACGAGGACAAGGCAGAGGCGCTGCTCGACGAGATCCTCGCCTCCTGACCTCGCTGCGGCACGCACGATGAGCGGGCTGCCCAGGGTCGGAGTGGGTACAGATGTGCACCCCTTCGGGCCTGGGCGTCCGCTTTTCCTGGCGGGCCTGCTCTGGCCGGGCGAAGACGGCCTGACTGGTCATTCGGATGGCGACGTGGCGGCGCATGCCGCCTGTGACGCTCTGCTGTCGGCCGCCGGGCTCGGTGATCTCGGCGCGAACTTCGGCACGGCCGAGGCCCAGTGGGCCGGAGCGCCAGGCGTTGCGTTGCTGCGGGCGACCGCAGCCTTGGTCGCGGAGGCCGGATACGCCATCGGGAACGTCGCGATCCAGGTCATCGGCGAGCGCCCGCGGCTGTCGCCCCGGCGTCACGAAGCCGAGAAAGTGCTGTCCGAAGCCCTCGGCGGCATCCCGGTCAGCCTGTCCGGGACCACGACCGACGGGCTGGGCCTAACCGGCCGGCGTGAGGGCATCGCGGCTATCGCCACTGCCCTCGTGGTCAAGCAGGACTAGCCCTAGCCCCGGGGATTAGCCGGCCGGGTAGAGCAGCTCCCGGTAGCTCGGGCCGTAGTGCTGCTCCAGGTCCTCGAGTGTCTCTTCAGTATCGGGCTGGACGTCTTTTGTGATGCAGGCCACTGAGGGCAGGATCCCGGGGTTCCACGTCTGCGGGTCCCAGAGCTGGGCGCGCAGGAATGCCTTGGCGCAGTGCGAGAAGACCTCCTCCACCTCGACGAGGAGGGCCAGCCGTGGCCTGCTCCCGCGGACGATCATGTCGTCGAAGAACGCGGCGTCGCGGATCAGCCGGGCCCGGCCGTTGATGCGCAGCGTGTCGTCCCGGCCCGGAACCAGGAAGAGCAGGCCGACCTGGGGGTTGCTGAGGACGTTGCAGAACCCGTCGAACCGTTTGTTGCCCGCGCGGTCCGGGATCGCGATCGTGGTGTCGTCGAGCACCCGGGCGAACCCAGGCGGGTCACCCTTAGGGGACACGTCGCACCGACCGTCCGCGGCGGAGGTCGCGATCAGGCAGAACGGAGACGCGGCGAGCCATTCTCGGTCCCGCTCGTGCAGTCTGGGCCGCACCTTCGTGGCCGGGCGCCGGGCCGGCGTGCCGAGCAGCTGACGCAGTTCCGCTTCGGAGCTCAGCTCGGTCATGTCGGCTATGTGCCCCACGGCGCTGCTCCTCCGGTCTGGTCCGGTGACAACGAAACCAGCGTAACCGGCGCTTCGTCGGCAGTCACGGCCCGCAGCAGCCGCCGGGGCGCTCACCACTGGGTGCCCGCCCGCGCTGGGGATCGTGCTGCGCTGCGGATCGTGCTGCGCTGCGCATCGCGCCCGCCGCAGATGGGTCAGGTGTCGGAGTCGGGCTCATCCTCGGGCGGCGTCGGGGTGCTCCTCAGCCGGTCGAAGTGCGGAGACGGGGCGGGCACCGGCGCGGGCATGGCCTGGTGCGGCACGTGAATGGTCCCGCTCCCGGCTCCGGGCGACTGGTCAGCGGCGGGTCCGCCCGCGGGCGGCTGCGCTTCAGGCTCGGTGGCGGACTCAGCCTGGCCTGCGGCCGCGTCCTCCGCGGCGGCTTCCCCGGCGGCGGCTTCTGCCGCGCCGGGCTCTTCGAGTGCGACCTGCTCCTGGACGGCCTGCTCCTGCCCAGCGGGTTCCTGATGGTTGGCCGCCTCGTGGTTGGCCGCTTCATGATCGGGCGCCGCGTTTTCGGGGGTCACGTGCTCTGACTGTTCCCGGCTGGCCGTGACCGGGGTGGCCGTCCCCGGAGCCGGCGTCTCCCGCGGTGTTTCGGGCCGGGCCGCCTCCGCCGCGGCGGTCGCGTCCACGGCCGGTTCACCTGGTTCGGCCTCACCGGGAGCTTCGCCGCCCGGCCCGGCGGGGGTGGCGGCGGCCGGGGAGGAGCTCGGAGCGGGGGAGGTCCCGTCAGCGGAAGACGAGGTGTCGGGGGAAGCGGCGCCGTCCGCAGGGGAGACGCCATTAGCGCGGGACGTGTCAGCGGAAGGGGCGGCCGGCGGGAGCGGCCCCTCGGGCGGAGCCGCGGCCGGGGGCACCGGGGAGGCCGGCGTCCCGGACGGTACCGCGGTCTGCTCCGCGCCTCCCAGGGGCTGGGTGGGCGGGAGAGGTGTTCGTTGCGGCTGCTGCTGCGCGGCAGTGGGGCGTATGCCGTTGGCGTGGGTGGTGGCACTGGGCCCATTGGCCGGACCGGGTTCCGGGCTGGGTGAGTCCGCGGGCCCAGCCAGGGCCGGCGGAATCGGGGTTACGGCCGGCCCTGGCGCCGGCACGGGAGGAAGAGGCGTGCGTGCCGCGGGGACGGCCTCGGCCGGGAAGGCCGGCGGCGGGGTGCTCTCCCCAGCCGGGGTGGTGCTGGCCGGGGCGGACTCGGCCGGGGTGGTGCTGGCCGGGAGAGTCTCGACGACCGTACGCGCCGGGCGGACGTCGCTGGGCTGGGTCGCGGCGGGCTGCGGGTCCGGGCCGCGCCGTTCCAGGATCTCCAGCCCGGGAGTCGCGGGGGCGAGGGTTGCGGGGATGGGGGTTGCGGGCGGAGCGGCTTCCGGCAGGGCGGCTTCTGGTGCGGCGACCCCGGTCACGTCGGCGCTGGCCACCGCCACCCGGCTGCGGCGGAACTGCCGCAGCATCGACAGCAGCAGGCTGAACGCCACCAGCAGGAGGACCCAGGGGAGGACGGCTATGGTGGCGGCGGCCGGTTTGCGGGGGATCTGCGTGCCGGTCGCGTGGACCGCGTTCGCGGCGGCCACCACGGCCAGCAAGACCAGGGTGGTCAGCCAGGAGTAGGCGCGCTGCCACCAGCTCGCACCCCGCAGCGACAGTACTGCGGCGCAGGACACCACCAGCATCGCGTCGAAGATCACCGGGAAGATCCGGGCCATACTGGCCGACACCCCGGCCGAGAGTGCGATCTTGTGAATCCCGCCATAGGAGAGCACGAACGCGGCCGCAGCCAGCACGAGTACCCCGGCGATCGCGGCAATGAGCGCGATCAGGCGGAGCGCGGCGTAGGGGTCATGCCCCCGGGAGCCGTTCGCTCGGGGATTGTCGTTCATCGGGGCTACTTCGTCCTTCCTGCGGTGATGCGGTGTGCATCCCAGTCATGACCAAGGACTGGGAATCGGCGCGCGCCCCGCGCGGCAACCGCCGGATGACGGCCGGCGCCAGGAGCGTGTGGGGGCCAGAATGCGATCGCTCCCTGGCCCCGTGCCCGCCCGCGGCCCCGTGCCCGCCCGCGCGATCTTATGAGTGTGCTGTCTAACGTCAAGGGAGACGATATTGCGTATGGCCCGTGGACTGGGGATATTCGAGGCAAGCCCAGGTACCCGGCGTGTTGCAAGCCGGGCTGGATCCTGACAAAAACCTGGGCCGCACGTGCCGAGGTGGCAGCGGTTCCCGCCGCGCCCGGCGTGCCGCCACGCTCTGCGTAGAGTGCGCCGCACGCTGGGCCGTCCGGGCAGGCCCCCTGATCCCGTAGCCTTGCTGCGTGACGCTCCGCCTATACGACACTGCCGCGCGCGCGGTGCGCGACTTCACGCCGGTGACGCCCGGTAAGGCGTCGCTGTACCTGTGTGGGGCCACGGTGCAGGCGCCGCCGCACATCGGGCACATCAGGTCAGGCGTGGTCTTCGACATCCTCACCCGCTGGCTGCGGGCGAGCGGATATCAAGTGACGTTCTGCCGCAACATCACCGACATCGACGACAAGATCCTCCGGGTGGCCGAGGCCGAGGGGGTCCCCTGGTGGCTGGTGGCCCAGCGCAACGAGCGGGCGTTCAGCCGCGCGTACGCGGTGCTGGGCTGCGTTCCGCCGGACGCCGAGCCCCGGGCGACCGGGCATGTGCCCGAGATGATCACCCTGATGCGCCGGCTCATCGACAGTGATCACGCCTACGCCTCCGACGGCGGCGTGTACTTCGACGTGCGCTCCTACCCGGCGTACGGCGCGCTGTCCGGGCAGCGGGTGGATCACATGCGCCCCGCTGACGACACCGAGGTCAACGACGACAAGCGCGACCCGCATGACTTCGCGCTGTGGAAGGGCGCCAAGCCCGGCGAGCCCGCCTGGGACACCCCCTGGGGACCGGGCCGGCCCGGCTGGCACCTGGAGTGCTCCGCCATGGCCACCAAATACCTGGGGCCCGCGTTCGACATCCACGGTGGCGGCCTGGACCTGATCTTCCCGCACCACGAGAACGAGATCGCCCAGTCCCGCGCGGCCGGCGATGGGTTCGCCCAGTACTGGCTGCACAACGGGCTGGTCGGAGTGGCCGGGGAGAAGATGAGCAAGTCTCTCGGCAACTCCCTGCTGGTGGACGCGATGGTGACCCAGGTCCGGCCGGTGGAGCTGCGGTATTACCTGGGGCAGGCGCATTACCGGTCCGGGATCGAGTACTCACCGGAAGCGCTGGATGAGGCCGTCGCCGCCTACCGGAGGATCGAGAACTTCGTCACCCGGGCGGCCGAGGTCAGCCCGGCGGCCGGTACGGGTGCCGACCTGCCCGGCGCGTTCCGGGCCGCCATGGATGACGATCTGGCCCTGCCGCAGGCCCTGGCCGTCGTGCACGACACGGTCCGGGCCGGCAACAACGCGCTGGCCGCGGGGGACACCGCCGCGGCCGCCGCCGCGCTCGGTGAGGTACGGGCCATGCTCAGCGTGCTCGGCCTCGACCCGCTGGCCGACCCGTGGGCCTCGGCCGGTCCCGGTGACGACCTGCACGCGGTGGTCAGCGCCCTGGTGACGGTGGCGCTGACCCAGCGGCAGGCCGCCCGCGAGCGCCGGGACTACGCGGCGGCCGACGCGATCCGGGACGACCTGCACGCGGCGGGCATCCTCATCGAGGACACCCCGCAGGGACCGCGCTGGGAGCTGAAGCGATGAGCGGGGCAACAGGCGGATCCGCGCGGTCCGGCCGCGGCGGCAAGACCAAGTCCGGTAAGCCGCGGCCCGGTACCGGGGGTTACGGCAAGCACAAACTCGAGGGCAAGGGGCCGACCCCGCCCGCGAAAATGCGGCCGGGTCACCCCGCGCAGCGCCGGGCAGCCGCCAAGGCCGCCGGGCGGCCGGGCGGCGGTACGTCGTCGCCGGATGGCGCCCGGGCCGGGGACCGGGATGGCCGGGCCGCGGATCGCGGCGGCCGGCCGGACCGGCAGCTGCGGGGCGGCGCGGATCGTTCCCGCGGTGCCGGCGACGCTCCCGAGGTAGTGGCCGGCCGCAACGCGGTGCTGGAATCGCTGCGTGCCCGCGTCCCCGCGACCGCGCTCTACGCCGGCCCGCGGGACGGCTCCGACCCGCGGTTCAATGAGGTGATCCGGCTCGCCGCCGACGCGGGGATCCCGCTCATCGAGGCGGGCCGCCCGGAACTGGACCGGCTGACCGGCGGCGCGGTGCACCAGAGCCTGGCCCTGAAGGTCCGCCCCTACGACTACGCCCACCCGGACGACCTGCTGCAGCGGGCCCGCGCCCGGGGTGAGGAACCGCTGATCGTGGCGCTGGACTCGGTCACCGACCCGCGCAACCTTGGCGCGATCGTCCGTTCTGCCGCGGCGTTCGGCGCGCACGGCGTGCTGGTGCCCGCCCGGCGTTCCGCGCACGTGAGCGCCGGAGCCTGGAAGGCGTCCGCCGGGGCGCTGGCCCGGGTGCCCGTCGCCTGGGCCCCCAACCTGACCCGTGCGCTCACCTCCTACCAGGAAGCCGGCCTGTTCGTGGCCGGTCTCGACGCCCAGGGTGACACCGACCTCGCCGACCTGGACGTGGCCGGCGGTCCCGTCGTGCTGGTGGTCGGCTCCGAGGGAAAGGGACTGTCCCGGCTGGTCGCGCAGCGCTGCGACGTGCTGGTGCGGATCCCTGTCGCGGCGCAGACTGAGTCGCTCAACGCCGGCGTGGCGGCCGGCATCGCCCTGCACGAGGTAGCCACCCGCCGCACGCGTTAAGCCGCATGAGGAGAGGGTGACCGTGGACCAGTTGCGGATCGGGACGCTGGGTGCCGCGCGGGTCACCCCCAGCGCGCTGCTCAAGCCTGCCCGCCAGATCCCCGGGGTGACGGTGGCCGCCGTAGCCGCCCGTGACCCTGAGCGGGCCCGCCGGTTCGCGGCGAAGCACCGCATCCGCCGGGTACACGATTCTTATCAGGGCCTGATCGATGACCCGGCCATCGACGCCGTCTACAACCCGCTGCCCAACTCCCTGCACGCGGAGTGGACTTTGCGGGCCATCGCGGCGGGCAAGCACGTCCTGTGCGAGAAGCCGTTCGCCGCGAACGCCGACGAGGCGGACAAGGTCGCGGCGGCGGCCGCCGCGTCCGGACTGGTCGTCATGGAGGCCTTTCACTACCGCTACCATCCGCTGGCCCGCCGGATGCTGGACGTGGTGCAGGGCGGGGAGATCGGCCCGCTCCGGTACCTGGAAGCGTCGCTGTGCTTCCCGCTGCCGCGCTTCTCCGACATCCGCTACTCCTACGACCTGGGCGGCGGGGCCACTATGGACGCCGGCTGCTACGCGATCAATTGGCTCCGCATGATCGGCCCCGGCGAGCCCGAGGTGCTGTCCGCGCGGGCCAAGCTGCACAGCCCGGACGTGGACCGGGCGATGGCCGCGTCGTTCCGGTTCGCCGGCGGGGTGCTGGGCCGGATGACCGCGTCGTTGTGGTCCGGCCAGGTCCTCCGGCTGGACGCCAAGGCGGTCGGGGACCAGGGCGTGATGCGGGTCTTCAACTACGTGACGCCGCAGCACTACAACCGGCTGACCGTGGCCGCCGACGGCTACACCCGGCGGGAGCGGGTCAGCGGCGAGCCAAGCTACACCTACCAGTTGCGGGCGTTCGCCGCGGCGGTGCGGCACGGGGATCCGGTCCTCACCACGCCCGAGGACGCGGTAGCCAACATGACCGTGATCGATGCGGTGTACCAGGCTGCGGGCCTCTCCCGGCGCGGAGCCTGAGCCGCGCTCGCCGGCCTTGTTTTGGCGCGGTGCCGGTCAGCGCGCTATCGTGCGCAATGTGAACACATCAGGCCGTGGGGCCGGCCACCACGGCGGGGACCCTGCCGACGTGGATGCCGCCGACACCGCTGGGGTGGACACCGCGGAAGCGGAAAGCCCGAAGGTGGATCGCGTGGATGGCGCGGGCGGCTCCGGGGCGAGCGGGCGGCCCAGCCCCGCGCGCCGGACCGACTTCGTCCAGTCCCTGGACCGGGGGCTGGCCGTGATCCGCTGTTTCTCCTCCGAGCGGCCATCGCTGACCTTGTCGGAGGTGGCCGAGCGGACCGGGCTGACCCGTGCGGCGGCCCGCCGGTTTCTGCTCACCCTGCAGGAGCTCGGCTACGTGGGCAGCAGCGGGCGGCAGTTCTCG
>DATCFY010000112.1:0-40526 GCA_036509255.1 Streptosporangiaceae bacterium
CTCGTCCAGCAGGTGCACGAAGCACACGTCGGTCTCGGTGGTCTCGGTGACCAGCTGGGCGACGCCCTGCAGGATCCGGTCCAGGTCCAGCCCGGCCGAGATGGTCTCGACCACCCTGGACAGGAGCTGCGCCTCCCGCTCCGCGTCGGCGACCCCGAGCCGGCGCGGGCCGTCGCCCGCGCCCAGCCCGGGGATCAATGGAAGACCCCCTCGCGCAGCGCGACCGCGACCGCGCCGGCCCGGTCGGACACGCTGAGCTTGCGGTAGATGCCGCGGGAGTGCGTCTTGACCGTCTCCTCGCTGACCACCAGCCGCATCGCGATGGCCCGGTTGGACAGCCCGGCCACCAGCAACGACAGGACCTCACTCTCCCGCTGGGTCAGGCCCAGGTGGGCGCCGGGCCAGAACTCGCCGCTGCGCAGCCGGGCCGCGGACAGCGCGACCCGGCCAGCCAGGCTGGGGTCGATCAGCACCTCGCCGTCGAAGATCCGGCGCAGGTAGTCGACCAGCTCCCCGCCCCGGATCCGCTTCAGCAGGAAGCCCGCCGCGCCGACCCGCAGGGCCTGGTAGAGGTACTGCTCGTCGTCGTAGACGGTGAGGAACACGACCTTGCAGCCGGGGGTGACGCGGAGGATCTCAGCGCACAGGTCCAGCCCGCTGGCCCCGCGCAGCCGGACGTCGAGCAGCACCGCGTCCGGCTTCAGCTCCCCGGCCAGGCGGACCGCCTCGCGCGGGTCGCTGGACTCGCCGACGATGTCCACCTGGTCCCGGTAGGGCGCCAGCATGGCCTTCAGGCCGTCCAGGACCATCTGGTGATCGTCGACGATCACCACGGTCATCGGGCCGGACGTCAGCTGGTCCATGCCCGGAAAGGTACCCACTTGGCGGTCACGTGCGCGCCTCGAGCAGGTGCCAGAGCAGCAGGAGCTGTGCGATGGCCAGGGATTCGCTGCGTTTCCCGGCGGCGTACTCCCCCAGCTTGTCCGGCAGGGCCGCGTCGGGCTCGAACGACAGCTGCTCCCAGATCGCCTTCTCCACGATCCGGCTGTCCTCCCGCGGCGCGTAGCCGTGGACATGCAGCGCGTCCACCGGGCGGCCGTCGCTGTCCCGGATCAGCTTGAGGTGCACGGTCCGCCGGTCATCGTCGGGGAGCACATGGGACAGTTCCGGGTGCTGGATGGTCGGCCGGAGCAGGATCTCCGCGGACAGCTGGGTCCCGTCGGGCTCCGCATGCCCGGCGACCGGGGCGAACCGGATGGAGATGTCGGCCTGCTGCCGCTGGGGCCGGATGTACGCGGCCGATTCCGGCTCGCGCCGTTCCAGCTCGGCGAGCACCTGCTCACGCGTGTAGCCGCGCTCGGTGCAGTCCCGCTTGAGTTTCCACTCCCGCCGGATGTCCTCGGGCGGGTCCAGGTAGACGGCGATGTCGAAGCAGGCCCGGGACAGCTTGGTGTGCAGGGGCAGCAGGCCCTCGACGATCACGAACTCGCGCGGCTCGACCAGGACGGGCCGGACCAGCTGGCCGGTCGCGTGGTCGTAGACCGGCTTGAGGATGGGCCGCCCCAGCGCGAGCAGCTGGAGGTGCTGCTCCATCACGTCGATGTAGTTGCAGTCGGGGTTGAGCACGGTGAACGGGACGCTGCGCCGCTCGGCCCGGTCGTAGCGGTGGTAGTCGTCCACGCACAGCGCGGTGGCCCGGTCCGCGCCCAGCGCGGCGGCGATGCCCCGGGTCAGCGTGGTCTTGCCCGCGGCGCTGTCGCCGGCGATAGCGAGCATGACGGGCCGGGGCGGTTCCGGCACTGACTCGCTGCGGCGCAGCCGCATGAGCTTGTCGGGCATCGGGCTGTTCGCCTCCCTGTCAGGCCGGCGCTGTCCGGCCAGCCCTCAGTTCGAGTCTGAACTGGACTTTCCACCATAAGCAGGGCCGATCGTCCCGACCTCCCCCCAGACGGGGAGAGCAGGGGTGACCTACAGCCGCTAGTTCCCCGCCCGGCCCACCCCCGCGGGGGATGCGCCGACCGGGGCCGCGCCCTACCGTCAGCGGATGGAAGTACTGGCCGCGCGGGCGTCGGCATTGGTGGCACCGCCCAAGGGGATCCTCGCCACCGGGCCGGGCGGCGCAGCCTTGTCCGGCCGGCTAGCGGCGGCCGGGGCGCCGCCCACCGGGGCGAACCGCCGGGCCTTCCGTGAGCTGCTGGTCACCACGCCCGGCCTGCGGGCCGGTATCAGCGGGGTGATCCTGGACGCTGAGGCCATGTACCAGCGCTCCGCGCAGGGGCAGCCGCTGCCCGAGGTGATCGGCGCGGCGGGCCTGATGACGGGAGTCCGGGCGGACGCGGGCCGGCATCCGCTGCCGGGGACCAGGTCCGAGACCGTCACCGAGGGGCTCGACGGGCTGGCGGGCCGGCTGGAGGGCTGGGCCCGGCGCGGCGCGCAGTTCGCGACGTGGCGGGCCGTGCTGCGGATCGGGCCAGGGAGCCCGTCCCCGGTGGCGGTCCGGGCCAACGCCCAGGCCATGGGCCGGTACGCGGCGGCGTGCCAGGCAACGGGCCTCGTCCCGGTCGTGGCGCCGCAGGTCAACGGTACGGGCCCGCACTCGACAGGCCAGTGCGAGACGGTGATGTCGCTGGTGCTGCTGGCCGTGATGAGCGAGCTGGACGCCTACGGCGTGGATCCCGGGGCGGTGGTGCTCATGCCGACGATGGCCGTGCCCGGCCGGGAGTCCGGGGTGCGGGCCAGCACCGCGGAGAGCGCCGAGGCGACGGTGCGCACCCTGGGCGGAGTGCCAGTCACGCTGGCCGGCGTGGCCTTCGCGGCGGGATCCCAGCGGCCCGAGCGGGCCACCGGGATCCTGGCGGCGATGCAGTCATTGCCGCACTTCTGGCCGCTGACGTTCGCCTTTGGCCGGGCCCTGACCGGGCCGGCCCTGGCCGCGTGGGGCGGGCATCCTGGCTCGTGGGCGGTGGGCCAGGAGGCCCTGGCCCACCGGGTGGGGATGAACCTGGCGGCCATGGAAGGCCGCTACGTCCCGGAGCTGGATCTCGACGCGGCCTGACCGGGCGGCTCCTGAGTGAGTGGGCCGGTCGGACCGTTGCGGAATCTCAGACGTTGAACCCCAGCGCACGGAGCTGCTCGCGCCCGTCGTCGGTGATCTTCTCCGGCCCCCACGGCGGCAGCCAGACCCAGTTGATCCGGAAGTCGGTGACCAGCCCGTCGAGTGCTGACCGGGCCTGGTCCTCAATCACGTCGGTGAGCGGGCAGGCCGCGCTGGTCAGCGTCATGTCGATGGTCAGCGTCTTGTCCTCGTTCAGCGTCACCCCGTAGATGAGCCCGAGGTCGACCACGTTCACGCCCAGCTCGGGGTCGACCACGTCGCGGAGAGCCTCGACCAGGTCCTCGGTCTCCGGGGTGATCTCCAGCAGGGGGCCGCTGGTGTCCGTGTCGTCCGTCATTTCTGCTCCTCCAGGGCTTGCGCGGTCGCGTCCTTCCAGGCCATCCAGCCCAGCAGGGCGCACTTGATCCGGGCCGGGTACTTCGCTACTCCGGCGAACGCCACCCCGTCGCCGAGGACTTCCTCGTCCGGTTCCAGCTGGCCCTTGGACTGCATGAGGCGCAGGAACTCCTCAGCCAGGCCCATCGCCTCGGGCACGGTCTTGCCGATGATCAGCTCGCTCATGACCGAGGCGCTGGCCTGGCTGATGGAGCAGCCCAGCGCGTCGTAGGACACGTCGGCCACGACCGGCTCGCCGGTCGCGTCCTTGAGCGTGACCCGCAGCGTCACCTCGTCCCCGCAGAGCGGGTTCACATGGTGCACCTCGGCGTCATAGGGCTCCCGCAGGCCTTTGTGCTGCGGATGCCGGTAGTGGTCCAGGATGACTTCCTGGTACAGGGATTCCAGCCGCATCAGGCACCGCCAAAGAAGCGCTGCGCCTGCCCGATCCCGTCGACCAGCGCATCGACCTCGGAGGTCGTGTTGTACAGGTAGAACGAGGCCCGGGTACTGGCCTGGATGCCGTACCGGCGGTGCAGCGGCCAGGCGCAGTGGTGCCCGGCCCGGACGGCTACGCCGTGCTCGTCCAGCACCTGGCTGACGTCGTGCGGATGGACGTCCTCCAGCGTGAACGAGATCGCCGCGCCGCGGGCGGCCGGGTCCGTGGGGCCCATGATGCGCAGGCCCGGCACGGTGCCCAGCGCGTCCAGCGCGTAGGCGATGAGCTCGCGCTCGTGGGCGCGGACCGCGTCCAGCCCGATATCGGTGAGGTAGTCGATGGCCGCGTCCAGCCCGGCCGCCTCCGCGATAGGCATGGTCCCGGCCTCGAATTTGTGCGGCGGGGGGGCGAACGTCGAGTGGTCCATCCAGACGCTCTCGATCATCTCGCCGCCGCCGAGGAACGGGGGCATCTCCTCGAGCAGCTCGCGACGGCCCCAGAGGACCCCGATGCCGGTCGGGCCGCACATCTTGTGGCTGGTGAAGCCCAGGAAGTCGGCGCCCAGCTCCTGCACGTCGACCGGCATGTGCGGGACCGACTGGGCCGCGTCCACCAGCACCAGCGCGCCGGCCGCATGGGCCCGGTCAGCGATCTCGCGGACGGGGTTGATGGTGCCGAGCACGTTGGACTGGTGGGCCAGCGCCACCAGCTTGGTCCGCTCGCTGATGAGGTCGCCGGCCTGGGACAGGTCGAGCTCGCCGCCGTCGGTCACGCCGAACCAGCGCAGCGTGGCGCCGGTGCGCTCGCACAGCAGCTGCCACGGGACGATGTTGGAGTGGTGCTCCATCTCCGTGATGACGATCTCGTCACCAGGGCCGAGGCGGAACCGGCCGGAGCCCGAGCCACCTGACTGGCCGGCGGTGGCGTTGCCCATCGCGTAGGCCACCAGGTTGATGCCCTCGGAGATGTTCTTGGTGAACACCACCTCGGTCTCGTCCCGGGCGCCGATGAAGCCGGCCGCCTTGATCCGGGCACCCTCGTACGCGGCGGTGGCTTCCTCGCCGAGCTGATGGCTGGCCCGGTGGATGTTGGCGTTGTGCCGCTCGTAGAAGTCGTCCAGCCGCTCGATCACCTGGCGCGGCTTCTGCGAGGTGTTCGCGCTGTCCAGGTAGACCAGCGGCTGCCCGTCCCGGACCTGCCGGTCCAGGATCGGGAAATCCTTGCGGATCCGGGCCACGTCCAGGGTCATGCGGCGGCTCCCGCCGCGGCCTTGATCCACTTCTCGTAGCCTTCGGCCTCGAGGGTCTCGGCCAGCTCGGGGCCGCCCTCGTCGACGATCCGGCCGCCTACGAACACGTGCACGAAGTCCGGCTTCACGTACCGCAGGATCCGGGTGTAGTGAGTGATCAGCAGGACCCCGTGCCCAGGCTGGGCGCTGAACCGGTTGACACCGTCGGACACCACCCGGAGCGCGTCGATGTCGAGCCCCGAGTCGGTCTCGTCGAGGATGGCGAACTTGGGGTTGAGCAGCTCGAGCTGCAGGATCTCGTGCCGCTTCTTCTCACCGCCGGAGAAGCCCTCGTTCAGGTTGCGCTCGGCGAACTGGGGCTCGATGGACAGCGCCGCCATGGCCTCGCGCATCTCCTTGAGGAACACGCGAAGCTTCGGCGGCTCGCCGCGCACGGCGGTGACCGCGGTGCGCAGGAAGTTGGACACGGTCACCCCGGGCACTTCCACCGGGTACTGCATGGCCAGGAACAGGCCGGCCCGGGCGCGGGCGTCCACGCTCATGGACAGCACGTCCTCGCCGTCCAGCGTGACGCTGCCCTGGGTGACCAGGTACTTGGGGTGCCCGGCGATCGCGTAGGCCAGCGTGGACTTGCCGGAGCCGTTCGGGCCCATGATGGCGTGGATCTCGCCGTCCTTGACGGTCAGGTCGACGCCGCGCAGGATCTCGCGGCTCTTATCGGCCGCATCCACCACGCTGACGTGCAGGTCGCGGATTTCCAGAGTGGCCATCGCTATCTCACTATCTCCAAGCTCTTCGGTGGTTGGTTTAGGAGCCGGGCGCGGCCGGGACGGCGACGTAGACGTCGCCGCCGTCGACCTTCACCGGGTACGTCGGGACGGGCTTGGTGGCCGGCGGCCCGGTGGGCGCGCCGCTGCGCAGGTCGAAGCAGGAGCCGTGCAGCCAGCACTCGACGGTGTGGTTGTAGACCTCGCCCTCGGACAGCGGGACTTCCTCATGCGAGCACACGTCGCGCAGCGCGTACACGTCGCCGCCCACCCGGACCACGGCGATCGGCTCGTCGCCGACCTCCAGGCCGATGGCCCCCTGCTCGGGGACGTCGGCCAGGGCGCAGACGCGGACGAAGGTGCCCGTGGTTCCGGACTCTCTGGTCTCGCTCATGCCTGCCGCTCCTGTGCTGTCGCTCCCTGCAGCCCGGGCAGCGTGGCCAGCTCATTCTCGATCGCGGCGGTGATGCGCTCGCGCAGCTCAGCCACCTCGATCTTGGCGATCAGCTGGCCGAAGAAGCCCCGGATAACCAGGCGGCGCGCCTCGTTCAGCGGGATGCCCCGGGCCATCAGGTAGAACAGGTGCTCGTCTTCCAGCCGCCCGCTGGTGCTGGCGTGACCCGCCCCGACTACCTCGCCGGTCAGGATCTCCAGGTTCGGCACGGAGTCGGCCCGGGCCCCCTCGGTGAGCAGGAGGTTCCGGTTGCGCTCGTAGGTGTCGGTGGCTACTGCCTCGGGCCGGATCAGCACGTCGCCGATCCACACCGAGTGCGCGCTGTCGCCCTGCAGGGCGCCCTTGTAGTCGACGCGGCTGCGGCAGTGCGGCTGGTTGTGGTCCACGAACAGCCGGTGTTCCAGGTGCTGCCCCGGGTCGGCGAAGTACAGGCCGAGCAGCTCGGCGTCGCCGCCAGGACCGGCGTAGCTGACCGAGGGGGCCAGCCGGACCACCCCGCCGCCCAGGCTCACCACGGTGTGCTGGAACGTCGCGTCCCGGCCCACCCGCGCCTGGTGCTGGCTCAGGTGCACGGCATCGGCGGCCCAGTCCTGCACGGTCACCACCGACAGTGAGGCTCCGTCGCCCACCACGTACTCGACGTTGTCCGCGTACGTCGCGGAGCCGGCATGGTCGAGCACGACCACCGCCCGCGAGTTCCGTCCCACGTCGATGACGGTATGACCGAACGCCGCGCCCTCCGCGTTCTCACCGCGCACCGAAATCACGGTCGGCTCGGTCACGTCAGTGTCCGGCGGCACGGTGATCACCGTGCCCTCGTCGAACGAGGCGAACGCCCGGGCGGCGACCCGGTCAGCCGGCAAGAACGCGGTCCCGTACCGGGCGTCACCGCGCCGCGGCCGCTCCACGGAGACCGCGGGTGCCGCGTCCACCTCGACCGTCACCTTCCCGGCCTCGAGCGGCTGGGCGCCCTGGAGACCCCGCAGGCGGCGGAGCGGCGTGAACCGCCACTCCTCCTCCCGTCCGGTGGGTACCGGAAAGTCGGCCAGATCGGCCGAGTGGTGCTCGTGCAGCCGTGATACCGGGGCGGCGGACTCCACCGCCCCCTGAAGCCCTGCCATCAGCCGACCGCCCCCTCCATCTGGAGCTCGATCAGCCGGTTCAGCTCGAGCGCATACTCCATCGGCAGCTCACGGGCGATCGGCTCGATGAACCCGCGGACGATGGTCGCCGCCGCCTCATCCTCGGTCATCCCGCGGCTCATCAGGTAGAAGAGCTGATCCTCGGAGATCTTCGAGACGCTGGCCTCGTGGCCCATCTCGACGTCGTCCTCGCGGACGTCCACGTACGGGTAGGTGTCCGACCGGCTGATCGAGTCCACCAGCAGCGCGTCGCACTTCACGGTGGACCTGGAGTGCCCGGCGCCCTCCTGGACCTTGACCAGGCCGCGGTAGGAGGTTCGGCCGCCGCCGCGGGCCACCGACTTGGACACGATGTTGGACGAGGTGTGCGGGGCGCAGTGGACCATCTTGGCCCCCGCGTCCTGGTGCTGGCCCTCGCCGGCGAAGGCCACCGACAGGGTCTCGCCCCGGGCGTGCTCCCCCATCAGGTAGACGGCCGGGTACTTCATCGTGACCTTGGAGCCCAGGTTCCCGTCGATCCACTCCATGGTCGCCCCGGCGCTGCACACGGCGCGCTTGGTGACCAGGTTGTAGACGTTGGTGGACCAGTTCTGGATCGTGGTGTAGCGGCAGCGCGCCCCGGCCTTGACGACGATCTCGACCACGGCCGAGTGCAGCGAGTCGGACTTGTAGATCGGCGCGGTACAGCCCTCGACGTAGTGCACGTAGGCACCCTCGTCCACGATGATCAGCGTCCGCTCGAACTGGCCCATGTTCTCCGTGTTGATCCGGAAGTAGGCCTGCAGCGGGATATCCACGTGCACGTTCTTCGGCACGTAGATGAAGCTGCCGCCGGACCACACGGACGTGTTCAGCGCGGCAAACTTGTTGTCGCCCGGCGGGATGACCGTGGCGAAGTACTCCTGGAACAGCTCCGAGTGCTCGCGCAGCGCCGTGTCGGTGTCCTGGAAGATGACGCCCTTTTCCTCCAGGTCCTCACGGATCTTGTGGTAGACCACCTCGGACTCGTACTGGGCCGCCACCCCGCCGATCAGCCGCTGCTTCTCGGCCTCGGGGATGCCCAGCTTGTCGTAGGTGTTCTTGATGTCGGCGGGCAGGTCGTCCCAGGTCGCCGCCTGCTTCTCGGTGGACCGGACGAAGTACTTGATGTTCTCGAAGTCGATGCCGGACAGGTCGGCGCCCCAGTTCGGCATGGGCTTGCGATCGAACAGCTTCAAGCCCTTCAGCCGCAGATCGAGCATCCACTGCGGCTCGTTCTTCAGGCCCGAGATGTTGCGGACGACCTCTTCGGACAGGCCCCGGCGGGCGTCCGTGCCGGCCACGTCCGAGTCAGCCCAGCCGAACTTGTACCGGTCCAGGCCCTCGAGTTCGGGGTGAGCGGTTGTGGTCATACGGAGATGCCTCCGATTTGCGGTGCGGTTATGGAGTGGTGCGGGTGTTCAGGAGAGCTGGTGCGGTGATGTGCGTGGTGCAGATCCCATCGCCGTGCGCGATGGTGGCCAGGCGCTGGACGGGGGTGCCCAGCAGCCGGGCGAAGGCTTCCGTCTCCGCCTCGCACAGCTGGGGGAACTCGGCGGCCACGTGCGCCACCGGGCAGTGGTGCTGGCAGAGCTGCTCTCCCCGCCCGGCCTCGCCACCGTCCCCGGGATCGCTGCCGGGGCGCGGCGCGGGATGGCTGCCGGGGCGCGGTGCACCGCTCGCTGAGGCGGCGTAGCCGTCCGCGGACAGTGCCTCGGCCAGGGCCGCAACCCGGTCGTGTGGTGCGGCGCCCTGGACCACCGGGCCGTACCGCCGTTCCAGGTCAGCGACCTGACGGCGGGCGAACTCGGCGACCGCGGCCGGCCCGGCCACCTCGGCGAGGAAGCGGAGCGCACTGGTGGCCAGGTCGTCGTAGGCATGCTCAAACGCGCTCCGGCCCACGTCAGTGATGGCGAACAGCTTGGCCGGGCGGCCCCGTCCCCGGCTGGCCGGGCGGCGGGCCGTGCGGGTCTCGATCATCCCGTCGGCGAGCAGGTTATCCAGGTGCCGACGGACCGCGGCAGGGGTCAGGTTCAGCCGGGTACTCAGGCCGGCCGCGGTAACCGGGCCGTTCTCCAGGATGAGCCGGGCAATTGTGGCCCGGGTACCGCGCTCGGAGCCGGAGTGGGCTGGCAGCGGCGCGAACTGGGCTGGCAGCGGCGCGAGCTGGGCGCGGGTGGCTGGCGAGCTGGGCTGGGAGGAGCTACTGGGCTGGGACGCGGCGTTGGGCTGAGAGGAGGTAGTGGGCTGGGAGGGGGCAGCCAGAAACCCGGCACCGCGGTGGGTGCCAGAGCCCGCACTGTCCAGTCCCATACTTTTCACAACATCATTGTGCCGTAAATGCTTCCGCGCCCGCAATTCAGCCCCCCTTGATGGGGCGGGCCCCATCAAGGAGCTCACGCCGCGGGCGGCCACGATCACGGCGCGGGCGACCGCGCAGTGCGCCGTCACGGCTACGCAGGCGCGGGGCGCCCGGGTTAGACACTGGTGGGGAACACGCCACGTGGGACAGATATTTCGGCGCCGGCAGCCGCCTGCTGAGTCCCTTTGGTGTTTCTCATTCGCACACGCCGGGTATTTGCTCAATCGCTAAGGGTTATCCCATTAGCGCACCGGGGGGACTTTCATGCGCGCTGTCCTGCGGGCTGCCGCCAGGGCCGGCCTGACCATGGCCGCTCTCGCCGTCCCGGCCCTTGTCCTCTCGGGCTTTGTCCTCCCGGGCCAGGCGGCGCTGGCCAGTTCATCGCCGGTGGATATCACCCCGAATCCTTCCGCGCCGGGGACCTCCACCACATTCGCGGTCAACTGCAGTTCGCAGACGGCCGGCGGGAAGGCCACGTCCGCGATCCTGATCGGCACCACGCTGGGACTGAACGAGCACATCCCGATGCAGGCCAGCACCCACACCAACGAGTTCGTCGCCACGGTGGTCCTGCCGACGGACATCAAGCCGGGGACCTACCAGCCCGACATCGACTGCTCCAACGGCGTCACGGCCAGCGCCGCGCTCAAGGTGCAGGCGGTCCCCGGGGTCGCTCCCGCTACCGGCGACGGGACCACCGCGACCGCCACCGATGACCGGCTGACCACGGTCGGCCTGGCCCTGGTCGGCCTCGGGACCGCGTCCGGCGCCCTGTTCCTGACCCGGCGCCGGTTCCGCGCCCGCGGCTGACCGCAGGCCGGCCCGGCGAACCGCAGTGGGCATCCTGCGCAAGCTCTGTATCGCGCTGATCGTGGCGTCGATCGCCGGCGGCGTCGTCCTGGCCTTCGCCGGCAGCCATACGCTGCGCTGGTCACCGCCACCGTTCCCGCCGCGCTCAGAGGCGCTGCCCGCCGCACCTGACCCCCCGGACCAGGCCGCCCGGCACCGGGGCAGACCCTCAGTCGCGGACGGCCCGGGCTACCCGCCGCAGCCGATGGGGCGCTCGGTGCCGCTGTCCCTGGCTATCCCCCGCATCGGGGTCCGGGCCAAGATCATCCCGCTGGGCCTGCAGGCGGACGGCTCCCCCGGCGTGCCGCCCCTGACCACGCCGTTCGTGACTAGCTGGTACGACCCCGGGCCCACCCCCGGGTCCCCCGGGGCGGCGGTGATCTACGGGCATGTCGATTCGGCGGCGGTCGGCCCGGCCGTCTTCTACGACCTGGGCCGGCTGCGGACCGGCAATCTCGTGGACGTCACCCTCGCTGACCGCCGCACCGCGGTATTCCGGGTGTACGGCGCGGGCCTGTATCTCAAGACGGACTTCCCATCGCTGGGCGTGTACGGGTACACCCGGTGGCCCACGCTGCGGCTGATCACCTGCGGCGGGGAGTTCGACCGCCGCACCGGCCATTACCTCGGCAACGTCGTGGTGTTCGCCGAGTACGTGGGCCAGCGCGGCTGAGGCTGGCTGCGGCTGAGGCTGGCTGCGGCTGGAACTAGTCCAGGCCCAGCCCGCGCCTCCCGGTGGCGTTGAGGTCACCGGCCCCGAACCGGTTGGGCCAGGTCCGCTCGTAATGCTCGGCGGGAAAATCGCTGGGGCTGGATCCGGTGCGGAAGGCCTCCCGGACCTTGGCCGAGTACTGCTGATTCCGGGGGCACCAGGGGGCGGCGGGGATGTACATGACGTTGCCCCAGCCTCGCTGATTCTGGACGGGCGCGACGCTGTGGATCATGTCGCAGTGCCACCAGACGGAGTCACCGGCCTGCACGTCGGGGAGGCCGGTGAGCGCCTGCATGAGGAGCGGGTGCCACGTCTCAGTGGCCGGGAACACCTGGTTGACCGTGACGCCGCACATGTCGTCGTCGGGCACGTCAGCCAGCAGCGGCCGCAGCATGAGGTAGGCCATGGCTTCGGGGATCGGGACGGTGTGCAGGACGCCCTGGTCGTGGTCCATGTCGGACAGGGCGGTCCAGCCCTGGAAGGTGCGGAAGGCCGAGCACATAGTGGTGCCCGGGTACTGCGGCCCGGTGGTCCGGTAGGCGGCGTCCCACGGGTCGTACTGCTCGACGGTGCCGTCGAAGAGATGCCGGAACGCTTTCTGGTACGCCTCGGTCATCCACAGGTCAAGGGAGCCCGGGTCCAGATGGGCGCCGAGGCCGCTGGAGGACGCGCCTGGCGGCCGGCGCCGGATGCGGTCCGGGTAGAGCGAGTCCCGGCCCGGGTCGAACCACCGGACCCCCAGGGAGTCGTGCTTCCACTGGCCGTTGAGGAAGGCCTGCACCCGCGCCATCCGCGTGCTCTGGCGGGCCTGCATCTGCGCGGTGGACCAGTAGACCGGGTAAATCTCGGGCTTGGAACCAACGCTGCCGAAGAAATCGTCGGCGGGACCGCGGTAGTTGTCGAAGAACGCGTTGCTCTCGACGTAGTCGACGGTGTCACGGTCCCACGCCAGGGCCTGTTCGCGCTCGAAGTGCCCCCGGACGACGAGACAGCCACGGCGGCGCAGCTTAGCGAGGGTACTCGCCGGCACCTGCCCGGCTTCGATGTCGGCGTAGTCGATGACGGGCCAGATGCTCTCGCCGTGCTGGCACGCCGCCGCAATCTCCGCTACACCGGCCTCGATCTGGCGCTCGACCACACCGAACACGTCGCGCACCGTCCGGCCCGAGGCTGCGATACGCGTGCGGAGGGCCGCCTTGATCTGCCGGATGGCGCCCGGCAGATCGGCCGGCGGAGATTCCCAGTGCGGAAGAGGGGGAAGCGGGGCGGTAGCCAGGGCCGGCTGGACAGACACGTCGACTCCTCTAGTAAGGACTCTTTATCTGAAAACTTACGCTGCGGCGCGCTTTCTAGGCAAGCCTCCTGACTAGAATGGCGGCGTGCTGCCCGCCAAGCCCTCACTGGAGCTGCTCCGCTCGCTGAGCGATGAGCACGTGCTCCGGGAACTCATCCAGGCCCGCCAGCTGACCAGGGCCGATCTGGCCGCCCGGACGGGCCTGTCGAAGCCGACCGTGGGCGAAAGCGTGCGCCGGCTGGCGGAGGCGGGCCTGGTGGCCGACACCGGGGAACGGACCCCCGGGGGCCGTGGCCGGGGGCGCGTTGGCTCCTACTACGCCCTGGCCAAGGACGCGGGTACCGCCCTGGTGGTCAGCATCGCGCCGGACGGTGTCGTGGCTGAGACCGTGAACCCCTGGGGCGACACCGTGGCCCGAGCGGAGCGGATGATCAGCCGGCCGGCCCGGCCCGCGCAGGTAGCCGCGGCATTGCGGGCTGCGGCTATGCGCGCCCAGCAGGACGGCGGGGTCACCACACGGCTCGCGGTCGTGAGCGCCGCCGACCCGGTCGAGCGCGGCACCGGCCGGCTGATCCAGCTGCCGGACGCCCCGTTCCTGCTCGGCGAGCTAAGCCCGGTCGAGGTGCTGACTCCGCACGTCAACGGGCCGGTCGTCGTCGACAACGACGTGAACTGGGCCGCGCGGGCCGAACACGAGCACGGCAGGGCCGCCCAGCTGGACGACTTCGCCTACGTTTTCCTGGGCGAAGGACTCGGCTGCGCCGTTGTCAGCGATGGGGAGGTCAGGCGGGGGCATGGCGGCCTCGCGGGAGAGATCGCGCACCTCCTCACCGCCGGGCCGCACGGGCAGGCCACCCGTCTCATCGAGGTGTTCGCCGACCTCGGCCTGCGCCAGGCGGGCTCGACCGCGATCGACGTCGACCGCCTCCTCAGGGCGGCCACCGGCCCTGGCCCGGAAGCGGAGGCCGCGCGGGAGGTCATGGCCGGGGCCATCAGCGGAGTTCTCGCTGCCCTGGTCGCGCTGGCCGACCCGGGGCTGGTCATCATCGGCGGCTCCTGGGGCCGCCACCACGTCATCATCGACGCCGTCTCCACCGCGTTCGCGCGCCTGCCCCGGCACGTTCCCGTCCGGGCCGCCGAGCTCACGGACCAGCCCTCGCTGGCCGGGGCGCGCAGCGACGCCCTCGGACGCCTGCACGCGGCCATCGTCGACGGCCCGCACACCCTGCCGCAAACCTGAACGTCACGCGGGGAGGCCGAGGAGCAGCGCGGCGGTGCCGTCCAGACGCTCGGGCATGGGCCGGTGGGTGCGCCGCGTCAGCCGTCTGAGGGTCAGCCGTCTGAGGGTCAGCCGCCCGCGGGTCAGCGGTGCTGCCCAGCGGAAGCCAGCCTGCCCTGCGCTGGGCCTCCATCCGCCAAGAAGCAGCCAAGCAGCCGGGTCTGCGCGGCTCTCCGGCAGTCCTCGCTATCCAGCGCCTGGCACTGCCCGGCGGCATAGGCGCGGAGCAGCTCATGGAATGCGTAGCGACCCGGGACTGGCTCGGCGAGCAGGTAACTGCGGGCCAGCTCACGGAGCAGCTCACGAGCCTGGTCAAGCGGTGCGGCAGCGAGGCTCGCGGCCGCATGAACAGTGATGCCGGTCGCGGGATGCAGGCTCAGCAGCCGGAACATCCGCGCCGCCGGGCGGCTCATCATTCGAGGAAGCCGCGGAGCAGGGCGGCGGTGCCGTCCAAGTGCTCCGCCACGGCCCGCCGGGCCTGCTGGCTATCCCCCGACAGGATCGCGTCCACGATCGAGGTGTGCTGGGCCGCGGTGTGGTCGATGTTGCGTTGCAGCAGCGGGATCGCATTCAGCAGGTCGTTGAGGCGCACCCGGGCGTCGGCGCAGGCCGCGGCGAGGAGGCTGGACCCGGTCAGTTCCGCGATGGACAGGTGGAAGAGCGAGTCCATTCGCCGGTAGTCAGCGGGACAGGCCTCGTTCACCGCGGTGAGCCGGGTCAGGAGGACGTCACGGATCCGCCCCGCGGCCAGCCCGCCGCCCTCACCTGCCTGAGCCAGGATCTGGGCGGCCCCGGTTTCCACTGCCATCCGGAAGGTGAGCGCGTCGTTGATCTTGTCGGCGTCCTCGACCGCGATCCGCCGCAGCTCGACGCGGCTCGGCGCGGGCGGCGTGTAGATGACGAAGGTGCCGCCGAACCGGCCCCGCCGCGACTCCACGTAGCCCGCATCCCGCAGGTCCCCGATGGCCTCACGGAGCGTGATCCGGCTGACCCCGAGCAGGGCCGCCAGTTCGCGCTCGGCGGGAAAGCGCTCGCCCGGGCCGACCACGCCCAGCTTGATGACGGCCAGCAGGCGCTCGACGGTCTCCTCGAACGCGTTCTGCGACCGGATCGGGCCCAGCACCGCAGCCAGGTCCACGCCGGTGGCCCGGCCGTTACCCCCGGCCACCGGGCCGGTACCACCAGCCGCCGGGGCAGCCGCGGCGGATGACGCCTGGCCCGGGCCACCGGCCGCCACACCGGGACCACCTGCCGTCACACCGGGACCACCTGGCGTTATACCGGGACCACCTGGCGTTGTACCAGGGCCACCGGCCGCGGCCGCGCTGCCGGCCCGGGAAAGCCGGCTGGCACGGCGCGGAAATCCGGTCCTGGGTCTTGACATCCGCCGCTCACTATCCATCAATGGTCTGATATTAAACCATTCGCTCCACCGGTGGCAGATCAGCGTCCGCTCCGCTCCCGGCCTCAATGATCCACAGGCCCACATAAGCCCAGATCACAAGGCCCTTCCCCGGGCCTCATCAGCACCCAGGAGCAGTTATGGCGGTCAATGAGCAAGCGGCACCGCTCAGCGAGGACGAGAGAGCCCTGCACCAGATGGGCTACGCGCAGGAACTGCGGCGGCGGATGTCCGGGTTCTCCAACTTCGCGGTCTCGTTCACGATCATCTCTATCCTGTCTGGCTGCCTCACCCTGTACGGGTTCGGCATGGCCACCGGCGGCCCGGCCGTCATCGTCTGGGGCTGGCTGTTCGTCGGCGTCATGACCCTGTTCGTCGGCCTGGCCATGGCCGAGGTCTGCTCCAGCTTCCCGACCGCGGGCGGCCTGTACTACTGGTCCGCGAAGCTGGCCCCGCGGCACGGTCCCGCCTGGTCCTGGTTCACCGGCTGGTTCAACTTCCTTGGCCAGGTCGCGGTGACCGCGGGCATCGACTTCGGCGCGGCGTTCTTCATCAACGCGTTCGGCGCGCTGGTGTGGGGCTGGAGCACCGCGCACTCGGTGACGATCCTGATCTACGCGATCGTGCTGCTGATCCACGGCCTGCTGAACCAGTTCGGCATCCGGCTGGTCGCGATGCTGAACGACGTCAGCGTGTGGTGGCACATCGTCGGCGTGCTGCTCATCGTCGGGGTGCTCGTCTTCGTGCCGTCGCACCACCAGTCGGCCAGCTTCGTGTTCGGGCACTTCGTCAACGACACCGGGCTGCACATCAGCCCGATCTACATCGTGCTGATCGGCCTGCTGCTGGCGCAGTACACGTTCACCGGCTACGACGCCTCCGCGCACATGACCGAGGAGACGCACAGTGCCGCCCGCAGCGGCCCGCGTGGCATCGTGATGTCGATCCTGGTCTCGCTGGCCGCAGGCTGGGTGCTGCTGATCGGGATCACCTTCGCCATCCAGCACTACGAGGCGGAGCGCACCGGGGTCACCGGGGTACCGCCCGCGCAGATCTTCATCGACGCCGCCGGGTCGGCCTGGGCCAAGTTCCTGCTGCTCGTGGTGATCGGCGCCCAGCTGTTCTGCGGGATGTCCTCGGTCACCGCCAACTCCCGGATGATCTACGCGTTCTCCCGCGACGGCGCGCTGCCGGGCTCCTCGTTCTGGCACAAGGTGAACAAACGCACCCGCACGCCCACCAACGCGATCTGGCTGGCCGCGGTCGGCGCCCTCATCCTGGGGCTCCCGTACCTGTGGAACGCCACCGCGTACGCCGCGGTCACCTCCATCGCGGTCATCGGCCTGTACATCGCCTACGTGATACCGACCTTCCTGCGGCTGCGCCAGGGCGACAACTTCCAGCGCGGCCCCTGGCACCTGGGCCGCTGGAGCAAGCCGGTCGGGATCATCGCGGTGACCTGGGTGGTGATCATCACGATCCTGTTCATGCTGCCGCAGATCGGCCCGATCACCTGGAGCACGTTCAATTACGCGGTGTTCGCCGTGGTCGCGGTGATCGGCTTCGCCGGCATCTACTGGCTGGCCTCCGCGCGGAACTGGTTCACCGGGCCGCGGGTTCAGGGGACGCCGGAAGAACTGGCCGCGATCGAACAGGATCTGGCCGGCTGACCGGCCGCCTCCCGGGGCCTGATGCGCGGCCGCGCCAGGCCCCGGGCCGGGCAGCGGACTGGAACAAACGGGACCGGGTAGCACCTAGTAAGACCGGCCCGCAGAGACTGGAGGCTCATGGACAAGCAGCGCGGAGCAACCCCCCACACCCGGCGCCGCGGGATGCTCACCCTCGAGCAGCTCCGCGTGGAGGTGAGCGAGGGCAACATCGACACGGTCGTCGTTGCCTTCACCGACATGCAGGGCCGCCTGCAGGGCAAGCGGCTGGCTGCGGAGTTCTTCCTCGACGACGTGGTGGGCAGCGTCATCGAGGGATGCAACTACCTGCTCGCCGTGGACGTCGAGATGAACACCGTGGACGGGTACGCGATGTCGTCCTGGCAGACCGGGTACGGCGACTTCGTGATGGCGCCTGACCTGAGCACGCTGCGCCGGGTGCCCTGGCAGGAAGCTACCGCGATGGTCATCGCCGATCTCACCTGGCACGACGGGACACCCGTGGTGGCCTCCCCCCGGCAGATCCTGAAGGCCCAGACCGACCGGCTGGCCGAGCGGGGCCTGCAGGCCATGGCGGGCACCGAGCTGGAGTTCGTGGTGTACAGCGACTCCTACGCCGCCGCGCAGGCCTCCGGGTACCGCGATCTCACCCCGGCCAACTCCTACAACGTGGACTACTCGATTCTGGGCACCGCACGGATCGAGCCGCTGCTGCGCAAGCTGCGCAACGGCATGGCCGGGGCCGGCCTGCAGGTCGAGTCGGCCAAGGGCGAGTGCAACCTGGGCCAGCACGAGATCGCGTTCCGCTACGCCGAGGCCGTGACCACGTGCGACAACCACTCGATCTACAAGACCGGGTCCAAGGAGATCGCCGACGCCGACGGCATGAGCATTACGTTCATGGCCAAGCCGAACGCACGGGAAGGCAACTCCTGCCACATTCACCTGTCGGTCCGGGAAGACGACGGGACGCCGGTGATGGCCGGGGACGGGCCGCACGGGCTGTCCGCGTTCGGCGAGCATTTCATCGCGGGCCAGCTCGCCCTGCTGCCCGAGCTCATCCTGTGGCACGCGCCGAACATCAACTCCTACAAGCGCTACGTCCCGGGCAGCTTCGCACCCACCGCGGTCCGGTGGGGTGTGGACAACCGCACCTGCGCCATGCGGCTCGTCGGGCACGGTGCCGGGCTGCGGGTGGAGAACCGGGTCCCGGGCGGCGACGTGAACCCCTACCTGGCCGTCGCGGCGATGATCGCCGCCGGGCTGCACGGGGTGGACCGGGAGCTGCCGCTGGAGGAGGCGTTCGAGGGGAACGCCTACGCGGCCGAGGGCAGCCGGGTGCCGTCCACCCTCCGCGACGCCCTGGACCTGTGGCTCAAGAGCGACCTGGCCCGCGAGGCGTTCGGCAGCGATGTGGTGGAGCACTACGCCAACGGAGCCCGGGTGGAGATCGTCGCGTTCGACGCCGCAGTCACCGACTGGGAGCTGCACCGGGGTTTCGAGCGGCTGTAGGGCCGGCCGGATCCGCACGCGAGGAGACTGGGAACAGGCATGTCCACGTTCACCGTTGTGAACCCGGCCACCGAGGAGACGGTGGCCGCGGTGCCGTCCTGCTCGCCGGAGCAGGCTGACGCGGCGGTCGCCCGGGCGGCCGCCGCGCAGGCCGCCTGGCGGGCGGTGGCCCCCGGGGACCGGGCCGGGCTGCTGCGCCGCTTCGCGGAGGTGGTGGACACCCACATCGAGGAACTCGCGCAGCTGGAGGTGGCCTGCTCGGGCCACCCGGTCGGGCAGGCCCGCTGGGAGGCGGGCAACGTCCGGGACGTGCTGCGCTACTACTCGGCCGCCCCGGAACGCCTCACCGGCCAGCAGATCCCGGTGCCCGGCGGCCTCGACGTCACGTTCAGGGAGCCGGTCGGCATCGTCGGGCTGATCGTGCCGTGGAACTTCCCCATGCCGATCCTGGGCTGGGGACTGGGACCCGCCCTGGCCGCCGGGAACCCGGTGATCGCCAAGCCCGCGGAGCGGACCCCGCTCACCGCGATCCTGATCGGCGAGCTGGCCCTGGAGGCCGGGCTGCCGGAGGGCGTGTTCCAGGTGCTGCCCGGCAAGGGGTCGGTGGTGGGCCAGCGCCTGGTGGACCACCCGGCGGTGCGCAAGATCGTCTTCACCGGTTCCACCGAGGTCGGCAGCCAGATCATGGCGGGCTGCGCGCGCCAGGTGAAGCGGCTCACGCTGGAACTCGGCGGCAAGAACGCCAACATCGTGTTCGCCGACGCCGACCTGGAACGGGCCGCGGCCACCGCGCCGTACGCCGTGTTCGACAACGCTGGGCAGGACTGCTGCGCCCGGTCCCGGATCCTGGTCGAGCGCAGCGTGTTCGACCGGTTCATGGAACTGCTGGAACCGGCGGTCAAGGCCGTCGTGGTGGGCGATCCCGCAGACCCCGCCACCGAGATGGGCCCGCTGATCTCGGCCGAGCACCGTGCCCGGGTCGCGTCGTACGTCCCGGAACAGGCTCCGGTGGCGTTCCGCGGCAGCGCGCCGGCCGGGCCGGGCTTCTGGTTCCCGCCCACCGTGCTCGCCCCGGTCGCCACGGACGACCCCGCGTTCACCGAGGAGGTGTTCGGGCCGGTCGTGGCCGTCGTCCCGGTCGAGGACGAGGCGGAGGCCATCGCCGTCGCGAACGACACGCCGTACGGGCTGTCCGGGTCCATCTGGACCGAGAACATCGGGCGGGCGCTGCGGGTGGCCCGGGCGGTCGAGGCCGGCAACCTGTCGGTCAACTCGCATGCATCGGTCCGCTACTGGACCCCGTTCGGCGGGTTCAAGCAGTCCGGACTGGGCCGCGAACTCGGTCCGGACGCGCTAGACGCGTTCACCGAGGTCAAGAACGTGTTCATCGCGACGGATTAGGCACAGCCCACCAGCACCGGTACTCCAGGACCGGCACGAAGGAAGGACAGAGCACGCACATGCAGCGCCTGCAGGACCGAATCGCCGTGATCACCGGCGCGGGCAGCGGCATCGGGCTGGCCAGCACGCGCCGGCTGGCCGCCGAGGGGGCCGCCGTGGTGGCCGTCGACGTCGACGAGGCGGCCGGCAAGCGCGCCGCCGAGGAGGTCGGTGGCTTGTTCGTGCACGCCGACGTGACCGATGAGGACGCGGTGCGGGAGGTGTACCAGCAGGCGGTGGACGCCTACGGGGCGGTGCACATTGCGTTCAATAACGCCGGTATCTCGCCACCGGACGATGATTCGATACTGACTACCGGCCTCGACGCCTGGCGCCGGGTCCAGGAAGTCAACCTGACCTCGGTCTACCTGTGCTGCAAGTACGTGATCCCGCACATGCAGCGCCAGGTCGCAGCGGGCGGTCCGGGCGGGTCGATCATCAACACCGCATCGTTCGTGGCCACCCTCGGCGCGGCCACCTCGCAGATCTCCTACACCGCGTCCAAGGGCGGCGTGCTGGCCATGACCCGGGAACTCGGCGTGCAGTTCGCCCGGGAAGGGATCCGGATCAACGCGCTCTCCCCCGGCCCGGTGAATACGCCGCTGCTGCGCGAACTATTCGCCAAGGACCCGGAGCGGGCCGCGCGGCGCCTGGTGCACGTGCCGATGGGCCGCTTCGCCGAGGCGGACGAGATCGCCGCCGCGGTCGCGTTCCTGGCCAGCGACGACGCGTCGTTCATGACCGCCTCCAACTTCCTGGTGGACGGCGGGATCTCCGGCGCCTACGTGACGCCGCTGTGAACTCCCGCGCCATGACCCCGCACGTCGGCATCAGCGCCTACGGGGAGCCCGCCCGCTGGGGCCCCTGGGACCGGCCCGCGGCGCTGGTCCCGATGAGCTACCCGGAGGCGGTGGCCGCGGCCGGGGGCGTCCCGGTCCTGCTCCCCCCGATGCCAGGGGTCGAGGAAGCGATCAGCCGGCTCGACGCGCTCATGCTGCCCGGGGGCGGGGACATCGACCCGGCCGCCTACGGCGCCGACCCGCACCCGCTCACCGAACGTGTGTACCCTGCCCGGGACCGGGCCGAGCGTGCCCTGCTCGCCGCGGCACTGGACGCCGGGATACCGATCCTGGCCATCTGCCGCGGCCTGCAGATCGTCAACGTGTCGAGCGGCGGCACGCTGCGCCAGCACCTGCCCGACGAGGTGGGCCACCACGATCACGGTTCCCCAGCCGGGACGTACGGCTCGCACCCGGTGCGGATCGCGGCGGACAGCCTGCTCGGCAGGATCCTCGGGCCGCCGGAGCCGGACGGCGAGGTACGTGCGGCCGTACCCACCTCGCATCACCAGGCCATCGGCCGCCTCGGCCAGGGTCTGGTCGCGACCGCCTGGGCGGACGACGGCACCATCGAGGCGGTGGAGCCTGACCCCGCGGTCACCGGCGGGCCCGGGTTCCTGCTCGCGGTCCAGTGGCATCCCGAGGCCGGGGACGACCCCAGGCTGTTCCAGGCGCTGATCGCCGCGGCCCGCCGCCGGGCGGCCAGCGGGAACCCTGCCCCGGCGGAGCCTCTAGACTCGCGTGCGTGAGCACCGGACTCGCAGTCGAGATCACCAGCCTGGTCAAGCGATATGGCCGGGTCACCGCGGTGAACGGGCTCTCGCTCCGGGCCGGGCGGGCGGCCGTGACCGCCATCCTCGGCCCTAACGGAGCCGGGAAGACCACCACGATCGAGATCTGCGAGGGTTACCGCCGTCCCGATGACGGGGTGGTCCGGGTGCTCGGCCTCGACCCGTCCCGCGACGCGCGGCAACTGCGGCCGCAGGTGGGCGTGATGCTGCAGTCCGGCGGGATCCCGCCGGCCGCCCGGCCCGCCGAGTACCTGCGGGTGCTCGCCGCGTTCTACGCCCATCCGCTCGACCCGGCCATGCTGCTGGACCGGCTGGGCCTCAGCGGCAGCCTGCGCACCCCGTTCCGGCGGATGTCCGGTGGCCAGCAGCAGCGGCTCGCCCTGGCCGCCGCGGTCATCGGCCGCCCCGAGCTGGTGTTCCTCGACGAGCCCACGGCAGGCCTCGACCCGCAGGCGCGGCTCGCCACCTGGGAGCTGATCAGCGGCCTGCGCGCGGCCGGCGCGGCGGTGATCTTGACTACGCACAACATGGATGAGGCCCAGCGGCTGGCGGACCAGGTCGCCGTGGTGGACCATGGGCAGCTGGTGGCCGAGGGGACGCCGGCCGACCTGACCGGCACCGCCGGGCAGCTCCGGTTCCGGGCCGAGCCGGGACTGGATACCGACGGGCTCATCTCCGCCCTGCCGCCAGGTAGCGCGGCCAAGGAGTCCCCGGCCGGGCACTACATCGTGGAGGTGCACGACCGGGTGGACCCGCAACTCCTCGCGGCGGTAACCGCGTGGTGCGCTGAGCACGGCGTGCTAGCCCAGGATCTGCGCATCGAGAACCGCACCCTGGAGGACGTGTTCCTCGAGCTGACCGGACGGGAGCTCCGCTCGTGAGTGAGGTGCTCCCGGGCGGCCGCAGCCCGGCGGCGCGCACTGCGGACCCGGCGGCGGGGTGGCCCGCCCCGGACCCGGGCAGCGGCCCGCGGGCCGCGATGATCGCCGCGCAGGCCGGACTCGAGCTGCGCATCCTGGTCCGCAACGGAGAGCAGTTGCTGCTCACCCTGATCATCCCCGTCGCCCTGCTCGCCGGGTTCAGCCTGGAACACCTGATCAAGGGCAGCCGCGTCGACTTCCTGGTGCCCGGCATCCTGGCCCTCGCGGTCATGTCCACCGCCTTCACCAGCCAGGCCATCGCGACCGGCTTCGAGCGGCGCTACGGCGTGCTCAAGCGGCTCGGCTCCACCCCGCTGCGCCGGGACGGCCTGATCGCCGCTAAGACGGCGACCGTGCTGGTCGTCGAGCTGGCTCAGGCGATCGTGATCATCGCGGTGGGGCTGGCCCTGGGCTGGGCGCCGAACGCCCGCCCGGCCGCCGCGGCCTGGGTGGTGCTGCTGCTGCTGGCGGGCACCGCCGCGTTCAGCGGGCTGGCGCTGCTGCTGGCCGGCACCCTGCGGGCTGAGGCCACCCTGGCCGCTGCCAACCTGGTCTACCTCGTCCTGCTGGGCGTGGGCGGAGTGATCTTCCCGCTGAGCAAGTTCCCGGCGGGCGCCCGGCCGGTGCTGCGGCTGCTGCCATCCGGGGCGCTGTCTGACGGCCTGCACTCGGTGCTGCAGCAGGCGGGCGGGCTGCCCGTGCGTGATCTGGTCGTCCTGCTGGTCTGGGCGGTGATCGCGATCGGCGTGACGGCGCGGGTGTTCCGCTGGGAGTGACGCCGGGAGTAAGACTGCCGTGACTCAGGCCAGGACGGAGGCCGCACTCGGTGCCACGCCGCCGGCGGTGCTCGTGCTCACCGGCGTGGTCTCGGTCCAGGTCGGGGCAGGCCTGGCCGCCCGGCTGTTCAGCCAGGTGCCGCCGGCCGCGGTCACCGGGCTGCGCTTGTGGGCGGCCGCGCTGCTGCTCGCGGTGCTGGGCGCACGCGGGCTGCGACGGGAGATCACCGGGCTGATTCGCCGGCGGGCCTGGACGGACGCGGCCGTGGTGGTGGCCTTCGGGCTCACCCTGGCCGTCATGAACTACTCCATCTACCAGGCGTTCGCCCGTATCCCGCTGGGGATCGCGGTGACCGTGGAGTTCCTCGGCCCGCTGGCGGTGGCCGTGGCGGCGTCCCGGCGCGCCCTCGACCTGGCCTGGGTGGCGCTGGCCGGTGCTGGCGTCGCGCTGCTCAGCCAGGAAGGCGGCTCGGTCGCCCCCGGCGCCGGGCACGGGGCAGCCAGCCAGGGACTGGCCGGCATCAACCTGGCCGGGCTGCTGTTCGCGCTGGCCGCGGCGGCTTCCTGGGCCATCTACATCCTGCTCAGCGCCGCGACCGGGCGGCGCTTCCCCGGGTCGTCGGGGCTGACCGTGGCCATGGGTGTCGCCGCGCTGGCTGTGACCCCGGCCGGCCTGCTGGCCGGCGGGCGCTCCCTGCTGCGCCCGGGGGTGCTGGGAACCGGGGTGGCCATCGGGCTGCTGTCCTCGATCATCCCGTACTCGCTGGAGCTGGAGACCCTGCGCCGGGTTCCGGCCAAGGTGTTCGGCATCTGGATGAGCCTCGAGCCCGCGGTCGCCGCGCTGGTCGGGCTGGTCATGCTCAGCCAGAGCCTCAGCCTGGCGGAGTGGGGCGCCATCGGGTGCGTCACGGTGGCCTCTGCCGGCGCCGCCCTGTGGGTGAAGTAACAGGCCGCTGGGTGCACACCGGGCATCGCGCTTCTACGATGGGGTCCGTGCCAGCTGATCTCAGCCCGGACGCCTCCGGGCCAGCCCCCGCGGACGCCACCGGGCCAGCCCCCTCAGACGCCCGCCGCCAGCCCGGCGCCTGGCGCTGGGCCGCGCCGTTTATCTTCCCCACCCCGACCTCGATGCGCCGGGTCGCGGTGGCCGGGGTGGTGGCGAACGCCGGGATCATCATGACCGGCGCCGCGGTCCGGCTCAGTGCGTCGGGCCTCGGCTGCCCCGACTGGCCGGACTGCACCTCCAGCAGCCTGGTGGCGGCGCACACCTCCGGCGACCCGATGTTCCACACCTACATCGAGTTCACCAACCGGATGCTGACCTTCGCGCTCATGGTCGTCGCCGTGCTCGTGATGGTCACGGCCTGGCGCTTCCGCCCGGCCGGTACCCGGCGGCGCGCCATCATCTGGCTGGCCGCCGCCCAGCCGCTCGGCGTGGTGGCCCAGGCGGTCCTCGGCGGGATCGTCGTCCTGACCAACCTCAACCCGGCCGCAGTCTCGATCCACTTCCTGCTGTCCAGCACGATCCTGGCCCTGGCCGTCACGCTCTGGTCCCGCTGCGCCGAAGGAGACGGGCCCGCGACCAGGCTGGTCCGGGTGGACCTGCGGGTCCTCTCGGTGGCCCTGGTCCCGCTGGTGGCGCTGATGCTCGCGGCCGGCACCGTGGTGACCGGAACCGGGCCGCTGGCCGGGTCGACCTTCGTCCCGCACTCCGGCGCCGGACGGGCCTACGTGCCGCGCTACCACCTGCCGCTGGAAGGCGTGACCCAGCTGCACGCGGACATCGGCTGGATGCTGGGCACCCTGGCCGCCGTGCTCGCAGTGTGCCTGCAACTGACGGGCGCGCCCCGCCGGGTGCGCAGGCTCGGCTGGCTGCTGCTCGGCCTGGTCGGGCTGCAGGGCGTGATCGGCTATTCCCAGTACTTCAGCGGCCTGCCCGCCGGGCTGGTCTGGTTCCACGTCAGCGGGTCCGTGCTGATCTGGATCACCGCGCTGCGGCTGATGTTCGCCACCCGGGACCGGGGCGCCGTGCCCTCCACCACCGGGCCCTCCACCACTGGGTCAGCACCCGCCGAGCTAGGGCGCGTGGGCCGGACCCTGACGGTGCCGGCCGAAACCTGACGCCGCGCGCGGCGCCCAGGGGGGCTGCGGCGGCTCCGGCTGGCGCTGGAAGAACGCGCTGCGGGCCATGGCCATCAGCCGCAGCAGGTCCCGCCGCCGCTGCTCGAACTGGTCCGGGGCGATGATCTGGCGCTGGGCCCGCAGGTGGAGAAGGGCTAGTTCGGTGGCGGCAAGCTGGTAATCCTCCATGGCCCGGGCCGCCGCGCGCCCCCCGGTCCGGCGGGCCCAGAGCCGGGCGGCCCGCCGCTCGCGCAGCGTGCTCAGCATCCGCAGGTCCGCTTCGGTGACCACGCCGATAGCCTCGTATACGGGCAGGAACCGCCAGATCAGGCGCACGATCCGGCGCCGGTCCGCGACGATCACCCCGGCCAGGATGCCCAGCACGCAGGCCAGGATGGCGTACGCGAGGGCCAGCCCGCCCAGGCCGAACGCGGTCAGCCCGTTCCATAGGCCATGCAGCAGCATGGCGGCCAGCAGGCCCAGCGGCACCGCCCACCGGGCGTTGCGGTGAGTGGCCGCGTACGCCACCCCGAGGCCGGTCATGGACGTGAAGATAGGGTGCGCGAGCGGGGACAGCACGCCGCGCAGCACGAACGTGGCGCCGAGCAGCTTTACCCCGCCGACCTCGGGGCGGACCAGGGCGCCGATGTAATAGCCGATGTTCTCCATCATGGCGAAGCCGAGCCCCACCATGGCCGCGTAGATGATGCCGTCGGTGGGGCCGTCGAGTTCCTGGCGGCGCCGCCAGAGCAGGATGATCAGGATGAGTCCCTTGAGGCTCTCCTCGACCACCGGCGCACCGAAGGTGGCGGAAACGTACTGCCCGGTGCTCTGCCCGAGGGCCGGCTGGGTGATGAAGACCAGCCCGGCGGTGTTGATCACCGCCGCGAGCAGCGCCGCGACCCCGGCTCCCCAGGCGAACGCAAGCACCAGGTTGACCCGGGGCTCGGGTTCCAGCCGGTCTATCAGCAGCACGCAGCCGACCAGGAACGGCACCGGGAGCAGGGCGAACGGCAGCGCGATGAGAAACGGGGCCACACTGTGCCCGGCGGCGCCCACGCTCTGCAGGGCGTCGGTGCCGAGGACCACGATCCCGCAGCCGATAGCGGCGATGATGCCCAGGATCAGCCCGGTCCGCGGCCTGCCGGGCGGCCGGCCCTCGATCACCGCCCGCGGGTCGAAGCCGGGCATCGGGGTCGCCATGGCAGGGAGCGTACCGGGAACCGCAGCGATAAGCGGCGGCGGTCACGCCCGGGGGTTCCCGGGACCGCGGGGGCGGTCCGGGAAGTAGGCGAAAGTGGGGATAGGGTTTCGATTGCCTGGCCCAGGGGCGGCCCGGCACAGGCCACGAGAGGAGCCGATCCCGCGGTGAGCAGCCCATCAGACACCCAGGCCGCGAACACCCAGGCGGCAGGCTCGGCCGCACTGGAGTGGACCGAGACCGACCAGCGCGCCGTTGACCTGATCCGGGTCCTGGCCATGGACGCAGTGCAGAAAGCAGGCTCAGGCCACCCGGGCACGGCGATGAGCCTGGCGCCCGCGGCCTACCTGCTGTACCAGCGTGTGCTCCGGCATGACCCCGCGGACCCGAACTGGCTCGGCCGGGACCGCTTCGTCCTGTCCTGCGGGCATTCCAGCCTGACCCTGTACCTCGAGCTCTACCTGTCCGGGTACGGGCTGTCGCTGGACGACCTGAAGCGCTACCGCGAGTGGGGCAGCCTGACCCCGGGGCACCCGGAGCACGGCCTTACCCCGGGTGTGGAGACCACCACCGGCCCGCTCGGCCAGGGCCTGGCCAACGCCGTCGGCATGGCCATGGCGGCCCGCCGGGAGCGCGGCCTGCTCGACCCGGACGCGCCCGAGGGGACCAGCCCGTTCGACCATCACGTCTACGTGTTCGTGTCGGACGGCGACATCGAGGAGGGCATCAGCCACGAGGCGTCCTCGCTGGCCGCCCACCAGGACCTGGGCAACCTGGTCGTGCTCTACGACGACAACCAGATTTCGATCGAGGACAACACGCAGATCGCCAAGTCCGAGGACGTGGCCGCGCGCTACGAGGCCTACGGCTGGCATGTGCAGCGGCTGGACTGGCGCGGGCCCGAGGGCTACCACGAGGACCCGGCCGGGCTGTACCAGGCGCTGCAAGAAGCCCGGGCCCGCACCGACAAGCCCTCCCTCATCGTCCTCCGGACTATCATCGCCTGGCCGGCCCCGCACGCCCAGAACACCGGGGCGGCGCACGGTGCTGCCCTCGGCGAAGACGAAGTCGCCGCGACCAAGGAAGTCCTCGGCTTCGACCCGAAGGTAACGTTCCCGGCCGAGGAAGCACTGGTCGGGCACGCCAGGAAGGTGGCTGCGCGGGGCAAGCGCCTGCGCGCCGAGTGGGACGAGGCTTTCAGCGCGTGGGCCCGGGCCAACGCGGAGCGGGCCGCGCTGCTGGACCGCCTCCGGGCCCGGCGGCTGCCGGACGGGTGGGCCAAGGCGCTGCCTGCCTTCCCCCCGGACCAGAAGGGCATGGCCACCCGCAAGGCGTCGGAGGCGGTACTGAACGCCCTGGCCCCGGTGCTGCCCGAACTGTGGGGCGGCTCGGCCGACCTGGCCGGCAGCAACAACACCACGATGAAGGGCGAACCGTCGTTCATCCCGGCGGAGCGCCAGACCGAGATGTTCCCCGGCAACGTCTACGGCCGCACCCTGCACTTCGGGATCCGCGAGCACGCCATGGGCTCGGTTCTCAACGGGATCGTGCTGGACGGCCTGACCCGGCCGTACGGCGGCACGTTCCTGGTCTTCAGCGACTACATGCGGCCAGCGGTCCGGCTGGCGGCGCTGATGGAGCTGCCGGTGACCTACGTGTGGACGCACGACTCGATCGGGCTCGGCGAAGACGGCCCGACCCACCAGCCGGTCGAGCACCTGGCCGCGCTGCGCGCCATCCCCGGCCTGGACGTGGTCCGGCCCGGCGACGCGAACGAGACCAGCGTGGCCTGGCGGACGGTGCTGGAAAACACCGACCGGCCGGCCGGGCTGTGCCTCAGCCGGCAGAACCTGCCCGTCCTGGACCGCTCGGAGGGTAAAGGCCTGGCGAGCGCGGATGGGGTGGCCCGTGGCGGGTACGTCCTCGCCGAAGGGGCGGGCGGTGACCCGACGGTGATCCTGATGGCCACGGGCAGCGAGCTGCAGATCGCGCTGGCGGCGCGGGGCATTCTCCAGGACGAGGGAATCTCGACACGAGTTGTTTCCATGCCGTGCGTGGAATGGTTTACCGGGCAGGATGCTTCCTATCAGCAGGAGGTACTGCCACCGCATATCCGGGCGCGCGTCAGCGTCGAGGCTGGCATCGCGCAGCCCTGGCACCTGTTCACCGGCGATTTCGGTGAGTGCGTGAGCCTGGAGCATTTCGGGGCATCCGCTTCCTACATGAAGCTGTACGAGGAGTTCGGGTTCACCGCAGAGCATGTGGCAGCAGCCGCCCGCTCCAGCCTGGCTCGGCTGGGCACCGCAGCGGGCCTGAGCGCGAGAAGCGAGGATTCATGACCTCCCAGCAGCACAACCCGCAGACCCACACCACGCCGGCCCATCCGGTACTCCGCGAGCTGACCGCTGCCGGGGTATCCATCTGGCTCGACGACATCAGCCGTGAGCGGCTGAGGACGGGCAACCTGGCCGAGCTCATCCGGGACTGGGCCGTCACCGGCGTGACCTCCAACCCGACGATCTTCGCGAGCGCCGTGGCCCACGGCGACGCCTACGATCAGCAAGTGGCTGACCTGGCCATCCGCGGCGTGCAGACCGAGGAGGCGGCCCGGGCGATCGCCGGCTACGACATCCGCTGGGGCTGTGACGTGCTCCGCCCCGTCTACGACATCACCAGCGGCGTGGACGGCCGGGTCTCCATCGAGGTCGACCCGAGGATCGCCAAGGACACCGCGAAGACCATTGCCGAGGCCCGGGCGCTGTGGTGGATGGTGGACCGGCCCAACATGTACATCAAGATCCCGGCGACGCTCGAGGGCCTGCCCGCGATCACCGCAGCGCTGGCCGAGGGGATCAGCGTGAACGTCACGCTGATTTTCTCCCTCGAGCGCTACGGCCAGGTCATCGACGCGTTCATGACCGGCCTGGAGCAGGCGCTGCAAGCCGGCCGGGACATCTCCACCCTGGGTTCGGTGGCGTCCTTCTTCGTCAGCCGGGTGGACAGCGAGGTGGACCGCAGGCTCGACAAGATCGGCACCCCCGAGGCGGCCGCGCTGCGCGGCAAGGCGGCCATCGCCAACGCCCGGCTTGCCTACGAGCTCCACGAGCAGCGGATCGCCACCCCGAGGTGGCAGGCGCTGCGCGAGGCCGGGGCCAAGGTGCAGCGCCCGCTGTGGGCCTCCACCAGCACCAAGGACCCCGCCTACGAAGACACCATGTACGTGGTCGACCTGGTCGCCCCGGACACCGTCAACACGATGCCGGAGTCGACGCTGCGCGCCACTGCGGACCACGCGAAGCTGCGCGGTGACACGATCCACGGCACTTACGAGCAGTCCCGGCAGGTCTTCGCTGACCTGGCCAAGCTCGGCATCGGCTACGACGACGTGGTCAGCGTGCTCGAGGAGGAGGGGGTGGAGAAGTTCGCCGCCTCGTGGAACGAGTTCCTCGGCACGATCGAGGCGAACATGGCCGCGGTGGGCAAGCCATGACCGATGGGCCGCCTGGTCACAACAGACGGAGCACAGTGATGACTGATTCGGCGGCCACGGCCGAGGATGGGACCCAGACGGCCGGGAATGAGCCGGGCGGGCCGCAGCCCGCTGACGGGCTCCTCAGCGAGGAAGAGCGCGAGGCGCTGGCCCAGCCGACGGGGCTGACTCCGATCGTCAGCGGCCCGCCAGCCAACCCGCTGCGCGATCCGCGGGACCGGCGGATCCCCCGGGTGGCGGGTCCTTGCGTCCTCGTCATCTTCGGCGTCACGGGGGACCTGGCCCGCAAGAAGCTCATGCCGGCCATCTACGACCTGGCCAACCGGGGCCTGCTTCCGCCCGGCTTCTCGCTGGTCGGCTTCGCCCGCCGCGACTGGGAGCACGAGGACTTCGCGCAGGTCACCTACCAGGCGGTGAAGGAGCATGCGCGGACCCCGTTCCGCGAGACCGTCTGGCAGCAGGTGTCCGAGGGCGTCAGGTTCGTACCCGGTGAGTTCGACGACGACGAGGCGTTCGACCGGCTCGCGCACTGCGTGGCCGAGCTGGACCGCGAGCGCGGCACCGGCGGGAACTACGCCTTCTACCTGTCGGTCCCGCCGAAGTTCTTTCCGCTGGTGGTCACCCAGCTGAAGCGCTCCGGGCTGTCCACCCCGCCGCAGCCGCCCGCGGGCCAGCCGCGGCCCTGGCGCCGGGTGGTGATCGAGAAACCGTTCGGACACGACCTGGCCAGCGCCCGGGCGCTCAACGAGACCCTCAGCCGCGTGTTCCCGCCGGAGTCGGTGTTCCGCATCGACCACTACCTCGGCAAGGAAACCGTCCAGAACATCCTGGCGCTGCGCTTCGCCAATACCCTGTACGAGCCGATCTGGAACCGCGGGTACGTGGACCACGTCCAGATCACGATGGCCGAGGACATCGGCGTCGGCGGCCGGGCCGGGTACTACGACGGTATCGGCGCGGCCCGGGACGTGATCCAGAACCACCTGATGCAGCTGCTGGCGCTGACCGCGATGGAGGAGCCCGTCTCGTTCGACGCGGACGCGCTGCGGGCGGAGAAGGAGAAGATCCTGTCCGCTGTCCAGTTGCACGATGACCTCGCGGCCACCACCGCCCGCGGGCAGTATGCGGCCGGCTGGCAGGGCGGCATCCCGGTGGGGGGCTTCCTGGAAGAGGAAGGCATGGCGCCCGACTCTGGGACCGAGACCTACGCGGCGGTGAAGCTGCGGGTGGACACGAGGCGGTGGGCCGGGGTTCCCTTCTACCTGCGGACCGGGAAGCGGCTGCCGCGCCGGATGTCGGAGATCGCGCTGCTCTTCCAGCGCGCTCCGCACCTGCCGTTCGCGGCCACTGACACCGAAGAGCTCGGGCAGAACGCCCTGGTCATCCGGGTCCAGCCGGACGAGGGCGTCACGGTCAGGTTCGGGTCCAAGGTCCCCGGCTCGGCCATGGAAGTTCGCGACGTGAACATGGACTTCGCGTACGGCGAGTCGTTCACCGAGAGTAGCCCGGAGGCGTACGAGCGGCTGCTCCTGGACGTGCTGATCGGCGATCCGCCGCTGTTCCCGCGGCACCGCGAGGTGGAGCTGTCCTGGATGGTCCTCGACCCGATCGAGGAATTCTGGGCCGATCACGGCAAGCCGGAACCGTACCCCGCCGGCTCAGCGGGCCCGCCGTCCGCGGATGCGATGATGGCCCGCGACGGACGAGCCTGGAGACGGCTTTGAACGGAGTCGCGGCGGCCACAGCAGCGTGCGGCGCTGGCGCGGGCGGAAAGGATTGCCTCCGATGATGATCGACCTGGCCGAGACGACCACTGACCGGATTCACGAAGCCATCCGGCAGGCCCGGCAGCGGCTTGGCGGCCCGGCCAGCGGGATGGTGCTGACGCTGGTCATCGTGACCGACGAGGCAGCACAGTACGACGCCGTCCGGTCGGCCAGCGAGGCAGCCCGCGAGCATCCCTGCCGGGTGCTCGCGGTGATCACCCGGCGGCCTGAGGCCACGTCCCGGCTCGACGCGGAGATCCGGGTGGGCGAGTCCGGGCCGGGTGAGGTCGTGCTGCTGCGGATGTACGGCGCGCTGGGTGAGCACGCCGACTCCGTGGTCATCCCGCTGCTGATGCCGGATACCCCGGTGGTGACCTGGTGGCCCGGGACTCCCCCGGACGTCCCCGCGGACAGCCCGCTGGGGGCCCTCGCGCAGCGCCGGATCACCGACGCCGCGTCGGCCGCCGCACCGCACGCCTGCCTAGCCAGCCTCGCCTCGCACTACAAGCCCGGGGACACCGACCTGAGCTGGACCCGGGCCACGTCCTGGCGGTCGCTGCTGGCGGCCACGCTGGACCAGCCGCACGGCACGATCCGCGGCGGCCGGGTAGAGGCCGAGCGCGGCAACCCGAGCGCCGACCTCATCGCCTCCTGGCTGTCGGTACGGCTCGGGGCCCCGTTCGAGAACCGGGTGTCCGGCGGGCCCGGGGTCACCGCGGTCAGCTTCGACACCAGTGACGGGGAGATCAGCCTGACCCGACCGGATGGCCGGCTCGCGATGCTGCGCCGGCCCGGCGAGCCGGAGCGCCGGGTGGCGCTGCACCGCAGGGACACCGCGGAGCTCCTGTCGGAGGAACTACGCCGGCTCGACCCCGATGAGGTGTACGCGGAGACCATCACCCCCTTCGTCCAGGTTCCGGCTGAGGTGAAACGGAACGGCGGCAGCAGCCGTAAGCGGGTCAACACCAGCGCGGACACGTCCCGCAAAGATAAAGCGCGGTGAGCACGCCTGAGGTACTCGTCCACCACGACGCGAGCCTGCTGGCCAAGGCGGCGGCGGCCCGGCTGGTCACCAGGCTGGTGGACGCCCAGGCCAGCTCGGGCACGGCGGGCCTGGTGCTGACCGGCGGCGGGATCGGCACCGCGGTGCTGGCTGAACTGGCCGCCGCGCCCGCGCTGGGCGCGGTGGACTGGCGGCGGCTGGACATCTGGTGGGGCGACGAGCGCTTCCTGCCGTCCGGCGATCCCGAGCGCAACGAGGAGCAGGCAGAGCGGGCCCTGCTCAGCCTGGTGGAAACAGACCCGGCCCGGGTGCACCGGGTGCCGGGCACCGACGGCCCGGACGGCAACGACCCGGAAGCGGCGGCCGCGCGGTACGCGGCCGAACTCCGGCAGGCCGCCCAGCCTCAGGACCATGGCCCGGTGCCCGCCTTCGACGTGCTGATGCTCGGCATCGGGCCGGAAGGGCACGTTGCGTCGCTCTTCCCCGGCATGCCGGCGCTGTACGACGAGCGGCCGGTCGTCGCGGTCCGCGGGGCACCCAAGCCCCCGCCGATGAGGATCACCATGACCTTGCCCGCGATCCGGCGGGCCCGTGAGGTGTGGGTGCTCGCGGCCGGCGAGGAGAAGGCCGGGGCGGTCCGCCTGGCGCTGTCCGACGCCGGGCCCGTGCAGGTCCCGGCCGCGGGTGCCCGGGGCCAGCAGCGCACGCTGTTCCTGCTCGACCGCAGCGCGGCCAGCCAGCTCCCGCCCCAGCTGAGCCGGATCGCCTCTCCCTGAGGCGCCCTGCCCTGGACCGGCCTCACCCTGAGGCTGGTCACTTTCAGCCGTCTCACCCTGGGCGGGTGGCCTCAGTCGGGGTAGTGACCGGTCCCGTCGCCGGGCCCTGGGTCGTGGTCACCGGGCGGCCGGTCTGGTCCCGGCCGGTTACCCCGGGACGGGCGGGTGGCCAGCCGGAGCAGCGTGAACAGGATGACCAGCACCGGGATAAACGCGAAGGGCTGCCGGGCGGTGAGGGCGATCCCGAGCCAGATGACCAGGATGGGCAGCATCGGGCTGAGCCGGCGGTGCGGCGACGCGCCGACGGGCAGCGGCTTGTCCCTGGCCGGCTTGACCTGAGGATCCGGCGGGGGAATCGCCAGCCTGGCCTGCTGGGGCAGGTCACGGGTGAGTTCGCGGAGCCCGCCCCAGGTCTTCGCGGCGAACGCGAGCGAGGTCCGCTCGTCGAACTCTTCCAGAGTCAGCCGGCCGGCGCTGTACGCATCGCGCAGGATTTCAACAACGTGCTCACGGTCGGCGTCCGAAGCGCGGATACCACCGTCACCCGTCATCTCCGGACCTCCCCGAACCCCTGTCTGCCATTCGCCCCTTTCATCCGCAGAATACCCTGGACTGGTTACAGCTGACCCCGGCCGGGGGGTCCGGATACCCGGCGGTATCCCGGCTCCGGCGCGTCCCGGGGCCGGCCGGGCCCGCCCTCGCGCGCCCCGCGTAGTCAATTGTGCCCCGCTATGGTTAGATCTCGCCGTGCCCCCGGTGCCCCGCCGACTTACCCAGGACCGGAATCACCTGATCGTGTGCGGGGACGATGCGCTGGCCTACCGGATCGTCGAGGAGCTCACCACCAGCTTCGGGGAGCGGGTAACGGTCCTGCTCACCGCCCGGTCGCGCGGTCACGGCCCGCGCATCGCCCGGCTTCCCGGGGTCCGGATCATCGAACGGCCGGAACTGGACGGCACCGCCTTCGCGGACGCGGGGGCCCGCTCCGCCCGCGCGATCGCCCTGATGGGCCGGGACGACCTGGCTAACTTCCACGCCGCGCTCCGCGCGCAGGATGTCAGCCCTGGCCTCAGGCTGGTGATGCGGATTTTTAATACTGGCCTGGGCGAGCGGATGCGCAGTTTCTTCCCGGACTGCGCCGTGCTGTCCAGTTCCTCGATGGCCGCACCCTCGTTCGTCGCCGCGGCGCTGGGTGAGCCAGCTCCCAGCCATGTCCGGCTCGCCGGGCGCACCCTGTTCGTGGCCCGCCAGGGCGAGGCCGACGCCGCGCACACCATCTGCGGGCTCGCCACGACCGGCACGCCCGGGCTCCCCCGGCTGCTTCCCCCGGGCCAGGATCCAGCCGACCTGGTCCTCGCCGTAGCCGATGGCACCCCGCGCAATCCGCTGACCAGGCCCCGCCGCGGTTCCCTGCGGGCCGTCACGGAGCTGCCCCAGATCCTCTTCGGGCACAAGCTGGGGCTCGTCTTCCTGACCCTGTTCGCCGTGCTGGTGGCCGGCTTCGCCCTGCTGGCCACCGCGGGTGGCTTCTCCGCGAGCAACGCGCTGTACCTGACCTTCCTGGACGCCGCAGGCGCGGCGGTCAGCGATCCGCGGCTGGGCGGCCCGGAGAAGCTCGCCCAGTTCCTGCTCACCTTCGACGGGATGGCCTTCCTCCCCGTGGTCACGGCGGCTGTGGTCGGGGCCCGGCTCACCGGCTCACTGCGGGCCAAGGAGCGCCCGCTGAGCGGCCACGTCATCGTGGCCGGGCTGGGCAACGTGGGCAGCCGTATCGCCGGCCAGCTGCACGATCTGGGTGTCGACGTGGTCTGCGTGGACCGCGACGAGAACGCAGCCGGTATCGGGCTGGCCCGCCGCCTCGGGCTGCGCGTGGTGATCGGCGAAACCCACCGTGAGGAGACCCTGCGCGCCGCTGGGATCCGCACCAGCCAGGCTCTGGTCTCGGTGACCAACAGCGACCTGGTCAACCTGGAGACGGCTCTGCACGCCCGCGCCCTGGCCGCCGACGTACGCCTGGTCCTGCGGCTGTCCGACGACGACCTCGCGGGACGGGTGCAGAAGACCATCGGCAACGCGATCTCACGGAGCGTCCCCTACCTCGCGGCCCCGGCCTTCGCCGCCGCCATGCTGGAGCACCAGGTGCTGCGCACCATCCCGGTCGGACGGCATGTGCTGCTCATCGCGGACGTCAGGGTCGGCGCCGGATCGGAGCTGGCCGGGCAGCCGCTGGAGAGCGTGCACCGCGGCGGCGAGGTGCGCGTCATCGCGGTGCAACGGCCCGCGGCCGACGGCGTCGACTGGTCACCACGCCCGGACTACCGGATCGCCCCGCAAGACCGCATCTACGTTCTCGCCACCCGCACCGGGCTGAGCGGCGTATTGGCGCGCAGCCAAACCGGCGGCACGGTCGCGCCAGCATAAGCAAAAACCTGGGCCTCCCCCCAGCAGGAATCCGGCGTTACGCTCAGGGCAGATCTTCCGTGTGGTTCTGCTGAGCCGCTTGTGAAGACGGAAGAAGGTCCGAAATGGCTCGTTTCATCCGGTTTTTCCGCGCCGCTTCGGGGACGTCGGCCGCGGCCCAGGCGCCGGGCACATCACCCTGCCCAGTAGCTGCCGCCGGGATCTTCAGCCAATCCACGCGCCGTCCCGGCCATCCGGGCTACCTGCCCCGTGGCCGGGCAGTGCACCGCCTCATCAGGAGGATTCAACTTGAGTGTCAACGATGACCTACCTGCAGCCCCTGCAGCTCCTGTGGCCGCGCTGGGGTCGGGGATAGCCGACCCCGCACCCCTGGGGCTCGCCGCATTCGCGCTGACCACGTTCCTGCTGTCGGCGTTCAACGCCGGCTGGATGACCACGGCGAGCGGCCTGGCCTGGCTCGGGTACGCGTTCGCCTATGGCGGCCTGTGCCAGTTGCTGGCCGGCATGTGGGAGTTCCGCAACCGCAATGTCTTCGGCGCCACCGCGTTCTCTAGTTACGGTGGCTTCTGGATCGGTCTCGGCCTCTACTTTGTGCTGGTCGGGAACAACCTGCTCGCCCACCCCCTGCTGGCCCACGAGTTCAGCAAGGACGTCGGCTGGATCCTGCTGGCCTTCGCCATCTTCAACACCTACATGCTGATCTGGAGCACGCAGGTGAACGCGGCGGTGTTCGCGGTGTTTCTCACCCTGGAAATCACCGAGATCATCCTGTTCATCGGCAACTTCTCGGGCAGCAGCGGCACCGTCAAGTTCGGCGGGTACGTGGGCATACTCACCGCGATTTGCGCCTGGTACGCCTCGGCGGCCGGGGTAGCCAACGGGATGGGAGGCCGGTTCACGGTTCCCGTCGGCCGGCCGCTCATCGGTTCACGCATCTGACCGCGTCTGGCCGCGCCTGACCGTCTGCGCCAGGCCCGGTCACGGAGGAAGAGCTAGCCCGCACGCATGATCCCGGGGGGCCAGAGCAGGCCCCCCGGGATCATGCGTATCCCGGCCCCGGGCAGGATTGTGCGCGTGGATCTACATGAGAAGCGGCAACTCGACCTGGCTAATCACATAGCCCGGGTGAACCAGCAGGTGGCCAAGGCCAAAGTGCACGCGCAGCCATGGCGGGCCATCATTGCGGCGGCGGTGGCCGTCATCGCGGGCGGGGTCGCATCCCAGGCCGATACGGGGTTCAAGGACTGGACCGGCCACGGCCATTACACCTACAAGATAGTGGCGGCGGCGTGCATCGCAGCGTTCTTCATCTTCGGCACGGTAGCCGTGGTCGAGCTGGCCGGAAAAGCCAGGCAGGTCCTGACACCAGCCGTTGGCTCGTCCCACGCCGCGGTGGTCCGCTACGCCATCCTGCTCGTCGGCGGGGTTACCGTCTTCGTCCTGGGCATTGGGCTGATGAAGATCCCGATCGCCCAACTCCTCGTCGGGGGGGCAGTCACCACGATCCTGCTGGGCATCGCCGCGCAGCAGTCCCTGTCAAACATATTCGCGGGCCTGGTGCTGCTGCTGTCGCGGCCCTTCATCGTCGGGGACTATATCCGGCTCAAATCCGGGGCCCTGGGCGGCGTCACCGACGGCATGGTCGCCGAGATAGGCATTACCTACTTGCGGCTGGACACTGAGGACGGCACCCTGCATCTGCCCAATTCCCAGGTGCTCGCGGCCGCGGTGGGGCCTATCGCGCGGCCCCGAGCCGGGAAACCGGAGCCGGTCCCCGAGGAACCCATACCGGCCCGTGAGCCACCCAAGCCGGATCATGACAACCCGCCGTACGGCGGGCCGCCGTACGGATCGCCATGACGCCCCGCCTCAGTGCTGCTTCGCCTCGTAACTGGCTACGACATCGGCCGGGATGCGGCCGCGGTCACTGACCTCAATTCCGCTCTCCTTGGCCCAGCTCCGGATGGCCGCGCTGTGCTGCCGGTGAGCCGTCGTCCGGCGTTTCGTGCGGCCCGCCCGGGCGGCCGCCCGGCGCGCGTGCTCCGCGTATCGGGCGACGGCATCGTCAAACTTTTGGCTGTGCTTGGCGCACAGGTCGATCTCATAGTCCCGCCCATCCAGGCTGAACCGCCGTGCGTGATGCTGGCCCTCAGGAATCAGTTTCTGGTCGTAGTCACAGGCAAATGTGACGGAAACCTTCTGTGCCACTTGAGGCCCCCCTTCCTCTGGTGGCAAATATATCCCGCCACGGGCGCCCCAACCATAACGACGCCCAAAGAACGGCAGCGCGGCAACTGGGGAGGCTGCCATTCGGTGCGGTGATGCGAGGCCGCGCCGGGCAGACCGGGCCGCCGTCCCCATGCAGGGACGGCTATGGGTCAATGACGGCCGGGATAGCGGCCCCGTTCCCGGCGGTCGTGATTGCCGGGCGGGGGGCCATAGGGGAAGGATTCCTCAGGTTCGCCGGCGTAGTCCTCGAGGGCGTGGTCGGCCGTGTCATCCCACTCGGTGCCCTCGCCATAATCTGGCCCGGCGGGATAGGCCCCGGAGTCGTCGGCAGGCGCTTCGCCGGGATAATCCGCATTGCCCGCCTGGCCGGAATAAGGGTGGACGGAGGGGTCACCCGGGTACCCGCCCGCCGGGCGGCGGTGGCTGCCGGACTGGGCGGTCCGGTAGTCGCCGGTGGCCGGGACGTCCGGGTAGCGGGGGTCCCGGTACCCGCCGCGCTCACCCTCATCGTGATAGTCGGCCTGCTCTCCGGCGTACCGGGATCGCGGGGGCTCACCGGGGAAGTCACCCGGACCACGGCGGTGGCTGCCGGACTGGGCGGTCCGGTAGTCGCCGGCAGCCGGGACGTCCGGGTAGCCCGCCCCGCCGCCGCGCCGGTAGCCGCCGGCGGCCGGGTCTTCCTGGTACCCCGGCTCGGCGGGATACCCGGTGCCCGTGCCGTACTCCTGGGGCGGGCGGCGGTATGACCCGGTGGACGGCTCATCGGGATACCGGGCCGCGGGAGCCGGGTAGGCCGGGTCAAGCGGGTCGATGGGATAGCCGCCGGAATCACCCCGGTAGGCCGGCCCCGGGCCCGCCCCGTAGTCGCGTGGCGCCCCGGCGGGGTATCCCGGCTCCGGGCGCGGCTCACCCGGTCGCGGCCCGTCCGGGCGCTGGCCCGGCGGTGCACCAGCTCCGGCAGGCATCCGCATGGCCATCGTGGCCTGGCCCTCCTCGGGGCTCCGGCCGGGCGGGACGGCGCCGTTCGCGGTCCGGCCCGGGGCGGCCTCACGGCCCGCCTCACCAGGTACGTCCCGGCGCCCGCGCTGGCCCTGCGGGCCGCGCTGCAGCGCCTCGATCATCCGGGCCAGGTCGTCCATGGGCAGCCGGAATGTGCCGGTGCAGGTACCGCCCTGCCAGATGCTGAAAACCGCCACACCCGTGTCGGCGTACCAGCTGAGCCGCATGCTGCGGGAGTTGCCGCGTACGTCGAAGAACACCTCACCGAGCCGGGGCAACGGGGCTGCGTCCGACGCTGACATGGAGCCCATGGTGGCGCTGAACTCACGGGTTTGTCCAATTAACTCGTCGCTATGATAGAGGGCAGAGGGGGCGGGACCCTTCCCATGCTGGGGGTATGGCCTTCCGGGCGGCCCGTGCGGGCGGCCCGAACATCTCTGCCCCGGATTCGCGATCCTGCCTGCGAAACTGGCCCCGCGGATGGCATCATTGATCATCGGTCCGGTGGACAGGACTGGTTTCGTCAGGGCGGGCGGCACTCCGGTTGCCGCTGCTCATCCGGCAGGGTTGCTCCTCTAGCTACTCCCGTGGCGGTCACGGGCACCTTGAGGCTGCCCGGCTCCCGGGAACACGCAGGTAATGCAGTGCGTTGCATACCTACGACGGGGCAAATGCCGCACGGGCGAGCCAGACGTTCGGCGGAACCACTGGGTCGGCTGGACGCGAAACACACACTGAGCTTGTTGAGGGAGATCTAAGTCATGTCTGAGGTACGGCGGCAGGTTACCCTGCCTCCCCGGCCGAACTGGGGCTGGCAAGATGCCGCCGCGTGCCGCGGCACGGATGTCGTGCTCTTTTTCGGCCCGGACGGTGAACGGCAGCCGGAACGGGACATCCGGGAGCGCAAGGCCAAGGCGTTGTGCGCCAGCTGCCCGGTGCGCAACGAGTGCCTGGATTACGCGATCTCAAGGCCGGAGAAGTACGGCACTTGGGGCGGCCTGAACGAGGACGAGCGCGCTTCCGAGCGCCGCCGCCGGATGCGCCGCGCGAACGCGGCCTGATCAGGCTGACCCCTTACGGGGTGCACGCGTACCACCGGCCGGCCGCGGCATACGCCG
>DATCFY010000113.1:0-39423 GCA_036509255.1 Streptosporangiaceae bacterium
CCCTGCTCCCGGGCCAGCCCGCCGCGCTTTGCCCGAACCCCGCCTGGCGCGACGGGCTCCCAAATATTAATAAAAGCCGCAAAATACGTTAACATCGTTAAATTATCATGTGCCCCAATGCATTATTTGAGCGCGGGCTCAGGCGCTATGGTGGCGCCATGAGAATTGTGGCAGCGTGGCCTGGACGCATTCTGATCGGCGCTACCGCGGTGGGAGCCATTGGGGCTACCACCCTGACGGGCGGGGTGGCCCTGGCCGCCCCGGCGAGGCCCCTGGCCTGCAGCGCGACCATGAGCAACAGTCACCCGAAGGACTACACCACCACCAAGGTGCAAGTGCACACCGGGAACTTCGCGAGCGTTAAGACCGTGGCGCACTACAAGACGACGAATACCACCCACCACGGGACGGCGGGCCGCAAGGGAAACGTGTCGATCTCGTACTACATCAGCGGCGCCACCCCGGGTTACAAGGTGAAGGTCTCGGTCTCGGTCAAGAAGGGCAGCCGCACCGGAAGCTGCTCGACGTCGTTCACGCCGCACGCGTAAACCGCGCTCAGCGCGAGCGGTCCGGGCCCTGCGGATCGGGCGCACCCGCGAACGTGATCTAACGATTGGTGTTGTGCGAGCAACACCAATCGTTAGATCACGAGCTGGCCGGAGCTCCACCAGCCGCCAGAGCGGGGCGCGGGCTCATCGGGACCGGTCAGGCCGAGAGCGCGGGGACCTGGCCGGCGCTGGCGCTGCGGATCACATGCCTGCGGAACAGCTCCGCGGCGGGCAGCAGGCGCCGCTCCGCGGACCAGGTCAGGGTCAGGTCACGGACCGCCCCGGCGTCCATGATCTCGCAGTAGGCCAGCGGCCCGGCCGCGGCTTCCAAGGTGCCCGCCCGGGGCGCGGGGACGATAGCGACGCCCAGCCCGGCCGCGACGAAGCCGCGCACCGTGGACAGGTCGTCCCCCTCGAACACTACGGCCGGGCGGAATCCGGCCTGCTGGCACAGGTCGTCCCCGAGCTTGCGGAGCGCCGAGGTCGGCCGCAGGCTGACGAACGGCTCCCCGGACATCTCGGCCAGGTGGATGCGCTGCCCGGCCCGCGGGTGGTCGCGCTGCACCGCCAGACGCAGCGGCTCGATCGCGATCAGCCGGGTACGCAGCGCGGCGGTGCGTGCCCGGCGGGTGCCGATCTCCAGGTCGGCCAGCCCGCCGTCCAGCGCGGCGGAATGCACCTCGTCGCGTACCTGGGTGAGCTGGAACGTGACATGCGGATGCCTGGCCCGGAAGCTCCGCACCAGGTCGGGCACCAGCCAGGTGCCCAGCGACTGCTGGAAGGCGAGCGCGACGGTGCCCGTGTCCGGCTCGATCAGCTGGCTGACCGCGGCGATCCCGTCGTCGAGCTGGTGCAGCATCGCGTCCACATGCCGCTTGAACACCGCGCCCGCCTGGGTCAGCCGCAGCGTGCGGCCGTGCCTGCGCAGCAGCGGCGTGCCCACCTGCGCCTCCAGCCGGGCCAGCGCCCTCGACACGCCGGACTGGGTGACCGACTCCAGCTCGCTGACCTCCGTTACCGTCGTGCCGTCGGCAACCTGCTGGAACCAGCGCAGCGCATCCGTATCCACATCCATGACTGTAGGTCATGGGTTACGGCATTTCTATTCCGCAACGAAAACCGTTGGGTCGCATGGGGCCGAATAATCTGGGTGTTTTGGGCTGGGCACGCAGCGGGCTGGGCAGGCGGAGGAGGCTGGGATGGCTGAGGAAGCGGTGGCGGTCGTCGGCGGGCGGGTGGTTCCGGTCACCGGGGATCCGATCGACGGCGGGACGGTGCTGGTGGAGGCCGGCCGGATTACCGCGGTCGGCACCGGGCTCGCCATCCCCCCGGGCGCCCGGGTCATCGACGCGGCCGGTCGCTGGGTCCTGCCCGGGTTCATCGAGGCGCACGGGCACGTGGGCGTGCACGAAGAAGGGGAAGGCTGGGCCGGCTCGGACACCAACGAGCTGACCGACCCGGTGACCGCCCAGGTCCGTGCCCTCGACGCGATCAACCCGGCCGATCTGGGCTTCCGGGACGCCATCAGCGGCGGCGTGCTGGCCGTCAACATCAACCCGGGTTCCGGCAACCCCATCGGCGGGCAGACGGTCGCGGTCAAGTGCTGGGGGCGGACCGTCGATGAGATGGTGCTGCGCCAGCCGTCCGGGATGAAGTCGGCCCTGGGCGAGAACCCGAAGCGGGTCTACGGCGAACAGCCCAAGACGCCGAGCACCCGGCTCGGCACGGCCGCAGTGATCCGCAGCGCCCTGGTCGAGGCGGGCAACTACCTGAGCCGGCTGGAAAGCGAGCAGCGCAAGCCGGAAGCAGAGCGCGGCCCGGTCAGCCGGGACCTGAAGCTGGAGGCGCTCGGCCGGGTACTGCGCCGGGAGATCCCGTGGCGGCAGCACTGCCACCGCGCCGACGACATCGCCACCGCGATGCGGATCGCCGAGGAGTTCGGCTACAACCTGGTCATCGACCACGGCACCGAAGCGCACCTGCTGGCCGACATCATCGCGGCCAAGGGCATCCCGGTAGTCCTCGGCCCGCTGCTGACCAGCCGGTCGAAGGTCGAGGTAAGGAACCGCTCGCTGGCCAACCCGGGCCTGCTCGACCAGGCCGGGGTGACGTTCGCGCTGACCACGGACCACCCGGTGGTGCCGATCAACTTCCTGGCCTACCAGGCGGCCCTGGCCATCAAGGAGGGCCTGGCCTGGACGACGGCGGTGCGGGCGCTGACCATCCATCCCGCGCGGATCGCGGGTATCGACGACCGGGTCGGCTCCCTCGAGCCCGGCAAGGACGCCGACCTGGTCATCTGGTCCGGCGACCCGCTGGACGTGCTGAGCCGCGTCGAGCGCGCGCTCATCAACGGCACGGAGATCTACACCGCCGGGGCCAGCCCGGAATGGGCTGAGCCGCGCTGAGTGACGTCGCCGGTACGACCGTTGGGGATGGTGCGGCCTTTCCGGGGCGTGCCCCCGAATACCAGGCAGCCGACCGAATGACACCGCCAGCGAGCTAACCGGGGGCTTATCCGCATGTCCGACACCAGCACGCTGAACGTCATCGTGGTCGGGGCCGGGCTGGCCGGCCTGGCCTGCGCGGCCGACCTGGCCGCCGGGGGTGCGGGCGTGACCGTCCTGGAGTCCTCCGATGCCGTGGGCGGCCGGATGCGCACCGACCGCCGGGACGGTTTCCTGCTGGACCGGGGCTTCCAGGTCTTCAACACGTCCTACCCGCAAGTGCAGCGCCGGCTGGACCTGCGCGCGCTGCAGCTGTCCCCGTTCACGCCCGGGATGCTGCTGCACACCGGCGCGGGCCTGCTGCGGTTCGCGGACCCGACGCGGCGACCGGCCGACCAGGGCGACCTGGTCCACGGCCGCCTGGCCGGGCCGGGCGGCCTGGCCGCGCTGGCCGCGCTCAGCGCCCGCGACATGCTGCTGCCGGCCCGGCTGCTCAAGCGCGCGCCGGACCAGAGCACGCTGGCCACGCTGGCCGCCGCGCGGATCCCCGGCGACCTGACCGAGCTCCTGTTCCGGCCCTTCCTGGCCGGGGTGTTCCTGGAGGACCAGCTGGAGACCTCGGGCCGCTTCTTCCACCTGGTCTGGCGCAGCATGCTGCGCGGCACCCTGTGCCTGCCGCGCCGCGGCGTCCAGGCGGTCCCCGAGCAGCTGGCCGCGGCCCTGCCGCCCGGCACGGTCCAGCTGGAAACCCCAGTCCGGTCGCTCACCGGCACCGGCGTGCTGCTGGCCGACGACCGTGAACTCCCCGCCGACGCCGTCGTGGTGGCCACCGGGCCCGCGGCCGCCGCGACCCTGCTGCCGGGCCTGGCCGTGCCGGACACGCGCACCGTCACCACCGTGTATCACGCGGCTCCGGCCAGCCCGCTCGCCGAGCCGACCCTGCTGGTCGACACCGAGCGCGAGATCCTCAACACCTGCGTCCTGTCCGAGGTGAGCCCGGGCTACGCGGCCGGCCGGGCCCTCATCTCCAGCTCGGTGCTGGGCGGCGGCGGCGCGGACCGCGAGCCGGCCGTCCGGCGCAGGGTCGCCGCCCTCTACGAGACCGACACGGCCGGCTGGGAGCACCTGGGCAGCTACACCATCGACGGGGCGCTGCCCGCCATGCCCGCCCCCTGGCCGCTCAGCCGGCCGAGCCAGGTCGCCTCCCCCGGCGGCCCGCGCCGGTACGTGTGCGGCGATCACCGCGCGACCGGCTCAGTCCAGGGCGCACTCGCCTCCGGTGCCCGGGCCGCCCGCGAAGTGCTGGCCGACGGCTAATCAGCCACCTGCGGCACCCCGGAAAGCCCACCTGCACGCGTGCCTATCAACAGGGTTCGCGGATGGGACGAGCGCGAGCCTGATCACGGCCTTGCTTTGCGGAGGGACAGGCGTACGGTCAAGGTACGTCGCAGCTGAGGGGGGTAGCCGTGATGAGAATTGGTTATCGGGCCCAGCTCGTGGCCTTGCTGGCCGTGCTCACCGGGCTCGGCTTGACGCCGGCGGCCCAGGCGCGGGCGGCCGTCCCGCGCACGGCCGGGTTCACCAGCCTCTGCGGCGCCATGTCCAGCACGCACCCGGCCACAGTCAGTCACGTTATGTTCATCGTGTTCGAGAACAAATCGTATGGCTCCATTGTCGGCAGCAAATCGGCGCCCTTCATCAACCAGACTCTAATTCCAGGCTGCGGGCTGGCCAAGAATTACCACAATTACTCCCATCCCTCCACGCCCAACTACCTGGCCCTGACGTCAGGCGCTGCCCAGGGGAAAGCAGCCAGCGCCGACTGTCTCCCCGCTGGCTGCCCGCAGCCACAGGCGTCAATTTTCGCCCAGCTCAGCACCGCCGGACAGGATTGGCGCGAGTACGCCGAGGCGATGCCGAGCAACTGCGACAAAAAGAACTACGACAACACGACTTATATCAACGCTGACGGCAGCACCGGGGAGAACTACTACGTACGGCACGCGCCGCCCGCCTACTACACCTCAGCGCCCGTGCCCGGGGACTGCACCAAGTGGGACGTGCCACTCGGCACGACCAGTTCCGGAAACTTCGTGAATGCGCTGTCGCCAGACAGCGACGGCCTGCCCGCGTTCAGCTTCGTCACCCCGGGCGGGTGCGACGACATGCACGATTGCCCGGTCAAGGTAGGGGACGACTGGCTGAAGGAGTGGGTTCCGATTATCCGGCAGTCGGCCGCCTACCAGAGCGGCCAGCTCGCGGTCTTCATCACCTCGGACGAAGGCACGGGTTCCGACAAGACGGACGGCGAGACCTGCTGGGACACCGCCCACGCCGATTCTGCGACCTACCCGTCGTGTCACATTGCCACGATCGTGATGTCCCCTTACACCACCCCGGGCACGGCCTCGGGCAGCTACTTCAACCACCTGAGCCTGCTCGGCACCGCCGAGGACCTGCTCGGCTTGCCCCGGCTGCCCACCAGCGAGGGGTACACAGGGCTCGAGTCCGCGTTCGGGCTCTAAGGCTCCCAGTGTGACGCGCCCAGGCTGGGCGGCGGGGGAAGGACCGGCTGCGCCGGGGCGTTGCTGACCAGTGGGAGCATCCGCCCCAGCGCCGTGCCGCGGTCGCGGGCGGACCACCAACGAAGGTGAGAGTAACCATGACGCTGCCATTTGACACGGCACCCAAGTTCCAGGATTACGCGCGGCCGGAGATGCTGGTCAGCACCGACTGGGTGGCCGAGCACCTCGGCGATCCCGGGCTCGCGGTGGCCGAATCCGACGAGGACGTGCTGCTGTACGAGACGGGACACATCCCACTCGCGGTCAAGCTGGACTGGCACACCGAGCTGAACGACCCGGTCACCCGGGACTACGTGGACGGCGCGGGGTTCGCGCGGCTGATGTCGGAGAAGGGCATCTCCCGGGACACCACGCTCGTGCTCTACGGCGACCGGAACAACTGGTGGGCGGCGTACGCGCTGTGGGTCGCGACGCTGTTCGGCCACCCGGATGTCCGCCTGCTGGACGGCGGGCGCGCCAAGTGGATCGCGGAGGACCGCCCGCTGAGCACGGACACCCCGAACCGGCGGCAGACGGACTACCCGGTGGTGGAGCGGGACGACGCCCCGATCCGGGCGTTCCGTGACGAGGTCCAGGCCCACCTCGGCCAGCCCATGATCGACGTGCGCTCGCCGGGCGAGTACAGCGGCGAACTGCTGCACATGCCGGACTACCCGCAGGAGGGCGCCCTGCGCGGCGGGCACATCCCCGGGGCCCGGAACGTTCCCTGGGCCCGCGCAGCCGCCGAGGACGCCACCTTCCGCCCGCGGAAGGAGCTCGAGGCCATCTACGGCGGTGAGGCCGGGCTCAGCCCCGCCGATGACGTGATCGTCTACTGCCGCATCGGCGAGCGGTCCAGCCACACCTGGTTCGTTCTGCACCACCTGCTCGGCTACCCGGCCGTGCGCAATTACGACGGGTCCTGGACCGAGTGGGGGAACAGCGTCCGTGTCCCCATCACCCGGGGAGACAAACCATGACCGCCACGCTCAACCCGCGGCTGCAGGACATCGTCGACGAGTTCGGTGCGGTCCCCGGCCAGCAGAAACTCCAGCTGCTGCTGGAGTTCTCCGACGAGCTGCCGCCGCTGCCGGCCCGCTACGCGGAGCACCGCGACCGGCTGGAGCCGGTGCCGGAGTGCCAGACGCCACTGTTCCTGGCGGTCGAGGTGGCTGATGATGGCACCGCTCACCTGTTCTTCGACGCGCCGCCGGAGGCCCCGACCACCCGCGGGTTCGCGGGCATCCTGGCGACCGGCCTGGACGGGCTGAGCGCGCAGGAGATCCTGGCCACGCCGGCCGAGTTCACCACCCAGCTCGGCCTGTCGGACCTGGTCAGCCCGCTGCGGCTGCGCGGGATGGCGGCGATGCTGGCCCGGATCAAGCGTCAGATTCAGCAGCAGCAGGCCGCGGCCGCTACCTGAGCAGCCGCCGCGCCGACGAACCGCCGGACCCGATCGCGGGTTCCGGCGGTTCGGCTTTCTGCTCCTGGTCGCCAACCAGCCCCCCGCAGATACCTGGTGTTCGTTGTTGCAAGTAAATTGCAGTAACACCTAGTCTGGTGCGACGACCACGGCAGGAAGGTGCCCCGATGGCTGATCCGCGCGCCCGGCTGGCCCGGATCCGCGACAGCCTGACCCCGCGCGAATGGGGCCGGGCCGGCGCGATGCTATTCACCGTCGTCGGGCTCAACGTGGCGGGCTGGGTCATGCTCGCGGTCGCGGTCAGCGGCCACTTCCACATCAGCAAGACCGAGACGTTCGGCTTCACCACCGGGATCCTGGCCTACACCCTCGGCATGCGGCACGCGTTCGACGCCGACCATATCGCCGCCATCGACAACACCACCCGCAAGCTGGTCAGCGACGGCAAACGCCCGCTGTCGGTGGGCTTCTTCTTCTCGCTGGGGCATTCCAGCGTGGTGTTCGCGCTGGCCCTGCTGCTGAACTTTGGCATTCGCGCGCTAGACGAGCAGGTCAAGAACTCCAGCTCGCACCTGCAGTACACCACCAACATCATCGGCACCCTGGTGTCCGGGGTCTTCCTGTTCCTGATCGCGGCGATCAATGTGGTGATCCTGGCCGGGATCATCAAGGTGTTCCGCGGGATGCGGTCCGGCCAGTACGACGACGGGGCCCTGGACGAGCAGCTGAACAAGCGCGGCCTGATGAACCGCATCCTCGGCCCGCTGGCCCGCCGGATCGACACGCCGTGGAAGATGTACCCGATCGGTGTCCTGTTCGGTCTGGGCTTCGACACCGCCACCGAGGTCGCGCTGCTCGTGCTGGCCGGCACTGCGGTCATCGGCGGCCTGCCGTTCTACGCGGTGCTGTCCCTGCCGATCCTGTTCGCCGCCGGGATGAGCCTGTTCGACACCGCGGACGGCTGCTTCATGAACTTCGCCTACGACTGGGCCTTCGCCCGCCCGGTCCGCAAGGTCTACTACAACCTGACCATCACCGGGCTGTCCGTGTTCGTGGCCATGTTCATCGGGGCGGTGGAGGTGCTGGGCTTGCTCGGCCAGGACGGCCACCTGACCGGCCCCGGCTGGGCCTGGCTGGAGGACTTCAACCTCAACCAGGCCGGATTCGTGATCGCCGGGGTTTTCGTCCTTACCTGGGTGGTGGCCCTGGCCGTCTGGCGTTTCGGCAAGATCGAGCAGAGGTGGGACCGGGCCGCCCTGGGCTCCGGCCCCGGCGAGCCCGAATCCGAGCGGGTCCTGGCCCGCGTCCCGGGCAGCTGCTAGCCGGCCACTGACCCGGAGGGCTGCCCTCGCGCGTCACGGCGCGGCCGCCCGTCAGCATCGTCACCGCGGCCACCCGACACTCCCGGCCGCCGTGACTGGGTCGCCGGTCACCAGCCGGGCCCCCACCGTGCGCGCGATCCCCGGTGTGGCACCGGGTCCGGCCAGGATCAGCGGAACCCGCTGCGCCAGCACGGTGAGCTGCTCAGCCAGGGGGGCGAGGCTCCTGGACAAGGTCGCGGCCACGACTACGAGGTCCGGGGGCCGCGCGTCGGCCGACCGGGTCAGTTCCCCGAGCGGGGTGTTCGCCCCGAGATAGTCGATCCGCCACCCGCTGCGATTGAGCACGATGCCGAAGACCATCAACGCCAAGTCGTGAAAATCCCCCTCCGGGCAGGCGAGAAGGGCACGGGGGCCGTGGCCGTTCCCCCAGCCCCGGGCCAGCCCGGCGAGCCGCCCGCGGACGATGTTGGTGGCGAAGTGCTCCTGGGCGATGCTGACCGCTCCCTGTTCCCAGCGCTCCCCCAGCCTCGCCAGGTACGGCAGCACCACATCCCGGAGCACCGTGGCCAGGGAAAAGTCGGAGAAGAGCCGGTCCAGTACGGCCTGCGCGGCCGGCTCGTCAAACGCGTCCAGGGCGCGCTGAAGCGCGCCGGGGAGTTCAGCCTCTGCCGGAACACGGTCAGGCCCGGCCGGGCCGGCATCGGCATCGGCCCGGCCGTCCTCCCCGAGCACGGCTCTCGCCGCCTCGGCAGCCGACAGCCCCTGGGTGAGGTAGGCCTGCATCCGGCGCACCCGCAGCGCGTCCGCCTCGGAGTACAACCGGTAACCCCCAGCTGAGCGCGCCGGCTGGAGCAGGCCGTAACGGGTCTCCCACGCTCGCAGGAGGTGATCGCTCACCCCGGTGCGCCGACTCAGTTCACCGATGCGCAACACCGGTGCCCCGTCGAGAGCGTTCATGAACAGATTCTACATTGCCTAGACAGACATTTGACAGGGATTAGGGACGCAGGGTAGCGTCACACCCATACAAACTCTAGACAGACCTTAAACACTTCTAGAGCCTGAGGTCGATAACAAGAGGAGTCATGATGGGGACGATCTTCTGGCTGAACCTCCTGCCCGGAGTGGTGATCTCTTGCGCCATCGTGGGGATACCGCTGCGGCTGACGCTTGCCTCCTGGCACGTGGAACTCACCGCGCGCACCGCACTCACGGAACTCCGGGCACGCAAGGCACTCGCGGCACTCACGGAACTCACGGTGCGGACGGAACTCGCGGAACTCGCGGCCTGAGAATTCCCTGGACGGCCGGGCACTCCTGTCACGGGGAACTTGAGCATCATGATCACGCGGGAGGGCCAATGCGGGTCCGTGGGGGGACCCGAGAGCGGCATAGGGTGGGGGCCTTACAGGTGGCGCCCTGGATTCTGGCGGCAGCGAGGTGCGAAGGAGATCACGTGGACGTTGAGCGGGCGCGGGCCCTGCTGGCCGCCGAGCGCGACGACGTGCAGAAACTTCTGGGCGAGACCGAGGCGGTCGGCCGGGAAGACCGGGACACCGAAGACGAGACCGACGCCGACATCGCAGACCCGGCACAGTCCCTGACCCAGCAGGGGATGGACGACGCGATCGCGGAAAGCCTGCGCGACCGCCTGGCCGCCCTGGAGCGGGCCCAGCAGCGGCTGGCGGACGGCACCTACGGGCGGTCCGTCCAGAGTGGGCAGCCCATCCCGGATGCGCGGCTGGAAGCCGACCCGGCCGCCGAGCTCACCGTCGAGGAAGCCGCCGCCCGGGAAGCCGCCGGCCAGTAGGCCCTCAACGGTCGAGGTACGGCGGCAGGCCGAACCGCTCGAACAAGGTCGTGTCCAGGAAGTGATGGATGTGGCTGATCTGGCCGCCGGAGATCTCCGGGACCTGGATGCACCAGGGCACCAGCCGTGTCCCGTCGGCATCTGGCTTGTACTGCCCGAACGCGGGTGAGCCGTTGGCGGTGACGGGGATGAGCCGTGACCCCGCGCAGCCGCTGCCCCACCCGGTGTACCAGCCGTGCAGCTCGTCCCGGCCGCGGATCCACATCCGGAAGGGCGGCATGGAGATGCTGGCGTCCTCGTGCAGCAGCGCGACGAGCCGGTCGATGTCGTAGCGCTGGAAGGCGTCGACGTACCGGGCGAGCAGGTCCCGCTCCGCCTCGGCCAGCTGCGGTGCCGGCCGGTCCTCCGCCTTGTCGCTGGCGGCCATGGTGGTGCGGGCGCGCTGCAGCGCGCTGTTCACCGAGACCACCGTGGTGTCGAGGAGGTCGGCCACCTCGGCGGCCTGCCAGCACAGCACCTCGCGGAGGATGAGCACCGCCCGCTGCCGCGGCGGCAGGTTCTGCAGGGCCGAGATGAACGCCAGCCGGATGCTGTCCTGCAGCACCACGCGCCCGGCCGGATCGGTGTCCGGTGGCAACGGGCCATCGCCGGGCAGCGGCTCGATCCAGGCCGACTCCGGCAGCGTGGCCACCGGTTCGGTGCTGGAGGGCACCGGGGCCGACAGGTCCATCGGCAGGGCCCGGCGCTTGCGGCTGCGCAGCATGTCCAGGCAGACGTTGGTGGCGATCCGGTAGAGCCACGAGCGCACGGCGGACCGGCCCTCGAACCGGTCGAAGGCCTGCCAGGCCCGGACCATGGCCTCCTGCACGGCGTCGTCGGCGTCGTGCGCCGACCCCAGCATCCGGTAGCAGTAGCCGGTCAGTTCTCCCCGGTAGAGCTCCAGGTCATGGGTGGCAGTGTCGGTGGCGGCGATCTCACTCACCCTCCTCCCCGTCCTCGGTACACGAACTTACCCACCGTCGCGAGGTCTGGCCACCCGCTGGTACGGGGCACCAGGTGCCCCGCCCCGGTCAGGTGGACCTCGCGGCAGTCAGCCGGGCATCCACAGTGGCCGGCCTCCCGGCAGTGTGGCAGCCGCCACCGACAATCCGCGCTCCGCGTGCCCGACCGCCTCCGCTACCCGACCGCCTCCGCATGCCCGACTGCGTCCCCTTACCCGACCGCGTCCGCTTACCCGACCGCGTCCGCTTGCCTAACCGCGCCCGCTCGTAGAGGCTGATCATCAGCGGCCCGAATGCGCCACCTGTCCCACGCTGTCCGAGCCGCGCGGGCGGACCACAGGCGCAGCGGGGGCCGCAGGAAAGATCATGCCGACTGCTCACAATGGATCACCGCGCGCCGCGGGCATCCGCGACGTGGCCAGGATGGCCGGCGTCTCGGTGGCTTCGGCCAGCTTCGCGCTGAACGGCCAGCCCGGCGTGGCCGACGACACCCGCCGCCGCATCCTGGCCATCGCGGAGCAACTCGGCTACCGCGCCAACCCGCAGGCCCAGGCGCTGCGCCGGGGCCGCACCACCACCTACGGGTTCGTGGTGCGCAACTTCGCCAACCCGTTCTTCCTGGAGGTGCTCTCCGGCGCGGAGGAGGTCGCGGGGGAGGCCGGCGCCACGCTGCTGGTCCTGGACTCCCGCTACTCACTGGAACGCGAGCGCCGCCACCTGCAGGAGATGGTCGCGCAGCGGCTGGCCGGCCTGGCCATCGCCCCGGTCGGGACCGGCGAGTCCATCCGGCTCTGGCACGACCTGCGCCCCGGGGCACCGGTGGTGGCGCTGAACGCTTCCGCGGCCCGCATCACGGGCGTGTGCCGGGTCCGCCCGGACAATGCCGCCGCGGTCGAGCTGCCGCTGCGCCGGCTCGCCGAGCTGGGGCACACCTCGGTGGCCTTCCTGACCGCGCCGCGCCGGCTGATGGCCGACCCGGACCGGCTCCGCCACTTCCGGCGGCTGAGCCGGGCGCTCGGGCTGCGGGCCACCGTGCTGTACTCGCCCTTGGCCCTCGGCGACGTGCAGCAGGCCTCCCGGACCGTGCTGGCCGGCCGGGACGCCCCGACCGCGGTCATCACCAACTCCGACTACACCGCGCACGCCGTCTACAAGGCCGCGCGCGAGCTGGGGCTGCGGATCGGCCCCGATGTGTCGGTCGTCGGGCATGACGACCTGGCCACCTCGGAGCTCCTGGACCCGCCGCTGGCGACCATCTGGCTGAACCGGCGGGAAATGGGCCGGGCGCTGATGCTGCGGCTGCTCGGGCGGGTCCCGCCGGACGACTACGTGGCCCCCGTGGAACTCATCGAGCGGGCGTCCTTGCAGGCGCCTGCCCCCCTTCCCGCGCAGCTCCGCCCGACCCTGTCCGCGGTGCCTCCCGAGGCACCGTCCACGGCCCGCCAGCCTGGGCGTTTTGCCGTCCGGTGAACAGTGGTTGGCTCCCGCGCGTCAACTCGGTAACGCCCCTTGACGCCCCTGCGGCAGGTGCGCCAGCATGTCGGCAAAACTAAACGTTTAAGGTCTTTTGTCGGGTGCTGTTCGCGGGGGGGTCCGCTGACCTCCTGAGCACTACTGCGTGGTGGGCGCTTAGCTGCCGCGGGCCCGCGCAAAAGTGGGATAGCCAATACAGGAGGCAATTTCCCGTGAGATCTCCGTACCGATTCACCCTGCTGGGCGTCGCGGCGCTGGCTTTGGCCGCCGCCGGCTGCTCCACGAGTTCGCCGTCGACGTCCAGTGGCGGCACTAATTGGGCCACGGTGACATCCGTATCGGCGGGCGGCGGAATGAGCAAGCTCGTGGCCGCGGCCAAGAAAGAGGGCACGCTCAACGTCATCGCGCTGCCCCCGACGTGGGCCAACTACGGCACCATCATCAAGGACTTCACCGCCAAATATGGCATCAAGGTGAGCTCGGCCCTGCCGGACGGCACCAGCCAGCAGGAAGTCGACACCATCAAGCAGAAGAATGGCACCGCAGCCGCGCCCGATGTGGTGGATGTCGGCGTGGCGGTGGCGCTGGCCAATACCAGCCTGTTCACGCCGTACAAGGTGAGCACCTGGTCGGCCATCCCGGTGGCGCAGAAGAACTCGAGCGGCCTGTGGTACAACGACTACGGCGGCTACATGGCGGTCGGCTACTCCAGCAAGTTCGGCACCATCACCTCACTGAGCCAGCTGCTGAGCCCGAAGTTCAAGAACGCGGTCGCGCTGAACGGCAACCCCACCGCGGCGAACGCCGCGCTGAACGGCGTCATGATGGCCAACCTCGTCGAGGGCGGCACGGCTAGCGACATCTCCAAGGGCGTCAGCTTCTTCCACGAGCTCAAGGCGAAGGGTAACTTCTCCCCCGTGTCGGCGACCGGTGCGACGATCAAGTCCGGGTCCACCCCGGTGGTCTTCAACTGGGACTACCTGAACCTGCCCAGCTACGTCGGGGTGTCCAACTGGAAGGTGTTCATCCCGCAGAACGCAGTCCTCGGCGGGTACTACGCCCAGGCCATCAACAAGAGTGCGCCGCACCCGGCGGCGGCCCGCTTGTGGGAGGAGTTCCTCTACTCCCAGGCCACTGACGGCGGGCAGAACCTGTGGCTGCAGGGCGGCGCCCGGCCAGTCGAGCAGGTCGCGATGAGCAGCAACGGCAGCATCGACAAGTCGGCCGCCGCCAAGCTGCCCGCGGTCAGCGGCAGCCCGGTGTTCCTGAGCCAGGGCCAGGCGACGAGCGCCGCGACCTACCTGGCGACCAACTGGGCCAAGGCCGTCGGCTAGCAGGGGAGGACCGTGACCGTCGCTGCGACGACGACCGAGGCTGGCGCCCGGCCCTCGCGGGCCGGGCGCCGCCTGCGCGCTCCGGCCTGGCTGGGGACCCTGCCCTTCCTGGGCTACGTGGGCGTCTTCCTGCTCTGGCCGACCGGCATCCTCGTCGTCGACGCCTTCAAGAACCCCAGCGGGTCCTGGAACTTCGGCGGCGTGTCCACCCTGTTCGGCCCGGTCGTGCGCGGCTACTTCATCGGGTCGTTCAAGCTGTGCCTGATCTCGGCCGTGGCCGGGGCGGTGTTCGGGGCGCTGGTGGCCTACGCGGTGGCCTCCGGCAAGCCGGACGGCGCGGTGCGGCGCTTCGCGCTGGCCGGCTCGGGCGTGCTGGCCCAGTTCGGCGGGGTCACCCTGGCCTTCGCCTTCCAGGCGCTCATCGGGCCGGTCGGGCTCCTCTTTCACCCCAGCTGGTATTACAGCTTCCCCTGGGGCATCGCCCTGATCTACATCTACTTCCAGGTCCCGCTCATGGTGCTGGTTTTCCTGCCCGCCATCGACGGGCTCAAGCTCCAGTGGCGGGAGGCCTCGGAGAGCCTGGGCTCCTCGACCTGGCAGTACTGGCGGTACGTGGGGGGCCCACTGCTCGCCCCGGCGTTCTTCGGTGCGGCGCTGCTGCTGTTCGCCAACGCCCTGTCCGCGTTCGCGACCATCGAGGCCTGGGAGAACCAGATCGCTTACACGGTGCCGCAAGAGATCAGCACGTCCCTGTCCAGCGAGGTGGGGCTGGCCAACGTGAACGCGGCCGACCTGCTCGCGTTCGGCATGATCGTCATGGTGGCGGTCGTCATGACCGGGTACGCGCTGCTGCAGCGGAGGGCGGCCCGATGGTTGCGGTAACGTCGCTGGGCGAGACCCCGCTGGCCGGGCCCGCGGCCCGCGGCCCGCAGGGGATGCAGCGCAGCCGCCTCCGGCGGCTGAACGCCTTCCGCTACGTGGTGTTCACCCTGTTCGGCCTGTTCATCGCGCTGCCGCTGCTGGCCCTGGCCCGGTTCTCCCTGGAAGGGAGCAAGCTCGGCACCTGGTCAGTGGCCGCCTGGACGCAGATCGTGTCCTACCCCGGGCTGGCCAGCGCGGTGGAACTCACGCTGGAACTGGCCGTCATCACCAGCCTGGCCATGCTGGCGCTGCTGCTGCCGACGATGATCTGGATCAAGCTGCGGGTGCAGTGGATGAGCCGGATCTTCGAGTTCCTCTGCCTGCTTCCGCTCACCATCCCGGCCATCGCGCTGGTCGTCGGCCTGGGCCCGGTCTACAACCGGATCCAGCACTACAGCCTGTCGGCCCTGCAGCTGTTCTGGGTGTACGTGATCCTGGCGCTGCCGTACGCCTACCGGGCGCTGTCGTCGGGGCTGGACGCCCTCGACGCCGTCACGCTGGCCGAGGCGGCCCGGAGCCTGGGCGCGAACTGGTTCACGGTGATGTTCCGGGTCATCGCGCCGAACATGCGGCAGGCCATCCTGAACTCGGTACTGCTGACCGGCGCGCTGGTGCTGGGCGAGTACACCATCGCCTACCTGCTGCTGTTCAACACGCTGCAGCCGACCCTGTACTCGATCAGCCGGAACACGCCCAACGCCGGGGTCGTCTTCTCGACCTCCCTGGCATCGCTGCTGTTCGCCTTCGCCCTGCTGATAATCGTGTCCTACGCCGGACGCCGACGGCGCCGGGGATGAGGAATAGTCCGTGAGCTCACCAGTGACCGGCGCTCAGGGCGCCGCCACCAGGACCGCCGTCGAGGTCCGGATGGAGGGGCTGACCCGCCGTTACGGCCCAGTCGTGGCCCTGGACGGCCTGGACCTGACCTTGCGGCCCGGCGAGCTGATCGCCCTGCTCGGCCCGTCCGGCTGCGGCAAGACCACGACGCTGCGGCTGCTGGCCGGCCTGGAGGACGCGGACGCCGGGATCATCACCGTCGGCGGCCGGGACATCACCCGCCTGTCCGCCAGCAAGCGGGACATGGGCATGGTGTTCCAGGCCTACTCGCTGTTCCCGCACATGACCGTGGTGCAGAACGTGGCCTTCGGGCTGCGGCTGCGCCGGATGGCCAAGGCGGAACGCGAACGGCGGGCCCTGGACATGCTGGACCTGGTCGGGCTGTCGGAGCAGGCGGGCCGGTACGCCCACCAGCTGTCGGGCGGCCAGCAGCAGCGGGTCGCGCTGGCCCGGGCGCTGGCCATCGAACCCCAGGTGCTGCTGCTGGACGAGCCCCTGTCCGCGCTGGACGCCAAGGTCCGCGCCCAGCTGCGGGACCAGATCCGGCGGATCCAGCTTGAGGTGGGCATCACCACCCTGTTCGTCACGCACGACCAGGAAGAGGCACTGGCCATCGCGGACCGGGTCGGCGTGATGCGCGAGGGCCAGCTGGAGCAGCTCGCCCCGCCCATCGAGGTCTACTCCCGGCCGGCCACCGCGTTCGTGGCCGAGTTCGTCGGCCTCACCAACCGGCTGGCCGGGACGGTCAGCGGCTCGACCGTGACCGTGCGCGGGCGGGACCTGCCCCTGGTCGATCTCGGTACCCCGGCGGGGCCGGTCACCGCCCTGATCCGGCCGGAGGCGGTCACCCTGGCCAGCAGCGGCGAGGCGGGGTCCGGCCCGCTGGCCGGCACCGTGATCGCCATCACCTTCCTGGGCGCGACCAGCCGGGTCACCGTGAACCTGGGCGACACCACGATCATGGCCCAGCTGCCGACCTCGGACGCCACCGAGCTCACCGCCGGAAGCCACGTCGCCCTGTCGATCCGGCCTGACCCCGTGCTGGTTTCCGTTGCGGAGAACAAAGAATCCGTGGCTGCGAGCGAGGCTTGAGCGCAGGGCGCCCGCCACTGACTACCCACCGACGGCTGGCCCCGGGTTCGGTGCTGCGCCACGGGGCGAGCTGGCCGTACCGCGCCGTCGAGGTCATCGCGGGCGAGCCACATGTGCTGCGGGACGACCTGTGCGCCGCGGACCCGGCCGCCCGGCCGGCCGGGCGGCCGCTGCTGTGCCTCATCCACGTCACCGACCTGCAGCTGGCCGACGTCCAGTCGCCGACCCGGTTCGAGTTCCTCAACCGCTACTTCGCCGACCCCCGGTTCGTGGGCGTGGTCCCGGTGCAGCGCCCGCAGGAGGCCCTGACCCCGCACGCGGTGGACGCCACCGTGCGCACGGTGAACGCGCTGCGCGGCCCCGCCACCGGGCAGCCGCCCGCGCTGGCCGTGACCACCGGGGACGCGATCGACAACGCCCAGTGGAACGAGGTGCAGGCGTTCCTGGCCCTGTTCGACGGCGGCCGGGTCACACCAGACTCCGGCGGTCCCGGCTACACCGGGGTGCAGGCCCTCGACTGGCCGGACGACATCTTCTGGAAGCCGGACGGCGTGGGCCCGGACGGGCCCGACTTCTTCCGCCGCGAGCTCGGCTTCCCGCATTACCCGGGACTGCTCGAGGCGGCCCTGCGCGAGTTCACGGCGGGCGGCCTGGAGATGCCCTGGCTGTCCTGCTTCGGCAACCACGAGGCCCTCAACCAGGGGGTCGGCACGCAGACCGCGGGGCTGGCCGCCGCGCTGACCGGCGACCGGAAGCCATTCCGGCTGACCGACGAGTTCGACAGCGACGAGGCCCTGGAGCTGTTCGCCGTGCGGCCGGAGGCCTTCATGGCCGGACCCTCCCGCCAGGTACCCGCTGATCCCGGCCGGCGGCCTGTCACCCGCGGCGAGTTCGTGGCCGCGCATTTCCGGTCCGGCGCGCGCCCGCTCGGGCACGGCTTCACCACCGAAAACCTCCGCAACGAAACCGCGTACTACGTCCATGACACGCCGGCGGCCCGGTTCATCGCGCTCGACACCAATTGCCTGGCCGGCGGGGCCGACGGGTGCCTGGACCGCCAGCAGGCCCGGTGGCTGGTAGACCGCCTCGCCGAGGTGCACTCGGCCTACCGGGGGCCGGGCGGGGAGCAGATCCAGACCGGGCAGGACGACCGGCTGGTCATCCTGTTCTCCCACCACGGCGTGGACACCCTGGACAACACCCGGGGCTGGCATCCTGGGCCGGGCGGTGAGCCGCTGATCGGCGCGGCCGAGCTGGTGGCCCTGCTGCACCGCTACCCCAACGTGGTGCTGTGGCTGAACGGGCACACGCACACGAACGCGGTCCGGCCGCGCCCGGACCCCGACTGCCCGGGCCGGGGCTTCTGGGAGGTCACCACCTGCGCGGTGGTGGACTGGCCATGCCAGACCCGCCTGGTGGAGCTGGCCGACTCCGGCGGCCAGCTGTCCATCACCTGCACGATGGTGGATCATGACACGCCACTCTGGCCGCCGCCCGCCGGGCAGCCTCTGGCCAGCACCGCGCTCTTCAGCGTCGACGACCTGGCCGCCCTGCACCGCGAGCTGGCCGCGAACATCCCGTTCGGCGGCACGCACCCGGGCCGGACCGGGACCGTCACCGACCGGAACGTGGAGCTGCTGATCAGCGCGCCGTTCCCGCTGGCCCGCCTGCCGGGGGCCTGATCCCCCGGTGGCCTGATCCCCGCGGGGGACATCCCTGGGCTCACTCCCACTGATACGGCAGGAACTTGCCGTCCAGGGTGACCACCACCCGGTCGCCGGCCGGGTCCGGCACCCGCGCGACGTCGAGCCGGAAGTTGATCGCGCTCATGATGCCGTCGCCGAACTGCTCGTGGATGAGCTCCTTGATGGTCGGCCCGTAGACCAGGAGCACCTCGTAGAAGCGGTACATGGTCGGGTCGGCCGGCACGGCCGTCTCCAGCGCCCCGCGGGTGGGCTGCTGCTGGAAGGCCTGGGCGACGTGGTCGTCCAGATCCAGGAGCGAGGCGGCCGCCTGCGCCTCCTTGGCCGGCATCGGCTGCTGGCCGAGCAGCGCCGACGTGGTCCAGGCCACCGGGCGCCCCACGGCCTCGGCGATCTGTGCCCAGGTCAGGCCCAGCCGCTGCTTGGCCTCCCGGACCGCCTCGGCGGCTTCCTTCTTGGTCACGATGCGTTCCTCCTGGCGTGACGGTTACGCGATCATTCTGCCCGCCTATGATCAGGCCGGTGCGGCGTGAGTCTTCGACCGTGGTGGTCCTCGTGGGTGCGGTGACCGAGCCCCTGCTCGCGGGCCGGGCCCGGTCCTCCAACGTGTCCCTGGTCCGCCCCCCGGGCCAGGAGCAGGACAGCCCGACCGCGGCGGCCCTGGCCCTGGGCGAGGCCGCGGCCGCGTTCCGGGCCGGGCGGTTCGAGCTGCCCGACTGCGGATGACCGCTTACGTGCACAAACGGCCGTCATGGGTGAGACTGGAGGGCCAGGACATCGGCGGCATCCGTACCAGCCGGGTCCATCCCACGACCCGGAGGCCGCCGGTGACCGCCACCACCCCGACGCCAGCGACCCCTGCCGCTGGCCGGTTCTACGACAAGCGGCGCGACATCTACTACACGAAGCCGGTGATGCGCGGCTGGCTGCACCTGCTCTGGTTCGGGGCGTCGCTGGTGCTCAGCACCCTGCTGCTGGCCGACACGCACGGTACGGCCCGGCAGTTCAGCTTCGCCGTGTACGCGGTCAGCGTGGGCGCGCTGTTCGGGGTCAGCGCCCTGTATCACTGCGGGACCTGGTCCGAGGCGTGGCGGCAGCGCCTCCAGCGGCTCGACCACGTGATGATCTTCTTCCTGATCGCCGGGACCGCGACGCCGGTGTTCATCGTCGCCGCCCCGGGCACGTCCGGCCGGATCGGCCTGATCGTGCTGTGGGTGCTCACCGCGACCGCGGCCGGCATCCACCTGGCCTGGATGGACGCACCCGAACGGCTGGTCGGCGGGACCTTCCTGGCCCTGGGCTGGGTGGCGGCGCTGGCCCTGCCCGCGGTCTGGATCCACTCCGGGCCGCTGGCCGGCGGGCTCATGATCGGCGGCGGGCTGCTGTACACGGTGGGTGCCCTGTCCTACCACCGGCGCCGCCCCGATCCCTATCCGTCGGTCTTCGGCTACCACGAGGTGTTCCACGTGTACGTCTGCGCGGGCGCCGCCTGCCAGTACCTGGCCATCGCCGCATACCTGAGGTAGCTGGCCACGGCCCCTTCAGCCGGCAGGCCCGGTCAGCCGGTCAGTGAGCTGGCACAGGTCAGGCTGGCACAGGTCAGGCTGGCACGGCCGCGGTGAACCGGAAGCGGTCGTCCTGCACCTCGACCGTGGCGTGCACGAAGCCGGCGGCCGCCAGGCGGCCCGCCATCGTGGCCGGGTCAACCGGCAGGTAGTCGTCATCTGCGTGCAGTTCCCGGCGGGCCGGCGTTTCCACGCTGTCGGTCCCGGCCAGCACCCCTCCGGGACGCAGCACCCGCCGCAACTCGGCCAGCATCTGATCCTGCAGGGCGGCGGACGGCACGTGGTGCAGCATCGTGAACAAGGTCGCCGCGGAGAACCGGCCCGCCTCGAAGGGCAGGGCGGTCGCGTCGGCGTGCAGCACGGTGACGTTGGTGGCGGCCAGCCGCCCGGCCAGCGCCCGGGCCAGCCGCTCGTCGATCTCGACGGCGGTCAGCGCGGTGGTCGGTCCTTACACCGGCACCATCACCGAATCAGTCAGCTAGCGCGATGCGAACGCGCCGCCTGCCCGGCGTGCTGGGGCTGGCGCTGCTCCCGGCCGCGGGCGCGGCCGCAGGCGCCACCCCGTCACCGGCGCCGCAGCGGTTCGGCGTCCGGCTGGCCGGCGTCCCGGTGGCTGAGGAGGCGCACAACCCGCGCGCCTACCGCTACATCATCGGCTACCTGCCGGCGGCCACGGTCATCCACCGCCGGATCATGGTCCTGAACGAGGAGTCGCACCGGGCGCGCTTCACTGTGTACCCGGACGCGGCGCAGATCAGCCACGGCTTGTTCGTGGGCGACAACGGGGCGACTCCCAGCGAGCTGACCAGCTGGATCAGGGTGCAGCACCCAGAGCTCACGCTGGGCCCGCACACGACCGCGCTGGACACGATCACGATCAGGGTGCCCCGCGAACCCACCCGCGGTGAGCACTACGGCGTGATCTGGGTCCAGCAGGAAGCCCGGGGCCGCACGGCCGGCGGTGTCGCCCCGACGAGGTGGCCCGGGTCGGGGTCCGGGTCTACCTGACGGTTGGCCGGGGCGGCGTGCCACCCACGAACTTCGCCATCTCCGGCCTCACCGGGCACCGCTCCCGGCAGGGCGCCCTGGCCATCACCGCCCAGGTGCACAACACCGGAGGCCGCGCCGTCGACCTGGACGGCACCGCCCGGCTGACCGGCGGCCCCGGCGGCACCAGCGCGGGCCCGTACCCCGCCCATCAGGTCGTAACGCTCGCGCCGGGCCAGTCCTACCCGGTCACTTTCGTCCCGGGCCGCCATCTCTCCGCCGGGCCCTGGCACGCCAGCATCAGCCTGGCCAGCGGGTTCACCAGGCGCACCGCCTCCGCGACCATCTCGTTCTCCACGGCGGGCGGCGGCGGCCGGGCCGGGTGGGCCTGGGTGGTCTGGGCCGCTTTCCTGGCCGGCGTCCTGCTGGCCGTCCTGCTGGTCACCACCAGGTTCCTGCGCCGGCGCACCGGGCGGCCCCGCGAGGCGGTCAGGACGCCGAGTGCGTGATCGTGGCGGTGTAGGTGCCGGCCACCGCCGCGGGCGGCACGAGGCCGCCGGCGAAGGCCTGATTGACACGAAATCGCTCCTGCGGCCTCAGCGGGCGAGGCCTCAGCGGGCGAGCACGAGGACCAGCAGCACCGTGGCCGTGCTCAGCTCGATGGTCGCCCCGAACACGTCGCCGGTCATCCCGCCGAGCCGCCGGACGGCGGCCCGCCGCAGCAGGCCGCCCACGGCCAGGCCCGCCGCCACGGCCAGCAGGTCCCGGGCCGCGGCCGGGACCCCGCCCAGGGCCAGCCCGGCCGCGGGCACCACAGCCAGCAGTACCGCCGCGCTGGCCGCGCGGCCCGCAGCACTGGTCCGGCCGGCCACCAGCGCGCCGAACCCGGACGGCCGGGCCGATGGCGACCCGGTGGCCAGTACCACGGCCACCCGGCTGGTCACCGTGGCCAGCACCAGAGCGGTGACCCCGGCCCACCCGCGGGGCAGCGAGGCCAGCGCGCAGACCTGGACCAGCAGCACCAGCACCAGCGTGGCCACCCCGAAGGGCCCGGCGTCGGACCGGCGCATGATCTCCAGGGCCTGGTCCGCGGGCCGGCGGCTGCCCAGCCCGTCGGCGGTGTCGGCCAGCCCGTCGAGGTGCAGGCCGCCGGTCAGCAGGCCCAGCAGCATCATGGCCAGGGCCGCGCCGAGCAGCTGCCGCCCTGGCGACAATGGCCCAGCCGCAACGAAAACCATCGCCCCCGCCCCGGCCAGCCCCAGGCCGGCGCCGATCACAGGCAGCCAATAGATGGCCCGGGCGGCGGCTCCTCCGTCCAGGTCACCGCCGGCCCCGGCCGGGATCACGGTGAACAGGCTCAGCGCGACCCGCCAGGCCGGGGTGCGCCGCGCCGCGCCGGTCCCGGGGCCTTTCTGCCCTCCGGTCATTTCAGCCGCCGCGGGATCCCGGCCGTACACAGCCAGACCTGCTGGCACTCCGCCGCGACCCTGGTGTTGAGCATCCCCAGCTCGTCGCGGTAGCGCACCCCGGAGGCAGTGCCCGGAACCACCCCCGAGCCGACCTCGTTGCTGACCGCCACGACGGTCCGGCGGGTAGCCCGCCAGGCGTCGAGCAGGCCGTCCACCCGCCCGGCCAGCGCCTTATCGGCGCCCGGGGCACCGGACCAGAGCCCGCACTCGTCCATCACGCCGGCCAGCCAGGTGGACAGGCAGTCCACCAGGACCGGGGTGGCCAGCTGCGGGCCAGTCAGGTCCGGCGCGGCCAGGACCTGGTCCAGGTCCCTGGTTTCCAGCGTGGCCCAGTGCGCCGGGCGCCGCTGCTGGTGCAGGCGGACCCGGGCCGCCCACTCCGGGTCGCTAGGGTCCGGCGGGGCACCGGTGGCCACGTAGTTCACCTGGTCCCGGCCGGCCAGCAACCGTTCCGCCGTCACCGACTTCCCCGACCGGGCGCCGCCCAGGATCAGCACGCGGTAGGGCCGGGCCCGGCGAGGCAGATTCAGGCGCCGGCCGGCCCGGCTCATCCCTTCTCGCCGGACACGCCGGCGCTGTCGAACGTCGCGACGTCGCGCAGCACCCGGGCCGCGGCCGCGACGACCGGCAGGGCCAGTGCCGCGCCGGAGCCCTCGCCGAGGCGCAGGCCCAGGTCGAGCAGGGGGTGCAGGCCCAGCGCGTCCAGCGCCCGGCGGGCTCCCGGCTCGGTGGACAGGTGTCCGGCGACCAGGGCGGCCGGCACATCCGGGGCCAGGGCCCGGGCGGCCAGCGCGGCCGCGCAGGCGATCACGCCGTCCAGCACGACCGGCATCCGCAGCGCCGCGCCACCCAGGATGAACCCGGCCAGCGCGGCGTGCTCCAGGCCGCCCACGGACGCGAGGACGCCCAGTGGATCAGCGGGATCGGGCCGGTGGAGCTCCAGGGCGTGGCGCACCACCGCCACCTTGCGCTGCCAGGTCGGGTCGTCGATGCCGGTGCCCCGGCCGGTGACCTCCTCCGGCTCCGCGCCGGTGAACACGGCGATCAGCGCGGCCGACGCGGTGGTGTTGGCGATGCCCATGTCCCCGGTCAGCAGGCAGTTGTTCCCCGCCGCGACCAGGTCACGCGCGGTCTCGATGCCCACCTCGATGGCCCGCAGCGCCTCGTCCCGGCTCATGGCCGGGCCGGCGGTCATGTCGGCGGTGCCGGGGCGGATCTTCCGGGGCAGCAGCCCGGGGGCGTCCGGCAGGTCCGCGGCGACCCCCACGTCCACCACGCAAACCTCGACCCCGGCCTGCGCCGCGATCGCGTTCACCACCGCACCGGAGGCCAGGAAATTGGCCACCATCTGCGCGGTGACCTCCTGGGGCCACGGGGTGACACCCTGGGCGTGCACGCCGTGGTCACCCGCGAACACCGCGACCACGGCGGGCTCGGGCATCGGCGGCGGGCACTCCCCGGCCAGGCCGGCCAGCTGCACTGACACATGCTCCAGCACGCCCAGTGACCCACTCGGCTTGGTCAGCGCCTCCTGCCGCTCGCGGGCCTGCGCCACGGCCTCGGGGTCCAGCGGCCCGACCGCCGCGATGGTGTCGCCGAGCAGGCTGGCGGGCTGCCCGCCGGGCAGGCCGCGGCGGCCCCACTGGTTGTCGTGCACCGCCCAGGCCAGCGGCCTGCGCCGGGCCCAGCCGCTGAGCACCAGTTCCGGTGCTGGCGGGAACGCCTCGACGTGCCCCACGCAGAGGTAGGCGACCACGACCAGGTGCGCGGGCAGGCCGAGCGCGCCGGCCAGCTCACGCTCGTCGAAGAAGCTGACCCAGCCCACGCCAAGGCCCTCGGCCCGCGCGGCGAGCCAGAGGTTCTGCACCGCGCATGCGGTCGAGTAGGCGGCGACCTGCGGCTGGGCGTGCCGTCCGAGCACATGGCGCCCGCCCCTGGTGGTGTCACAGGTGACCACGATGTTGAGCGGGGTGTCGAGGATCGCCTCGACTTTGAGGTCGCTGAACGCCCGGGCCCGCGGCCCAGGCAGCCCGGCCGCGAACACCTCCTGCTGCCGCCGGGCTAGCTCGTGCACGCGTTCCCGTACGCCCCGGTCACGCAGCACGATGAAGTCCCAGGGCTGGCTCAGCCCCACGCTGGGCGCCTGGTGCGCGGCGGTCAGCACGCGGGTGAGCATGTCGTCGGCGATCGGGTCCGGGCGGAACCCGTTGCGGACGTCGCGGCGCTCGGCGACCACCTGGTACAGCGCGTCGATATCCGCCGCGGGCATGGCGTGGCTGGTCGGCCGCGGGCCCGTGGTCGGCGGGCCCGTGGTCGGCTGGCCCGTGGTCGGCTGGCCCGTGGTCGGCTGGATGGCCCCCTGCCGTCCGTTCCCGCTGATTACGGACTCCGCGGGCGCAAACTCCGCCGGTAGGTACTCCGCCGGACGGAACACGTCATGGTCCTCGATCAAGTGGTGCCTCCCGCTCGATTGCGGGGCGCCCGAAGGCGCCTCCTGCTGTGCCTGCCGTGCGCGATGCCCGCCGCCATGAGCAGCGCCGTGGCACTGACCAGCCGGGACAGCCGGACGGCCCGGGTGATGTCCGGAGCCGCCGGCGGCGACCCATCGCCGAGCAGCCCCCGCTGCTCGACCCGTCCCTGGTAGCTGTTCCGGCCGCCGAGCTGGACCCCCAGCGCGCCCGCGAAAGCCGCCTCGCACCGGCCGGCGTTGGGGCTGGGATGCTGGCCACCGTCCCGGCGTAGCGTCCGCAGGGCCTGGCGGGTGCGGCCGCCGACCGCGGGCGCGAGCGCCGCGGCCAGCAGCCCGGTCACCCGGGCCGGGATCAGGTTGGCCACGTCGTCGAGCCGGGCCGCGGCCCACCCGAACCGCTCGTAACGGGGGCTATGGTGGCCGATCATCGCGTCCAGGGTATTCACCGCGCGGTAGCCGAGCAGGCCGGGCAGGCCGAAGACGGCGCCCCACAGCAGCGGGGCGACCACCGCATCGGAGGTGTTCTCGGCTACCGACTCCACCGCCGCGCGGGCCAGCCCGGCCGCGTCGAGCTGGCCGGGGTCGCGCCCGCACAGCGCGGGCAGTATCCGCCGCGCGGCGTCCAGGTCGCCGGCGTCCAGTTCCCGGCCCAGGGCCAGCGCCGTGCCGCCGAGGCTGGTCCCGCCTAGCACGGTCCAGGTGGCCAGCGCGGTGACTGCGGCGGTGGCCAGGGGATGGCCGCGGGTCAGCCGCTGCGCGGCCAGCCCGGCCACGGCCACCGGGGTCACGCAGGCGGCGAGCAGGCCCACGCCCCGGATGCGGCTGTCCGACCAGATCCGTGACTCGGCCCGGCTGGCCACGGCGCCGAAGGCCGCCACCGGGTGCCCGCGGCGCGGGTCGGCCAGCACCGCGTCGAGCACGCCGCCGGCGAGCACCCCCGCGGCCTCGGGCAGCCCCGCGGCCGTCGGCAGCCCAGGCCGGGACAACGACCGCACGATCATCGGCTGAGCCTTCCCCGGGGTAACCGCGCCCCGCAGGCGCTGGATCCGACGGCCGGAGTCTCCTGGCTCCCGGATCGAAGCTCCTCCCGGCCTTCCCACCGCCTCAGCGGTCGTGGCCCTGGACGGGATTCGCTCCCCGGTCACAGTGGCGGGACCGCGCCGGAGTCGCACCGGCTTCCTGCCCTGCCGTCGGCGGAACGAAGAAAGAAGACCACACCCCCGTACCCCCGTCAAGCCGCGCCCGCCCCCCACCAGGGCATCCACCCAGAACCCGGGCGCCGCCCCCGGAACCCACCCGCCGCCCCCGGAACCCCACACGCCCGCCCCACCAGCCCCACCCGTCCACATTTCCCGCGTTCGGTGTGCCCGAAAGGGACAAAACACCCGAATTTGCGTACCGTTCGCGGGAAATGTGGGCTCGGACACGCGCCGGACCAGCCCTGCACGTGGCCGGACCAGCCCTGCACGTGGCCGGAGTGACAGGAGAGGTTGAGGACGGCGTGGACTGGTCTTGAAGGCGGCGCCGGACGGGAGTCGTCGCTGGCCGACGGCCTGGCAGCCCGTTTTGGGTGGGGCGGGGCGGGTAGCTCCGGGGACATGCTCAGCCCAGCGCCGCGCTGGCCACGCCCCGGCCACTCACGCTCCGGCCACGGACATGCGGGCCGGGGACTACGGTGAGTACCGACTCGTCCCGGGCCGCGGCGGATTCCTCGCACACCGAACCGGACCGGCCCGGCGAGACCGAGGCGCAGCGTGACGACCGCAACGTCATGGAGCTGCTCAACGAGCTCCGCGTGGCCGGCATCGGCGTCCAGGTGCTCTTCGGCTTCCTCCTGTCGCTGCCCTTCACGAACCATTTCTCGAAGCTGTACACGGCCCAGCGAGGCGTGTATCTGGCCACGGTGACGCTCTCGGCCGTGTCTACCGCCCTGTTGGTGGCGCCGGTCGCCTATCACCGGCTGCTGTTCCGCCGGCATGAGAAGGAGAGCCTGGTCCGGGTGACCAACGCGATGGCCATCGCCGGGCTGGTCACGGTAAGTCTCGCGGTGTCCTGCGCGGTCCTGCTGGTGGTCAGTTTCGTGGCCCCGGGTGCACCCGCCATCGTGATCACCGCCCTCGTGGTGTGCGCGTTCGCGGGCCTGTGGTTCGTGCTGCCGCTGTCCCGCCGGGACCACGACGATCATGACGACCAGGCGGCTCAGGGCCGGCCGTCGCGGCCCACGCTCTGAGCGAACGGGAACCCGGGGGGTGCCGGAACCTTTGCTCCTATTAATACGATGGGATCATGCAGTGGCCTAGCCGTGAAACTGAGACCCGCCCGGTGCACGCATGACCACCCCCACGCCGGACGACAACGCCCGCACCGCGATCCTGACCGTTGACGACGATCCCGGGGTTTCCCGGTCCATAGCCCGTGACCTGCGTGGCCGCTACGGCCAGCAGCACCGCATCGTGCGCGCCGAATCAGGTGCGGCGGCCCTCGACGCACTGAAGGAGATGCGGCTGCGCGGCGACGAGGTGGCGGTCATTCTGGCCGACTACCGGATGCCGCAGATGAACGGCATTGAGTTCCTCGAGGAAGCCATGAAGACGTACCCGGCCGCCCGCCGGGTGCTCCTCACCGCCTACGCGGACACCGACGCCGCGATCGAGGCCATCAACGTCGTCGACCTCGACTACTACCTGCTCAAGCCCTGGGACCCGCCGGAAGAGAAGCTCTACCCGGTGATCGACGCCCAGCTGGACGCGTGGCGGCTGGAGGACTACCAGCCGGTGCACGTGACCAAGGTGGTCGGGCACCGCTGGTCCGCCCGCTGCACGGAGGTCCGCGAGTTCTTGGCCCGGAACGAGGTGGCCTACCGCTGGTTCCCCTCGGACGAACCGGACGGGGAACGGCTGCTCGCCGCGGCCGGGGCCGACGGCCGGACGCTGCCGCTGGTCATCACCCCGGACGGGGAGACCATGGTCGCGCCGAGCGACGCGGACCTGGCCACCCGGGTCGGCCTGAGCACCACGCCGGCCAAGGACTTCTACGACCTGGTGGTGATCGGCGGCGGCCCGGCCGGGCTGGGCGCGGCCGTCTACGGCGCCTCCGAGGGCCTGAAGACCGTGCTGGTCGAACGGACCGCGACCGGCGGCCAGGCCGGGCAGAGCTCCCGTATCGAGAACTATCTCGGCTTCCCGGACGGGGTGTCGGGCGCACAGCTCACCACCCGGGCCCGGCGTCAGGCGCTGAAGTTCGGTGCCGAGGTGCTCACCACCCGTGAGGTGGTCGGGCTCGATATCAAAGGGTCCTCGCGGGCTATCCGGTTCGCGGACGGGGGCACACTCGGCGCACACAGCATCATCCTGGCCACCGGCGTCTCCTACAAGCAGCTCGGCGCGCCCGGGCTCAGCGAGATGACCGGCCGGGGTGTGTACTACGGGTCCGCGCTCACCGAGGCCGCGGCCTGCATCGACCAGGACGTGTACATCGTCGGCGGGGCGAACTCGGCCGGCCAGTCGGCCGTGTACCTCTCCCGGCACGCCAAGTCGGTGACGCTGCTCGTCCGAGGGCCGTCGCTGGAACGGTCCATGTCCTACTACCTCATTCAGCAAATCGGGGAAATCGATAACATCACGGTCCGGACCTGCACCGAGGTGATCGGCGCGTCCGGGGACGGCCACCTGGAGCAGCTGACGCTGCGCAACACCGCGGACCACAGCACCGAGACCGTGGACGCGCAGATGCTGTTCGTGTTCATCGGCGCCGCCCCGCTCACCGAGTGGCTGGACGGCGTGGTGGTCCGCGACGATCACGGCTTCGTGGTGGCCGGCCCGGATCTGTCCGTGGGCGGCCAGAAGCCCGCCGGCTGGCAGCTGGACCGGGCCCCGTACCACCTGGAGACCAGCATCCCCGGCGTGTTCGTGGCCGGGGACGCCCGCGCCGAATCCGCCAAGCGGGTCGCCTCCGCCGTCGGCGAGGGAGCCATGGCCGTCATGCTCGTGCACCGCTACCTGGAGAAGCTTTGAGCGCAGAGCCAGCCACCCAGCCCACCGCTTCCGCAAGCGCGGCCGACCTCGCGGCGGGACGGCAGACCCTGCCGTGTGACGCCGACGAGCTGCGCAGCCTGTTCCTGTTCGAGAAGCTGACCGGCGAGCAGGTCGACTGGCTGTGCCGGGAAGGTCGGGTGGAGCTGTTCCCGCCCGGGCCGATATACGCCGAGGGCGAGCCTGCGACCTGCTTCTACGTGCTGATCGAGGGCACCCTGGTCATGTCGCGGCGGATCGGCGGTGACGACGTCGAGGTGAACCGGAGCTCCGGGCGGGGCGTGTACACCGGGGCGTTCCGCGCCTACCTCGGTGACCGGGTCCCGCAGCTCTACGACAACTCGCTGCGGGTCACCGAGCCCTCCCGGTTCTACGTGCTGGACGCGGACAAGTTCGCGTCGATGATGCGGGACTGGTTCCCGATGGCCGTGCACATGCTGGAGGGGCTGTTCTTCGGGATCAAGAACGTCCAGCAGCAGGTGGGCCAGCGCGAGCGGCTGCTCGCGCTGGGCTCGCTGTCGGCCGGGCTGACCCACGAGCTGAACAACCCGGCCGCCGCCGCCGTCCGGGCCACGTCCTCGCTGCGCGACCGGGTGGCCGGCATGCGCCACAAGCTGCGCCTCGTGGCGAGCGGCCGGTTCGACCAGGCCGCCCTGGAGACGCTGATCCGGCTCCAGGAAGACGCGGTGGAGCGGGTAGCCAAGGCACCTGAGCTGAGCCCGATGGAGGCCTCCGACCGCGAGGATGCGGTAGGCGAGTGGCTGGAGGATCACGGCATCAGCGGCGGCTGGGACCTCGCGCCCACGTTCGTCCAGGCTGGCCTGGAGGCCGCCTGGCTCGACCAGGTGGCGGCGGTCGTGGACGACGGCACCCTGGAGGGCGCCATCCGCTGGCTGAACTACACGGTCGAGACCGAGCTGCTGATGAACGAGATCGAGGACTCCACCAAACGAGTCTCCCACCTCGTCACGGCGGCGAAGCAGTACTCCCAGCTGGACCGGGCGCCGTACCAGGTGGTCGACGTGCACGAGCTGCTGAAGAGCACGCTGATGATGCTCGGCGGCAAGCTCCGGGACGGGATCACCGTGGTCAAGGACTTCGACCGCAGCCTGCCGCCGATCCCGGCGTACCCGGCGGAGCTGAACCAGGTCTGGACGAACCTGATCGACAACGCGGTGTCCGCCATGGACGGCCAGGGCACGCTGACCGTGCGCACGGCGCGGGACGACGACCGGGTGCTGGTGGAGATCGGCGACACCGGGCCCGGCGTACCCCCGGAGATACGGGAGCGGATCTTCGAGCCGTTCTTCACCACTAAGCCGGTCGGCGAAGGCACCGGGCTCGGGCTGGACATCTCCTACCGCATCGTGGTCAACCGGCACCACGGGGACCTGCGGGTCGAGTCGGAACCCGGCAACACGCGGTTCCAGGTCCGCCTGCCCATCACCCCCGCGGAGGCCGACAGCGTGATCGCGCCCGGTACCTCCGCACCGGCTAGCGTCGAGGAGAGCTGAATGGCTGAGATCCCGGGACTCGACCCGACTGTGCCGCCGAGCGGCACCGGCTGCGCGGAATGCGAGAAGGTTTCCGGCTGGTGGTTCCACCTGCGCCGGTGTGCCGAGTGCGGGCAAATCGGCTGCTGTGACAGCTCACCAGAGCAGCACGCCAGCAAGCACGCCGCAGCCGCCGGCCACCCGCTGGTACGCAGTTTCGAGCCGGGCGAGTCGTGGTTCTGGAGCTACCCCGAGGAACAGTTCTACGACGGCCCGGAGCTGGCCTCGCCGGAGCACCACCCGCTGGACCAGCCGGTGCCCGGCCCGGCCGGCCGGGTCCCCGCCGACTGGCGCCGTCACCTGCACTAGCCCGGCATCACTGATCCCGCCCTGCCGCTGAAGCCCCGGGAATGGCAAGCTAGCGGCATGGGCATCGTGTCTCCAGGGTTCAAGGGCCGCGGGCGGTCCGAGCGTGAGAAGCTCCCGCCGGGCCAGTACCTCGTCACGGACTTTCCGGTGCTCTCCGCCGGGCCAACCCCCCGCGTGGATACCGACTCGTGGAAGTTCAGCATCACCACCGAGGCCGGCCGGGCGCACAGCTGGGACTGGGCGCAGTTCCGTGCCCTGCCCAGCGAGGAGATCCACGTCGACCTGCACTGCGTGACCAAGTGGTCCAAGCTGCGGACCACCTGGCGGGGCGTGTCCCTGGACACGCTGCTGGCCCAGGCTGAGACCAGCGCTGAGTACGCGCTGGCGCACTGCTACGGCGGCTACACCACGAACCTTCCGGTCGCCGACCTGCTGGACGGCCAGGCGTGGGTCGCGTTCGAGTACGACGGCCAGCCGCTGGCCGCCGAGCATGGCGGCCCGGCCCGGCTGCTCGTCCCGCACCTGTACCTGTGGAAGTCGGCCAAGTGGGTGCGCCGCATCGACCTGAGGGCCAAGGATGAGCCAGGGTTCTGGGAGAGCCTCGGCTACCACAACTACGGAGACCCATGGCGCGAGCAGCGGTACTGGGGCGACTGACCTGGCAGGTGGGCACGGTCGCGGAGATCCGTGAGGAGACCGCCACCGCCCACACCATCGTCGTCGACCTCCCGGGCTGGCCGGGGCACGCCGCGGGCCAGCACGTCGATGTGCGGCTCACCGCCGACGACGGCTACTCGGCGCAGCGGTCGTACTCGATCGCCTCCGCACCCGGACCGGACCGGCTGGAGCTGACCGTGCAGCGGCTGGAGGACGGCGAGGTGTCCCCGTACCTCACCGACACTCTGAAGCCCGGATATCCGCTGGAGCTGCGGGGCCCGATCGGCGGCTGGTTCGTCTGGGACCCGGCCGAGCCGGGGCCAGTGCTGGTGGTGGCCGGGGGCAGCGGGGTGGTTCCGCTGATGTCCATGATCCGCGCCCGGGCCGCGGCCGGCAGTGCGGCCCCGTTCCGGCTGGTGTACTCGGTGCGCAGCCCGGAGACCGTGCTGTATGCCGCCGAGCTGGAACGGCTCAGCCAGGCAGCCGACGGGTTCCAGATGAGCTACGTGTACACCCGCAGTGGCCCGCCGGGGGCGAAGGTACGGATCGGCCGGCTGAACCCGGTGGTGCTCTCCGCGGCCGGCTGGACCTCGGCGGCCGCGCCCGCGGTCTTCATCTGCGGGCCGACGGGCTTCGTAGAGGCCGCCGCCAGCCTGCTGGTCAAGGCCGGGCATGATCCGGGCGCGATCAAGACCGAACGATTCGGACCCTCCGGAGGCTGACCGTGAACACCCACCTCGACGGCAACGTGCTCGGCGGGACGCTCGGCGAGATTTTCGCCGTGGACATCACGAGCGCCGTGGGGCAGTGCGCCTCGTGCGGCACCAGCGAGGCCATGGGTGAGGCACTGGTGTACACCGACGCGCCCGGCCTGGTGGCCCGGTGCCGGACCTGCGGTGAGGTGGTACTGAGGGTCAACCGCACCGGCGGGCGCACCTGGCTGGATATGCGGGGCATCAGCTGCCTCGAGCTGCACACGCCCGGCGAGTGAACCGGACCTGACCATGAGCAACCTCCCCCAGCCTGCCGACCGCAGTCACCTCCGGGTGTCCGACGCCGACCGGGAGCAGGCCGCCGAGGTCCTGCGCCAGGCCGCCGGCGACGGCCGGATCACGTTCGAGGAACTGGACCAGCGGCTCGAGACGGCCTACGCGGCCCGGACCTACGGCGACCTCAGCGAAGTCACCGCCGACCTGCCGGCTCCCGGTCAGCCACCCGCCGGGGCGGTGGACACGGCCCCGGGCAGGTTCCCGGCCGCCCGGATTGGCGGGGAACCCGGATCCGGGATGTCCGTCGCCATCCTGGGCGGGGTAGACCGGGGCGGGGTGTGGGTGGTGCCGCCGCGGCACAGCGTGGTCGCGGTGCTCGGCGGCGTGCAGCTCGACCTGCGGGAAGCGCGGTTCAGCCAGCGCGAGGTCACCATCGACGTGTTCACCCTGATGGGCGGGGTGGATATCACCGTGGGTGAGGACGTCGAAGTGGACGTGTCCGGCTTCGGCATCATGGGCGGCTTCGATCACCGGGCCACCGGCCCGGGCCTGCCCGGCGCGCCTAAAGTGCGGGTGGTCGGGTTCGCGCTGATGGGCGGGGTTAACGTGAAGCGCCGCCCGCTGAAGCGGCCCAAGAAGCCGCGGAACCGGGGCATCGAGCCCGCCACGCCCGATTCCCCCGAAATGTGATCTAGCAAACATTTCCTCCTGGGCATAAGCGGAGAGCTGGTCCGGTTGCATCCCGATGGGTCTGCGGAAAAGGACGCTCACCCGACGAGACGGGACAGGCTCTCGATCAGCGCCTCTCCCGGCCCGCCGTAAGGAAACGGCTGATGCTGCCACAAGCGGCGTCAAGGAGGTACTCGTCATGAAGCTGAGCCTGCGGTTCGCGCTGGACAATCTGTTCGTGCTCGGCGCGGCATTCCTGGCTGTCTCAGCGATGGCATTCTCGGCCGCGGTGGCTGGCTGGCTCGCGTTCGGCGTCTCCACCGGCCTCGCGGTGGTGGCGGCGGCCAGCATGGCCACGGCCCGCCGGACCGGGCAGCGGATCGGCCACGGCGTGGCCGGGCTCGTCGCCCTGTGGTCCCTCATCGCGGCACTGATCTTCACCGGCAACGTGCTGACCTGGATGGTTCTGGCCGACGCGATTGCCCTCGGCGTGGTCGCGCTGGCAGATCTCGCCGCGCACGAGGTCAGCACCGAGAATGTGGTGCACCGCCTGGAGGTGACTGGCAACCCGCGGACCGCTGAGCCGGCCGCGGAGCGGCTGGCCGCCTGACGAAACAGGCATCCTGCGGAGGGGCGGGAACGGCTGCGGCCGTTCCCGCCCCTCCGCATTTCCGACCGAATGGGCCGGCCATCCCTTTTGGTGCGGGAACGGCTCCCCGGTACCCGGTGTCACGACATACTGTCTGCGCGGGCGTGCCGACGAGACGCCCACGGGGACCACCTGATGACCCATCGGCCTGAACCATGGCAGCCGGCGTCAGCCAGACAGGGAGCGATCATGACGGGACATTCCTTCGTGCCATTGCCCGGCAGTGAGCGCGGCCCTGTGCCGGGATCGCAGGAACTAGGCGCGGTGGATGAATCCCGGCAGATCGAGGTCACGCTGGTGACCCGGCGCCGGGCCGCGCTGTCCCGGGATCTGGTCGAGGGTCCCGCCACCCTGACCCCGGAGCAATTCGCCGAGCAGCACGGCACCGACCCGGCCGACCTGGAGCTCATCACGACCGTGCTTACCGGGCACGGCCTGCAGGTCACGGCGGCCGAATCAGGCGCCCGGCGGGTCATGGTGCGGGGCACGCTCGCGGCCCTGTCCGCGACCTTCGGCGCCAGCCTGCGCCTGGTGCGCTCGCCGGACCCGGTCGCCGGGCAGGACATGGTCGAGCACCGCTACCGGGAAGGCGGACTGCAGATCCCCGCCGAACTGGACGGCATCGTGCTGGCCGTGCTGGGCCTGGACGACCGGCCGCAGGCCCGCGCCCAGTTCCGCCGCGCCCCGGCGGCCACGGCCCGGGGGGCGGCACCCGCGCCCACCGCGCCGGTCCCGGGCAGCCCGGCGCCTACCGCGGCCGCGGCACCCACGTCCTACACCCCGCCACAGGTAGCGGACCTGTACCAGTTCCCGGCGGGCACCGACGGGACCGGCCACACCATCGCGATCGTCGAACTCGGCGGCGGGTTCGGCAGCAGCGACCTCGATCCCTACTTCGCCGGGCTGGGCCTCCCGGTCCCCTCGGTCACCGCGGCCAGCGTGGACGGCGCGGTCAACCAGCCCGGCCAGGATCCTAACGGCGCGGACGGCGAGGTCCTGCTTGACGTCGAGGTGGCCGGCGCGGTGGCCCCCGGGGCGGCGCAGGTTGTCTACTTCGCCCCCAACACCGACCAGGGCTTCGTGGACGCGGTAACCACCGCGGTGCACGCGACCCCGACGCCCACGGTGGTCAGCATCAGCTGGGGCCAGTCCGAGGACTCCTGGACCGCGCAGGCCCGGACCGCCCTGGACCAGGCCATGGCGGACGCGGCCGCGCTGGGTGTCACGGTCTGCGTCGCGGCCGGCGACAACGGCAGCAGTGACGGGCAGAGCGGCAGCGGTGCCCACGTCGACTTCCCCGCGTCCAGCCCGCACGCGCTGGCCTGCGGCGGGACCAGCCTGCGTGGTGACGCCGGGACCGGCGTGATCAGTTCCGAGACGGTCTGGAACGACGGCGCCACGGGCGGCGCCACGGGCGGCGGCGTGAGCGACACGTTCAGCCTCCCGTCCTGGCAGGCGGCCGCGGGCGTCCCGCCCCGGACGGGTGCGGCGGCCGGGACCGCGGCGGGCCGGGGCGTGCCCGACGTGGCCGGCTGCGCCGACCCGCAGACCGGCTATCAGGTCCGGGTGGACGGGCAGTCCACGGTGATCGGCGGGACGAGTGCCGTGGCCCCGCTGTGGGCGGCGCTGATCAGCCGGCTGGCCCAGTCCACCGGGAAGTCGTTCGGCCTGGTCCAGCCCCTGCTGTACGCGGGCGTGACCGCGGGCACGGCCGCCGCGGGCTTCCGCGACACCACCAGCGGCAGCAACGGTGCCTACTCCGCCGGACCAGGCTGGGACGCCTGCACGGGACTGGGATCCCCGGAAGGGAGCACCCTGGCCACCACGGTGGGCGGCGGCCAGGCCGCGGGATCCGGGGCTTAGGCCGGCTTCCCGCCCAGGGTGGCGGGCGCCCCGTACTGCCGCAGCACCTCGGGGACGGTCACGACGCCCCTCTCGTCCTGGAAGTTCTCCATGATCGAGAGCAGCGACCGGGCCGTCGCGCCGGTCCCGTTGAGGGTGTGCGCGAAGTGCAGCTTGCCGTCGCGGCGGAACCGGATGTTCAGCCGCCGCGCCTGGTAGTCGGTGGTGTTCGAGCAGGAGGTGATCTCCCGGTAGCGCTGCTGGGCCGGGAACCACGCCTCGATGTCGTACTTCTTGGCCGCGGGCGCGCCAAGGTCGCCCACCGCGATGTTCATCACCCGGTAGGGCAGCCCGAGGGCCTGGACGATCTCTTCCTCGTGCGCGAGCAGTTCCTCGTGAAAGTCGGCCGACTGCTCGGGGAGGCAGTAGACGTACATCTCCACCTTGTCGAACTGGTGGACCCGGAACATGCCCTTGGTGTCCTTGCCCGCCGCCCCGGCCTCGCGCCGGAAGTTGGTGGTGAACGCCGCGTACCTGGCGGGCAGCTCGCTCTCCTCCAGCCGCTCGTCGGTGTGGATGCCCGCGAGCGCCACCTCCGAGGTCCCGGTCAGGTACAGGTTGTCCCGCTCCAGGTGATAGAGGTTGGACTCCTCGGTGGGCAGGAACCCGGTGCCGTACATGGCGCGCTCGCCGACCAGCACCGGCGGCAGCACGGTCATGAATCCCTTGCCGTTCAGGCGGTCGAGCACGAAGCGGTACATGGCCATCTCGGTCGTGGCCACGTCACCGAACCGGTAGGCGAACCGGGACCCGGACAGCCGTGCGCCGCGGGCCATGTCGATCCAGCCCGTCGGGCCGCCGAGATCGGTCGCGTCCCGGACCGGGAACGTGAACTGGGGCGGCTCACCCCAGGTGCGCAGCACCACCGAGTCGTCCTCGGCCAGGCCGTCCGCGGCCGTCGGGTCGGGCAGATTGGGGATCCGGGCCAGCAGCCCCTGCCGCGTGCGCTCGGCCTCGGCCAGGTCGGCCTCGGCGGCGTCGAGTTCCTTCCGGAGCTGCTGCAGTTCGGCGAGCTTTTCCGGACTGGGCTGGCCGCCCCGCGACGACCGCTTCTGCGCGGCGCGCAGGGTCTCGGCGCGTTCGGTCAGCTCCCGCCAGGTCTGGTCGGCGGCGAGCACGGCATCGAAGTCGTCGGCGGCACCGCGCCGGGCGAGCGCGGACCGGTAGCGGTCTGGCTCCTGGCGCGCGGCCCTCAGGTCAATCACGTGCGCGAGTCTATCGGGCACACACGGCGATCCGATGCGTCACGGCACCTCCCCCGTCCATTCGGTCGCCGCTCGCCTGTTAGCCGGTCAGGTCGACGCAAACCAGACCCCAGGGCCGGTCCGCCACCCGGGTCATCACCAGGGTGGCGCGCCGTGAGCCGGTCAGCTTCAGCCGCCGGTGCAGCTGATCCACGTCGCCGGCCAGCCCGCGACGGCGGATGTCGAGCGCACCGACGTCGAGGGCACGCAGCCGGGCGGGCAGCCGCTTCTGGTTCCACGGTCCCGAGTCGATGACCTGCAGGGTCCGGGCGAACGGGGTGCGCACCGCGGTGTCCGCGCACAAGAACGCGATCTGCTCGTCGATCTTCCAGGCCCCCAGCTGCCGGGCGAGCTCCTCGACCAGCCCGGCCCGGGTCACCGCGGGATTCGGGTCGAGGAGGAACGGGCCGGGGGCCGCCACCGGCACCGGCGGGCCTGGCTCGGGGGTGAGCGTGTGCCCGCCGGGCAGGATGGTGGCCCGGGTAGCCGGGCCTGCGAGGCACGGTGACCAGGCCGCCGCCTCTTTCAGGTCCCGCCCGATCGCGACGAACTCCAGTTCCCAGCCCCTGGGCACGGTGTCCCGCGCGATCCCCGGGGCCGCCTTGATACCGACCGCGGGCACGCGCCCGGCCAGGCCCACACACCAGTCCAGTGGCGGTTCGCTGGCGCCCGGGCCCAGCCGGCGCTGGCCCGTGCTGCGTTCCATCCGCCGGGCCGGGTCGATGAACACCGCGTCCACCCCGGCCAGGTCGGCCTCGCGGACGTCGGCCCGGACAGCCCGGACGCAGCCCGCCACACCGTAGGCCGCGGCGTTCAGGGCGGCCATCCGCAGGTGCAGCGGGTCCCGGTCCACCGCAAGGACCTGATGCTCCCCGGCCAGGACGGCGAGATCCCCGCCGATGCCGCAGCACAGGTCGGCCAGCACGCCGGCCCCCCCGAACCGGGCCTGCCGGTGCCGGGCCACCACCTCGGCGGAGGCCTGCTCCAGGCCGGCCCGGGTGAAGAACATGTCCATGGCCCGGCTGAACTTCGCCCGGCCCGCGAGCCGGAGCTGGTGCTGCGCCAGGGCCGCCGCGACCAGCGGGGCCGGGTACGTCTCACGCAGCCGGGTGCCCAGCGCCAGCGCGGTGTCCGGGGTGACAGCCTCGTGCCGCAGCGAGGCGAGCAGTCCGGCGCCCGGCCCAGTGAGCAACGCGTCGAGATCCGCAGCACCCGGATCCGCAGCACGGGGATCCGCAGCACCGGGATCCGCCGCGCTGGTCATGGCGTGGCCGGAGCACGCGGCTGGTCCGCCGGCCCCGGCTCAGCATGCGCATCCTCCGTGACCGCCGGCGGGCTCGGCCGGGTGGCCAGCACCGAGCCCGCCAGGATCAGGCCGAAAGCGGCGATGATCTCCGGGGTGAGCGGCTCGCCCAGCACTCCGACGCCCAGGGCCACGGCCACAGCCGGGTTCACGTACGTGATGACCGTAGCCCGGGCCGGGCCGACCTCGGCGATCAGCTGGAAGAACAGCACGAACGCGAGGGCCGTGCAGACCAGCGCCAGGCCGGCCAGGCTGCCCAGAACGGCAGCAGACGGGACGGACCGCGGCCAGGTCAGTGCGGCCGCCGGGGCGTAGACCACGGCCGCGAACCCGAGGCAGACCGCGGTTACCCCGAGGCCGGGCAGGTCGGCCAGCTTGCGGCTGGCGATCAGCGGCCCGGTGGCGTAACCCACCGCGGTGAGCATGACCAGGGCGATCGCCCCCAGGTCACCGTGCAGGGCGGCCGGGCCGGCGAGCAGCGCCACCCCGGCCAGCCCGCCGAGCAGGCCGGCCCAGCGCAGCCGCGTGAGCCGCTCCCCGCCCCCGGTCAGCCGGGCCAGGGCTACCCCGATGATCGGCACCGAGGCGATGAGCAGGCCGCTCATCGAGCTGGACAGCCGCCGCTCCGCCTCGGACAGGAACAGCCACGGCAGGATGATCTCCACACCCGCGAAGATGGCCAGCCAGCGCCAGTGCCCGCGCAGGGCCCGGAGCTGGCCCCGGTGCACCGCGAGGGGCAGCAGCACCACGGCGGCCCCGGCGACCCGCGCGAAGACGAGAACGGGAACCGAGACGCCGCCGTCCGCAACCTTGATGAGCAGGTAGGGCACGCCCCAGATCAGGCTCATCGCCGTGAAGAGGATCCAGCCACGGCGGCTCACTCAGGTACCTCCTGTAGTCCCGCACGCAGGTTACCCGGAGATACCGATTTACCCGGAGATGCAGACACCAAGAGGGCCCAGCTGCAGGCACAGCCCGCCCGCGCTGGCGGACGGCCGCGGGACCGCGCTGGCCAAGGGCGGCGCCGGAGAAGGCCAGGACGACGGCGACGGCGCGGCCGAGGCGGACGGCAGCACGCCTCCCGGGGCCGACCAGGTGCCGCTGGGCACCGGCCCGGGGCTGGGCCCCCCGGACGGCGACGACCCTGACGG
>DATCFY010000114.1:0-40901 GCA_036509255.1 Streptosporangiaceae bacterium
GTTGTCCTCGCCGGTGTTGATGATGATCCCGGCCCGGGCGTGGATCTGCCGGGCGAACCGCTGGTCGATGAACGTCCGCTGCGGGTTGATGTCCCGGAAGATGATCCCGTACATGCAGTCGTTGAGCATCATGTCCAGCCGTTCCAGCCCGGCCAGCGCGGCGATCTCCGGCATGCACAGCCCGGAGGCGTAGTTGGTCAGCCGCACATACCGGCCCAGCTCCCGGGAGACGTCGTCCAGCGCGGCCCGCATCAGCCGGAAGTTCTCCTGGGTGGCGTAGGTCCCCGCGTAGCCTTCCCGGGTCGCCCCTTCCGGCACGTAATCGAGCAGGGACTGCCCGGTGGACCGGATCACCGCGACAATATCCGCGCCTTCCCGGGCCGCGGCCTGCGCCTGGGGGATGTCCTCGTAGATGTCGCCGGTGGCCACGATCAGGTAGATCCACGGCTTGGCCGGGTCCGCGGTAGCGCTGATCATCTCAGCCCGCTCGGCCCGCCTCCGGTCGATGACCGCGAAGCCCTCGGCGAGCGCGGCCCGGGCCGCGTCCCGGGCAGCCACGGCATCGGCGCCCTCGGGCAGCCGGAACTTCACCGCCCCGGCCGCGGCGTCGGCGGCCAGCGTGCGCAGCGTCGGGTACCCCCCGGTCAGCAGGGCGTCCCACACCGGGAGGGCCACGCCCTGCTCCAGCCCGGTACTCTCCCGGACGCTATCGGCCAGCCGGTTCACCCAGGGCATCCCGTCCGCGTCAGCGCCGTCCAGGCCGGCCAGCCGGAGCACCGCCCGTTCTACCGACACGGTGGTGTGCCGGGTGGCCAGATCCACGATCGGCTGCCCGGCGACCCGGGCCAGTTCGCGGGCCTCCGCCACCATCGCGGGGTCCAGCCGGAGCCTCGATTCCACCCGCAGAACCTCCTCTATCGGGCCCTCAGTGATGGGCTGTCATCGATCAGGCTGATCATGATGGGACCGGGTCAGCCGGGCTCGGCCAGCCGGGCCTCGAACAGGCCACGGACCCCGGGCTCGGACCGGATCAGGTCCAGCGCGAGTTCCGCATGACCAGGCACATACCCGTTGCCGACCAGCATGGTCACATCGGCGGCCACACCCTCGGCTCCCAGCGCCGCCGCACTGAACGAGGTGGCCATCGAGAAGAAGATCACCGTGCCGCCAGGCGCGGTGGCCAGGATCGCGCCGCCCTCGCAGCCGGGCACGTCCACGCACACCACGGTCACGGCCGCCGGTCCGCCGGCGGACCGGACCGCGCCGGCCAGCGCCACCGGATCCCGGGCGTCCGCGATCACCACCTGGTCGGCCACGCCGGCCTGGCGGAGCGCAGCCGCCTCAGCCTCGGCCGGGACCACCCCGATGATCGTCCCCGCGCCAGCCCGGCGGGCGGCCGCCGCGGACAGCGAGCCGCTCTTGCCGCCCGCGCCGAGGATGGCCACCACCGGGCCGCCGTGGCCGGCGCCCGCCGGCCCGGCGCCGGCAGGTCCGGCACCGGCACTCTCGTCGCGGGCCGCCCCGGCACGGGCCAGTCCCGCACCGGCCAGCTCGGCGCGCACCACCCGCTCGGTGAGCGCGGGCGCACCGCACACATCCAGCACGGCGAGGGCCAGGCCGGCAGGCAGGTCCGCAGGCAGCACCGCGGCGATGGACCGGCCGAACAGGATCGCGTGCCCCGCGCAGGGGACCTGCTCGGACCGGCCATCCCAGCGGGCCAGCCCGTCCGTCACGGCCAGCGGGGTCAGGCTGAGCGAGACCAGGGTGGCGATCCGGTCACCAGCCGCCAGCCCCAGCGGCGACGCCGGGCCTGCCTCGTCGACCACGCCGGTGAGCATCCCGCCGGACCCGGTCACCGGGTTCTGCATCTTCCCCCGGCCGGCGATGATGTCCAGCACCGCGCCGCGCATGGCGCCGACCGAGCCGCCGGTGGATTCACGGAGCTGCCGGTAGGAGGCGGCATCCAGGTTCAGCCGGTCCACCGTGATCCGGACCTCATTCGGCCAGATCGCCGGGTCCGCGTCCAGCCGCCAGGCCGCCTGCGGCAGGACACCGGACGGTTCCAGCACCCGGTGCAGGCCGAGTGGTGACCCGGGGCGGCGGGCGGTGCGCGGCGGGTCCTGGATCAACGGATGCTCCATAGCTCTACCTCTACAGCTCTACCTCTACGCGGCAGTAAGTCTTCCTGTATGAGAGTCCTCCCACACTATCTTCTTCTGTTATTAGGGTAGATGGAAGGCTATCCTTCAATGAAGTACCGACAGGAACGGAAGGTGATCGCCTTGGTCAGCCAGCCTTATGCGTACCATCGGTCCGGGCTCGCCGAGCCGGACTGGCGGCGGTTTCCGGGCTGGTCGCAGGTGACCACCGCGGAGTGGGAATCGGTGCAGTGGCAGCGCGCCCATTGCGTGAAGAACCTGCGACAGCTGCGTGAGGTGGCCGGTCCTGGCCTGGACGAGTCCTTCTTCGCCGACCTGGAACGTGACCAGCGGGAACGGGCCACCATGTCCATGCTGGTGCCGCCCCAGATGCTGAACACCATGGCCCCCGCAGTCGCCCCGGATGAGCCCGGCTTCACCGCCGCGTTCTACGCCGACCCGGTCCGGCGGTACATGATCCCGGTCTTCAGCGACCGGCGGACTGACCGGCCCTCGCACCCTTACGCGTCGCGGGACTCGCTGCACGAGGCCGAGATGTGGGCGGTCGAGGGGCTTACCCACCGCTACCCGACCAAGGTGCTGGCCGAGGTCCTGCCCACCTGCCCGCAGTACTGCGGGCACTGCACCCGGATGGACCTGGTCGGCAACCCGACGGCCAGCACCGGCAAGCACAAGTTCGGCCTGGCGCCCGCGGACCGCCTCACGGCCATGATCGACTACCTGCGGGCCACCCCGGGTGTACGCGACGTCGTGGTCTCCGGTGGCGACGTGGCCAACCTGCCCTGGCCGCGGCTGGAGAGCTTCGTCAGCGCCCTGCTGGACATCGACAGCATCCGCGACATCCGGCTGGCCAGCAAGGCCCTGATGGGCCTGCCGCAGCACTGGCTGGCCGACCAGGTCCGGGCGGGCATGGAGCGGCTGGCGGCCAAGGCCCGCGAACGCGGGGCCAGCATCGCGATCCACACTCACGTGAACGCGGCCCAGTCGGTCACCCCGCTGGTGGCCCGGGCCACCCAGGCCATGCTGGACACCGGCATCCGCGACGTGCGCAACCAGGGCGTGCTGCTGCACGGGGTCAACGACAGCACTGACGCGCTGCTCGACCTCTGCTTCACGCTCCTGGATGAGGCCCGGATCATGCCGTACTACTTCTACATGTGCGACATGATCCCGGGCAGCGAGCACTGGCGGGTGTCGCTGGCGCAGGCTCAGGAGCTGCAGCACCAGATCATGGGGTACCTGCCGGGATTCGCGACCCCCCGGGTGGTCTGCGACGTGCCCTACGTCGGCAAGCGCTGGGTCCACCAGGTCTCCCGGTACGACACCGAGCTCGGCATCTCCTACTGGACGAAGAACTACCGGACTGCGGTGGAGGCCGCCGACCCCCTCGCGCTGAACCGCGAGTACCCCTACTACGACCCGATTCACCTGCTGCCGGAGCGGGGCCAGCAGTGGTGGCGCGACCGGGTCCGGGACGGCGCGGCCGAGCCGGCCGCGGCCGCACGCTAACGGGCTCAGCCCTGCGCTAGCCCGCCCGCGGTCCTGGGGCTTCAGCCGCACCCACGCAGCCACACCAGCACTATCGGCCCCATCAGCTCGCCCCGGCCAGCCCGTGATTGAAGGATTGGTGTCGTCCCAGCGACACCAATCCTTCAGCCAGCCGGGAGCCGGAGGCGGCAGCAGCCTGGGGCGCCCGCTGAGCGCGTTGTTCGCCGGGCCGGAGCGCCGGGCGCAACGGAAGCGCCGGTGTGAGCGCCGGTGTGAGCTGGTTGACGACTGAGAAGACGTGGTTCGCCGCTCTGCTGCCCTGGTCCCAGGGTGGCGGTCACCGGTGCCCTGCCGGGGGTGACGGCCTCCCCTACCTGATCCGGCCGGCGTTCCACGCCCGAGCTGGTCAACGGCCCGCCGGGACGTCCCGTGAGTTCGCCGGGCCTGGGGCGGCCGCCGGGGCGGCCCGGCCTTCCCCGCCCACCGGGACCAGGGCGGCCGCCCCCAGCGGGAACAGCGCCACGACCCCGAACGCGGCGGCGTACCCGGCCGCGCCGATGAGTGCGGCCAGGACCGGCGGCGTGGCCGCCGCGAGCGCATTCTGGCCGGTGTTCTGGATGCCGAGCGCCCGTCCGGCCCACGACGATCCGGCGTGCTCGGCCACGGCCGTGAAGGCCAGCCCGTTGGTGCTGACCGAGATGATGACCGCGGCGAACAGGGCGGCGACCGCCCACGGCGCGCGGACGGCGGCCCCGGCCGCGAGTGCGCCCAGGACCAGCGCCGTGGCCAGCGCCAGCGCCCGCATCGGGCGCATCCGGCTGCCCACCCGGTCCGACCACACACCTGCCCCCAGCCGGGAGAAAGCCCCGCACGCCTGGGCGATGGCGAGCACCCGGCCGGCCGTGACCGGCTCGAGGCCGTGCGCATCGACGAGGAACACCAGGGCGAACGTGGCCACTGCGAACTGGGGCACGACCAGCAGCGCGCTGGCCGCGTGGATGCGCCACAGCACGCCCCTCGCCCCGCCGGGGCCCGCCCGGTACGGCGAGCTGCCCCGCGGCAGCGCGTGGCGGGGCGGCCGCGCCGGGTCGCGCACGGCCACCACCACCAGGAGCGCGGCGGCCAGGCAGAACGTGCCCAGGAACCCGAGCGCGGCCGGCCGTCCGTGGGCGCCGATCGAGGGCAGCGCGAGTGCGGCGACCGCCACGCCGAGGGGCTGCGCGCTCTGCCTGATGCCCATGGCCAGGCCCCGCTGGCGGGCGGGAAACCAGCCCAGGATGAGCCGCCCGCTGGCGGCGTAGACCGACGCCCCGGCGGCCCCGGCTGCGGCCAGGCAGGCGCCCAGCGCGGCCGTCCCGTGCACGGTCGCCCCTGCCAGCAGGATCGCCCCGGCGAGAGCCAGGCCCAGGCCGAGCACCAGCCGCTCACCCCAGCGGTCGGCGGCCGCCCCCCAGGCCACCAGGGTGAGGAGCAGGCCCGCGGTGGGGCAGGCGACCAGGATGCCAGCCTGCTCCAGGGACAGGCCCTCCGCCCGGAACGCCGGGATCAGGTAGGCCAGCCCGTACTGGAACGTGCAGCCAGCGGTCATCGCGAACAGGCCCGCGAACAGGACCACCCACCGCTGCCCGCCAGGACCGGCACCGCCTGCCGGCCCGGTTCCATCGGAGCGTTCTGGATCGCTCATATGCCGATCATATTATGTCCAGCATATGAGACACAGTCGCCGGCCCGGCGGACTCCCAGCGTCCGGAATTCGCAGCACCCAGCTCGCCCGCGGGCCGGCGGCCCTGGCGGGCTAGCTGGCCTGGGCCGCCTGCGCCGCGGCCAGGCCAGTCAGGCCGTACCGCGAGGCATGCTCGGGGTCGCCGGGGTCGATCGTCCGCATGCCCTGGGCGATGAGCCGGTCGTTGATGGCGTCCAGATGGTCGCGGACCAGCTCCCGCTCAGCCTCGGTAATCCGGCCTTTGTGCGGTTCGCCGGCGTGCTCCAGGGTGTCGTAGCTGATGCCGCGGGGCGCAGCCGCCGCCTTGGCCCGCCGGGCCGGGCGGGCGGGCCGGGCGGTCAGCAGTAGTTCGCTCATGGGCTTGTCGGTGGCCAGCTCGTCGAATGCGGCCGCCTCCATGGTCACCCGGCGTGGCTCGTCCTCGCCCGGAAGGTAGAGGTCCACGACGGCCACCCGGAGGGCGGCCTTCTCGATGCCGGCGGCCTCGTCGGCCAGGGCCTCGATCTCCACCGGGCTGTCGCCGAGTTCGGGGTGCTCGTGGATCACGATGCGGGCGAGCGCGTCGTCCCTGGTGATCAGCTCGCCGCTGAGGTCACTGAACCTGACCGTCTTCTGGCCCACTGGGATTGCCTCCTGCACATCGGTGGAACGGCTGATGAGGTGTCAGGGGTCAAGCATGCCAGAAAAGCAAACACAAGTTCGATGAACGCGCCGGAGTGTGCTGATTTATCGAACCAAGCATCGACTAAGCCGGTGCGCGCATCCCGTGCCGTGCAGTGTGCGCCGTGCAGCGTGCGCCGCGCGGCTAGGCCGTGTCGGTGGCGCGAGCCGCCTCGCTGGACCCGGCCGAAGTGGACTCCGCCGAAGTGGGCTCGGCCGGACCGGGCTCGGCCGGACCGGGCTCGGCCGCCCGGGGCTCCGCTGCCCCGCCGGCCAGCGGGTCGGCGTCCGCGCCCTCGCTGTCCGGCCGGGCCCGCAATTCCGCCGCTGGCCTCCCCCGCCGCTGCGAGTAGATGAACCAGACCACACCCACGACGGTGAGCACGCTGGCCACGTACATGTTCAGCCGCAGGCCGAGGAAGTGCTCGGACGGGTCGACCCGGAGCGCCTCCTCGAAGATGCGGAACGCCGAGTAGCCCGCGACATACAGCGCGAACAGGCCCGGCGGCTTGATGTTGCGGTGGTGGCCCAGCCAGACCAGGGCCGCAGCCCAGAGCAGGTCGAAGATGAACTCGTACAGGAAGGTCGGGTGGAACGTCTGGTACTGCTTGTAGCCCGCGGGCCGGAAGAAGTACGAGATGTGCAGGGCCCAGGGCAGGGTGCTCGGCCCGCCGAAGAGTTCCTGGTTGAAGTAGTTGCCCACCCGGCCGACGGCCTGCGCCACCAGCAGCGCCGGAGCCACCGCGTTCATGAACAGCGTCACGCTGGCCCCAGAGCGGCGCACCCGCCAGGAGCCCACGACCGCGGCCAGCGCGATCCCGCCCCAGATCCCCAGCCCGCCGTCCCAGACGGCGAAGACCCCGTACCAGTGATGCGGGATGTACTTCGGGGTGGTCAGGTCGAAGTAGATCCGGCCTCCGACGATCCCGGCCGGGACCGCCCACAGCGCGACGTCGCCGACCAGCCCGGGGTCGCCGCCCATCGCCTTCCAGCGGCGTTGCGTGATCAGGATCGCCAGGGTGATCCCGACCACGTACATCAGCCCGTAGAAGTGAATGTAGGCCGGGCCGATATGAAACCCGTTCACTGGCGGGCTCGGGATGTAGAAACGCAACGCCATGCGCCCGAGCGTACCGTGACGCCGTAGGACCGCCGGACGACTGTCGATTACGGACACTGGCCTGCGGCAGCACACGCGGCGTCCCAGGCCGGGGTCGGCGCCGGGTGCTCAGCCTGCCTCGGCCAGGAGCGCCGCCGGGTCCGCGGCGTAGGCGACCATCCAGTGCGGCCGGACCCGGTAGGCCACCACGTCGCCCCAGCTCAGGGGGGAACTGCCGTAGTGCTGGGTGAGATGGTCCAGGATCGCGGGCCACTGGGGGTCCGGCGGGGCCGCCCGGGGGTTCAGCTCCTCGGCCTGGCCGTGGGTGAACACGCCGAGCTCCTCTCCGCGCAGGTAAGCCAGGCTGACCGCCGGCCGGGCCGCGAAGTGCCGCGCCTTGGCCGAGGACCGCTCGGTGCTGAAGATCCAGCGGCCGTGCAGGAAGTGACCGTCCGCGCCGGCGACCCGGGGCTCGCCGGACGCGGTGACGCTGCTGACCGCCAGCGTGCACATGCCGGGGATGACCCGGACCAGCTGGGCGGCGGTGAGGGTCCGGTCCGGCTGGACGATGGACCTCAGGTGCCCGGTGGCCTGAGCCAGCGAGGCGTCCAGCAGGGTCTGAAGTTCGGTGAGTTCCGCGTCGCTCTCCCACATCCTCCTAGCATTCCGCAACCGGTTACCGTGGAGCGCGTGGCTACCGGAACCGAGCACGTCAGTCCTGAGATCTACGAGTACGTCATCTCGCACTCCAGCCCCCCGGACCCGATCCTGGACGAGCTGAGAGAGGAGACGGCGCGGCGCTTCCCCGACTGGAGGCATCTGCAGATCGGCCCGGAGCAGGGCACGTTCATGACGCTGCTGAGCCAGCTCATCGCGCCCCGCCGGGCGGTCGAGGTCGGCACGTTCACCGGGTACTCCTCCATCTGCCTGGCCCGCGGCCTGGCTCCGGGCGGCAGCCTGCTGTGCTGCGACGTGAACGCGGACTGGACCTCCCTGGCCCGGGAGTACTGGCAGAAGGCCGGCGTTTCCGACGTGGTCGAGCTCCGGCTCGGGCCGGGCGCCGACACGCTCCGGTCGCTGCCCACCGACGCGTCCCTGGACCTCGCGTTCATCGACGCGGACAAGACCGGCTACGCCACCTACTGGGACGAGATCGTGCCGCGCACCCGCGCGGGCGGGATCATTCTGGTCGACAACACGTTCCTGCACGGCCGGATCTTCGACGCTGAGCCTGATCCCGACGCCCGCGCGGTCAGGGACTTCAACGAGCACGCGCTGGCCGACGACCGGGTGGAGCTGGCGATGCTCTCGGTGGGAGACGGCCTCATCTTCGCCCGGAAGAAGTAGCGCCCCCGGCCGGGCTGCGACGGCAAAGCTATGGTCACAGGATCCGTATAGGGCCACAGCTTCAAGGGCTGGTGGGCCACAATGGCGGCTCGGCCGGCCTAGCCGGGCACTGTCGTCAGGAAGATCTAACTCTGATGGGCGCCTCGAACGACCCGGTGTACCTGCGCGTGCTGGAGGATCTCCGCGACCAGATCCGGGGCGGGGTCCTCGCGCCTGGAGCCCGGGTTCCCTCGCGCAACGGGATCATCGCGCGGTACGGCGTCGGGGAGACCGCGGCCAAGCATGCTCTCCAGGTGCTCGCGGCCGAGGGCCTCATCGAGGCGCGGGCCGGGTCGGGGTCGTACGTCCGCAGGCTGCCCACGGCCGCGGCCCTGGAGCACGACCGGCTGCATTTTCCCGGCTCGCCGTTCGGGCTGGATGGTCGGCCCGTGGTGGGGGACGGAGCGGCGGCAGACGACGGGACCAGCGCGGGCGAGGGCGGTCACCCGGCCCGGCTGTCCTGGGAATACCAGTCGGAGCGCGTGCCCGCGCCCGCGCACGTGGCCAGCAGGCTCCGGCTCCCCGACGGCGACCAGCTGGTGACCCGCACCAGGTACCTGATGCGGGCGGACGGCTCCCCCGTGCAGCTGGCCACGAGCTACGAGGCCGCCGCCACCACCGCCCAGACCCCGGTGCCCTTCCCCGAGCAGGGCACATTCGCGGGGCGCGGGGTGGCGGAGCGCATGCAGGCAATCGGCATCGGCGTGGATCAGGTGGTGGAGGAGATCTCCGTCCGCCCAGCCCTGTCGGCCGAGGCCGCGGTGCTGGACATCCCGGCCGGCTCCCCCGTGCTCCTCATTGAACGGTCGCACCACTGCGGCGAGCGGATCGTGGAAACCGGGGAGATCGTCATCGCCGCCGACCGCTTCCGGCTCCGGTACCGCTTCCCGGCCGCGGCGCAGGCCGACCCGGTAGCTCCCGCCACTTCCCTGGCCGCCACTTCCGGGCCGGACGGAAGTGCCCCGGCCGAGGATGGGCAGCCCGCCGCGGCCGCGGCGGCGCCGGTCCTGGGGGTGAGCGCGTGATCCGGCCGGCCGAGGCGGCCGACATCCCGGCCGTTCACCAGCTCATCCGGGATCTGGCGGAGTACGAGAAAGCGCTGGCCAAAGTCACCGCCACCGAGGAAGACCTGCGGCGGGCCCTGCTAGGCGAGCGGCCCGCCGTGTTCGCGCACGTGGCCGACCACGAGGGCGAGGTCGTCGGCTTCGCACTCTGGTTCCTGAGCTTCTCCACCTGGACCGGCCAGCACAGCATCTACCTCGAAGACCTCTACGTACGCCCGGACCAGCGGCGGTCCGGGCTGGGCCGCGCTCTGCTGGCCGAGCTGGCCCGGGTCTGCGTGGCCCGCGGCTACGCCCGGCTGGAGTGGTCAGTCCTGGACTGGAACTCACCGGCCCGCAGGTTCTACGCCTCGCTTGGCGCGGTCGAGATGGACGAATGGACGGTGAACCGGCTCGCCGGGCCCGCCCTGGCCGCCCTCGCGGCAGGCGGCCCGGACAGCTAGGCGCCCTGGCGGCCGGGCGGCCCGGACAGCTAGTGGCCGGCCGCGACCGCGTCGTCCGCCTGCTTTATGTCGGACGCGAGCTGGTCGGCGGCCATGTCGGTGGCCTTGGAGATGAGCTTGTTGGCCGCCTTGATGTTGGCCGTCACCTGCTCGGCCAGGTTGGCCTCGTAGACCACGATGAGCCCGGCCGTGCCCGCGTCGAGCGTCTCGCCCAGGTCCTTGAGGTCGGTCCGGCTCATCCCGCCGTGGGCGTGCCCGGTCACGGCCCCGATGGCGGCGCCACCGCCGGCGCCGACCGCGAGCGCGCCCAGGATGCCGACCGGCGGGAACAAGGCCGCAGCCACGCCAGCGGCCAGGCCCCAGCCGAGGCCCACCGCGGTGCCGTGCCGGGTCGGCTGCTCATGCTTCTTGAGGATGCTGACCTTGCCCGCGTCGTCCTTGGCGATGACCGCCGCGTCGAAGTCATGCGAGGTCTTCACGGCGTAGTACAGCGCCTTCACGGCCTCGTAGTCTTCGACGGCGTCAGCTGGCTCGTCATACGCCGCCGCCAGCACGTACAGGGTGTCCGGATGCGCCATGAAATGCCCTCCTAGGTCTCCCCCGGACCGTATGCCGCGGGCCCGCCGGACGCGTCACCCCGCAGGAGTGAACTCGCGCCCGAAGTGGCGTGTGCAGGAGGCTGGGGAGATAGCCGGGGCCTGGGAGCCATCAGGCCAGCAGAGCCTTCCCCTTGCCGCCGGGACGCCCGGGATGCCAGGATCACAGCGGTATGCAATGGTTTGCAGAAACGCGGGGAGCGAGGCCGTGCGCGGAGGGCTTGTGCGGACAGGCCGTTAGAGAGAGGCAGTCCCGAGGATGACCTACGACGCCGACATCGTGGTGGCAGGCGCCGGGCACAACAGCCTGCTGACCGCCTGCTACCTGGCCAAGGCCGGTTACCGCTGCCTGGTCCTGGACGCACGGCCGATCCCCGGCGGCGGGGCGGCCACCGAGGAGCTGCTGCTGCCCGGGTTCGGCATCGATACCTGCGCCACCGGGCACACGATGATCCGGGTCAACCCGGCGCTGAGCCAGGATGAGCTCGGCCTGACCGCGGACTACGGCCTGCGGTACGCGGAGCCCGACCCGGTGGAGCAGGTCGCGTTCCCGGACGGCGAGCAGTTCACTATGTGGCTGGACCGGGACCGGACCGCCGAGGAGGTGGCCCGGTTTTCCAAGGCGGACGCCGCCGCGTACCTGCGCCTGCTCGACGAGTACGACGAGGTCAAGCACGTCTTCAGCCAGGCCCAGTTCACCCCGGTCGGGTTCGGGCCGTCGCTGGAGCAACGGCTCGCAGATCATCCCCGGGGAAGGATCTGGGCCCGGCGGCGGCAGCTGTCCGCGGTGCAGGTGGTACGGCACGAGTTCGAGAGCCGGCATGTCCAGGCGTTCCTGCTCTGGATGGCGTTCCAGGTCTTCCAGCCGGGCGACGAGCCTGGCTCGGGGGTGCTGCCCTACGCACAGACGTTCGGCCGCCAGCAGCGCAGCTGGTCCATCCCGATCGGCGGGTCCGGGCAGCTGACCGCCGCGCTCACCGGCTACCTGGCTGACCACGGCGGCACGGTGCTCTGCAACCAGCGGGTGACCCGGCTGCTGCTGGAGGATGGCCGCTGCGCCGGGGTGGAAACCGACGACGGCACGCAGTACCGGGCCGGCACCGCGGTGGTGTCCACGATCCACGTCAAGCACCTGCGCGACATGGCCCCGGCGGACGCGTGGCCCGCAGAATTCCACTACGGCGTGGACACCTACGACGTGGGCGTGCCCGGCTTCGCCACGTACTACGCCACGACCGCGCCGCCGGAATTCCAGGGTCCGGCCGGGCCGCGCACCGCCGTGTCGGCGGGCCTGGCTGGCTGGCCGGAGGACGTCATCCAGATGTGCGCCGACCTGCGCGCGGGCCGGTTCATGCCCGAGCCGGCGTGGCTGCTGGTGGCCACGCCCACCCTGGCTGATCCAGGTCGCGCGCCCGCTGGCCGGCACACGGTAAAGCTGCTCAGCCCGCAGGTCTATGAACTGCCCGCGGGCATGGGCGGCTGGGAGACCGTCAAGCACGAGCACTCCCGCCGGACGCTGGAGCGGCTCCGCCGGGCCGCGCCCGGGTTCACCGACGACGTGATCCTGGACAGCCTGGTCAAGTCCCCCGCCGACATCGAGGAACTCAACCCGCACATGATCCACGGCGCGTTCCACGGCGGCAACCGCGGGCCGGCCTTCAGCGGGGCGCTGCGCCCGGTCCCGGGCTGGGCCTCGCACCGGATGCCCATCCCGGGGCTGTACCAGACCGGCGGGACCACGCATCCCGGCGGGTCCATCACCGGGGCCCCGGGCCGTAACGCCGCGATCGTGCTGCTGCAGGACCTCGGCCACGACCCGGCCGCGGTCATGGGCAGGCCGTCAGGCGATGGCCGGGTGTGGGCCGCTGCCGGAGACCGGCCCACACCTTAGGAGGCGATCCAGAACTCGCTCGTCAGCTCAGTCCCAGCAGTCGCCTGGCGTTCCCGCCGAGGATCAGGTCCTCGCCGGGGCCGAGCCGCAGCGCGCGCACTTCGTCGACGGGATGGTCGGTGCCCATGTCGAACGGCCGGTCCGAGCCGAGCAGGACCTGCTCCGGGCCGGCGTACTGGATCAGGTCGGCCAGCAGGCCCGCGTCGTGGGTCACCGTGTCGTAGTGGAACCGGCGCAGCGACAGGTCGGGCCCCTGGGCGAGGCGCTGCGCCGCCTCGGCCCGGATGGCGTGGGCGCGGCGCAGCCGCCCGCGCAGCACCGGCAGCGCGCCGCCGCCGTGCGCGAGCAGGATCCGCAGCTCCGGGAACCGCTCCAGCACCCCGGCCACGGCGATGTGCGCCGCCGTGACCGCGGTCTCCAGCGGGTTGCCGACCGAGTTCCACAGGTAGTAGCCGTCCAGGGCGGGGATCCCGAAGCCCCGGGTGGACGGGTGGATGAACACCAGCGCGCCGGTCTCGGCGGCCGCCTCCCAGAACGGCAGGAAAAAGTCGTCACCGAGGTAGCGGCCGGTCACGCTGGACGGGATCTCCACGCCGTGCAGGCCCGGCACGGTCATCAGGTCCGCCAGTTCCTTCGCGGCCAGGCCCGGGTCCTGCACCGGGACCGCCCCGAGCGCGCTGAGCCGCCCGGGGTGGTCAGCCACCAGCCGGGCCAGCGCCTCGTTCTGCACCCGGCAGACCAGCTGGGCCTCGTCTGGCCCGGCGTCCACCGGCACCAGGTTGATCCACGGGGAGAGCAGGAGGTGGTCAACGCCGGTGCTGGCCGCGTCGCCGAGCATGACCGCGACGTCGCTGAACTCACCGACCGCGGAGGTCAGTTCCCGGCCCCGGAACCCGACGAGGCGGTGGCCGTCCTCCGTGCGCAGCGACGGACGCCAGGCCTCGGGCACGCTGCGCGCCGTCATCTCCGGGACGATGACGTGGCAGTGCGAGTCGATGATCAACGGGCGGGGGTGCCGTTCGCCGCGGCGCCGTTCGCCGCAGTGCCTGGTGCGGTGCTGCCGCCTTCCGCGGATATCGCCTCCGCATCCGCGGCGGCCACCTCCGCGGCTGCGGCGTCCGCGGCCTCGGCCGCGGGGGACGGGGCGCCGGACGAGTCGGTCACGGCCCCGCCCAGGTACAGAGCGCCGATCTCCGGGTGATGCAGGACCTCGTAACCGGAGCCGGCCAGCCGGACCCGCCCGTTCTCCAGGACCACCCCGTGGGTGGACAGCCGCAGCCCGGCCCGCGCGTTCTGCTCGACCAGCAGGATGGTCTTGCCCTGCTGGTGCATCAGCCGGACCGCGTCGAAGACTGACTTCAGCACCTTGGGTGACAGGCCCATGGACGGCTCGTCCAGGATGACCAGGGTCGGGTCGAGCATCAGGCACCGGGCGAATTCGACCAGGCGCTGCTGGCCGCCGGACAGGCTGCCGGCCTTCTTCCCCAGCCAGTCCGTGACCTGGGGGAACATCTCCAGGACGTTATTCAGCCTCCGGTCGGCGAGCCCGCGCTGGCGCAGGATGTAGCCGCCCAGCGCGATGTTCTCGCGCACTGTCATGTCGCGGAAAAGGCTGTGGTTCTGCGGGACCAGCACCACGCCATGGTCCAGGACCTGGCGGGGAGACTTCCCGGACAGCCGCTCACCGCGCAGGCTGACCTGGCCGAGCCGGGGGTTCAGCAGCCCGGTGATGGTGCCGAGCAGCGTCGACTTGCCGGCCCCATTGGGGCCCACGACGCAGGTGATGCCGCCCTCGTAGACCTGCATGGTGACGCCGTGCAGGACGTCACCACCGCCGTAGCCGGCCACCACGTCCTGGATCTCGAGGGCGGGGGCGCCGGTGGTCACGGGCTCAGCTGACCGCGATGTCATCGTCATCCTCCGCAGTGCCAAGGTAGGCGTCGAGTACCCGGGGGTCGGTCCGGACCTCGTCCGGCGGTCCGCTGACGACCGTCGCCCCGTTGTCCAGGACCGTGACCCGGTCACATAGCCCCATCACGAAATCCATGTTGTGCTCCACGATGAGGAAGGTGGTGCCCTGCCGGTTCAGCTCCCGGATCCGGTCGGCGATCGTCGTGATCAGGGTCAGGTTCACCCCGCCGGCCGGCTCGTCCAGCAGCACGATCGCCGGTTGGGCCATGAGCACGTAGGACAGCTCCAGCAGCTTGCGCTGGCCGTAGGACAGCGTCTCGGCGAGCGCGCCCGCGTGCCCGACGATGCCGGTGAACTCCAGCAGCTCCATGGCCCGGCGGCGGGTGGCCGGGCCGCCCGCGCGGGCCAGCGGGTTACGGATCCGCGCGCTGCCTTTCTCCGCGTGCTGCGCCGCCACGATCATGTTCTCCATGACCGTGAGCCGGGAGAACACCCGGGTCAGCTGGAACGTCCGGCCGATGCCAGCCAGGAACACCTTGTCGGGCGACGCATCGGTTATCTTCCGGTCGCCCAGGTAGACGTCGCCGCCGTCCACCGTCTCGTAGCCGGTGATCACGTTGAACAGGGTCGTCTTGCCCGAGCCGTTCGGCCCGATCAGCCCGGCGATGCTACCTTCCTCCACCTCAAGCGTGGCGCCGTTCAGGGCCTGGACGCCGCCGAAGGCTTTGGTTACCGCGTCGGTGCGCAGCAGCGTGCTCATCGGACACCTCCCGTGCTGGGCGTGCCCGCGCTGGGCGTGCCCGCGCTGCCGGTACCTGTGGCCGTCCTGCCCTCCGGCGGGCTCCCGGGCGGGGCTGACCCGCCCGGAGCGGACCCGCCGGGAGCTGGGCCGCCGGTGGCGGGCTCGCGCCGGCGGGCCTGCGCGACGCGCCACTTCGTGACGTACTCGGCACCCGTCGGGACGATCCCGCGGGGCAGGAACAGGATGACGGCCAGGAAGAGCACGCCGAGGACGATCTCGCTGGTGTAGCCGTTGGTGTAGGTGATCTGGATCCACTGCTGGAGCGGTTCCAGGATCAGCGCGCCGAGTACCGGGCCGACCAGCGTGCCGAACCCGCCCAGGAAGGCCATGAGCGCGACGGTCACGTCGAACAGGGGGTTGAACGCGGTCTCGGGGAGCGCCTGGCCGATGAAGAACCACCACAGGCCGCCGATCATGCCGGTGATCCCGCCCGAGATGACGAACGCGGTGAGCTTCACCCCCATGGTCCGCACGCCCAGCCCCCGGGCCCGGTCCTCGTCATCCCGGATGGCCAGCATCTGGAGGCCGAACCGCGAGTTCCGGATCAGCCAGGACAGCGTGATCGTGAGCACCGCGATGATCAGGCCGACGTAGTAGAAGGGGTTGTTGTAGTTAGCCGCGGACCAGAGGAAGAAGGGCGAGCTGACGCCCTGGTTCCCGCCGGTGAAGTTCAGGTTGAACGCCAGCAGCTGGAAGATGAAGAAGAAGGCGATGGTGATCACGACGAAGGTGTGCCGCCGGACCCGCAGCGCGACCAGCCCGAGCGGTATCGCGACCAGCGCGGCAACCAGCCCGCCCAGTGGCAGCAACGCGAAGATGTCCCCGCCCGGGAGCTTCCACTGCTTGGTCAGCAGGCCCACGGTATAGGCGCCGACGCCGAAGAACACCGCGTGGCCCAGCGAGATGTAGCCGGTATAGCCGGAGAACAGGTTCCAGGCGGCCACGGCCCCCACGTAGATCACGGTGAGCACGGCGAACTGGGTGTACAGCGCGTTGGTGATGACCAGCGGGAAGATCGCCGCGATGACCAGCAGGACCGCGAGGCAGCCCAGCCGGGCCACGGTCGTCCGGCGGTCATGCCCGGTCGGCAGCTGGACGCCGCCCGCCTGGAGCGGCCCCGCCTTCACTGTGCCCTGACTCATAGCTCCCTCGTTTGCCGTGCCCGGATTCGCTGTGCCCGCAGCAGCTGGACCCTTACTGGCTGGGTTCCCGCTCACTGGGCCCCCGCTCACTGGGCCCTCGCGGCCTTGCGGCCGAACAGGCCCTGCGGCCGGAAGGCCAGCACGAGCACGAGGGCGCCGTAGAACACCACCACTGACCAGCTGGGTGACCAGAGCACGTCCACCACCCCCTCTAGCGTGATCATGAAGATGGCGGCGACCATGGCTCCGGCGATACTGCCCAGGCCGCCGAGGATGATGATCGCGAGCAGCCGGGAAATCAGGTCGTACCCGGTATTCGGGTTGAAGCCGCCGCCGGTCGCGCCGAAGACCATTCCGCCGGCGGCGGTGATGGCCACCGCGATCCCGAACGTGAGCGCTTGCACCCGGTTCACGTTGATCCCGACGATCCGGGCCGCGGTCTGATCCTGCATGGTGGCCCGGATGCTGCGCCCGAACTGGGTCCGGTACAGCATGTAATAGATCGCTACGACGAGCACCAGGGCCATCAGGAATCCGTAGATATAGATGTAGTCCAGGTAGAACCCGAAGATCTTCGGTCCCGACGTGACGTACGAGGCGTTCAGGTTGTAGAAGTTCGAGCCGAAGATGAGGTACAGGACGCCCTCGATGATGATCGCCACCGCGTAGCTGGCGAGCAGGGACATCGAGGTCCGTTCCCGGCCCCGCAGCGGCCTGATGAAGGCCCACTGGATCGTGACCCCGACGATGAACATCGCCGGGACGGTCACCAGCAGGCCCACGAACAGGTCGATGTGCAGGTGGACGGAGAGCACGTAGCTGAGGTAGGCGCCGAGGACGACCAGGATGCCCTGGGCGATGTTGATGATGTCCAGCACCCCGAAGATCAGCGTCAGCCCGACCGCCATCAGTGCATAGACACTGCCGCCCAGGATGCCGTCGACGATCGCCTCGCTGAGTTCGCGTCCCATCTCCGCTTCATGCCCTTCATCTGCTAACTGGTGGTGGTGGAGGCGGGCCGCATATCCGGCGGACCCGCTAGTTCAGGAAGTGCCCCAGGGTGGCTTCTGCGTCAGCACGTTGGCGGCGTTCTTACCCGTGGTGACGCCAAGGACCTGGGCGAACTGCCCGTTCTGCCACTGGAAGATCAGGCCGTGCTGCGCGCTGTTCGCCCCGTCCGACTGGAACTGGACCGCTCCCTGCACGGTCTGCAGGGGAGTCTGCAGGCTGTGCAGGTACTTGATGATCTTCGAGTTGTTCGTGCCGTGGGTCGCGGTGACCGCGTCGGCCAGCACCTCGCCGGCTGAGTATGCCTCGGCGACGTCGGCGTTGATGTCGGAGGAGGTACCGCCGAACTTGGCGATGTAGTCCTGGACCATGACCTCGCTCAGCGCGTTCTGGACCTGGCCGTACCAGCCGTCCGGGACCATGATCGCCTGGGCGTTGATCGGGTTCAGCTGGTTGATGAAGGCCTGGCCCTGGTCCGGGCCGGACGCGGCGATCATGACCCTGGGCGTGTAATTCGCGTTCTGGAAGGTGTGCACGAAGATCAGCAGACTGGGCAGGTCCACCGACCCGATGACCACAATGTCCGGATGGGCGCGGGTGACCTGGTTCGCGACCGCCTGGATCTGCTTCTGGCTGGCCGGGTTGGCCGGGTGCTGCGTGTTCTGGTAGACCGTCTTGATCCCGGCCGCGGCCAGCTGGTTCATGGTGGTAGTCACGGGCGGGTCGGCGAACGGGTCGTCCACCTCGGGGTACGCGGCGCTCCCCTTCTCGCTGGCCGGCAGCTGATGGATCACCCACTGGGCGAACGGCTCCATCTCGTTCGCAGCTGGCACGCTGACACTGAACAGGTTGGTATAGGTGTGGCCGCCCCCGGCCCCGAAGACCAGGCCGCCGGTGGCCGAGCCAGCCGGCAGCGCATACCCGTACTGGGACGTCGGCTTCAGGGCGTCGGCGGTCAGCAGCGTGGAGAACGGGGCCAGCGTCAGGTCCACGTGGTCCTGCCTGATCAGCTGGGTGTACTGGCTGACGACCAGATTGTCGTTGCTCTTGTCATTCAGGATCTTCAGCCGGACCGGGCGGCCGAGCAGCCCGCCGTGGGTGTTCACGTCACTGGCCCACAGCTCGTAACCGTTCCTGGTGGCCAGGCCGTCCGCCATGAAAGAGCCACTCAGCGGCAGCGAGATGCCCACCGTGATCGGCTTCGCCGAGCTGGTGCTGGAGGCTGTGGTGGCACTGGTACTACCGCAGGCAGCGACGGCGAGCGCGGTGACCGCGCTTGCTGCGGCGAGCGGCAGGTACCTGGCGCGGAGGGGGCGCCTCATCAACCTTCTCCTTCCCTGCGACCGCGCCGAGGCACCCGTTGTGCCCCGGTGCGCGGAGCGCACTGGCACCGTATGCCTTTACCAGCCAGGGAAAGCCTGCTTTGCCCTGATCTAAGGCCCGGTTCCGAGTGCTGCTCCGCGCACCGCATTTCTTGGCTAACCCGCTCTATCCGACGTAGCTCAGCTGGACCAGCTGGGCTTGGGGTTGATGATGGGCACCGCTCCGGTCGCGTTGGTCGGCAGCACCAGGTTGTACGCGCCGCCCTTCTGCCACTGGAAGATGAACTTCTGGGCGACCGTGTTCTCGCCTGAGCTGTTGAACTTCACCGGCCCCTGCACCGTCTGCAGCGTCACGCCGCTGTGCAGGTACTTGATGATCTTGCTGTTGTCCGTGCCCTTGGTCGCGGTGACCGCCGCCGCCGTGATCTCGCCGACCGAGTAGGCCTCAGCCACGTCGGCGTTGATGTCCGCGGCGGTGCCGCCGTACTTGGCGATGTAGTCCTTGACCATCGCCTCGCTGAGCGGGTTCTGGATCCCGCCGTACCAGCCGCCGGGGACCATGATCCCGGTGGCGTTGCTGGTGCCGCCGATCGCCTTGGCGAAGGCGGCACCCTGGTCCGGGCCGGACGTGGCCACGAAGATCTTCGGGCTGTAGTGCTGCTGCTCGAAGGCCTGGATGAAGGCCGCCGAGGTGGGCACGTCCACGGCCCCGAGCACGACCATCTGGGCCCCGGTGGCGGCGACCGAGTCAGCGCCTGCCTTGTAATCCGGGTTCTCGGCCGGGAAGACCTTCGAGTAGACCGTCTTGATGCCGGCCTTCTGCAGGATGGCCTGCGCGGCCTCCGTCATCGGGTCCGCGAACGGGTCGTTCACCTGGGGGTACGCGGCCGTCTTCGGGCGCTCACTGGCGGGCAGCGCAGCCACCCAGTCGGCGAACGGCACCAGCTGGTCCGCGATGGGCGGGCTGGGGTTGAAGATGTTCGGCAGGTTCAGCTGGTAGACGGACGGCCCGCCGCCCGCACCCTCCGGGAAGGCGTAGTCGTACCGGGCCGCCACCTTCGCGGCGGGTACGGTCAGCAGCGTCGAAAATGGCCCGAAAACCAGGTTCACGTGCTGCTGGGCGATCAGCTTGGTGTAGTTCGTCGCCACCGTGGTCGGGTCGCTCGAGTCATTCAGGAACACCATCTTGACCTTGCGGCCGCCGAGCAGGCCGCCGTGGCTGTTCACGTAGCTTTCCCAGAGCTGGTAGCCGCGCTGGAAAGCCAGGCCGTCCGCGGAGAAGTCACCGGTCAGCGACAGCGACGTGCCGACCACGATCGGCGACTTGCTGCCATTGCTGGATGAACCGCTTCCGCTGCTGCTGCTACTGCACGCAGCAAGAACCATCGCTGTCGCCGCTGCGACAGCTGTGAGAGACAAGAACCGGGTGCGGTGAGGTTTCATCCGGTCCTCCTTCCAGTCAGGAATCTCTGTGGATAAAGCCAGCTACAGCCCGCGCTATGGGCGCGTCCGCGGGGGGCTCGGATGACTGCATTGGAAGCTGGCCGGGGACAGTGGCTCACGGTACTGCATTGCCCCCGTTCGCGTCGGCTTGGTCCAGTCCGTCCGAGATGTCAGAGTTTTCGCTCTCCAGCTCAAGTCCGGCCGACTGTGCTTCCAGTTCGACAAGGGCCGCGAAATCCTGCTCGCCGTAACCATGCCCGATTAGAGTCTGCACGATCTGGTGCACGAGCGAGGCGACCGGCATCGGTACTTCGTGTTCCCTGGCCGCGGCCAGGCCCAGGTCAAAGTCCTTGCGCAGGAGGCTGGCCGTAAACGTCGGATGAAAGTCCAGGTTCACGTAGGCCGGTGATTTGTAACGAGTGAACTGCGAACCCATCACGCTTTTATTAAGGCACGTCAGGAACGCAGTCCGGCTGACGCCACTCTTCTGGGCCAGGATCGTCACTTCCGCGAGAGACTGGCTGACGACGCCCAGGAACAAGTTATGGCAAAGCTTTACGGTCCGCGCGAGTTCACCCTCGCCGACATATGTGGCGCCGGCGCCAAGCAAGTCCAGGTATGGCCGGGCGGCATCGAAAGCGCCCTGCGGCCCGGACACCGCGAGCGTGAGCTTCCCCACGCTGGCCACCTTCGGATTGCCCATCACCGGCGCGGCCAGCAGTTCGGTGCCGCGCGCCGCGAGCTGCTCGCGGATCTGCATCGACACCTCCGCCGAGATGGTCGAGCAATCCACCAGGATGCCGGGCACCGACTCCCCCGTGGCCAGGCCGTCCTCGCCCAGGACCGCGTCGATCAGGTCCTGGGGCGTGCCCACCGTGGCGAACACGATGTCCCGCCCGCTCAGCTCCGCCGGGGAGCTGACGATCTTGGCCCCCAGCTCGGCGAGCGGCTCCGCCTTGGCCCGGGTCCGGTTGTAGACGGCAACGTCACAGCCGGCCTCAAGCAGACGCCGGACCAGCGAGAAACCCATCCGCCCGGTACCCAGCCATCCCAGCCGGAGCTCGTTACCCTGCCCAGCCATCCGGTCACCCCCTGCGCTAACAATCGTTTGCACGAAGCCTGGCGCAGAGGCCGGGCCCCTGTCAACAGGCATGATCAGTTCGATACCAGCAAATTTCCGGGGACTGGGGATTTCCCCCGCGCCCGGGACGCGAGGGCGGTGGTCAGCGGTCTGGCCCGGACGGCTGGGCCGCCTGCCCGGGCCCGCCGGGCGGCGGGGAGCCCGCGGCGCCCCGAGGCGGCCCGGTTGACCCGCGCACCACGAGTTCCGGGGCCAGGAACAGAACCTTGACCGGGCCAGTGTGCCCGGCGATGCGTTCCAGCAGCAGCTGGGCCGCCTCGGTGCCCACCTGGTAGTGCGGGAAGCGGATCGTGCTCAGCGGCGGGCGCAGCCGGTCAATGAACGGCATGTCGTTGAACCCGATGACCGACACGTCCGCCGGGCAGGCCAGGCCCGCTTCGTCCAGGGCCGCGTAGCAGCCGATGGCCAGCATGTCGTTGCCCGCCGCCACCGCGGTGCAGCCTGCGTCGCGCTGCAGCAGCAACTGGGAGCACCGCATGCCCTCGTCGATGGAGAACGACTTCGCGGTCACGATCAGCTCGGGATCGGGGGTCAGGCCGTGCGCCTCCATCGCGGAGATGAAGCCCCGGTACCGGGCGAGGCCGGTGGAGACCTCCTGCGGGCCGGCGATGTGCGCGATGCGGGTGTGCCCGAGCCCGGCCAGGTGGGACACGGCCATCCGGACGCCGCGCTCGTTGTCCACCGAGACCGAGGGCAGGCTGTAGTCGTGGGCCAGCCGGTTCATCAGCACCACCGGGAGGTCCGCGCGGGCCGACTCGGCGAGCAGCGGGTCGCCGAGGTGCACGGTGGCCAGCACCAGGCCGTCCACGTGGCGGGCGCGCATCTGCTCGAAGAGCATCCGCTCCCGTTCGGCGTCGCCGTCGGTGTTCCCGATCAGTGCCACGTAGCCCGCGGCCGCGAGACGGTCCTCGATGCCGCGCACGATCGGCGGAAACAGCGGGTTGTTCAGGTCCGGGATGAGCACGCCGACGCTGTGCGAACGGCGGGTACGTAGGCTGCGCGCGACGGTGTTCGGGCGGTACCCGAGCTCGGCCGCGGCCTCGAGCACGCGCTGCGCGGTGTCCTCCCGGACCAGCAGCCTCGTCTCCGGGTTCAGCGCCCGGGACGCGGTGGCGGGGTGCACACGCGCCAGTGCGGCGACATCCTTCAAGGTCACCGGCGGATCAGCCACTGGCAGCCACCCCGCTTCCGCTGTCCGCGCGCCTCCGGGCGTGCCCCGTCGATCCTGCGCCTGAGCCGGCCCGGCTGACCCGGCTGGCCCGGGCACACCCGGGTACCGGCCGGCCAGAGACCGTCAGACCTGAATGGTATCCACCAATGCAGACGATTGCCTGCCCCCGCGGCGCCGGGGTTACCGCCGCGCTACCGCACCCCGCCCGCCTGCGGGCCGCTGCCAGGTGGCCGACGCGTGTCACGATGGAGCCATGCGTATCACCAGCGTGGCGGGCACGGACCTATTCGGCGGAACCGCAGAGCGCCCGCTGCAGATCGTCCGGGTCACGGTACTCGATGACCGCCCGCCGCACGCCGCGCCGGCCCGCCTCCCGGTCACGGTCCGGGTCGAGGGGCCCGGGGTGAGCACGCCGGTCCCGGTGCGGCTCGATCTCGCGCAGCCGGGGGCGGAGCAGGTGGCCGAGGTGGGCGTGGACATCGCCGCGCCCCGTGCCGCCGGCAGCCCGCGCCAGGTGACGGCCATCGCCGAGGCCCGGCCAGACTCCCGCGGCCCGGCCGCCGGCCCGGGCGGCCGGGCCGAGCAGGCGGCCGGGATCCGGGTGGCCGAGACCGGCTGGACCATGTGGATGGTCAGCCATTTCCACTACGACCCGGTCTGGTGGGACACCCAGGGCGACTTCACCGAGGCCCGGCTGCTGCTGCCCGGCGAGGACGGCAGCCTGCCCGAGGTGCGCACCGCGTTCGAGCTGGTGGCGCTGCACCTGGACGAGGCGCGCCGGGACCCGGACTACAAGTTCGTCCTCGCCGAGATCGACTACCTCAAGCCCTACCTGGATACCCATCCGGAGGACCGCGCCGACCTGCGCCAGTTCCTGGCCGAGGGCCGGGTCGAGATCGTGGGCGGCAACTACAACGAGCCCAACACCAACCTGACCGGAGCCGAGTCCACGATCCGGAACGCGGTCTACGGCCTGGCCTACCAGCGGGACGTGGCCGGCGGCGACCCGCGGACCGCCTGGATGCTGGACGTGTTCGGTCATGACCCGGGTTACCCCGGGCTGATGGCCGCGGCCGGCCTGGCCGAGTCGTCCTGGGCCCGCGGGCCCTACCACCAGTGGGGCCCGCAGCGCACGGTGGGGGACAACACCCGGATGCAGATGCGCAGCGAGTTCGAGTGGGTCTCCCCCGACGGGCAGGGCCTGCTCACCAGCTACATGCCCAACCATTACGGGGCGGGCTGGGGCACCCACCGGGCGGCCGACCTCGCCGCGGCCGAGGAGGACGCGCTGGGCCAGTTCCGCAGCCTTGCCCCGGTCGCCGCGACCCGGAACGTCCTGCTGCCGGTCGGGGCCGACCACGTCATCCCGAGCCGCTGGGTGACCGCGATCCACCGGGACTGGAACGCCAGGTACGTGTGGCCGCGGTTCGTGACTGCGCTGCCGCGCGAGTTCTTCGCCGCGGTGCGCGAGGACGCCACCGCACGAGGGCTGTGGCTGGTCCCGCAGACCCGGGACATGAACCCGGTCTACCCCGGCAAGGACGTGTCCTACATCGACACCAAGCAGGGCCAGCGGGCGGCGGAGATCGCGGTCGGCGAGGCGGAGCGGCTGGCCACCCTGGCCTGGCTCGCCGGGGCGCCCTACCCGGCGGAATCGCTGGACAAGGCCTGGCGCCAGCTCGTCTTCGGCGCGCATCACGACGCGATCACCGGGACCGAGTCCGACCAGGTCTACCTGGACCTGCTCGGCGGCTGGCGGGAAGCGTGGCAGCGCGGCGACGAGGCCCGCCGCGACGCAGTGGCCTACCTGGCCGGCCTGGCCGACACCCGGCTGCCCGGAGCCCAGCCGGCCGAAGCCCGGCCCGCTGCGGAGCAGGCCAGCCTGGCCGGCCCACGGGCCCTGACCGTGTTCAACACGCTGTCCTGGGCCCGGTCCGGCCTGGTCCGTGCTGATCTGGAGTTCGCCGCCCCCGGACCCCTCTCGATCACCCTGCATGATCACTCGGGCGGGGAGGTGCCGTCCCTTACCGAGGGGGTCCAGCTGCACCCGGACGGCACGGTCGCCGGGGTCGCGCTCACCTTCCGCGCGGCGGACGTGCCTGCGCTGGGCTACCGGACCTTCTGGGTCACCCCAGCGCCCGGGGCCGCCCGGGCCCCGGGCGGCCCTGCTGCTGAGGGGTGGGAGCCGCTGCCCGGCACGGTGATCGAGAACGAGACCTTCCTGGTCGAGGCCGACCCGGCCCGCGGCGGCACGCTGACCCGCATCGTCGACAAGCGGACCGGGTCCGGGCTGCTCCGTGGCGGCGGGGTGGACCAGCCTGGCGGCAACGAGCTGCTGCTCCAGGAGGAATACGCCGCCCACCCGCGCTGGGGCGAGGGCCCGTGGCTGCTGTCCCCGAAGGGGCCCGGCACCGGCTCGGGCACCGCCCCTGCCAAGGTCACCGCCCAGCGCTGCCCGCTGGGCGCCCGGCTGCTGGCCGAGCTGACCCTGGGCGACCTGCGGGTGACCCAGGAGACGCTGCTGTGGGAGGGGGCGGAGCGGATCGAGTTCCGCACGCACGTGGACGGCTCGATCGGCCAGGACCGGCTGCTGCGGGTGCGCTTCCCCGCGGACGTGCCCGGCGGGCTGCCGCTCTACCAGGGCGCGACCGCGGTGGTGGGCCGGTCGTTCGGCAGCGCCGTGGCGGACGTCGGCGAGTACCCGTTCACGCTGGACAACCCGGCGCACGAATGGTTCGGGCTGGGCTCCACGGCGCGGGCCGGCTGGCGTGAGCCGGGCGGGGCCCGGCAGGAGGCCGCGCTGGGAGTGGCTGAGGTCATCCTGCCGGCCTCCCCGGCCCCGCCAGACCCCGCTTTTTTCCGCAACGGCCTGTCCGGGGCCCTCCGTGACCTGGTGGCGGCCCTCGCGGGGCAGGGAGTCACGGCCACCTGCTCGTGGCCGGACGGCCCGCGCTACGGCTCTATCGACCTGGACTCCAACCTGCCGGACGTGCGGATCGCGCTGGGCGGCCCGGAGCAGAACCCGTGGACCGCCCAGGTCCTCGGCGCGGCCGGCCCGGGCGCGGCCCGCGAGCTCAGCCGCCTGCTGGCCGCCGGCGGTACAGCCCGGCTGTGGATCCCGGCCGCGCGGTCCCGCGCGGCGGCCTTCGCTCCCGGGGCCGACGTCCGCGGGCTGCGTGACCTGCCGGTGCTCATCGTGGACGGCCCGGACCTGGCCGCGGCGGCGGCAGCGGTCACCGCCGACCTGGCCGACTCGGTGATCGAGGTCAGCCCGCTGCCGGGCGGCGGCGGTGTGCCCAGCGGCGGGGGCGACCCGGCGCTGGCGCCGCGCTCGGTGGCGCTGCTGAACCGTGGCACGCCGGGCAGCCTGGTCTCGCCCGACGGCACCCTGCACATCGCGCTGATGCGCTCGTGCAGCGCGTGGCCCTCCGGGGTGTGGATCGACGGCGATAAGCGGACCGCGCCGGACGGGAGCAGCTTCGCCTGGCAGCACTGGAGCCACACGTTCGAGTACGCGCTGGCCGCCGGCGCCGGGGACTGGCGCGACGCGGGCTTCGGCCCGGCCGGCCAGGACTACAACCATGACCTGCTGGCCTGCGAGACGGGCCTGCACCCGGGCCCGCACCCGGCGGCGATCAGCCTCTGCGCCGCCGGGCTGCCGGTGATGGTGTCTGCCCTGAAGCCGCAGGGGAACCCGCTGGCCGCGGGCCGGGCCGGGCGGCCCCGGCGGGAGGACGGAGTCACGGTCCGGCTGCGCGACCTCGGCGGCCGGTCCGCGACCGGGACCGGGCTGGGCCTGTTCACCGGGATCACCGCGGCCCGGCGCATCAGCCTGGTCGAGGACGGCCGGGACGGCGCCCCCGGTGACACGCGGCCGGCGCCGGACATGGCCAGGCCGGCGGTTCCGGTGCGGGACGGCCAGGCCGAGGTGACGGTGCCGCCCGCCGGGACCCTCACCCTGGGCCTGGCCGTCCCGGCCGTGGGCCTCGCCGGGACGGCCGCCCCGCCGGCTCCCGCTGCCCCGCCCGAGCCCGCGCAGCCCGTCTACACGCGCTACTGGCTGCACGGCAAGGGGCCGGCCCCGGCCGGCAATATGCCGGTCGCGGTGCACCTGTCCCCCGGCCGGGTCGCGCTCCCCCTGGTGCCCGGCCCGGATCCGGCTCCCGCGACCGCGGCGGCGCTGCACCTCAGCGTGGCGTGCGGGCCACAGCCCGCCAGCGGAGAAGTGGACCTCGACATCCCGCCCGGGCTGGCGGTCTCACCGGGCGGCCCGCTGCGCTACGACTTGCCCGCGCTCGGCCACGCGCACTGGGACCTGGCCGTCTGCGGCACGGCGGGCGCGGCCCCCGGGCATTATTTCCTCACCGCCCGGATCCGCGACCAGCTCGGCCAGGTCCTGGAGGACGCCACCGCCGTGATGGTCGGCGGGCCGCCGCTCCCCCAGCTCGACCTGCCCCCCGACGTCCTGCTGCCCGCGCTGCACGCCGATCAGCAGGCCATCGCGGCTGAGGTGGAGGTCACCGTGCTCACGCCGGCCGTCCAGATCCGGCCCGGCACCGCCGGGGAACTGGCAGTGCGGCTGGCCAACCGGGCCGCCTCGACGGTCCGGGGCGAGGCGCAGCTGATCTCGCCGTATGGCAGCTGGGCGGCGCTCTATCCGTGGACACGAGGTTTTGCCATCTCGCCCGGAAAGGAAGTAACTCTCCGTTATCATGTGCGGGTACCGATTACTACCCGGCGCGGCACGCAGTGGTGGACAATGGTCAAACTGATGTATTTCGGTCGACTTCGCTACTCCAGCAGCGTTCCGGTACTCATCTGTGAATGAAAGAACCCACTCCGTAGGGCGCTGGCCCCCGCCATCAACCAGACGGTCCTCGATGCCATGACTTCCGCAGCTCCCCCTGCCCCGGGCAACCTTCCTGCGGAGCCGAACAGCTTCATAGGCAGGGAGCGCGATCTCAGCGAGCTCGCGCTCTTGGTCAGTGACGTGCGCGCCCTGACCCTGTGCGGCCCCGGCGGCATCGGCAAGACACGCCTGGCCGTCCGCCTGGCCTGCGATCTCGTCCCGGAATTCCCCGACGGCGCCTGGCTGGTGGAGCTGGCCGACACGGCCGACACGGACCTCATCCCGCGGCGGGTCGCGGCCATCCTCGGGATCCGCGAGGAGCAGGACCGGCCCCTGCTGTCGACCCTGGCGGAGGCGCTGCGGGCCCGCCGGCTGCTGCTCATCCTGGACACCTGCGAGCACATCGTGGACGGATGCGCGGAACTGGTACAGCAACTGCTGGCGAGCTGCCCGTCGCTGAGGGTGATCGCCACCAGCCGGGAGCCGCTGCGGGTGCGCGGGGAGACCGTCTGGCGGGTTCCGCCGCTGTCCGTGCCGACCGGGCTCGGTCCGGGGTCCCTGGCTGACCTGATCCGGCACGAGGCACTGCAGCTGTTCGCCGAGCGGGCCTCGGCAGCCCGTTCCGGTTTCGCGCTGGGCAGCGAGAACGCGCAGGCGGTGGCCCGGCTGTGCCTGACCCTGGACGGCATGCCGCTGGCGATCGAGCTGGCCGCGGCGCGGGTCCGCGCGCTGTCGGTGGAGCAGATCGCCAGCCGGCTCGATGACCGCTTCCGGCTGCTGGCCTCCGGCGACCGGACGGCCCCGCCCCGGCAGCAGACCCTGCGGGCCGCGGTGGACTGGAGTTACGAGCTGCTGAGCGAGCCGGAGCAGATCCTGCTGCGCCGCCTGTCGGTGTTCGCGGGCTGGAATCTCGACATGGCCGAGCAGGTCTGCGCGGACGAGCAGATCCCGCCCGCCACCGTGCTCGACCTGATGGCCGCGCTCATCGACAAGTCGCTGGTCACCGTCGACCACGAGCTGCGCGGGGAGTCCCGCTACCGGCTGCTGGACACCATCAAGGAGTACGCCGCCAGCAGGCTCGCCGCCTCGGGCGAGGAGGACGCGCTCCAGCTACGGCACCGGGACTACCTGCTCCACTACGGCGAGTACGTCGTGTCCCAGGCGTTCGTCCGGGGCGCGCCGTCCTGGCCGGAGCGGGTGGCCCTGTACCGGGCGATCACCGTGGACCTGCCCAATTACCGGCTCGCGCTGAGCACTTCGCTGCGCCGGGGCGACATCGCCGAGGGACTGCGCATGTGCGGCGCGATGCGCAACCCGTGGGTCACTCACGGCGACGTGACCGAGGGCGCCGAGTGGTTCGACCGGTTCCTGGTCAGCGCGGCGCACGTGCCCCCGGGAGTACGCGGGCCGGCCCTGGTGTTCCGCGGCGACCTGGCCTTCGAGCAGCAGGACTATCCCACCGTGGAACGCTGCGCCCGGGAGGGCCTGGACCTGTGCCGCGAGGCGGGGGACCCGCACGAGGCGGGTGCGCTCCGGCTGCTGGCGGTGGCCAGCCTGCGGGCCGGCAACGTGGCCGAGGCGGTGTCCCGGATCGACGACGCGGCGGACACCGCCCACAAGCTCGGCAACGACTGGGAGGAAGGGCTGGCGCTGAGCATCAAGGCGGCCGGCACCGCCCGGCTGGGCAGCCTGCGCGAGGCCCAGCGCCTCTACGAGGCGGCCCTGGAGGTGCTGCGGGACAACAACGGGTGGGGGGTGGCCCAGGTCCGCGTCGGCCTGGGCGGGGTGGCCCGGGCCCGCGGCGACTACCAGGCGGCGATCAGCCACTACCAGGGGGCACTGAGCCTGTATCAGGAGATCGACGCCCGGCCCGAGATCGCCCGGTGCCTGGCCGGAGTCGCCTCGGTCGCACTGATCCAGGGAGACTTCGCCCTGTGCCGGTCCAGTCTGACCGAGAGCCTGGCCCTGAGCCTGGCCACCGGCCAGCGCCTCCCGGTGGCCCGCGGGCTCGAGGCCTTCGCGGCCCTGGAGGCCCGGGCCGGAGACGCGGTACGGGCCGCGAAGCTGGCCGGGGCCGCCCTGGAGCTGCGCTCCGCGGCTGGCCACCCGCCGTCGGCGGGGGCCGGTGCGCGGCTGGAGGATGCGCTCGGCCCGGCCCGCCGGTCCCTGGGGGAACTGCGCGCGGCCAGCCTGCTGGAGGAGGGCCGTGCGATGGGCGCGGACGAGGCGGTCCGGTATGCGATGGGCGGCCCTCCGCCGAGGCCGAGCCCGGCCGCCGACGGTGCCGCAGCCGGGCTCGGCTGGCTGCCCCCTCAGCAGTCGGCGGGCAACGGTCACCCCGGCCCGCCGGCCAGCACGGGCTCCGCCGCGGGCCCGCCCAGCAGCCCGGCCCTGCCGTCCACGCTGACCCCGCGGGAGCGCGAGATCGCCGCGCTGATCGCCCGGGGCCTGAGCAACCGGGCCATCGCCGACGAGCTGGTGATCAGCCAGGCCACGGTGGCCCGGCACGTGGCCAACATGCTGACCAAGCTGGGCTTCAGCTCCCGGGCGCAGATCGCGGCCTGGGTAGCGCGCCAGCCCGGGCCGGATGCCTGAAGAGTCCGGCCTACATACCAATCCGCCCGGCCAGCAGATCCGAAATACACACGGCACTGCATAGTTCGGCGCATGTGGACCCGACCCGTACATACGTAAGGTCATCCGCAGAGTTCCGGTCAGTCCCGTGCGGTTGAGGGGGGGCCCGCACAAGGCTCGGTCGGGACTGCCGGACGCAGAGCCAAGGCTCCTCCGGCCGTCAGGAGGGGGATGGCCGGAGGAGCCTGGGGGGAAGGGCACGTATGACGGTGACGGATATGCCAGCTCCTCACGCCACCGTGACCCAGCGGCTGGTGGGCCAGTCGGCGGCGCGGGGTGAGCATCCCGCCCTGGTGGGCGGGCCAGCGGCGTGGCCGGGCGAGACACTCAGCCACGCGGGCCTGGCGGTCGTCCTGCAGACCGCGGCGGCCGGCCTGGCCTGGCGCGGGCTGCGTACCCAGGACGTGGTCGGCGTGTACGTGCCCGACGCGGTGAGCTACGTGCTGGCCGTGCACGCGATCAGGGCGGCCGGTGGGGTGCCGTCTCCGATCCGCGCGGCCAGCACGATAGCCGCGATGGCCGACCAGCTCACGGACTGCGGCGCCCGGCTGCTCATCACCGCGGAACCGCTGGTGCCCGTCGCGCTGAGCGCAGCGGACGGCTCGTGGGTGCGCCAGGTGATCTCGTTCGACGAGGCGCCGGGCACCGTGCCGTTCTGGTCACTGCTGTCCCGGGGCGTGCAGCCGCCGGTCTGCGCTGGCCCGGCGGAGCTGGGCCTGGTGCCGTACGTGCCACATCCGGGCCGCGGGCTGCAGGCGGCTCCGGTGACCCACGCCCAGCTGGCCGCCGAGATCGGCCGGCTGTCCGAGCCCGCGCCGGTGACCAGCGGCGACGTGGTGCTGGCCGCGCCACCGGACGGCTGCCTCCGCGAATACACGGTGCTCCTTGACCTGGCCCTGCTGCAGGGGGCGACGGTGGTGGCCGCGCAGGCGGGCACCCTGCCCGACGCGGCCCGGCGGCACGGTGGCACCGCCGCCATCGTCCCCGCGGGTACCGCCATGCCGGCCGGGCTGCCGCTGCGGCCAGTCACCGTGGCGTGCTGACCGGGCTGGCCACAGCAGCCGGGCGCTCAGCCGCCGCTGACGCAGGCCTGGCCCGGCTGGTCGCCATGATCACCAGCAGCACGCACACGTCGAAGATGGCGGCCACGGTGAAGGCGGCGGACATCCCGTGAATGAGCTGCTGGTGGACGGCGCTGGCGTGGCTGACGCCGGGGGCCAGGTTCCGCGCCGCGTCCCGGTAGGCGGTGCCGAACACGGTGACCAGGATGGCCAGCCCGAGTGAGCCGCCGACCTGCTGCGTGACGTTCACCATGCTGGAGGCAGCACCGGAGTCGGCGGGCGCGACCCCGGCCAGCGACACCACAGTGAGCGGGACGAACACGATGCCCATCCCGGTGCCGATAAGCAGCATGGGCCCCAGGACGCCTCCCTGGTAGGTGCTCTGCCCGGAGACCTGGGCCAGCCAGGCCATCCCGCCGATCACCGGCAGCATGCCCGCCACCATCAGCCGGGTGGGGCCGAACCGGGGCAGTAGCCGGGGCGCCGCCCGGGACACGCCGAACACGGTGAGGGTCATGGGCAGGAACGCGAACCCGGCGGCGAGCGGGCTGAACCCCAGGATGTCCTGGACGAACTGGGTCAGGAAGAAGAACATCCCGAACATCCCCGCGACCAGCAGCAGCCGGGCCAGGTAGGAGCCGCCCCTGGTGGGGCTGGTGAACAGCCGCAGCGGCGTGATCGGCTGCCGGGCCCGGGATTCGGTGAGCAGGAAGGCGCCGAGCATCACCGCGGCCACCGCGAAGGCGGCCACAGTGAGGCGGTCGGTCCAGCCGTCTGACGCGGCCCGGATGAACGCGTAGACGAGCGCGGTCATCCCGGCGATCGAGGTGATCGCCCCGGCCAGGTCGAACCGCCCGGGCTGGCGCGGCGACTCGGGGATGAACAGCGGGGTTACCGCCAGCACCGCGATCCCGACCGGCACGTTGATGAACAGCACCCAGCGCCAGGACGCCCACTCGGTGATGATGCCGCCCAGGACCAGGCCCAGCGAGGCGCCGCCCATGGCCACGGCCGAGTAGATGCCGAGCGCCCGGGTCCGCTCACGGCCCTCCGGGAAGCTCCCCACGACGAGAGCCAGCACGGCGGGCGAGGCGAGCGCGCCGCCGACTCCCTGCAGGGCGCGGGCCGCGAGCAGCCACCAGGCCGCTGTGGCCAGGCCGCCAGCCAGCGACGACACGGTGAACAGGGCGATCCCGGCCATGAACATCCGGCGGCGCCCGAGAATGTCGCCGGCCCGGCCGCCAAGCAGCAGCAGCCCGCCGAACGTGAGCGTGTAGGCGTTCAGCACCCAGGACAGGCCGGCCGCGGAGAAGTGCAGGCCGGACTGGATGTGCGGGAGCGCGATGTTCACCACGGTCATGTCGAGGATGATCATGAGCTGCGCGGACAGCATGACGATCAGGGCGATGCGGGGATGGCCGCGGGTCCGGGACGTGCCCGGGCGGCGCAGCGCGACCGCGGGCGACGCGGAAGACGAAGAAGGCACAGTTGTCTCCTGAAAGTGGAGTCCTGGGACGATGCGAGGTAGTCTGCGGATTATTCGGAGACCGACTCCGATTACTATACGGAGGCAGTCTCCGGTTAGCAAGCTGATTTACGGTGGGCGGCAGGTTTACGTGTGGCGGAAGGCCCAGGTGCGGACAGGCAGGTGGCCGCCAGGCAGCCGGCGGCCGGGCCGTCCGGAGCAGGGGCCGTGTGAGGCAGAGAGGTTCCGATGAGCGCGACCAGCCCTCCTGAGGGAGCGATGCGGGCCGACGCGCGCCGCAACCGGCAGCGGCTGATCGACGCCGCCCTGGCGGCGTTCGCCGAGCACGGGGCCGACGACGCGTCCCTCGACGAGATAGCCCGCCGGGCCGGGGTCGGGATCGGCACTCTGTACCGGCACTTCCCGACCCGCCAGGCGCTGGTCGAGGCCGTCTACCGCAGCCAGGTCGAGGCGCTGTGCGCCCGGGCGCGGGAGTACATGACCCCGGGCGGGGAGGGCTCGGCCAGTGACGCGCTGGCCCGCTGGCTGGAGGCGCTGGTCTCCTTCGCCTCCACCAAGCGGAACCTGACCATCTCGATGATGTCGTCCCTGGGCGGCAAGAATGCCGAGGTGGTCAGCTCGTGCAGCGCCATGGTCCGCGAGGCCGTGGTCCCGCTGCTGGCCCGCGCGCAGCAGGCGGGTGAGATACGGCCCGACGTGGACGTGGCGGACCTGCTGAAGATGTCACACGCGATCTCGGTCGCCTGCGAGTACCCGTCCGCCCACTCCGATCAGGCCCAGCGGCTGCTCACCGTGATGCTCGACGGGCTGCGCCGCGGGCCCGCGCCGGCCGCCGGGTAATCAGCGCGCGCCCGCGCCGCCGGGGTGAGTGCCGTCCGGGTGGGCCCCCGCGGGGGACCCGTCTGGGTGCGCCCCGTCAGAGTCGGGGCCATCGGCGTCACCAGCGTCCGCCCCGCTGCTCTCCTCCCCCGAGTGCTCCAGGTCCGGGGGGCGGTTCTCATAGGGCGTGCTGAGCACGATGGTGGTCCGGGTCGACACCCCCGCAGAGGCCCGGATCTGCTGCAGCAGGTCCTCCAGGGCGGACGGCGAGGCCACCCGGACCTTCAGGATGTAGTTCTCGTCGCCCGCCACGCTGTGGCAGGCCTCGATGGCGGGCAGGTGCGCGAGCCGCTCCGGGGCGTCATCCGGAGCCGCCGGGTCGAACGGCTTGATGGAGATGAACGCGGTCAGCGGCAGGCCCGCCGCAGCCGGGTCGATCATGGCGGCATAGCCCTTGATCACCCCGCGCCGCTCCAGCCGGCGGACCCGCTGGTGCGTAGCTGATACCGAGAGCCCGGTCTGCCGGGACAGCTCGGTGAAGCTGATCCGGCCGTCGAGGCAGAGCAGCGAGACGATCTTGAGGTCGATGTCTTCCACCCCGTAACGGTATTCCGCTCCCAGCCGCCTGCGCCTCTTTGATCGTAACGGCCTGATAACGGGCTTCACGCTCAGGTAACAGGACGACAGCCCGTCTTAACACGGCCGGGATAAGCCGGATACGCTGCGCGCCAGAAGGGGAAACAGGCGACAGGCGGAAGCGCCCCCGCGGACACTGAAGCCCTGCGAGCCCCTCATGTGGCACCGCAGCGCAGCGGTACCCCGGAAAGCAACGGAGCGCGCCGATGGCCGAAATCCTCCTTGACCAGGTGAACAAGGTCTACCCAGGCGGGGTCAAGGGGGTGGACAACCTGAACCTGGAGATCAAGGACGGGGAGTTCATGGTCCTGGTCGGCCCGTCCGGCTGCGGGAAGACCACCGCGCTGCGGTCGATCGCCGGCCTGGAGGAGATCAGCTCGGGGACCATCACCATCGGCGGCCGGGTGGTGAACGACCTGCCGCCCAAGGACCGCGACATCGCGATGGTCTTCCAGAACTACGCGCTGTACCCGCACATGACGGTGGAGCAGAACCTGGCCTTCGGGCTGCAGCAGCGCAAGACCCCCAAGGACGAGATCAAGCGCCGGGTGACCGAGGTGGCCAAGATGCTTGGCCTGGACCAGTACCTCAAGCGCAAGCCCGCCGCGCTATCCGGCGGGCAGCGCCAGCGGGTCGCCATGGGCCGCGCCATCGTCCGGGAGCCGCAGGCGTTCCTGATGGACGAGCCGCTGTCCAACCTGGACGCCAAGCTCCGGGTAACCATGCGGGCCTCCCTGACCCAGCTGCACGAGCGCCTCGGCGTCACCACCGTGTACGTCACCCATGACCAGGTCGAGGCCATGACGCTCGGGCACCGGGTGTGCGTGATGCGGGAGGGGCGGCTCCAGCAGGTCGACACGCCGCAGACCCTGTTCGATTCCCCGGTGAACCTGTTCGTGGCGGGCTTCATCGGCTCCCCGGCGATGAACATGGTCACCGCGAGCCTCGTCCGCGATGACGGGCCGGCGGCCACCTTCGCAGGCCACAAGCTGCCGCTCCCCGCCTCCCTCATGGACGCCAAGCCGGGCCTTGACTCCTACTTCGGCCGCGAGGTGATCCTCGGCGTCCGGCCCTCGGACTTTGAGGATGCCCAGCTCGCCGACGGCAGCTGGGCGCGCATGTCGGTCAAGGCCGGCGTGACAGAGGAACTGGGCAGCGAGATCCACGTGATCTTCTCCCTCGACGCCGCCCCGGTGAAGCACGACACGATCAGCGATATCGCGGGCGACGGAGACGATGAAGAGGCCGCGGTTGTCATCGCCGAAGGCAAGTCGCTGTGGACCGCCCGGGTCGCGGCCCGCAGCCACGTCCGCCCCGGGCAGCCGGTCGAGCTGGCCGTGGACACCTCGAACCTGCAGTTCTTCGACCCGGTGAGCGCCCTGTCCATCGGGCACCCAGCGGCCAACGAGGTGGTCGCCGCCGGCGAGACGGCGAACGCCTAGGGCTGGGACCAGGCCCAGGCGGGGATGGCGGCTGGACGCCCGGGCAGGCGTTCAGCCGCCGACCACGACCAGCTCGCGGGTCACGTGGTTCAGCCGTTCGTATCCCTGCTCGGTGCAGACCACGATGTCCTCGATCCTGGCCCCGTGCGGGCCGGGGTAGATCCCCGGCTCGACAGAGAAGGCCATGCCCGGCGCCAGCGGCTCGGCGTTGCCCGCCACGATGTACGGGTCCTCGTGGGTCTCCAGCCCGATCCCGTGCCCGGTCCGGTGCACAAACTCGGCACCGTAACCGGCCTCCGTGATCGGCACCCGGGCGGCTGCGTCGACCGCTTCGGCGGTGACCCCCGGCCGTACCACCTCGCAAGCCGCCTCCTGGGCGCCGCGCAGCACCTCGTAATAGGCGGTGAACTCGGCGGGCGGTGCGCCGATGGCGTACACGCGGGTGCAGTCAGAGCAGTACCCGCTGGGCATCGTCCCGCCGATGTCCACCACGACCGCGTCCCCGGGCTGCAGGACCCGGCTGGACGGCTCGTGATGGGGGCTCGCCGCGTTGGGCCCGGATGCGATGATCACGAAGTCCGCCCGGACATGGCCTTCGCTGCTGATCGCGGCGGCGACGTCCACGGCCACCTCCAGCTCGGTCCGTCCGGGCCGCAGCCAGCCAGGCACGGCGGTGTGCACCCGGTCGATGGCCGCCCCCGCCTCACGGAGCGCCGCCACCTCGGCGGGGCTCTTGCGCGACCGCAGGCCGCGCAGGGCCGTGCTGGCCAGGCCCAGCTGGGCCGCGGGCAGCGCGGCGCGGAAGCGGAGCACCATCATCGCCCACATGCGATCGGCCAGGCCCACTGAAGAGACCGGGCCGAGCCGCCGGGTGACCAGCGCGTACGGGTCGTCCGTCTCGTCCCAGGCCACCATCTCCAGGCCGGATCCCCCGGCGGGCGAGGCCTGCGCGGCCGGCAGCTCGAGCCGCGGCACCACCAGGAAGGGATCCCCCGCCGTGGGCACGGCGAGGCAGGTGAGCCGCTCCAGCTGCTGCGCGTCATAGCCGGTCACGTAGCGCAGATCGGGACCCGGGGTGAGCAGCAGTGCGCCCAGTCCCGCCGCCCCGGTGGCGTCCGCCGCCAGCCGGAGCCGCTGCGCTGGATATAGTTCTGCCATGGTGGCGGCGGCGTGCCCGCTACCCATGGGATCCGCCTGGTCCAGCCGGGGAAAGTGCATGCCAGCTCTGCATGGGGGACATCTAACCACGGGGTGATCTGTGCTGTTCATGGTGCTCCGCCGCCCGGTCCGCGCGGCAGCCTGTCACCATCTAGACAGGAGTGCCCCCCATGCCTCACTCTTGGTGTACTTCGGCTCACGATATGAACGGCGATGACTCCTGAGATCGTTGGTTCCCCGGCTCCGCTCGAGCCGGGGGCCCCGGCCCGACTCGACCGCGCTGCGGCCCGGTCGGCGTTCGCGGCCGCTTCCGGCCCGTTCACGCTGCGCCCGCGCAACAGCGACCGGGCCCCCGGTGACCCCACCGCGCTGGCGGCGGCATTACTGCAGGAACGCCACGTCACGCTGGAGCTGCAGCGCGCCATCCTGCCCTTGCACGAGGCCCCGTTCGACCTGCCCGGTCTGCGCGCGGTAGTCCGCTACCTGCCCGCGTCCGCGGACAGCCGGGTCGGCGGCGACTGGTACATCACCGCCGAGATGCCGCCGGGTGATGTCCTGCTCGCCATCGGGGATGTGGCCGGCCATGGCCTGGAGGCAGCAGCCGGCATGGCCCGGCTCCGCGGTGCGCTGGCCGGGCTGGCCATCACCGGCGCGCCGCCGGAACGGCTGGTGGGCTGGCTGAATGACCTGGTGCACCACGTCGCGCCCGAGCACACCGCGTCGGTGGTAGCTGGCTACTTCGATCCCCCCACCCGCCGGTTCACCTGGGCCCAGGCCGGCCACCCGCCGCCGCTGCTGGTCCGCGGGGCGACCGCCCGGCCCGTAGGGCAGCCGGCCGGGATCCTGCTCGGTGCCGGGCGTGGCGGGTACGACGCGATGACGGTGACCCTTGAGGCCGGCGATGTCCTGCTGCTTTACAGCGACGGCCTGGTGGAGCGCCGGGACCGGCCCCTGGACGAGGGGCTCGCCGCGCTGGCCCGGGCCGCCGCGGGCATCGGTGACCCGGAGCAGCTGATCACATCAGTGCTGGAGGCCCTCGGCTCAACCCACTCCGAGGACGACACCTGCGTGGTTGCGCTGCGCGTCCTCTAGCTATCCGGGGAGCTAGCCTTCGACTGCGGTGGCCGCCCGGCGCAGCGAGGAGCCCAGGCCCCAGCGGTCGTCCAGCGCAGCCAGCCGCCCCGGATCGGCGTCACTGACCGGCAGCCGGCCCGTGACCTCAGGGACCGGGGCGTCGGTCGCCACGCGGACGACGGGGATAGCCGCCGTGAGGTAGTCGCGGGCCGCGGCGAGCTTGGGACGGCTTCCCTTGGGGAAGCCGCCGTGCCCCCGGTCCAGCGCGTCGAGGATGGCCCCGATCCCGCCGAAGGCCCGCACCAGCGCGGCGGCGGTCTTGTCGCCCACGCCCGGCACGCCGGGCAGGCCGTCGCTCGGGTCGCCGCGCAGCACGGCGAAGTCGGCGTAGGCGCGGCCGGGGATCCCGTAGCGCTCGGTCACTGCGGCCTCGTCCACCACATCCAGCTTGGACAGGCCGCGGACCGTGTAGATGACCCGGACTGGCCGCCCGTCGTCCACCAGCTGGAACAGGTCGCGGTCCCCGGTGACGATCTCGACGGGGCCGCCGGCCCGCGCCGTCAGCGTGCCGATCACGTCATCCGCCTCGTAGCCGGGAGCGGCCGCCATGGCCAGGCCCAGGGCGCTCAGCACCTGCTCGATCACCGGGATCTGCGCGGTCAGCGCGGACGGTGCTTCCTCGGTCCCGTCTGCCCGGGCCCGGTGGGCCTTGTACGACGGCACCGCGTCCACCCGGAAGGCCGGCCGCCAGTCCGCGTCCATGCAGGCGATCACGGCCCCCGGCGACCGGCCCCGGACCAGCCGGGCGATCATGTCCAGCAGCCCGCGGATCGCGTTGACGGGAGTCCCGTCGGGGGCGGTCAGCGTGTCCGGGACGCCGTAGAAGGCGCGGTAGTACAGCGAGGCGGTATCCAGCAGCATCAGCGATCCCACCCCGGCTATCCTGCCAGGCCCGGCCGCTATCGTTGAGCGACCCGCAGCGAGTCGGCCCGCCGCAGTGAAGGGACCAGGCCCTGTCCGCAACAGATGCCACCGGGCTTGTGCATGGGCCGGGCGCCGAGGCGCTCTCGGCTGTGCTGCTCGTGGTGCTGCTGGCCACCGCGATCACCCGGCCGAAATGGCTGCCGGAGGCGGCGGCCGCGGTGCCGGCCGCCGCGGTGGTGATCGTGACCGGGGCGCTGCCCTGGCATCAGGCGCGTACCGAGGCCACCCGCTTGCTGCCGGTGCTGGCCTTCCTCGGCGCGATCCTGGTCATAGGGCATGTCTGCCAGCAGGAGGGACTGTTCGCGGCGGCCGGCGCGCGGCTGGCCCGGGCCAGCCGCGGCTCGCCGGTCCGGCTGCTGGGCGGCGTGTTCGGCCTGGCCTCCGTCACCACCGCGGCCCTTAGCCTGGACACCACGGTGGTGCTGCTGACACCCGTGGTGCACGACACCGCGACCCGGCTGCGGGTCCGGCCCAAGCCCCATGTGTACGCGTGCACCCACCTGGCCAACTCGGCGTCGCTGCTGCTGCCGGTGTCCAACCTGACCAACCTGCTGGCGTTCTCGGTGGCCGGGCTGACCCTGATCCATTTCGGCGCGCTGATGGCCCTGCCCTGGCTGGTGGCGATCGGCGTCGAGTACGCGGCCTTCCGCTGGTTCTTCGCCGGGGACCTGGCCGCCGCCGCGCCGGCCGCGGCCCGCGCGGCGCAGGCTCCCCTCCCCCGCATCCCGCGTTTCGCGCTGGTCACGGTGCTGGCCACGCTGGCCGGATTCGTGCTCACCTCGCTGACCGGGCTGAACCCGGCCTGGGCCGCCGCGGCCGGGGCGGTCGTGCTGGCCGCCGGCAGCCTGATCCGCGGCCAGGACCGCCCGGCGGGGCTGGTGCGCGCGGTGAGCATCCCGTTCCTGCTGTTCGTGCTGGGCCTGGGCATCGTGGTCGAGGCGGTCGTGCGCAACGGGCTGGGCACCGTGCTGGCCCGGGTGATCCCGGCCGGGTCGTCGCTGCCGTCCCTGCTGGCCCTGGCCGGGCTGGCGGCCCTGCTCGCGAACGTGGTGAACAACCTGCCGGCGGTGCTGGTCATGCTGTCCGTGCTGGCCGGCCGCGGGCTGCTGGGCGGCCCCGGCCCCGTCCTCGCCGTGCTGATCGGGGTGGATGTCGGCCCGAACCTGAGCTACGCCGGCTCGCTGGCCACGCTGCTGTGGCGGCGCCTGCTGGCCGACCGCGACCACCACACGGACCTGGGTGAGTTCACCCGTCTCGGGCTGCTCACGGTGCCCGCGGGGCTGGTCCTGGTCACCGTGGCGCTGTGGGCGGTGCTGCGGATCTGAGCGGCCGGGCGAGCTCCTCCTCATCCAGCGGGGCCGCCCCGGCGCGGGGGTAGACCTGCTGCCTGCCCGTGGGGGCGAAGCCCATCCGCTGGTAGAACGCGCGGGCGCGGGCGTTGCCGAGGGCCACCCACAGGGTCACCCGGGGCGCGCCGGCCGCCGCAGCGTAATCCATGACCGCCCCGACCAGCAGGTCGGCCACGCCGCCGCCGCGGGCCTGCGGGCTGACCCACATGGAGACGAGATGCCAGCCGCGCCGGCCCGCGGCGGGCGGGCCGCTGGCGGGCTGATCGGGCACGGCCGCGACCAGCCCGGCCGGTGCCCCGGCGCGCCAGGCCAGGAACCAGGGCCAGGCCCGGATCCGGGACCGCCACTGCGGCTCGCTGCGGCGCGCCTCGCGGCTGAGGGTCGAGGCGAACGCGTCCGGGGTGTCGGCCAGGGCGGCCAGCCGCACGCCGCGGACCGTGGCCCACTCGTCCGGGTGGGCCCGCCGGACCTGGACGTCGCTCGCCTCCATGCAGCCTAGGGTGGCCGTTCCCGGTTGCCGCGCGCAACCGGATATCGGGGCGCCAGACTGGACCCATGACCGTGCTCGTGTGGGTGACGGAGGAAAGCTGGATGGCGTGCGTGGACGCGGCGCTGGCCCGGGCGCCAGCCGATGACGTGACCCTGCTGCACGTCACGGACGCCGGCGCGGTGGACGCCGCGCAGGGCGCGTTCACCGCGCTGCTGGGCCGGGCCGGGGCCGGCCCGGGTGCGCAGCTCGAGGCCATGGCCGAGACGGCGGCCACCGAGGTCCTGGAGGCCGCGGCCGCCCGGCTGGGCCGCCCCGCGCGCCAGCAGCGCCGCCGCGGGCGTCCCGAGCATGAGGTGGTGCAGGCGGCGCGGGGCGCGGGCCTGCTCATCGTGGCGCGCCAGGGCGCCGCCGAGGCCGGTCCCAGGAGCCTGGGCAAGGCGGCCCGGTTCGTGGTCGACCACGCGGCCTGCCCG
>DATCFY010000115.1:0-14685 GCA_036509255.1 Streptosporangiaceae bacterium
GGACCTCGTCCTCCAGCTGGCCAACCTGCTGATCGGGCTGGCTCCCGTCGCACTCGTCTGCTACCTGCTGGTCCGGGAGGGCACGACCCCATCAGCCGCGATAGGCCTCGACGCCCGCGAACCCGGCCGCGACCTGGCCAAGGGCGCCATCCTCGCGGCGGTGATCGGCGGCTCCGGCCTGGCCCTCTACATCGCCGCGTTCAAGCTCGGCGCGGCCCTGAACGTGGTCCCGGAGAACCTGCCCAACGTGTGGTGGCGCATCCCGGTGCTGATCCTGCAGGCGGCCCGGGACGGGATCCTGGAAGAGATCCTCGTCATCGGCTACCTGCTCCGCCGCCTGGACCAGCTCGGCTTGTCACCGGCCCGGGCCATCGCGATCAGCGCCGTGGTCCGCGGCTCCTACCACCTGTACCAGGGCTTCGGCGGTTTCCTCGGCAACGCCGTGATGGGCGTGATCTTCGCGCTGCTCTACCTGCGCTGGAAGCGGGTCACCCCGTTGATCATCGCGCACGGCCTGATCGACACGGGCGCGTTCGTGGGCTACGCGGTCCTGCACGGCCACGTGTCCTGGCTTCCCTGAGCCCGGCCCGTTCATGATCGTGGTGCGTTGCGCGCCGCCGGCGGGTCACAACGCACCGCGTTGAGGGCGAGCCGGGGGAGGATGGCCCGGCGGGCGGGGTCAGCGGGCCAGGCTGGGGATGACCAGGGCGCCGGGCAGATGCGCGACCGCCGCGCCGGGCAGCACCAGCTTGGAGCGCCGCAGTCCGCTGCCGATCACCACCGCGGGGGCCGCGGCGACCCGCGCGTCGACCAGGACCGGCCAGTCCGCGGGCAGCCCTATCGGCGTGATCCCGCCGTACTCCATCCCCGTCTCGGCCACCGCCACGTCCGTCGGCACGAACGACGCCTTGCGCACGTCCAGCTGCCGCCGGGCCGCGCCGTTGACGTCGGCCCGCGTGGTGGCCAGCACCACGCAGGCCGCGAACCTGGTCTCGCCCCCGCGCTTCCCGCTGATCACCACGCAGTTGGCCGACTCGGCCAGTTCCACGCCGTAGCGCTCACAGAACGCCGCGGTGTCGGCCAGCGCGGGGTCGATCTCCGCGACCCCCGCCGAGTCGCCCGCCAGCGTCCCGGCCAGCGCGCCCAGCGCACTGGCCACGGCTGGCGCCAGCAGGTCCGGCCGGTCGCCGGCCGGGACCACCTCAAGATCACCCATGGTCATCTGCACCCGGCTATCCTGCCACCATGTCCGAGTCCGCCGCCGCGCCCGGGGCTCCTGCGCCCAGGGCCGGAGCGGCCGCCGGGCCCCCGTCCTCCGTCGGGCGCACCACCAGGTACCTGGAACGGATCGCCAAGCTCAATCCGGTGCTCGGGGCGGTCATCTCGGTCGGCCCGGACGCCCTGGACGAGGCTGCCGCCCGCGATCAGGACCCCGCGGGCCCCCGCGGCCCGCTGCACGGCGTCCCCATCCTGATCAAGGACAATATCGAGGTCCGCGGCATGCCCGCCACGGCCGGGTCGCCCGCTCTCCGTGACGCGGCAGACCGCGGCGACGCCTTCCTGGTCACCCGGCTGCGCGAGGCGGGCGCGGTCATCCTGGGCAAGGCGAACCTGTCCGAGTGGGCCAACTTCCGCTCCTACCGCTCGACCAGTGGCTGGAGCACACTGGGCGGCCAGGCCGCGAACCCGCACGCCCTGGACCGCAACCCGTCGGGGTCCAGCTCCGGCTCGGGCGTGGCCGTGGCGGCCGGGCTAGCCCCCCTGGCAGTCGGCACCGAGACCGACGGGTCGATCGTGTGCCCGGCGAGCGCGTGCGGGGTGGTCGGCATCAAGCCCACGCTGGGCCTGGTCAGCCGGCGCGGGATCGTGCCGATCTCGGCGGCCCAGGACACCGCGGGCCCGATGGCCCGGACGGTCGCCGAGGCGGCTGCCCTGCTCGGCGTGCTGGCCGGTCCCGACCCGGCGGACCCGGCGACCGCCGCCGCGGCGGGCCGGCCCGCCGACTACACGGCCTTCCTGGACGCCGGCGCGCTGGCCGGAGCCCGCCTCGGCGTGTGGCGGGACGGCTGCCCCGAGGCGGGCGACGCGGTCATGGAGGTCCTCGACCAGGCCCTGATCGTGTTGCGGGATCTCGGCGCGACCCTGCTCGACCCCGTGGAACTCCCGGGTGCGGCGGGAATCGGCGACCCCGAGTGGTTGTCGTTGCTGCACGAATTCAAGTGCGACATCAACGCGTACCTGCGCGCACTGCCCGGCCATCCGCCGCGGTCGCTCGCGGAGCTCATTGACTTCAATATCCGCAACGGTCCGTCCGTGCTCGCCCACTTCGGCCAGGAGATCTTCCTGCGGGCCGAGGCCACCAGCGGGGATCCGGCCGACGCGGCCGCGCTCGCCGCGCGGGCGGAGGCCACCGGCCGGGCCCGCGAGGCGCTGGACGGGCCGCTGGCTGCGCACCGGCTGGACGCCATCGTCACGCTGACCGCGAACCCGGCGGGGCTGACCGACTACGTATTGGGCGACAACGGGGTGTTCCACACCTCGGGGCCGTCCGCGGTGGCCGGATACCCCGCGATCTCGGTCCCGGCGGGGCAGGTCAGCGAGTTGCCGGTGGGTCTGTCGTTCCTCGGCCCGGCGTGGAGCGAGCCCGCGCTGATCGCCCTGGCCTACGCGTACGAGCAGGCGTCTGCGGCGGTGAGCTGGCCGTCCCTGCAGGCCACCGTGTCGGCTACTAAGGGTCGCAGCGGTAGCCTGCGCACATGGATTCCTGGCCTGGCGTAAGCGTTCCTGAGTTGCCGAGGCATGGCCCCGAGCCCCTGGTTTTCGACACGGCTTCCGGCGAGCTGGCGGCCGCCGCGGCCGGCCCTGACGCCACGCTGTACGCGTGCGGGATCACCCCGTACGACGCCACCCATATCGGGCACGCCGCCACGTTCATGGCCTGGGACCTGCTCGTGCGGGCCTGGCGCGACGCGGGTCACCACGTGACCTACGTGCAGAACGTGACGGACGTGGACGACCCGCTGCTGGAGCGGGCGAACCGCGACGGCGAGGACTGGCGCGAGCTGGCCGACCGCGAGATCGACCGCTACCGCGCGGACATGGCGGCGCTGCGGGTGCTGCCGCCCACCCGGCTGGTCGGCGCGGTCGAGGCCCTCGGTGTCATCGAGCGGTTCGCGGCCCGGCTCGCCGAGCGGGGTGCCCTGTACGGCGTGGACGGGGATGAGTACTTCTCCCGGGCCAGCGACGAGGCGTTCGGCTCGGTGTCCGGGCTGGACCGGGACGAGATGCTGGTGCTGTTCGCGGAGCGCGGCGGCGATCCCGGCCGCCCCGGCAAGAAGGACCCGCTGGACGCGCTGGTCTGGCTGGCCGCCCGGCCGCACGAGCCCGCCTGGGCGTCCCGGTTCGGCCAGGGGCGGCCCGGCTGGCACGTGGAATGCGCGGCGATCTCCACCGAGTACCTGGGCACCACATTCGACGTCCAGGCGGGCGGCACCGACCTGATCTTCCCGCACCACGAGATGAGCGCCTCGCACGCGCGCGTGGCGCTGCAGCCGGACGCGTTCGCGCGGCGCTACGTGCACGCCGGGATGGTCCGGCTGGACGGCGAGAAGATGTCCAAGTCGCTCGGCAACCTGGTCTTCGTGTCCCGCCTGCTGGCGGACGGCCACGACCCCATGGCGGTGCGGCTGGCCATCCTGGCGCACCACTACCGGCACGACTGGGACTGGACCGCCGCGGGCCTGGCCGCCGCGGGAGACCGGCTGGCCCGCTGGCGGGAGGCGGTGCGGGTGGCCCCGGCCGCGTCCCTCCCCGCCGCGGAGACCATGCTGGCCGCGGTGCGGGAGCGCCTCGCCGACGACCTCGATGCCCCGGGGGCCCTGGCGGCCGTGGATAGCTGGGCCGGTGCGGTGCCCGGCGCCAGCGCTACCGGGGCCAGCGCTACCGGGGCGAGCTCCGCCGGGGCGAGCCGTCCGGGGGGCGACCCGGCGTCCGCGGCGGGGGAGCTGGTCCGGGACACCGTGGACGCCCTGCTCGGCATCATTGTGTAGATACGGACAGCTAGTCCACCCGATACTGTCCGCCTCGGCGTTAGAGTGATATCGAAGAGCGATATCACTCTTCCTTCCTGCGTCCTGGAGTCACCGATGACTGACGTCCCCCCGGACCTGACCGGCCCTCCAGACCCTGCTGGACCGCCTAGGCCGCCCGGTCCCCCGGGGCCGGGCGGCCCCCCCGAGCCGGGCGGCCCCCCCGAGCCGGGCGGCCCCCCGGAGCCGGCCGGTCCCCCGGAGCCGGCCGGACCTCCCGAGCCGGGCGGCCCTCCGGAGCCGGCCGGACCTCCCGAGGCGCCGGTGTCCCCGGACGAGCTCGGGCCCTTCATCACGCCCGAACCGCCGGCCGATGCCGAGGCCATCGACGCCTCGCGGCTGCTCGTCCAGGCCGTCGGGGAGCTGCCCACGACCGACCGCGACCGGGTCTACGCCTGGCTGCTGCGCAGCGGGCTCCGGCCCTCATCGACGGGAACACCCGGCCCGGTGGCCCGCGGGCTCGGCTGGTCGCTCGCCACGCAGGCCGGGGTTCAGACGCAGACCCGGGAATGGGGAGCCACGGTGCTGGCCGATCTGGTCCGTGGCTCGTCGTCATCGCCCCAGCAGATGGTGCCGGTCCGGTTCTCGGCGGACCAGCATGCCCGGCTGCGGGCCTGGTGCACCGCGCACGGGTTCTCGATGGCGACCGTGATCCGCGGTCTGGTGGACCGCTTCCTGGAAAGCCAGCAGCCCGAGCGGGGCTAGCCACGCTCGGGCTGGCTGGTCGGGCTGGCCGCTCAGGCTGAAGCTACGGCGCTTAACGTACGGGGCTGGCTATACAGGGCCGGCCGTACGTGGCTAGCCGCGCGGGCTGATCTCGGCCCGGCGCAGCGACTGCTCGCCCGGATCGAGTTCGACGGCCAGGATGAGCCCGGCGTGCTCCCCGTCGAGCCGCAGCACCGTGCTGGTCTGCCCGTTGCCGCCGCAGAACGCCCCGGGCCGGCACGGTCCCGCCCAGGCGCTCGCCATCCGCAGCTGGCGGAACAGCAGCCCGGTGTCGACCAGCTCGGACACGGGCAGCTCCGCGGGCCACGGGCGCGGGCCGCCGGCCAGCGACGAGTTGAGCAGCTCGATGAGCGCCCGCGTGTGCCGCCAGAGCGGGGAGTCGCCGGCGGGCGGCACGGTGAGGGTCAGCGACTGGACCCGGGGCGAGGACTCGGGCGTGAGCAGGATCTCTACTTGCGTTTCGCCATGCTCACCGCGGATCCACCAGCGGCAGTGCGCGGGGGAGTCGAACTCCGGCAGCCGCGCCGCTGCGGAGTCCTGGGTGCCTGGATCCTGGACGGCGGGGTCCTGGGTCCCTGGGCGGGGTGCGCCGAGGCGCTCCCACATCCGGTCGATCTTCGCCCGGCGCCGGGGCAGCGGCTCGTCCAGCGCCACATTGTCCGCGAAGAGCTGCTCCGCCACCTCGTCATCCCAGCGGCTCAGCAGCTGGGTGACTACCTGCTGGGCCGCCACGGTCTCTGGCCAGGGCCCGCCGGGCGCGGGCGCCGGGCCACAGCCCATCAGCCCTGCCCTTCCCCCCGCCGCGAGTTCCCCGTCCTCGGCCTGGGCGGCCCGGAGCACCTCGTCCATGAGCCTCGCGGCCAGCACGGACGCGCCCGCGTAGGTGCCGTTGGCCAGCACGATCACGCCAAGGCCGGTTTCCGGGTGCCAGCGCATGTGACTGCCGAAGCCCGGGTACCCGCCGCTGTGGTAGACCAGCCGTCCCCACGCGCTGGTCTCCTCGGTGAACAGCCCGAAGCCGTACCCGTTCTGGCTGCCCGCGGCGGGATCGCCCGGGAACCGCGGCTGCGCCCGCGGCAGGGTGACGGCCGGCTGCTGCATCTCGCGCCGGGTGGCCGGGTCCAGCGGATGCGGATCGCCGCTCCGCTGGCCGCCCGGCGGGAAGGCCGCGGCAAAGCCGTCCACCCAGCGGGCCAGGTCGCGGACACAGCTGAACACCCCGCCCATCGGCGCGAACGCACCGATGGGGTCCGGGATGAGTTCCGTCCAGCCGCCCGGGCTGCGGGCGTATCCACGGGCCAGCCCGGCCGGGTCGAACTCCGCGGCCTCGAACCCGGTCCGGGTCATCCCGAGCGGCCCGAGCAGCCGGGCTCGGACGAAGTCCGGGTAATCAGCCTGGGCCGCGGCCGAGATGACCCGCCCGAGCAGCGCATAACCCAGGTTGGAGTACTCGAAGCGGGTCCCTGGCGCCCAGGCCGAGCGCACCCCCCGGGCCAGGATCGCCGCGAACTCGGGCAGCGGGGTGCCCTGCTGCCGGTCGCCCCACGGGTCATCGGTCGGGAAGCCCGCGGTCATGGTGAGCAGGTGCCGCAGTGAGATGGCCGGGGAGTCGGCCGTCACCCCAGGCTGGCCGCGTAGTTCCGGGACAAAGTCCGTGACTGGATCGTCCAGCCGCAGCAGGCCGGCGTCGCGGAGCGCCAGCAGCGCGGAGGCGGTAAAGCTCTTGGTCATGGAGGCGATGCGGAACACCGTGTCCGCGTCGGGCGGCGGGCTGCCGAGCCAGCGCTGGCCTACGCCGCCCGCGTGCGCGAGGGTTCCGTCGGCCACGATTCCGTACGCGATGCCCGGCTGGCCCTCACCGCGCTGGTAACGCAGCACGGTCTCATCGGCTGCCGCGGCGGCGCCGCGCGGAAGTCCCCGTGGGGCCGCGGGACGAGCGGGGCCGGGCTCGGCGGGCCGGTCGGGCATGCCAGTCCTCCAGGTCAACGGAGTCCTCCAGGTCAACGGACAGGACCGGGCCAGGGAAGCCAGAGCCCGGAAAGGCGCTGCCACGTAATATGTCACCCGGTCCGCCGCCGACGGCTGGCGGACTGCCCTCGCCGAGAGCTGGGAGCCTCAGTCGCCGCCTGCCACGGAGCCCGCGGCCGGCGGGCGAGGCGGAGAGTAGGTGCGGTGACTGCACGGGAGACCAACTGGGCCGGCAACATTGTCTACCGCGCCGCCCGGGTGGCCCGGCCGCGCAGCGTCGGTGAAGCCCAGGAGCTCGTCGCCGCCAGCGGCCAGGTACGGGCGGTCGGCACCGGCCACTCGTTCAACCGGATCGCGGATACTCCCGGCGTGCTGGTCTCGCTCGCGGACCTGCCCCCGGTCATCGACATCGAGCCGGGCGGGCCAGCGGTCACGGTGGCGGGCGGGCTCCGCTTCGGGGAACTCGCCGGGCCGCTGAACGCGGCCGGCTATGCCCTGCCCAGCATGGCCTCGCTGCCGCACCTGTCGGTGGCCGGGGCAATCGCCACCGCGACCCACGGGTCGGGTGACGCCCAGGGAAACCTGGCCACGAGGGTGTCCGGCCTGGAGCTGATCACCGCCGACGGCAGCGTGCGCACCCTGCGCCGCGACACCGGCGGGGAGGAGTTCCGCGGGTCTGTGGTCGGGCTCGGCTCGCTCGGCCTGGTCACGGCCGCGACCCTGGATCTCGTCCCGGCGTTCAGCCTCCGCCAGTACGTCTATGAGGGCCTGCCCGCGGCCGTGCTGCAAAGCCATTTCGATGAGATCTTCTCCAGCGCCTACAGCGTCAGCGTGTTCACGCACTGGCACGGTGACCGCCATGGCCAGCTGTGGCTGAAGGTGCGTGACGAGGAGCGGGACGGGTGGCAGCCGGCCTTGCGCTGGATGGATGCGACGCTGGCCGAGCGCCAGGTCCACCCGATCCCGGGCGGCGACCCCGCCCACGCCACGGCGCAGCTAGGCGTGCCGGGGCCGTGGCACGAGCGGCTGCCTCATTTCCGGGCGGAATTCACCCCCAGCAGCGGGGAGGAGCTGCAGTCCGAGTACCTCCTGCCCCGCCAGGTGGCCGCCGGTGCCTTCGACGCCGTGGCCAGCCTGGGCGCCCTGATGGCGCCGGTCCTGCAGATCGCGGAGATCCGCACCGTCGCCCCGGACGACTTGTGGCTGAGCCCGAGTTTCCAGCGGGACACGGTGGCCCTGCACTTCACCTGGATCAAGAACACCGCGGCGGTGACGCCGGTGATCGCCGCGCTGGAACACCTGCTCACGCCGCTCGGGGCGCGCCCGCACTGGGCGAAGGTGTTTGGCATGCCCCCACACGTAGTGCGCGCCCTGTACCCGCGGTCCGCCGACTTCCAGGATCTGCTGAGCAGCTGCGATCCCGACGGCAAATTCCGCAACGGCTTTATCGACAAGTACTTCCCGGCCCGGCACTGATGACGGCCGGACGGCCGCCGGCGTCCGGGCGGGCCTGAGCACGTCCGGACGGGGGCCGCCTCCGCTGGGCTAGCTGCCGCTGGGCTTCGGCACGTGGCAGTCGACCTTCGGGTTCACCCCGACGTAGTTCAGCGGTCCGGCCAGGATCGTCACCACGATGGTGCTGGCTTTGGTGCAGCTCGCGATGTTGCCGCTGTAATAGTGCCGCTGAGCCCCGGCGATGGCACCGATGATCAGCCAGATCACTAGCAGCGCGGTACCTATGCGCACGGCTACCTCCAGTAAGCGAGTTCGCTGGAGCGCGCCATGCGTCGCCCAGAATCCTCAAATGTCCGGGCCAGCGTATCGCCCAAGTCTCCTCTCGTCCGCTCCTGTCCCGACAGTGCATCCTTGTTGTGATACGCGCCCTGCGTCCGGCTGCCGCCGGGTGTGCAACCCCCGCTGCGCCGTTTGTCAAGTCGAATTCCCGTTCGGTGGACAAACGTACGAAGTTCGCGTCTGAAGTGCGAGATTATCCACAGAACGTCATTCTGTGCTGGCTCCCGGGTGTCCGCCCCGGCAACCTGGCATCATGAACAACACACCTTCCGTTTCAGGCTCCAGCGCGTTCTCCCGTCAGCCCCAGGTCCGGGTCAGTTCCCCCGCTGACGTCCTGGCCGTCGTGCCGCACCTGCTCGGCTTCCATCCGGCGAACAGCCTCGTGGTGATGGGAGTTGGCCGGCCAAAGGCCCGGGTCCAGCTCGCCTTCCGCTACGACCTTCCCGACCCGCCCGACGCCGTCCACGCGGCCGACATCGCCGAGCACGCCGCCGAGGTGCTGCGGCATCGCCGGCTCAGCAGCGTGATCGGCGTGGGCTACGGCCCGGGCGCCCTGGTCACCCCCGTCGCAGACGCCCTCGCGGCTGCGCTGCACGGGGCCGGGCTGCGGTTACACGAGCTCATGCGGGTCGAGGACGGGCGCTACTGGTCGTACCTGTGCCAGAACCCCGAGTGCTGTCCCGCGGAGGGTGTTCCGTTCGACGTCCGCGCCAATCCCGCGTCGGCCGCCATGACCGTGGCCGGCCTGGTCGCCTACCCGGACCGCGCGGCGCTGGCCGGCACCCTGGCCCCGGTCACCGGCGCCGCGGCCCGGTCCATGGAGCGGGCCACCAGCCAGGCCCGGGCCCGCGCGGCGGATCTGATCACGCAGGCGTCCCCGTCCCTCGGCCGGGGGACAAAGCTGCTGGTGGACGCGGGCCGCCAGGCCGTCCAGGAGGCCATCGCCACGTACCGGGCGGGTGGCCGCCTGGAGGCGGACGAACCGGTGGCCTGGCTCACGGTGGCCCTGGCCCATCTCGCCGTCCGGGACGACGCCTGGGCGCGGATGGATCCCGTCCACCGTGCCGCGCACCTGCGGCTCTGGACTGACGTGGTCCGCCGGGCCACCCCGGCCTACCTCCCGGCCCCCGCGTCGCTGCTGGCCTTCACCGCCTGGCAGTCTGGTGAGGGAGCGCTGGCCAACATCGCGATCGACCGGGCGCTGGCCGCCGACCCGGCGTATTCGCTGGCCCAGTTGCTGCGGGAGATCATGGATGCCGGGGTGCCGCCGTCGGCGGCGCGGGTCCCGATGACACCGGAGCAGGTCGCGGCCAGTTATGACCTGGCGGACTCCGGGGCTCCAGAGCGAGCGGGCGGCCGGGTGCGGGCGCCCCGCGGGCGGAAAACGCCCCGCAAGCAGCCATCCCGGTAGCCGGCGGCGCAGCTGCCTCGGCGGCCGACAGCCAGTATCCGATGGCACAAGTGACCCGCTAGCAGCCGGGCCTGGGCCGCGCGGTGGGAAGGCCGGACGTGGGCGGGGGTTCAACGCGATGGCTACCGCGCGGTAAACTTCCCCCGCCGTTCGCCGGAGTCGGCCGGGAACTTGCCCACATGAGCCCGCTGCGTTCGCCCTCAGTATCGGGGCGGGCCGGCCCTGAGCGAGGAGAGGCAGTGACTGACTCTAGCAGTAGCGGAATCAGCCCGCAGAGTAATCACGGTGGGTCCGTGGACGTGGATCCCGCCGGCCTGGCGGGGCAGCGGCCAGGCTCGTCCGGGACCGCCGGCGCAGCCTCCGCGGGGGCCCTGCCCGCCGGAGTGCGCCAGGCGCATGAGGCCGCGGTGGCCCGCCTCCAGCAGGCTTATGCGGCGGTCCCTCCCGGCACGAAGGTCAGGCTGGCCAAGCGCACCTCTAACCTGTTCCGGTTCCGCGATCAGGCGGCCGGGCCCCGCGTCGTTGAGCTCGACGTCGCCGCGTTCAGCCGGGTGCTGCACGTGGATCCGGGGTCCCGCACCGCCGTCGTGGGTGGCATGACCACCTATGAGGACCTGGTGGACGCCACGCTGCCGCACGGCCTGATGCCGTTCGTGGTGCCCCAGCTGAAGACGATCACCCTGGGCGGCGCGGTCACCGGCCTGGGTATCGAGTCCACCTCGCTGCGCCTGGGCATGCCGCATGAGTCGGTGCTGGCGATGGAGATCCTCACCGCGGACGGCCAGGTGGTGACGGCCACCGCGGACAACGAGCACGCAGACCTGTTCCGCGGGTTCCCGAACTCCTACGGCACCCTGGGCTACGCCCTGTCACTCACGATCGAGCTGGAGCCGGTGGCGCCATTCGTGCACCTGAGGCATTTCCGCTTCAGTGACCCCGAGACGTGCATGGAGGCCGTCGCCCAGATCGCGGCCGAAGGCAGCTACGAGGGACACCGGGCGGACTTCGTGGACGGCGCGATGTTCAGCCTGGACGAGATGTACCTCACGGTGGCGGCGTTCAGCGACGTCGCCCCCTGGACCAGCGACTACACCGGCAGCCGGATCTTCTACCAGTCGCTGCGCGGGCCCCGGGAGGATTTCCTCACGATCCGCGACTACCTGTGGCGCTGGGATACCGACTGGTTCTGGTGCTCCCGGCCGTTCGGGGTGCAGAACCCGGCGATCCGCAGGCTCTGGCCGCGGCGCTACCGGAGGTCCGACGTGTACCGCTCGCTGGTCGCCTTCGACCGGCGGCACGGCTTTTCCGCCAAGCTGGCCGCACGCCGCGGCCAGCCGCCGCGCGAGTTCGTCGTCCAGGACGTCGAGATCCCGGTCGGCCGCGGCGCCGAGTTCCTCCGGTTCTTCGCGGCCGACGTGGGCATGAGCCCGGTCTGGCTGTGCCCGCTCCGGCTGCGCAGTGATCAGGCCTGGCCGCTCTACCCCCTGGCCCCTGGTGAGGTGTACGTGAACTTCGGCTTCTGGGGGACGGTCCCGCTCCCGCCGGGCCGTGCCGACGGCTACCACAACCGGCTGGTTGAGGATGAGGTGGCCGCGCTCGGTGGGCACAAGGGGCTGTACTCGGCCTCGTTCTACACCGAGGAGCAGTTCTGGGCGAGCTACAACGGGCCTGCCTATACGGCGCTCAAGCAGCGGTACGACAGCGGGGGCCGGCTGGCCGGCCTGTACGAGAAGTGCGTACGGGGCCAGTAAGCCCGCACCCGCAACCGGACGCGGTGGGCAGCATCTCAGTGAAGCCGGACGCGGCACGGCAGGGCACGCAGCAGGAGGGATGGCAGGAATGGCGCTAGCGGACGTGTTCGAGAAGGTGGCGGGGCCCGGCGCGCCCGTGGAGTTCGTCGCTTACGACGGGAGCCGGGCGGGCGCCGCGGACGCCCCGGTGCGGATCACGGTGCGCTCCCCGGTGGCAGTGTCCTACCTGGCGCAGGCGCCCGGTGCGCTGGGCATGGCCCGCGCCTACGTGTCCGGGCACCTCGACGTCGAGGGCGACATGTACGACGCGCTGTCCCGGATGATCCAGGCCCAGCAGGTGCATATCGACCTGGCCGAGCGGCTCCGGCTGCTCCAGCAGCTGGGCGGGCCGAGGCTGCTGCTGCCCCGGATCCCGCCGCCGCCGCAGGAGGTCCGGGTGAACCGCCGCTGGATCGCCGGGCGCCTGCACTCCAAGAAGCGTGACGCGACGGCCATCTCGCATCACTACGACGTGTCCAACACGTTCTACGAGTGGGTGCTGGGCCCGTCGATGGCCTACACCTGTGCCTGCTACCCGCGTCTCGACGCGACCCTGGAAGAGGCGCAGGCGTACAAGCATGATCTGGTGGCCCGGAAGCTGGGCCTGCGTCCCGGGATGCGCCTGCTCGACGTGGGCTGCGGCTGGGGCGGCATGGTCCGGCACGCGGCCCGGGAATACGGCGTCAAGGCCCTGGGGGTGACCCTTTCCGCGCAGCAGGCGGGCTGGGCGCAGCAGGCCATCGAGGAGGAGGGCCTGGGCGGGCTGGCCGAGGTCCGCCACCTTGACTACCGCGACGTGCCCGAAGGGGAGTTCGACGCGGTCAGCTCGATCGGGCTGACCGAGCACATCGGCCGGGCCCAGCTGCCGTCCTACTTCGCCTTCCTGCACGGCAAGCTGCGGCCCGAGGGACGGCTGCTGAACCACTGCATCACCCGGCCGGACGACCGCCAGCCGGGCCGCGTGGTCGGCGGTTTCATCAACCGCTACGTGTTTCCCGACGGCGAGCTGGAGGGGCCGGGCTACCTGGTCTCGCTCATCCACGACACCGGGTTCGAGGTGCGGCACGAGGAGAATCTGCGCGAGCACTACGCGATGACCCTGGCCGGCTGGTGCGCCAACCTGGACGCGCACTGGGACGAGGCGGTGGCCGAGGTCGGCGAGGGCACCGCCCGGGTGTGGCGGCTCTACATGGCTGGCTCGCGGCTCGGGTTTGAGCGCAACGTCGTCGAGCTGCACCAGGTGCTCGGCGTCCGGCTGGGCAGCGAGGGCCAGTCGGGCATGCCGTTGCGGCCCGACTGGGAGCCGCGGGCCCAGGCGGCCACGGACGCGCAGGTGTCCGCGGACGCCTAGCCGCCGGGGTGGTCCCGGTCCTGGTCCTGCCCCGGTGCTGGCCTGGCCAGCGGCGCCTGGGCCCGGACGGGGTACCCGGCCGGGCCCAGCGTGCCCGGTGGCCGGGTGAGAGGGTTGGCGGGTCCCGCGACCCGGGGGGCCGGGATAGCGGACAATGGCGGCATGGAAACAGCGCAGCCTGGGCACGGCGGCCCGGTCCGTGACATCGTCCTGCTCGGCTCGACCGGCTCGATCGGGACCCAGGCCGCGGACATCGTGCGGCGCAATCCCGGCCGGTTCCGGCTGGCCGGGCTGGCTGCGGGCGGCGGCAATCCCGGCCTGCTGGCGGCCCAGGCCCTCGAGTTCGGCGCCGAAGTGGTCGCCGTGGCCCGGGAAGACGCCGCGGGTGAGGTGCGCGAGGCGCTGCGCGCCCAGGCATCCGGGGCCGGCCACAGCCGCCCGCAGCCGAAGGTCCTGGCGGGCCCGGAGGCGGTCGCCGAGGCCGCTACGTGGCCCTGTGACGTCGTGCTGAACGCCGTCACCGGGTCGGTCGGCCTGGCCGCCACCCTGGCCGCTCTCGAGGCCGGCCGGACGCTGGCCCTGGCCAACAAGGAGTCCCTGATCGTGGGCGGCCCGCTGGTCGCGGGCAAGGCGGCCCCCGGCCAGATCGTGCCGGTCGATTCCGAGCACTCGGCCATCGCGCAATGCCTGCGCGGCGGCCGCGCCAGCGAGGTGGGCCGCCTGGTGCTGACCGCGAGCGGCGGCCCCTTCCTCGGCCGTGGCCGGGCCGAACTCGAGGACGTGACCCCAGCCCAGGCCCTGGCCCACCCGAACTGGAACATGGGCCCGGTCGTCACGATCAACTCGGCGACGCTGGTCAACAAGGGCCTGGAGCTGATCGAGGCGCACCTGCTGTTCGGCATCGGGTTCGACCGGATCGAGGTGGTGGTGCACCCGCAGTCAGTGATCCACTCCATGGTCGAGTTCACCGACGGGGCCACCATCGCCCAGGCCAGCCCGCCGGATATGAGGATCCCGATCGCGCTGGGCCTGGCCTGGCCGGACCGGGTTCCCGACGCCGGGCCGGCCCTGGACTGGAGCCACGCGCACACCTGGTCCTTCCAGCCGCTCGACCACGAGGCGTTCCCGGCCGTCGGCCTGGCCCGCGAGGCGGGCCGCACCGGCGGGACGGCCCCGGCCGTCTATAACGCGGCCAACGAGATCTGCGTGGAGGCATTCCGGGCAGGCCGGATCGGCTTCCCCCGAATCGTGGATACCGTGGCGAAGGTAGTCTCTGAGCATCAGAGCGCGGCCCGGGACGCAGTGACCCTGGAGGACGTGCTCGCCGCGGATCGCTGGGCGCGGATCCGTGCGCTGGAACTGACGGGCGGAGGACGAGGCGGCGTGCGCGAGGCCCATAGCGGCACACGCGGAGACGGGGAGTCGGCCGGATGACCCTGCTCGGCTGGATCATCTTCATCTTCGCCCTGCTCTTCTCGATCATGCTGCACGAGTTCGGGCACTTCGTCACGGCGAAGAAGTTCCGGATGAAAGTCACCCAGTTCTTCGTGGGCTTCG
>DATCFY010000116.1:0-74432 GCA_036509255.1 Streptosporangiaceae bacterium
CGGACCCGCTTGAGCCCGCCGACCAGGACCCCCAGGCCCGTCGAGTCGAGGAACTCAACCTTCTCCATGTTCACCACCAGTTGGTAGTGCCCGTTGTTAACCAGTTCGATGAGCAGCTCGCGCAGCCGTGGCGCGGTGTAGACGTCGATCTCGCCCTCGACGTCGACGACCTCGATCCCATCCCTGGTGTGGTGGTCAAGCTTCAGGTCCACAAGTCCTCCAGCGCCATACAGCCTTCGTCTATCCGGGCGATCCGAGCGGTAGCGCAGCGTCCTCCGTGGAGTGCTGCTGATCCCGTCGCGCATTCAACCACGCTCTGAGGTCATGTCTACACGAGTTCACGCTTCGAGGCACCTCGCGTACAGATGTCACACTGGGAGCCAATGACTGCGACCACTCCGCTCGTTCCCGGCGAGCCTCCGGTCCGGCCTGGCCCTGCAGGACCCGGTCCCCTGGAACCGGCCCCGCAAACGCCAGGCCCGGCTGCCTCGTATCCCGCCGGGCCAAGCCGACCCGCCCAGCTCGCGGCGGCCTCCCCCGCAGAACTTGTGCTGCGCCACGGCGCCCGGTCGGGACGACTGATCCACGTAGAGTACATCCCTGCTCGCGCAGGGCAACGGGCAGCCTGGCCCGGATGGGCGCCCGCGGCGGTCACGGACGCGTTCTCCCGCCGCGGCGTGCTAGCTCCCTGGGCCCATCAGGCCGCGATGGCCGGGCACGCGCGGGACGGCCGGCACGTCATCATCGCCACCCCGGCCGCCTCCGGGAAGTCACTGGGGTACCTGCTGCCCGCGCTCACCGCCATCGGCGAGGGCGGGACCGCGCTCTACCTCGCGCCGACCCGGGCGCTGGCCGCCGACCAGCTGCGGGCGGTCAGCGAGCTCGCGGTGCCAGGTGTCCGCGCCGCGGTGGTCGACGGGGACACGCCCGCGGCGGCGCGGGACTGGGCCCGGTCGCACGCCAATTACCTGCTGACCACCCCGGACATGCTGCATCAGACGCTGCTGCCCCGGCATGCCCGGTGGAACGGCTTCTTCCGCCAGCTGCGCTACATCGTCGTGGACGAGTGCCACACCTACCGGGGGGTGTTCGGCTCCCACGTCGCCCAGGTGCTGCGCAGGCTGCACCGGATCGCCGCGCATCACGGCGGCCCGGCTCCCGGGCCGGTCTTCCTGCTCGCCTCCGCCACAGTCAGCGAGCCCGCCCGGTGCGCGTTCCTGCTGACCGGACGGCAGGCGGAAGCGGTCACCGAGAACGCCGCACCGTCCGGGCCGGTCACCTTCGGCTTGTGGGAGCCGCCGCTCACCAGCGTGCGCGGCGAGGCCGGTGCACCGGTCCGGCGCAGCGCCACCAGCGAGGCCGCCACGCTGCTGGCCGACCTGGTGGCCGGGGCAGTCCCGGCCCTGGCGTTCACCCGCTCCCGGCGCGGTGCCGAGGCGGTCGCCCTGGGCGCGCGCCGCGCGCTGCGTGAGTCAGGAGCCGCCGCGCACTGCGACCGGGTGGCGGCCTACCGCTCCGGGTATCTGCGCGAGGACCGGCGCGCGCTGGAGGAGGCGCTGCGCACCGGCGGCATCACCGGCCTGGCCACCACGACTGCCCTGGAGCTGGGCGTGGACATCAGTGGCCTGGACGCGGTGCTCATCGCGGGCTGGCCCGGAACCCGGGCCGCCCTCTGGCAGCAGGCCGGGCGGGCGGGCCGGGCCGGGCGCAGCGCGGTGGTGGTCCTGATCGCCCGGGATGATCCGCTCGATACTTACCTGGTCCATCATCCGGATGCGCTGCTGCACCGCCCGGTCGAGGCGACGGTCCTGGATCCCGGGAACCCCTACGTGCTGGCCCCGCACCTGTGCGCGGCGGCCGCAGAGCTGCCGCTCACCGACGCGGACCTGGCCTCGTTCGCCCCGGGCGCCCGGGAGGTCGCGGAGGCCCTGATCCGGCGGGGGATGCTCCGCCGCCGCAGCGGCGGCCTGTACTGGACCCGCCGTGGCCGTCCACCCCGCGCCGGGCTGCGCGGATCGGGCCGTCACCCCGTCAAGATCGTGGAGCTGCCGACCGGGCGCCTGGTGGGCACCGTGGACGAGCCCTCCTCGCACCTGCTGGTGCACAACGGGGCGGTCTACCCGCACCAGGGCGAGCTGTACCTGGTGGATGAGCTGGACCTGGCAGGCGGCGTGGCCCTGGTGCGCCCCGCTGATCCCGGGTACTCCACGGCGGCCCGCCAGGTCACCGCGATCGAGGTGACCAGGGAACTGCGCCGGGAAAGCTGGGGCAGCGCCATGGTGCACTTCGGCGACGTCCAGGTGCGGCGGGAAGTCGTGGGGTTCATCCGGCGCCACCCGGAAACCGGGCGGCCGCTCGGCGAGTTCCCGCTCAGCCTGCCGCCGCAGACCCTGCGCACCAGGGCCGTGTGGTGGACAATCCCGGCCGCCGAGCGCGCCCGCCTGCTGGACCTGGGCGTTGACCTGCCCGGCGCGGCACACGCCGCCGAGCATGCCTCGATCGGATTGCTGCCCTTGTTTGCCGCGTGCGATCGCTGGGACGTGGGTGGCGTTTCCGCTGATCTGCACCCGGCCACCGGGCAGCTAACTGTTTTCGTCTATGACGGGCACGATGGGGGGGCCGGCTTCGCGGAACGTGGTTATCATGCGGCGCGGGAGTGGCTGAGCGCGACCGCGGACGCGATCCGGGGTTGTGAGTGCCAGGCGGGATGCCCGTCTTGCATCCAGTCGCCCAAATGCGGGAATGGCAATGAGCCCCTTTCCAAGCCAGGCTCACTCACCCTGCTGGAGTCCCTGCTGGCCGGCGGCGAGGCCGCGGCGGCCGGCGCCGGATGGCCCGCGACATCTGGAAAATAGGGCAGGACCAGGAAGAATATGCGGGGACTGCACAGAAAGGGGGCGACCCCCGCCGGGGGGGAGAGCGGGGGTCGCCAAACGGTCCGGCTCCGGGGGGGCAGAGCCGGGCCCGTACGAGCAAAGCCTACGTGTATCCGGGCCAAGTTACCAATCGGTCACGCCACGCTGACAACGAAAACATGCTTTCGGTCATAGGCTCGCTTGCTGTGTCCAGTTCCGCCGAGGCCGCGCGCCGACCGGCCGCCGCGTTCTTTGACCTTGATAAGACGATCATCGCGAAGTCGAGCACCCTCGCTTACGGACCTTCGTTTTACCGGAATGGCCTGATCAGCCGGGGTGACGCAGTCCGCAGCGCGTTCGCGCAGCTGCTATTCAGCCGGCGGGGGGCCAGCCACGAGCGGATGGAGCAGATACGGGCGCAGGTGAGCCAGCTCTGCCAGGGCTGGCCTGCCGACCGGGTGCGCGAGATCGTCGCCCGCCACCTGGATGAGCTGATCGTCCCGTATGTCTACGACGAAGCGCGGGCCCTCTTCGATGCGCATCGGGCGGCGGGTGAGGACGTGATCATCGTGAGCACCGCGGGGCTGGAGATGGTCGGCCCGATCGGCACCCTGCTCGGCGCCGCACTGGTGATCGCCACCCAGATGGAGATCGCGGAGGGCTGCTACACCGGGCAGATGGACTTCTACGCCTACGGTCCGGCCAAGGCGGAGCGGGTCAGGGAACTGGCCCGGGACCGCGGCTACCGGCTGGCCGACTGTTCCGCCTATAGCGACTCGATCACCGACCTGCCGATGCTGGAGGCCGTGGGCCATCCCCACGCGGTGAACCCGGACCGCGCGCTGCGGCGGCTGGCCCAGCTCCGCGGCTGGCCCGTCCTCGCCTTCAGCGCGCTTCCCCCGGCCCGGCGGCCCCGAGGTGCTGCCCGGGGGGAATGGGACGCAGGGGATCGATCAAGATGAGGAATCGGTCCTGCCCTGGGCTTGGCCCGCCAGCCGATCCGCCGTACAAAGGTCACAGAGACGTCCTGGCACGGCGGCCGGGTACCCACGCGACCGAGGGGCCCAGGTAGGCGGCCGAGGTCGGGCCACGGCGACGAGCCCACGTCCGGCGAGGACGCGGGATAGCCGCCGCGGCCCCCCGGCGTGACGAGGTGCGCGCATGGTAGCCCGGCCCGCCGTGTCAGGCTAGATCCCGCTAGCGCCCATTGCCGCCCGGCGACGCTCTTCCGGCCACGCCCCTCTGGCCAGCCCTTCTGGGCCACGCCACGACCGGTCACGGCACGACCGGCCGCGCCCCTTGCGGCAAGGCTCGTGCCCGGCCCGGAGCCACCCGGAAACCGCCTTCCCCGGGCCATTTGGGCGCACCTGGAGAAAAGCAGGAAGGCCGCGCGGAGTGATCCAGCGGTAATCCCGTAAGATCACTTGCCGGGGGAAACTGACGTGGCCGGGATAAGGAGCAATTCCTGGCGTCTCGCGCCCGGGCTGGCCCGGCCGCGAACCCCCGTACGCACGCGAATCACCGGTGCGGAAGACTGAACGACAGGATTGCGCGCGAGGGGAGTGTGCATGTGAGGGCCAGATCCGCGGCACCGCAGTCGCCCGTCAATGGCAGCGAGCCGTCAATCGGCGATCTCGTCGCCCAGGCCATCCGGGACGCCACCCAGCTGGTCAAGTGTGAGCTGGCGCTGGCGAAACTGGAGCTCCGCGAGGACGCCAAGCGTCTCGGCCTGGCCGCCGCCCTGGTCGCGATCGCGGCGTTCACCGGCTGCCTGATTCTCGTGCTTCTCTGCTTCGCCTTCGTGGCCGGCCTGGTCACGCTCGGTATCTGGACCTGGGCCGCGTTTCTCATCGTGGCGGGGGTGTGCCTGCTGCTGGCCGCGGTGGCGATCCTCATCGTGATCGTCAAGGTGCGCGGGGTAAGCGGCCTGCGGAAGACGAGGCAGACGGTGCATGAGGACCTGGCGCTGCTCAAGCGGGATGATGACACCCCCGCTCGGCCGGCGGTCGAGGCGGGCTGACCCGGTGACCCTCCGGGGCGAGGCCGCGGTCTACGTCGAGGGACCCTGGTCGCACCGTGCCGTGAGCGCGAACGGGACCCGGCTGCACGTCGTCGAGAGCGGCGACGGCCCGCTCGTCCTGCTGCTGCACGGCTTCCCGGAGTTCTGGTGGACCTGGCGGGAGCAGCTCACCACGCTGTCCGCAGCCGGTTACCGGGCCGTCGCCCCGGATCTGCGTGGTTACGGCGGCAGCGACAAGCCACCCCGCGGCTACGACCTGGTCACCGCGGCCTCGGACGCGGCCGGCCTGATCCGTGCCCTCGGCGAGGCCAACGCGGTGGTCATCGGGCATGACTGGGGCGGGCTGGTGGCCTGGACCATGGCCGCCTACTACCCAAAGGTGGTGCGGAGGCTGGCGGTCATCTCGATGGCCCACCCGCTGCGGATGCGGTCCTCGGTGGTCACCGACCCGCTGGGGCAGGGCCGCCGCAGCGGGTACGCGTTCGGCTTCCAGGTTCCCGTGCTTCCCGAGCACAACCTGGTCCGGGATCACGCCGAGCGGGTGGGGCAGATGCTCCGTTCCTGGTCCGGGCCGGGGTGGCCGGACCCGGAAACCGAGCGGCGCTACCGGACCGCGATGTGCATCCCGTCGGTGGCGCATTCGGCCCTGGAGTACCACCGCTGGTTCGTCCGTTCCCGGGTCCGCCCGGACGGCGTCCGCTACGCCCGGCGGATGCGCGCCCCGATCCAGGCCCCCACCCTGCACCTGCAGGGCGCGCTGGACACGTGCGTGCTGCCCGGCACGGCGCGCGGGTCCGGGCGTCACGTCGACGGCCCGTACCGGTGGCGCCTGCTGGACGGGGCCGGCCACTTCCCGCACGAGGAACAGCCGGACCGCTTCGACCGTGAACTGGGCGGCTGGCTGGCGGACCCGGAACCTGAGCGATGATGGCGGGCGGGCCGGCCCGGGACCGTGACCCCGCCGGGCGGCCGCGGAACTCCCGGCCCCGGGACGTCCTCGGGCGCCCGCTGCCCCGTGATGCGGCGGGCGCGGACCGGGTGCCGGAAGACCTGTCCCTTCCTCCGGCGGACGCGCTGGCCCTGGCCCAGCACCTGCTGGACACGGATCGCCCGTTCCACGCGCACGAGGTGCTCGAGGCGTCCTGGAAGCAGGCCCCGGACCCGGAACGGGAGCTGTGGCGCGGGCTGGCCCAGATAGCGGTCGGCCTGACCCACCTGCAGCGCGGCAACGCCCGGGGAGCGGCCGCTCTGTTGCGCCGGGGGGCGGAACGGGTCACCCAGTACACGGCCGCGCCGCCGCATCACATCGACGCCACGGGCGTGGCCCGGGCGTCCGCCGGGCTGGCCGACCAGATCGAGGCGGCCGGTGTCACCGTGGCGGTCTCATCGGGCCCGCGGATCATCCTGACCCACGGCGAGAGTTAGCGGCTAGCCCACGTTCTGGCCACCTGGCCCGCCCTGAGTCCAGGGACCCCCGTCCTGACCCCGGGAGCTCCGACGTACTCCGGGGCTCCGCGCTAGTCGCAGTTCTGGGTGGAGACCGGGGCCCTCTTCAAGGCGGCCGCGCGTGCGTCGCCTTCCACCTCGGCGCCGGTCAGCGCGTAGCCGGTGTCCTTGACGCCCACGGCCGCCGCGAAGACGACCCCGTCCACCCGGCCGTCGGGGGCCAGCAGCGGCCCGCCGGAATTGCCCGGCTCAACATCCGCCCGGATCGAGTAGATCTGCCGGGTTACTTCCTTGGACTGGTAGATGTCCGGCGCCTGGGCCAGCTGGTCGTCACCCACCCGGGCGGGCACGACGGTGAACGGATGATCCCGCGGATAGCCGGCCACGATCGCCTCGTCGCCCAGGTTGGCGGGCCCGGCGAAGCTCAGCGGGCGGGCGTTCAGGCGGGGCACGTAGAGGACCGCGAGATCGCGCTCCGGGTCGAACATCACCACCGTGGCCCGCAGCGAGATGCCCAGCCTGGTGGTCACGGTCTGCTTGAGGCTGACACCCGCCACCACGTGCGCGTTGGTCAGGACGTGCTGAGGTGAGATGACGAAGCCCGAGCCCTCGATCCGCCGCGAGCAGCTCGGCGCGATCCCCATGACCTTGACGATGCTGTTCCGGGACCGGGCCAGGCCGGCGGAGGCCAGCACGGCCGGGCTGGGCGGGGCCACGGTGAGCGCCGGCTCGGCCCCGAGCGCGCCGAAGACCTGGACGTACGGCCCGCTGGCCAGCAGGCTGCGGAAGTCAGAGAACATCGTCCGCGCGGCAGGCGGCATGACCCCGTCCACCGCGTGCAGCACAGCAGAGCGGTTGACCTGGGCGGTGACCATGGCGAACGGCGCGTTGACCACCGCCGAGCCGATGAGCCAGGCGATAAGCAGGACGGAGATGACGCTGATCGCGGCGCCGGCCACCGAGTCGATCAGGGTCGCCGGGCGCCAGTGCACCCGGGAGCGCACCGCGGCGCCGATCGCGGAGGCGAGCAGCTGGCCGATCATGGCGGCCACGAACACCGCGACGATCGCCACCAGGGCCTGCTGGGCGGACCCTTGCACCAGGGAGCGCGCGAGCGCAGGCGCGAACGAGGCGCCCACCGCCGCCCCGCCGAGGAATCCGGCGAAGCTGAGAATTCCGACGATAAAGCCCTGGCGGTAACCGGCTACGGCAAAGGCCGCAGCGAGCGCAATCAAGATCAGGTCAAGCAAGTCACCCGACACCAGCCCACCGTATAGCGCCCGCCGAGATGATTGGCTCGCAGTACGGTATTGACCGCGTCCAGCGAAGGTATTAACTCCCGGCGGCCAGGGCCTCCGGCGGCAGCTCCTCCACCCGGCCTCGGTCCCACGGCTGCTCCCATCCGCCCAGCGTGAGGAGCCGGTCCACCAGGGCTGCGGTGAACCCCCAGACCAGCATGCCCCGCACCCGGAAGGCCGGCCCGCTGACACCGGACGGATGCCGGATCGTTAGCCGGCGCTGCGGATCGGAGAGTTCGGAGAGCGGGACCCGGGCCACGGCGGTCACCTCTGGTGGGTCGGCGGCGGCCACCGGGACCGGCCGCCGCCACCAGGCGAGGACCGGCGTGACCGAGAAGCCGCTCCGGGGGATGAACAGGTCGGGGAGTACCGCCAGGACGTCGACCCCGGAGGCCTCGACGCCCGCCTCCTCGGCGGCCTCCCGGAGGGCAGCCGGCACCGGGCCCGCGTCGGACTCGTCGATCGCGCCACCGGGAAACGCGGGCTGCCCGGAGTGCCGTCGCAGCCCGGGGCCGCGCTGCACCAGCAGCAGGTCGGGCCCGTCCGGGCCGGTGCCGAAGAGCACCAGCACCGCGGAGGGGCGCCCGCCACCTGGCGGCGGCCGGAGCCGGGCGGGAATCGCGGTCTCGCAGGCCGACGAGGCCAGGTCGCGCAGCCAGCGCGGCGGGCCGCGCTGAGCGTCCTGCGCCGCCGCGGGGGCCGCCCCGGCGGGGACGCGCTGCACGGGGTCCGCGGCGCTCACGAGAACGGCCCCGTCTTCACCAGCGCGCGGGCCGTCTTCTCGTCGGTGGGCCCCTCCCCGTAGGACGGGCAGAGCCGCGCGATGGCGCAGGCGCCGCAGGCGGGCCTGCGCGCATGGCAGACGCGGCGGCCGTGCCAGATCAGCCGGTGCGACAGGATGGTCCACTCCGACCGCGGAATGAGCGCCCCGACCTCCTGCTCGATCTTGTCCGGGTCGGTCTGCGTCGTCCACCCGAAGCGCCGGGCCAGCCGGGAGAAATGCGTATCCACGGTGATGCCCGGCACCCCGAACGCGTTGCCCAGCACCACGTTCGCCGTTTTCCGGCCTACCCCGGGAAGGGTGACCAGATCCGCCAGCTTGCCCGGGACCTCGCCGCCGAACCGATCGCACAGGGCCTGGCCCAGGCCGATGAGACTGTTGGTCTTGGCCCGGAAGAATCCGGTGGACTGGACGATCTTCTCCATCTCGGCCCGGTCGGCTGCTGCGTAGTCCGCGGCGGTCCGGTAGCGGGCGAACAGCACCGGCGTGACCAGGTTTACCCGCTTGTCGGTGGTCTGCGCGGACAGGATCGTGGCGACCAGAAGCTCCAGCGGTGAGGTGAAGTTCAGCTCACAGTGGGCATCGGGATAAAGGAGGGCGAGTTCGCGGTTGATGCGACGGGCCCGGCGGACCAGGGCGGTCCGGGAAGGATCAGGGGTCACCCCTCCAGCCTATTGAGCGGCTGTGCCACCTGGGGCACGGTGCGGTGCTCCGGGGACGCCGCGGGCGCTGGCGCTAGGCTGCGGCACGCATGACTATGAGTTCCGTTATGCTTACCAGGAGCTTCCGGGGGGGGCCATGGCAGTTGCACGAGTCGCCTCAGGCGGGACGACGCCGATCATGTCTGGGGCGGGCGTGACCGCGATGGTGCGGCGGAACTGGCTGCTGGCGATCCTGCTGGCCGCCGGGCTGGTGCTGCGGATTCTCACTCAGCTGGCCTACCGGCCCGCGCTGCTGTTCATCGATTCGATCAAGTACCTGTTCGGCGCCTACGCCGGGAACGATCCCCCCGGCTACCAGCTGGCCCTGAAGCTGTTCCTCCGGGTGGGCACGCTGCCGACGGTGGTGGCTGTGCAGCACCTGCTCGGCCTGGCCATGGCCGTGGCGCTGTACCTGATCCTGCTCCGCCGCGGGGTGCCGCGCTGGCTGGCCGCCCTGGCCACCGCGCCCATCCTGCTGGATGGTTACCAGCTCCAGATCGAGCAGTCCATCATGCCCGACACGGCGTTCGAGGCGCTGATTGTCGCCGGGCTGGTCTGCCTGCTCTGGCAGCCCCGGCCGCGGCCCTGGATGCTGGTGGCCGCGGGACTCGCCCTGGGCGCCTCGGCGACGGTCCGCCAGGTCGGCGAGATCTTCATCCTGCCCGCGCTCGTGTACGTGCTGATCACCGTTCCGGGCTGGCGCAGCAAATTGATCAAGGCCGCCGCACTGTGCGCCGCCTTCGCCCTGCCCATCCTGGTGATCAGCTTCCGCAACTACGTGACCATCAGGCATTTCTCGCTCGCCCCGTACGCGGCCGGGACGATCTACGGCCGGGCTGCGGCCGCCGCCGACTGCGCCACGCTGACGGTGCCCTCCTATGAGCGCGCGCTCTGCCCCTCCCCCGGCCAGCAGGCCCGCGGCCCGGACTGGCTGGACCACGGCGCCACATCCCCGATCAAGTACGTGACGCCCCCGCCGGGGATGCTGCACGTGGCGATGGCGGCCAACTTCAGCCGGCGGGTGTTCGAGCAGCAGCCCTGGCGGGTGGCCACTGCGATCAGCAAGGACGCGGTCAAGCTCTTCGCCGTGCAGCGCGTCACCAGCGCGGGCGACACGTCCATTGCGCGCTGGCAGTTCCAGCGCGCCTTCCCGCTGTACCCGCCCTACATCACCGATCCGCATGGACGGCTGCGGTTCGCCCAGCTCAATCCCGCCGGCAAGGTCAAAGTGATCGCGAAGGGGCGGCACCTGCGGGCCCGCCCCACGGTGTCCGCAGGACTGGCGGGCTTCCTGCGGGCGTACCAGCTTGACGGTGGCTACACGCCCGGTCCGCTGTTCCTGTTCACCGTACTGGCCGGGCTGGCCGGCAGCATCGGCGTGCTGCGCCGCCAGGCCTCGCCCGCACAGCGGGCCACCGCCACCGCCTGCCTGCTCACCTTCTTCAGCGCGGTCGCGGTGCTGCTCGCATCGGACCTGTTCGAGTTCAGCTGGCGGTACCAGCTGCCCGCCCTGGTCACCCTGCCCCCAGCGGGAGCGCTGGGCCTCACCGTGATAGCCGGATACATCGCGGCCCGGCGCCAGCGGGAGCCGCGGCAGCTGCCCGGCCCGGGACGCCGGCCCGCCTCCGTACCGGGGCAGGCACGCCACGGATCCGCGGGCAAGGACCGGGCGTCCGCCGGCTGAGCCCTGGATCGGGGCCTAGCGGGGCGCCTGCCAGCCCAGCCGGGGCCCGAACCGCGCCGAGGCGAACCATACGACCAGCGCCAGCGGGAGCAGCATCACGAGTGGGAGCAGCGCGGGCAGGTAGGTGGTGACGATGGCGGAGCTGAAGGCGCCCACGACCACGGCGGCGAAGATGCCCAGGCTGCGGCCGAGCCCGTTGGGCTTGCGCCCGGTGACCAGCCCGGCGATCACCCCGGTCAGCGTGCCGGTCAGGTAGGTGGTCGATATCTCGCCCAGGTGGCGGACGGTGGCGCTCTGGATGCCCATGGCGATGCCTACGTTGGCCAGCAGCATCAGCTGGCCTGCCCCGGCCGGGTGACCGCCGGAGAGCTCCCAGCCCACGCAGAACACGACCAGCACGCAGAATTCCAGGGCGAGCGCGACGGTCAGCCAGGACGGCCAGATCTCACGCTCGGCGGTTGCCGCGTGAGGATGGCGGCCACGCCAGCCCTCGAGCCAGCGCCCTGTCCGCCGGGCCGAGAGGGGGGCGCCGATGACCACCCCGGCCACGTAGCTCGCCAGGGCCACGCCGCAGTTCTCGGCCAGGACCGGGTTACGGGTGCCCGCCGCGACGCCCAGCAACACCATGGTCCCGGTGACCACGCTGCTGAACACGTGCCCCAGATGCAGGAAAGCGGTGGCGTCGACCGCGCCGGTCGTCACGGTGAGCAGGACAACGAGCATGTCCCGGGCGCCGGAGCGCCAGTCCTCAGCCACGGTCAGGTCCCTACGCCGCGTGCTCGCCGGTCAGCGCACGCCGGACCTCGGCGATACGGTCAGCCAGCTCGCAGACGTCCGCACGCTCCGGGAGCGGCAGGTCCTCCGGGAGCTGCCCGTCCCGGATGCCGCGGGCCAGGCTGCGCAGGGCATCAGCCAGCTGCGTCACCTCACGGGGATCGGGACGCCGGCCCGTGACGTCCGCATGCACCGCGGTGGCAGTCACGGTGTCCGTGACCTGCTCCAGCGCCGAGAGGGCGGGCCACAACCGGGCCAGCCGCCCGCTCACTGAGGGGGGCTCTGCCATCGTCCGCTGAAACTCCGTGCGCAGGTCGGATAGGACTCGGTACGTCTGGCGGCGCAACGCCGACCGGTCGGGTGCGCCGGTGAGCGCCTGCTCCGTGTAACGGGCCACACTATCGAGCGCGGTGGCGAGATGTTCAGGCAGGTGAGCATGCCAGCTCGACGGCCACGGGGCGTATCCGACCAGGAGCACGATGGCGCAGCCCAGCACGGTGTCGATGAGCCGGTCCAGGGCCAGCGCCCAGCCGGTCCGGGTGAGCAGGTCGATGAGGATAACGACCAGGGGCGTCAGGAACGTGCTGAACAGACCCCAGTTGCGGTCCCGCCCGTAGGGCAGCAGCCCGGCGAAGAACGCGCAGGGGATCAGCAGCAGGGGCCCGGCCGGGACGATGATGAGGACGACCGCCCCGACGACCGCCCCGACCACGGTGCCGATCCCGCGCTGCAGGGCCCGCGCGAAGACCGAGCCGAAGTCCGGTCGCAGCACGATCGCCACGGTCAGCACCACCCAGTACGAGCGCTGCAGCGGGAGAGCCTGGCTGACCAGGGCGGCCACGCCGACGGACAGCATCAGCCGGACCGCGAAGATCCGGGTGAAGCGGCCGCCGATGGTCTCCGCGAGCGTGTCCCGCAGACGCTCCCGGAGAGCGGGGCGGCGGGGCCGGTACGCGCCCTCGGCGGCCCGCTTCCCGGAAAGCAGGTCGGCTGCCCCGGCCACGGCGGCGGCCAGCGCCTGGCCGCCGGGGGTCGGACCTCCGGCCGGGCGGACCGAGGTCACCGGCGTGCCGTACTGGATGGCGTCGGCAATCGCCTCAATGGTGGCGATAACCGGCGGCGCCTGGACCCCCTCCTGGACCAGGGTGACGACCGCCTCGGTAAGCGGGTGGGTCTGCCGCAGCAGGGCAGCGACGCGGTTCAGCTCCGGATCCCGTCCGCTGGCCTGGGCCCGGCGGGACGCGAGGTCATCCCAGGCCTGATTAAGCGCGCCGACCACGGCCTGGTGGGCCGCGGGGAACTCCGGCGTCCCGGCCGCGCGCAGCATGCGGGCCAGGGCGCGGTAGACCTGTGCAGTACTGCGCTGCTCCGCGGCCAGCGGTGCGGCCAGCCAGGCGGGAACCAGCAGCAGGATCGCCCATCCCACGCCGGCCAGCAGCAGCAGCGGCGCCAGCCACCAGGCTCGCGCCGCGCCGAGCGGCCCGGTCCCCAGGATGGTGTAAACGAGGAGTTGCAGCCCGGTGATGGCCAGGGTGGCCCCGGCTGCGGTCAGCACCGCGGACAGCCCGGCCACCAGGACCAGCACGAGAACCGCGATCCAGCCCCGGCCGTGCACCAGGACGCCGAGCAGCAGCCCGCCCGCCCCGCCGAAGAGCCCGGCCACCGCGACGCGGCGGATCCGGGCCGGGTAGGTCCCGCCGCGGTCCGCGACCGCGCCCAGCAGTCCCCCCATGGCACCCAGAAGCCCCGCGACCTGGTTTCCCAGGGCCATCCCCAGGGCGAGCGGCCCGCAGACGGCGAGCGCGGCCCGGATCACCGCCGGCCAGGGCACTGGCGCCGGGACAGGCCGCATGACCTCGGCGAGCCACGGCGGCGCGACCGTAGCGCCGGGCAGCCTGCCCGGCTTCTTCACCGCCGGCCGGCCCGGGTGGAGTCGCTCACCAGGCCATGGTGCCAAAGGCCCTGGCACCAGGGGCCGCCGGCGTATCTTTCGCGAGCCCGCGAAAGATACGCCGGCGGGTGGTGCCGCCGTCTCGCCGATTCAGCCTGGCTCCGCCCAGCGGTACCGGGCGGCGGCCCCGCCGTCGATGCGGATGGTTCCGGCCGGGCTGCCGGCGTCCCGCCAGATCGTGTAGTCCCCCGCGGGGAGGGCCGGGTACACCGCCGCGTGGCATGAGGCCGGGCCTAGCCTCCGTTCCCGGACGATCGCATGGGTGCGCCCGGCGGGTTCTTGCACCGGGCTGATGTCGATCTCCGCTCCCGCCATGCGCGCCGGGGTGATGATGATCAGTGCACCGACGCCGCCGCCGATGTCGAGCACCACGCTCCCCGGGCCCGACGGGCCGGGGCTGTTTTCCGTCACAGCCGCGCCTCAGGACGGGTTGTAGTAGCCGCCGTAGGGCACGCCCAGATACGGGAAGGAACGCAGATACGGTTTCTTCACGTCCTCCGGGGTGAGTCCGTCGGTGATCGCCCCGGCCGCCGCATCCGGCTTGTAGGCGGCAGCGACCAGCGGATAGGTAAGCCCGGCGATGGCCCGCAGCTCGATCGTCACCACGTCATCGAAGACCCGGCGGCCGTTCGGGAACCCAGCCAGGTCGCCGCCGAGGACCCCGAGAATGTTGGGCTTCCTCGCGGGCTTGATGGCGGTGTTGAGCCGGAGCATGTCGGCCAGCACCGGCCCGGTGTGATTCTGGAAACCCTTGATCAGCCCGGCCGGGATCCCGGTCAGCAGGATCGCCTCGAGGTCCGCGCGCGGCTTCCCGGACTTGGCCAGCCCGGCCAGATGCGGGAACACCCCCGGGTAGAGGGCGGGCAGCAGCGCGGCCAGCTCGGGGTGGGCGACGTACGAGGCAAACATCTCGTCGTATATCGGCGGCTGGGTATTCCAGAAGTCTTTTTTCCCGAGCGGGATGAGCACCTCGTTCACGAGCGGGTTACCGAGCCGGGAGACCTGCCGGAACGGCCCGCTCCAGCTGCTGGTCCCCTGATCAGCGTCCAAGATGTGGACATGCCGTCTGCTGGCGGTGGTCCACACGCCGATGACCGCCCGCGGGTCACTCTCGTCCCGTGAGCTGGAGCCGGTCAGCGCGGCGATCGGCACCTGCAGGGCAATGGAATGGACGTTCAGCTCGTTGGTGGTGTTCACCCCGGGCTCGGGCCTATTGAAGATATGCATGCCGTACTTCGCGTGCAGCTGCTGGAAAGGCCGGAGCGTGGCGAGGTCGAAGATCGATCCGAGGTCCACGTAGAACCCCTCGGCGCGCTGGCCCGCGAAGACCTTCACGCCGCCCGGCAGGGAGTGCACCGCGCTCGCCGCCAGCGTGGCGTACCGGGGAGTAGACAGCGGCCCGATGTTGCAGGGCGGGCAGGCCAGCCCGGTGCCCAGCGGCTGGGAGATACCGCCCGCGACCCGGGTGACCGTGTAGAACTGCCTGCTGTTCCAGTTCGGGCTGTTCAGTGACCTGATCGGGCCGGTGTTGTAGAGGAACGTGTCCGGATCCCGCAGCGCGGTGCTGAACTGGAACTGGTAGGTGACGTCAGCCTGGCCGTCGCCGTCGGTGTCCACGTGGATCTCGTACAGGACATCGTCGCCGAACTCGTAGAAGTTCGGCCCGCCCGCAGGCTCTTCCAACGGGATGTAGTTGGCGATCAGCGTGACCGTAGAGGGCCGGTCAGGACTGACGAACGCGTAGACATCAGTGCTGTCCGCGACCGGATCCTTGGAAATCTCCGGCGCCTCGCGGTGCGATGACATGGATTACCTCATAGCTAGTCGGGATGGCTTCCGGCAGCACCGGGCCAGCGGCAGGAATCCAGCTGACCGGCTCAGCGGGATGGTGTTACTGGCTCGCGCGCACGAGCCGGGCGGCGAGCGCCGGATCACGCAGCCTCGTACGGGTCGTTCCCGCAAAGATGTCCATCTCGCCGGTACGCGCGTCGCGCACGTGGATCACGAGTGGCCCTGCCGCGCTGCCCGCGTCCGGGGTGGTGGTGGCGGAGTGGGCCGGACGCTCGGCGGACTGGCCGGACCGCTCCGGCCGGGCGGCCGCCGCGGCCGGGAGAGCCGCGGCCGGGAGAGCCGCGGCGAGGGCGCCTCCGGCCACCAGGCCGGCCGCGCTGGCACCGGCGGCGGTACGGAGCATTGCACGCCGGGATACCGGAGCGTGCTGGCCGTCCGGGCGTCCTCCCGTTTCCGGCGTCTCGTCGCGATGATGTCCAGCCATGGCCGTCCCCCCGGGCACGATGTGGCCTGGCCGTAAATAGGGGCCAGGCAACGGCATACGGCTGGTCCGGCAGGGAGTGCGGGCTCGCACCGTGCCGCCTGCGCGTCACGGTTAGTATTCAATCTGGTTACTAGCAGTAGCCTAGAGACCACGCAATGTTATAGAAGCGTTACCCTCCGCCACGCACCGCAGCCGGTTCGGCCATCGCCGGGGGTTTCTGCGCGGCCCGGCAGGCACCCGCCCGGCCGCAGGTCCTTGTCCCCAGGGGACAGCCAGGCAGCGGCACTGAGCCCAGGTGGGCAGACCGCCGGCGGGAGATCGTTCAGGCTGCGCGGCGCTCGTCCCCTCCAGCCGCGGTACCGGTGATCAGTTCGCTGACCCCGCCGATGGCGCCGCTCAGCCCGCCCTTCGCGACGCGGGCGAGCACGACCTGGGCCAGGCCGATCCCCTCCCCGACCAGACGGCGCACCTCGGGCGACGTCCTGATCGCGTCCAGGGACTTGCGGGCCCGCTGCATACCCTCGCGGCCCTCGCTGACACCGGTCAGGTAGCCGGCGACGAAGCCGATGATCGTTTCCATAGTTCCGCCTGACTTGCGTAGACCTGCCTGGCCGGGCGGGACGGTCGGCCCGCCCGGGACGCGCTACATCTGGCGCAGTTCCAGATACCGCTTGATGTCGGGAAGGGACTGGATGATCGCGGCGAGCGCCGCGGCCACCACGACCGCCTTGATGAGCCTGCCAACCATGAGTGGTCCTCCTCTGCGAGATGGTGCGGGATGGGCTAGCCGTCGGCCCCCAGCGGCTCGACCTCGTCGGGGGCGAAGTAGAGGAACCGGCCCTGGCCGCGGTGAATGTCCGCGTCCGGGTCGTCGTCGGGCAGCAGCGCCAGGTGGGCGTGGCCGTCTACATCGAACAGCACCGCTTCGACCAGCGCGATCCGCCCGGTCAGGAACAGGTCCTGCGCGTCCGCCCGGCGGGTACCCGGGCTCATCCGCACCCGGCTGCCCCGGGCGACGCGGACCCCCCCGATCATGATGTGATCGGTTTCCGGAGACACCGAGCTGTCCGCGCCCGGGTCCCACCAGGGCGCCTGGCCGGCGACGGCCGGGTCAGGCCCTGCCCCGCGGTCCTGCGGTGGCGCCCCGCCCTGGCCGGCGGCCGTTTCCGGGAGGCTGTCCGCCCATTCCGGCACTTCCGTCCACTCCGGCACGGCCGCGGGGCCGGTGGCCGGCCCCCTGGCCGGGTTGAGATAGCGGATGGCACCGTGCATGCGCTCGATCATCTCGGGCGGCAGGTGGTCGAGCCGGTCCAGCAACTCGGCCGCACGCGGGTCGGTGGCCCGGGCCGCGCGCTTCTCCTCATCGGTCAGGGTCAGCGTGCGCAGGGTGAGAATCTCGTCGATCTCCGTGGAGTCGAACAGCTGCCCCGCGCTCTCCGCGGCGATCTCCGCGTGGTCATACAGGATGATCGGGGAGGAGAGCATCAGCTCCGTGCAGTCGGGTGGTCCCGCCAGCACCGGCCAGGTGGCGGTGTTCACGCAGCGCCCCACCTCGGCGGCCGCCCACTCCGGCGGTGCGGTCATGGACAGGAACCGGCCGCCCGGCACGGCGATCAGGCAGTGAGCGGCGATGAGGGCGTACGGCAGCCCGTCGGACCGGCGTATCAGCGGGGTACCGGGGTCGGTGCGGTTCTCCAGCACCACCCGCAGCCGCAGCGCGCCGTAGGGCCCGGGCAGCCGCTCCGCGCTCAGCCGGATCACCCCGCGCAAGGTTTCCCGGCGCCGGGTCAGCCGGCCCGCTATCTCCCCGCCGGGCCCGGTGACGTCCTCATGCTCGGTGCTGCCGGGGACCGTGAACTCGATCTCGGCTCCCCCGCCGAGCAGTTCGCTGAGCGAGGCGGCCGCCTGCTGCTCCTGCTCGGCCGCCTCATCCCACGGGGTGTGCTCGACCTCGCCGGCCAGCAGGGAGCCGACGGGGCGGAAGCCCGCCCCGGGCGAGCCGGCCGCCACCGTGCGCCGCTGCAACTGGAGGAAGCGGACCACGACCGTGACGTTCGCGTCGGCGGGGCACTCCAGGACGCACTCGGTCTGGGCGGCGGACGGCTCGTGCTCGTCCACGGTCCGGTAGGCCGGGGGCATGAGTACCCCGAACTGGAAGCGTTCCTGGTTCTTCTGGGCGGAGGCCCGGTACGGGTAGAGCAGGTACCCCTCGTAAAGAATGGCGTCAGCAACCTGCCGCGCCTGCTCGATGTACGCGGGGTCGATCCGGTCGCGGGACTTCACGATTCCTCCTGGCCCGCCTGGGCGAGCAGCGCCAGCATGGTTGCGTCCCAGGTGGGCAGCGCGTTGCGGCTCTTGAACCGGCCCAGCTCGTCCAGGGTGTGCCGGCTCATGGTGATCCACGCGGTGTCCGGGAAGTGCGCGTCCACGGCCTCCCGCCACTGGCTCACCGGCAGCCGGAAGGTGGTCTCCTTGCTCCAGGGCACTTGCTGCACGCGGAGCCGCCCGTCGGCGGAGGCGAAAATGGTCCCGCTGAACAGCAGCAGCAGCGGGATCTCCCCGTCGTCCAGCGAGCTGAAGTACCGCGTCGAGGCGATCTGGAGGTCGTAGGTGAACGGCACCGGCAGGTCGACCTCGATGCTCCCGGTGAAGCCCGGGACCATGGTGGACAGCGTGGTGAACTGGAGCGGCTTCAGCGTGTCGGACCACCGGATCCGCTCACCGAACAAGTCGTGCAGGCGCTCAGCCTCCGAATCGGAGTAGAGCCGGCGGAATGGCTCGATCCGGATCTGCGAGCGCAGCGCGATCGCGTCGACCTTCTCACCCGAGGTCTCGCTGATCCGCAGGGTCAGGTCGAAGGACGGCACGACGGCGTAGGGGTCCACCCGGGCGCCGATGCAGTCGAACACGAGCTCAGCCACGGCCGGCGTCCTGCTGGCTGACCGGGCTGGCCGTCGATCGAGGGTCTGCGGGGGATCGCTCTCCCAGGCTGGCCGGGGCTTCCCTGGCGCGCTTGCGCACTCCGGCCAGGAACTCCTCGATGCTGGCCCGGGCCTCGCTGCCGCCGTCGAAGCCTTTCCAGAGCATCCGCATCCGGCCCGCCAGCTCGTAGCACACGTCGATGGGCACGATGAAGTACTCCGCCTCGGCTGCCCTGCCCTCCCGGCAGAGCAGCACGGCCTCGACGTCCGGTTCCGCCGTGGCCAGCAGCGGATGCGCCGCCGCCAGCCGCTCCCAGGCCGCCAGGTCGAGGGTGCATTCGGTGGCCCCGGCCGGACTCGGATAGAACCCGGCCACCGCGCCGCGCTCCGAGCTGTAGAGGAAAAACGCCAGCCCGACCGGGATCTGCAGTTCGTCCCACTCAGCGGCAGACATCGGCCGGGAGGAATCGCGCTGGTAGCGGTCCGGCACCGAGCGGTAACGGGCCGGGCCCCGGCGGGGGGCGGCGCCCTGCCGGGGTGCCCCCTGCGGGGCGGCGCTTGCGGAGGCCGCGGGTGCCTGGGGCAGGTCGTCACCCCGGCCCGGCGCTGCCTGGGTGAACAGGAGGTAGCAGGCCCGGCAGGCGCAGGCCAGGCTGGACTTCTCCAGGTCCGCTACGTGCCCGTGGGTGGCCGGTATCCCGGTGGCGCAGAACTCGCAGCGCTCCTCGACCTGGGCGGCCTGGGAGTCCGGCGTGGCCTGGGAGTCCCGCGTGGCCTGCCCCTCCGGCATGGCCTGGCGCTCCGGCGGGGCCGGCGGGTCTGGACGCCCCTGGGCCGGGGCAGCCGCTGGCGTGGCCGCCCCGGGCGGCCCGACGAATTTGCGGAGCCCCGGTGGCCGGCTCACGGCGAGACCGCCTCCTGCGGCGCCGTCACCGCGACCCTGACCCCCTGGCTGTCGGACAGCAGCGGGAGCGGGTCCAGGTGCATGGCGGGATCGCCGAGGCTCCGGCCTGCGGACCGGACGTCGTACCTGGTCTCACAGCCGGGGCAGGCCAGCTCGGCGAGCGTGAGCGTTCCCTCGGCGAGCGATGTCCCGCAGGCCGCGCAGGCGTCGCGGTAGGCGTACAGGGTGCCGCGGACCGAGCAGAGGAGCACGCGGGTGCCGGCGACCGCGGCCGTCACCGGCCGGCTGCTGGGCGGCCCGATGTCCGGGATGGTCACCCACCTGGCGTCGCCCGCCGCGGCGGGGGGCGTCTCCGTCCCGGGCGGGCGGGGGCCGATCTGCAGCAGTGTCCCGGGGCCCGGCGGCGGGGCGGTGACTCCCTCCACCACGACCTCGGTGACCTCAGGCGCGGCATCCTCGATCGCGCCCTTGATGGCGAGCTGGACGGTCACGGTGGACGACGGGCAGCCATCACAGCTGCCCTCCAGGCGGAGCTGGGCCACCCCCTCCTCGGTCACCCCCAGGTACGTCACCCCGCCGGCGTGCGAGCCGAGGTAGGGGCGCACCTGGTCCAGGGCGCGCTGGATCCGGGTGTCCACGTCCAGCGGGTGCAGGTCGTGCAGCAGCAGGAGGCTCTCGACTAGCGGATCCTCAAGCATGCGGTCCAGCACTGCGGCTCCGGCCGCGCCTTCTGCGTGGAGCGCCGTCATGATGTGGCTCAGCCCGTCGCCGTACAGTCCCAGCAGCAGCCGGACCAGTTCCTCGGCCGCGGCGGCAGTCGCCTCGCCGCCCCTGGACTGCAGGATGCCGAGCAGTTCCTCGACCCGTTCTCCGACCTGCCGCGCGTCGGCCATCTGCCTCGCCCCTGTATCTGGCCGGCCTGTACCTGACTGGCCTTTGTGTGTGGCCCGGTCCGTGACCGGCTCGTCTCCCACCCGCCCTGGCCGGCCGGCCCGTGAGCCGGGCCAGGCCTGGCATCCGGGTCCCGCCCGGCCGGCTGACCAGGCGGGACCCGGAATGCGGGGCGCGTTCCGGGGCGGTGCGGTTCCCCGGAACTCCCTCGTCAGGTGGCCAGCGTCGCCCCCATCGGCGTGTGAACCTTGTCCAGCAGCTTGCCGTTGCCGAGGTACATGTGGACGCCGCAGGGCAGGCAGGGGTCGAAGCTGCGGACCGCCCGCATGATGTCGATGCCCTTGAAATTGTCCGGCGAGTTCTCCTCGAAGATCGGCGTGTTCTGGACCGCGTCCTCATACGGTCCCGGGGTGCCGTAGCTGTCCCGGACGCTCGCGTTCCAGGGCGTCGGGGGGTAGGGGTGGTAGTTCGCGATCTTCCCGTCCCGGATCACCATGTGATGGGAGAGCACGCCCCGGACCGCCTCGGTGAACCCGCAGCTGTTCGCGTCGTCCGGCACGTCGAACGGCTCCCAGGTCTTGGTGTGCCCGGCCCGGACTTCGGCGAGGGCCTTCTCCATGAAGTAGAGGGCGGCCGCGGCCGCGTAGGCCTGGAAGTAGGTCCGCGCACGGTCCCGCTCGATGGCGTTAGAGAGAGGCCGTCCTTCTTTGTCGTGCGGGACCTTCCACTCGAAGGTGACCTCGGGCTTGGTGATCGTCCGGGGCAGGTTGATCTGCACGCTGCTGCCGGTGGACTTGACGTACCCGAAGTCCACCAGACCGCCCTGCGCGGTCGCCCACAGCCGGGCCAGCGGCCCGCCGCCGGTGTCGGCGGCCAGGTAGTTGGTGCCGTCGAACCACCGCGGGGACATGACCCAGCTGTACTTCTCGTCGAAGTTCCGCTTCTGCGGCCGCGGGATCGTGTGCTGGTTCCACGGGTGCCTGCGGTCCACCGGATTGCCCAGCGGGTCGCGGGTCACGAACATCTCCTGGTCTTCCCAGTCCTCGTAGAACGAGCTGCCGAGCAGGATGCGGATGCCCAGGTTGATGTCGACCAGGTCGTTGGTGAGCAGCTGCCCGTCCCGGATGACCCCGGGGGTGACGAACATCTTCCGGCCCCAGTCAGTCATGTGGTCGTAGCGGAAGTCGCAGTGGTCGGGATCGTTGAAGCTGCCCCAGCAGACCATGTCGGCGCGGCGGCGGCCGACCTCCTCGTACCCGGGCAGCGCCTCGTAGAAGAAGTCGAACAGGTCATCGTGCATGGGCACGACGCGCTTCATGAACTCCACGTAGCGCATCAGCCGGGTCAGGTAGTCGGTGAACAGCTGCACCGTGGGGGTGGTGCCCACGCCGCCCGGGTAGAGCGTGGACGGGTGCACATGGCGCCCCTCCATCAGGCAGAACATCTCCCGGGTGGACCGGCTGACCTGGAGCGCCTCGCGGTAGAACTCGCCTTCCAGCGGGTTCAGCGACCGCATGATGTCGCCGATGAACTTGTAGCCGTGATCGGCGGCGTGCGGCGCCTCGGTCCGGTTCGCCAGTTCCAGCACGCCGGGGTTGGTCTCGCCGACCATCTTGGCGCAAAAGTCCACGCCGACCAGGTTCTCCTGGAAGATGTTGTGGTCGAACATGAACTCGGCCGCCTCGCCGAGGTTGATAATCCACTCCGCGATGTGCGGCGGCCGCACCCCGTAGGCCATGTTCTGGGCGTAGACCGAGCACGTCGCGTGGTTGTCACCGCAGATGCCGCAGATCCGGCTGGTGATGAAGTGCGCGTCGCGCGGGTCCTTGCCCTTCATGAAGATGCTGTAGCCGCGGAAGATCGACGAGGTGCTGTAGCACTCGATGACCTTCTTCTGCTTGAAGTCAATCTTGGTGTAAATGCCCAGGCTCCCCACGATCCGCGTGATGGGGTCCCAGTTCATCTCCCGGACATCGGTGTCTTCGGCAGTAGTCATCGCTCATCCCCTCCGTGCTGTGCGGCACCGCGGTCAGCCCGGCAGGCGCCTGTGGATGTCATCAGGTGCTGCCGATCACCAGGGCTTCTGGTAACCCGTCAGGAGATCGCTGCCCTTTTTCCGCCACTTCGGCTCCTCGTCGGCCGTCTTCGCCGTGAAGCCTCGGAGGGTGCGGATTACGGTGCCGTAGAGGGTGCTCGCGGTCGCGGACACCTTCGAGCCAGGTGGCTCATCCATGAACGGCATGAACTTGTCCGGGAACCCCGGCATGGTGCAGGCGATGCAGATGCCGCCCACGTTGGGGCACCCGCCGACGCCGTTGATCCAGCCGCGCTTGGGCACGTTGCACTTGACCACGGGACCCCAGCAGCCCAGCTTGACCAGGCACTTGGGCGAGCCGTACTCGTCCGCGAAGTCGCCCTGCTCGTAGTAGCCGCCGCGGTCGCATCCCTCGTGCACGGTCGCGCCGAACAGCCAGGTCGGCCGGAGCGCCTCGTCCAGGGGGATCATCGGGGCCTGCCCGGCCACCTGGTAGAGCAGGTAGAGGATGGTCTCCGAGAGGTTGTCCGGGTGGGTCGGGCAGCCAGGCACGCAGACGATCGGCAGCCCGGCCTTGGACCGCCAGTCCCAGCCCAGGTAGTCGGGCACCCCCATCGCCCCGGTGGGGTTGCCGGCCATGGCGTGGATGCCCCCGTAGGTGGCGCAGGTGCCGGCGGCCAGGATCGCGGTGGCCTTCGGCGCGAGCCGGTCCAGCCACTCGTTAGTGGTCATCGGCTGGCCGGTCGCCGGGTTGTTGCCGAAGCCGCACCAGTAGCCCTCAGGCTTGATGGCCTCGTTGGGGATCGAGCCCTCGACCACGAGGACGAACGGATCGAGCTCGCCCCGGTCGGCCTTGTGCCACCACTCGATGAAGTTGTCGGCGCCCTGCTCCGGGCCGCATTCGAAGTCGATCAGCGGCCAGTGCACGGCCACCTGGGGCAGCCCCGGCAAGGCTCCCAGGACGATCTCCTCGATGCTGGGCTGGGTGGCGGCGGTCAGCGCGACCGAATCGCCGTCGCAGCCGAGCCCTCCGTTCATCCAGAGGATGTGCACCACGGGCTCGGCCGCGGGCTGGGCCGAACTGTCGCTGGTCTCCGTGGCAGTGGCCATTTCCAGGCCACCCCCTCCCTCTTGTCTGGCTGGGATCTAGGCGATCCGGCTGGCTGCGGTTCCGGCGGGAAGGCCGGCCTGGTCGTGCCACGCGGGCGAGTCGCAATCATGCGGGTGGACCGCAATCACGCGGGTGGCAGGAGCCTGCCGCGGCACCGGAGGGAGGAACCCGACGGGTACCGGCGGCAGAAGCCCCCGGCCCGGGTGCTCGGGTTCCGCGCTACACGTGCGGCAGGGAGGGGCGTCAGCGGTGCGGGAAGAGCGTGGCCTGGCTGTCCTGGCTGGTGAGCCAGCGGCAAACGGCCGCCTGGCGGACCCCGATGACCGCCGGACGACCCGAACCATGGAGGGCGCAAACACGCCAGTAAAATGGTTCATAGTGGCCTTACCTGCATCATGCGCAAGTGCCGTTATGCTAAACCCGTCCACCATGCGTATCAAGGTGGTAGCGGCAGGTCGTCAGACATAAATGTCCGGTCCGTCTGGACAGACATGGGGCCGCACGTTCCGCGGGCGGTCCGTGCGCGGTCCGCAGCCAGTCCCGCCCCGATCCCCGGCTGGCCCCATCCGGCCCTCCGGCCAGCGACAACGAGGTTGCCCGCCGGTAACATGCCGTCTGCCGGACGGTCACGTGTCCGGCGAAGAACTGACGAAAGTGGCCCACGGTGACGGCGCGATCTCGTCCAGACGCGTACCCTGTGGTGAGACCGGCTGGTTTGCGGTCAGGACGGGCCGGACGGGGCCGGAGGAGATAGTGGCTGAGCTGGCCAACGGGCACGGGGATAGTGACCCGATTGAGGTCGTCCCCGTTGTGGTGCTTTCCCAGACCTTCCCGGCCCGGCCCTCGTGGATCCCGGAAATCCGCGACTTTGTCCGTCGCTGCCTGGCCGAATCCCCGCTGACCGATGACGGCAACCGGAGCGTCCAGGAGACCGTGTTCCGCGCCCTGCTGGACGCGGCCGGCCCGACCGGGGCCATCCAGGTCTCCTTCCGGATCTTCCCCGAGCACGTGGAAGTGGACGTGCTGCACTCCAACCAGCCCCCGTCTGAGGTGGGCGGCAGGCTGCCGGCCGCCGCGCCCCGGGCGGCCGGGGCCGCGCCCAAGCCTGGGATACCGGACCGGCCGGCCACGTTCGCGGACTGGATGTCCACGGCGCTGCGCCGCGAGGGACTGACCCAGGAAGCCGCGGCCCGGCAGCTAGGCGTGTCAGTCAAGACCGTCGGGCGCTGGGTCGGCGGCGAGACCGAGCCACGGCTCCGGGACCTGCGCCGCATTCAGGAGCTCTTCGGGGAGCTTCCGTTCTCTTAACCGCTCCCCGGCTGGGCCACCGGGCCCGCAGCCGCCCGTGACGGACTTGACCAGCCCTATGCCGCCTTGGGATTGCACCGGCTAGACAGGACTGTCTCGTCTCGATTGCTGGACGTCCCCCCACAAGTGTCCTACGGTGCTCCCATGGCCCTTCCTACGGGACGCTACCGGCTGGGCACTGAGAGCGGCCGGATCGTCCTGCGCACGTTTCGCGACGGCCTGGCGGCCACCGCCGGCCACGATCTGGTCATCGAACTGCCCCGCTGGTCCGGCGAGCTGGTCGTCGATGACGACAAGGCCCCGGAGAGCCTCGAGATCCGCATTGACGTGGGAGCGCTGGTCGTTCGCGAGGGCACCGGCGGCCTCAAGCCCCTGACCGACCGGGATCGCCGCGAGATAGCGACGACCGCCCGGAAGCTGCTGGCCGCCGATCAGCACCCGGAAGCGATCTTCAGCGCCAGCCAGTTCGAGCTGTCGGGTGACAATGCCGTGATCGAGGGGAACCTCTCCATCCGGGGGGTGACGCGGCCGCTCCGGCTCCTGGTAAGCCAGGCTGAGCCGGGCAGCTACCGGGGCACCGGGACGCTGGTCCAGTCGGCGTACGGCATCAAGCCGTACACCGCGTTCTTTGGCGCACTGAAGGTGCGTGACGCGGTTGATATCGAGGTAAACATGGTCATTCCCCCGTCAGGAGACGACACCTGATGAACACGGCTTGGCGCGTGGCCTTGCGGAGCCGGGCCAGGGGGAAGTAAGCCAGAGAAGGTAACCCGGGGCCACCGGCCCCGGGCGCGGAGAGCTCAGCGGAATTGACCGCGAGGAGATGAGCGCAGCGCCGTCGGTACCGGCAGGGGACAACGAGGTCGCCACACTGTTCGAGCGGCGGGCGGCTTCGGTGGACGAGCTTGCCGGGCACGCGGGGACGGTGGCCGCTGCCTGCCATGACATGGCCGTCCGTTTCCACCAGGGGGGCAAGCTGGTCGTCTTCGGCACCGGCGCGTCGAGTACCGACGCCCTGCACGTGGCCGTGGAATTCGTGCACCCGGTCATCGTCGGCAAGCGGGCCCTCCCGGCCATCTCCCTCACCGCCGACACCGCCACGGTGACCGGTATCGCTGAACGCGAGGGCATGGGCGCGATCTTCGCCCATCAGATCCGCCATCTCGCCACCCCGGCCGACATCGCGCTGGGCCTGTCCGCCGACGGCAACTCCGAGAGCGTGCTGAACGGGCTGCTGACCGCGAACGGCATGGGGATGCTGACGATCGCGCTGGCCGGCGGGGGTGGCGGGGTGATCGGCAGCAGCCCGGCCGTGGACCACATCCTCGTCACCACGCAGTCCGATCCCCGGGTGGTCAAGGAGGTCCAGGTGACCGCGTACCACGTGCTGTGGGAACTGGTGCATGTCTTCTTTGAGCAGCCCGGGGTGCTCGGCCCGGCGGTGGTCTCATGATCCAGCCGGAGCCCGCCGCCGCGCAGCCCCCCGCCCCCCAGCCGGCGGCTCCCCCGCCCGTTGCGCAGACACCTGAATGCCACGACGACATCTGCATCACCTGCTCGGACACGGCGGTCGCGGTGACGATCGCCCGGCTGCTCCCGGACGGGCTGGCCCTCGTTGACACCGAGGCGGGCCAGGAAGAGGTCAGCGTGGCCCTGGTCACCGCCGGGGTCGGCGACACGATCCTGGTGCACGCCGGCGAGGCCATCGCGGTGGTGCCGGGATGACGAAACGCAGCAGCGGGCAGGACAGCGCGGCCGCGATGGAAGCGCTGTACCCGTTCCTGTACTCCGGGAGCGTGCCGGACCTCGACGCGGTGCTGGCCGGGGTGCGCGCCTCGACCGTGGCCAAGGCCCGCGAGATCACCGAACTGCGCCAGCTCATCTGCGCCCGGGACGCCGGGCGGATCGCTGCCTGCGCCCAGCAGATGGCTGACCGGTTCGCGGCCGGCGGACGGCTGCTGGCCTTCGGCAACGGCGGCAGCGCCACCGACGCTCAGCAGCTGGCCACGCTGTTCCTCGATCCCGGCCCCGGTGAGCGGGCCCTGCCCGCGTTCTGCCTGGCCAACGACACCGCGGTGGTCACCGCCTTGTGCAACGACATCGGCGTCGAGGTGGTGTTCGCCCGGCAGATCGCCGCATTCGGGCAACCCGGCGACATCGCTATCGGCCTGTCCACCAGCGGCAACTCCGAGAACCTGCTGCGCGCCCTGGACGAGGCGGGCCGCCGCGGGCTGCTCACCGTGGGCATCGCCGGGTACGACGGTGGGAAGATGGCCGAGCTGGAGAGCCTGGACTACCTGTTCGTGGCGCCGTCATCCTCGGTGCACCGGATCCAGGAGGCGCAGACCACCGTGTACCACGCGCTGTGGGAGCTGACCGTGGCGTCGCTGGCCGCGGCCAGGTGACGGGGATGACCGGGATGCCGGATGACGAGGTGCCGCGGGACGCGATGCCCGCGCGCACGCCCGCGACCGGGCACATCCCCGAGACCGGGCACACCCCCGCGACCGGGCACACGCTCGTCGCGTGCCTGGGCAACATCTTCCTCAGCGACGACGGCTTCGGGGTCGAGGTCGCCCGGCGGCTGGCCAGTGAGCAGCTCCCCGAAGGGGTACGGGTCACCGACTACGGCATCCGCGGCATGCACCTGGCCTACGACCTGGCCGAAGGATTCGACACCACCATCCTGGTGGACACCGCCCAACGCGGTGACGCACCCGGCACCGTCTACCTGATCGAGCCCGAGCCACGGGACGACCAGGGCGACCTGGCCCAGCTGAGCTTGTTCAACGCGCATGGCATGCAGCCAGACCTGGTGCTCAGCCTGGCTGGCTCGCTCGGCGGGGACGCCGGGCGGGTGCTGGTGGTGGGCTGCGAGCCCGCCACCCTGGAGGAGGGGATCGGGCTGAGCGCCCCGGTGACGGCCGCGGTGGAGGAGGCCGCGGCGATGATTACCAGGCTGGTCACCGCCGGCCAGAACACTTGCTCGTCAGACGTGGAGAGGTGATCGCATGTGCCTTGGCATCCCAGGCGAGGTGATCGAGTTCCTGCCCGATCAGCCCGACCTGGCCAGGGTGGACGTCAGCGGTGTCCGGCGGGTGATCAATGTCGGCCTGCTTTCCGACGACCTGCCTAAGCCCGGTGAATGGGTGCTCATTCACGTGGGCTTCGCGCTATCCAAGATCGACGAGGCTGAGGCAGCGGCCGCGCTGCAGTTCCTGGAGGGTATCGGCCAGGCCTACGCGGACGAACTGGAAGCTCTGCAGGCATCCCAAATCGAGTAGAGGGGGCAGGATGCGCTTCGTTGACGAATTCCGCTCTGCGGACAAGGCGCACGCCCTGGCCGCGAAGATCGCCGAGCTGTGCGAGCCCGGGCGGCAGTACAAGCTGATGGAGGTGTGCGGCGGGCACACGCACACCATCTACAAGCACGGGCTCGAGGATTACCTGCCCGAGCAGGTCACGCTGGTGCACGGCCCCGGCTGCCCGGTGTGCGTCATCCCGATGGGCCGGGTCGACGACGCGATGGCGCTGGCCTCGCAGCCGGACACCATCATGACCTCGTTCGGGGACATGATGCGGGTCCCGGGCAGCACAGGCTCGTTCTTCGACGCCAAAGCGCAGGGCACCGACATCCGGATGGTGTACTCACCGCTGGACTCGCTGAAGATCGCCAGGCAGAACCCGGACAAGCGGGTCGTGTTCATGGCCATCGGGTTCGAGACCACCACCCCGTCCACCGCGATGACCGTGCTGCGCGCAGCCGCCGAGAAGCTGGACAACTTCTCCATCTTCTGCAACCACGTGACGATCATCCCGGCCATCAAGGCCATCCTGGACTCGCCCGACCTGCGCCTGGACGGGTTCATCGGCCCGGGTCACGTGTCCACGGTGATCGGCTGCCGCCCCTACGAGTTCATCGCCCGGGACTACGGCAAGCCCGTGGTGGTGGCCGGCTTCGAGCCGCTGGACATCCTGCAATCCATCTACATGCTGATGGTCCAGCTGTCCGAGGGCCGCAGCGAGGTAGAGAACCAGTACACCCGGGTGGTGCCGTGGGACGGCAACCTGGCCGCGCTGAACGCGATCAACCAGGTCATGGAGCTGCGCCCGTACTTCGAATGGCGCGGACTGGGCTTCATCTCACACTCGGCGATGCGGGTCCGCCCCGAGTTCGCCAAGTACGACGCGGAACTGCTCTTCGAGGTACCCGGGGTCCGGGTCGCCGACCCGAAGGCCTGCCAGTGCGGCGAGGTCCTCAAGGGCGTGCTGAAGCCCTGGGAGTGCAAGGTGTTCGGCACCGCGTGCACGCCGGAGACCCCGATCGGGACCTGCATGGTCTCCCCGGAGGGCGCCTGCGCCGCGTACTACAACTTCGGCCGGATGAACCGCCGCCGGGTCGTGGAAGTGAGCATCTCATGACCGACACCGGCACCGGCCGGGGCAGCTGGGTCGACGAGGCCCTGCGCGAGCACGAGGAGCACGCGGAGCCGGAACACGCCGGGCCGGAACCGGGCCGTGCCTCCGACCGTGAGCAGCAGGTCCTCGACCGGATCGACCGGGCCCGCCGCCGCCGGCCCAAGGTCCGTGAGGAGCGGATCACCATGTCCCACGGGGCCGGTGGCAAGGCCACCCGGACCCTGGTCGAGGCCGTCTTCCTGGACGCGTTCAGCAACCCACTGCTCGAGCCCCTGGAAGACTCCGCGCAACTGCACGTAAACGGCGGCCGTGTCGCGCTGACCACCGACTCCTACGTGGTGTCGCCGCTGTTCTTCCCAGGCGGCGACATCGGCGACCTCGCGGTCAACGGCACCGTCAACGACCTGGCCGTGTCCGGCGCGACCCCGCTCTACCTCTCCGCCGGGTTCATCCTGGAGGAGGGCTTCCCGGTCGCTGACCTGCTCAAGATCGTGGCCTCGATGAAGGCCGCGGCCCAGGCCGCCGGGGTTCAGGTGGTCACCGGGGACACCAAGGTGGTGCAGCGGGGTAAGGCTGACGGCTGCTACATCAACACGGCCGGCGTGGGCGTGCTGGAGCATGACATGTCCCTGGGCGTAGCGAACGCCAGGCCCGGGGACGCGGTAATCGTGTCCGGCCCGATCGGCGATCACGGCGTGACCATCATGCTGGCCCGCGGCGAGCTGGACATCGAGGCCGACATCACCTCGGACACCGCGCCGCTCAACGGGCTGGTCGCCGACCTGCTGGCCGCCACCCCCGGGGTCCGCGCGCTGCGCGACGCCACCCGGGGCGGCGTGGCGACGATCCTGAACGAGGTGGCCACCGCGGCCGGGGTCGGGGTGCTCGTCAACGAGGACGCGATCCCGGTGCGCACCGTGGTGCGCGGCGCGTCTGAGCTGCTGGGCATCGATCCCATGTACGTGGCGTGCGAAGGCCGGATGGTCGTCATCGTCGACGGCGGCGAGGCGGACAAGGCCCTGGCCTCGCTGCGTTCCCACCCGCTCGGCGCGGACGCCGCGATCATCGGCTCGATCACCGCGGACCCGCCGGGCATGGTCCTGCTCAACACCGCGTTCGGCGGGTCCCGGATCGTGGACCTGCTGGTCGGTGACCCACTGCCGCGCATCTGCTGACGGGCGGCACCCGTGCACGAACTGGCGATCACCGAAGGGGTGGTGCAGGCGGTGACCGAGCGGCTGCCCGGCACGCCCATCGCCTGCGTGCACCTGGAGATCGGCGTCATGTCCGGCGTGGTCGCGGACTCCGTGCGGTTCTGCTTCGACCTGGTGACCGAGGGCACCACGCTGGAGGGAGCGCGGCTGGACATCATCCAGCCCGCGGCCCGCTGCCGGTGCCGGGACTGCGGCGCCGAGTTCGAGCCCGACGGCATGATCGCGCTGTGTGACTGCGGCAGCGCCGACGTGGCTGTCCTGGCGGGCCAGGAACTGCGCATCAGGTCCGTGGAGGTGGTGTGACGTGTGCGCGACCTGCGGCTGCGGCGTCGCCGGCGTCCGGGTGTTCGGCCCGGGCCAGCTCGGCCCAGCCGGCCACGACCACGGAACCGATCACAGTCATGACCATGAGCACGCGCACGGGCCTGGGCAAGCGGACCGCGGGCAGCCGCCCAGCCACGAGCACGGCCTGGACGGCCGGACCGTCCAGATCCAGCAGAACATCCTGGCCAAGAACGACCGGCTGGCCGAGGACAACCGCGCCTGGCTCACCGCCCGCGGCATCCTCGCGGTCAACCTGATGAGCTCGCCCGGGGCGGGCAAGACCACGCTGCTGGAGCGCACCGCCCGGGAGGCGGGCGCCGGGCTGGGCCTCACCGTGATCGAGGGGGATCAGGAGACCACGCTGGACGCGTCCCGGATCGAGGCAGCCGGCTGCGCGGTCGCGCAGATCAACACGGGTGCGGGCTGCCACCTGGACGCCAGCATGGTGGCCCGCGGGCTGAGCGCGCTGAACCCGAGCCCCGGCTCGGTGCTGGTCATCGAGAACGTCGGGAACCTGGTCTGCCCGGCCCTATTCGACCTGGGCGAGGCGGCCCGGGTGGTGCTGTCCTCGGTCACCGAAGGCGCCGACAAGCCCATCAAGTACCCGCAGATGTTCCGCGGCGCGGACCTGGTCCTGCTGACCAAGGTGGACCTGCTGCCCTACGTGGATTTCGATACCGGGCGGCACGCACGGGACCTCAAGCTGATCAGCCCGGGCGCCCAGATCATGCCAGTCTCGGCCACCACTGGCGAAGGGCTGCCCGCCTGGTACGCCTGGCTCAGCGAGCGCACCCGCTGAGCTCAGCCCAAAAGCCAATTCCGCAACGAAGACCGCTCTCGTCCCAGCCCTTCCCGCAGTCCAATGCGGTGCAAATTAGTCATAAATTAACGGTGCGCAATTTAAAGTGACGTTCCGGCGTCAGGCGGGTTTCCAGTCGAGCCGGAACCACACGGCCGTCCCGCGGGTGGAGCCGTCCCGGTAGGCGTGGTGGCCCCACCAGGCCGCCAGCGACTCGACGGTGAGCAGCCCGTGCCCGGATTCCGCGAGCCTCCCACGCTGGCCCGCGGCCAGCCTGGGGGTGGAGTCGGAACCGTCATCCAGGACGGCCACGCATGCCGACGCCTGCCCGCGCCAGACGACGACCTGGAATTTCCCGTTCTGGCCGGTCCGGGTGTGCCGGATCGCGTTGCTGGCTAGTTCGGAAGCGCACAGCAGAGCGTCGTCCGTCACAGGGCAGCCGTCCAGGATCCGGCCGACGAAACGGCGGGCCTGCGCCACCTGGTCCAGACGCCCGGGGAACACCCGGCGTTTCGGGGTGGTGACCAGCCATGCACCGAGCCAGGCAAGCTGGTTCAGCGAACCGACTGGTAAGGCGTGCGGGGGTACACCGCGCGGCACCGGGGGCTCAAACGCCGCCGTCCCCGGGGCCGCAGGGGCGGCAGTTGGTGAGCTGCCCAACATGATGCCTCTCCCCATCAAAGTCTGATATGGACGCTTTTGCCTCCCCCACTCTGCCGGTAACCGGTGCCTTTCTGCTAGAGCCAGAACGCCCAAAAGGCATCATCAATTCGTAAACGTGCGCTCCGCTCGTTGAACTTGCCCCAGGGGCAAGACCCGGCATCAGCGTCCATGACGTACTCCCGCCTCCCGCCCGACTCACCCCCGGCCCCGATGGTGGGATTAACACCACCGAGATCAGCGGCCGGACCCGATATCAATGAAGGAGCACGAAGAGCACCTGACCAGGGGTGCGCGATGACGGGTGTGGTGCGACGTGGAGGTACCAATGAGTGACGGCGCCAGCGGTTTCCGCCGACTGGGCCGGCTGACCATCCGGACCTGCGTCCGCGGGCTCGTTATCGCCGTCCTTTCGGTGATGCCCGGCGTCCCGCTGTTCATCGCCTCCGTCGTCTCCCTCCCCCTCCTGGCCGTGGGGATCGGGGTGGTGCCCGTGCCGATGAGCCTGCTGGCCGTGCGCCGCCGGGTCAGCCAGCAGCGCCGCTTCGCGCTGGACTGGTCGCGCGTGAGCATCGCCACGCCCTACCGCCCCCGGCCGCACGAAGTCAGCAACGGGCTGATCGGGCGGCTGCAGCGGTGCAAGTGGCTGCTGACCGACCCCGCGACCTGGCGGGACCTGCTGTGGACCTTGGCCAACATGCCGGTCGGGGTGGCGCTCGGGGCGCTGCCCGCGTTCGGCGTCGTCGTCGGGGTGGTCGGCTTGCTGTCCGGGGTGTGGCTCAACCCGGGCCACCTCAAGCAGCTGCCGCTCTTCCTGGGCCTGCTGCTGGTCGGAGTGTTCGCGGGTCCGCGGGTGCTGAAGGCGCACGCCCAGTTCAGTGCGGCGCTGCTGGCCCCGACCCGCAAGGAGCTGGATGCGCAGCTCGGCCGGCTGAACGAGTCGCGCTCCCAGGTGGTGGACGCGTCCGCGGCCGAGCTGCGCCGGATCGAACGCGACCTGCATGACGGGGCGCAGGCCCGGCTGGTCTCGCTGGGCATGAGCATCGGCCTGGCCGAGCAGGTCCTCAGGGACGATCCCGACCTGGCACTGAAACTGCTGGCCGAGGCGCGGGCGTCCAGCGGCCAGGCCCTGACCGACCTGCGCCACCTGGTCCGCGGCATCCACCCGCCGGTGCTGGCCGAACGCGGTCTGGACGGCGCCGTCCGGGCGCTCACGCTGACCCTCCCGCTGCCCGTCGACCTGCGTATCGAGCTGCCGGGCCGACCTCCGGCCCCGGTGGAGTCCGCCGCCTATTTCGCCATCGCCGAGGTACTGGCTAACGTGGTCAAGCACAGCGCCGCGCGGAGCGCCTGGATACATCTTGAGTACAGTCAGGCCCGGCTGATCGCGATCATCGGCGACGACGGCACCGGCGGGGCTGTCCCCCGGATCGGCGGCGGGTTGCGCGGCATCGAGCGGCGGCTGGCCGCTTTCGACGGGGTAATCGCCGTGACCAGCCCGGTCGGCGGTCCGACCGTGGTGACCATGGAGCTGCCGTGCGAGTTGTCCTTGGCGAGGACCTGACCCTCCTGCGGGACGGGCTGATCCGGCTGCTCACCGCGTACGACATGGAGGTCGTGGAGGCCGCCGACAACGGGCCCGCGCTGTTGCACGCGCTGATCACCCATCGCCCGGACGTGGCGGTGGTGGATGTGCGGCTTCCCCCGACCTTCACCGACGAGGGCCTCAAAGCGGCGATCGAAGCCCGGGCCCAGGTGCCGGGCCTGCCGGTGCTGGTCCTGTCCCAGCATGTCGAGCAGCTCTACGCCCGCGAGTTGCTGTCCGGCGGCAGCGGCGGCCTCGGCTACCTGCTCAAGGACCGGATCTCCGACGTCCGGCGATTCATCGAGGCGGTACGCACCGTGGCCGGCGGTGGCACCGCCATGGACCCTGAGGTCATCTCCCAGCTGCTGGCCCGCCGCGCCCGCGATGAGCCACTGCGCCGGCTCACCCCGCGGGAACGCGAGGTGCTCGCCCTGATGGCCGAGGGACGCACCAACGCCGGCATCGCGGCCCGGCTCGTGGTCACCGAGAAGGCGGTCAGCAAGCACATCAACAACATCTTCACCAAGCTTGACCTGTACCGCGGCGGGGACGACAACCGCCGCGTCCTGGCGGTGCTGACCTACCTCAACGCCTGAGGTGACACGCCGCCCGCTGGGGCGTGCGCCGGCGCCCGGTGATGGCCAGGGCTGTCCTGCCGGGTCAGGCGGCGGTCCGGTGCCGGAACAGCCAGGACGCCGCGGTGAACGACACCACGAGGATGCCGGCGCACCACGCGCAGACGATCCACGCTTCGTGACCCACGGCCGCGCCAGTCGAGGTGTGCCCCATCCAGAGGCCGCGCATGGTCTCCACGATCGGGGTGAACGGCTGGTGCTCGGCGAACCCGCGCATCCACGACGGCAGCGTCTGGGCGGGCACGAACGCGGTACTGACGTAGGGCAGGAACATGAGCACGAACGTGAACGCGTTCGCCGCCTCGACGCTCCCAGCCAGCAGGCCGGCCGCCGCCGCCAGCCAGGACAGGGCCAGCACGAAGAACACGATCATGGCCGCCGCTGCCACCCAGCCCGCCGGGCCCGCTGTGGGCCGCCAGCCCACCGCCAGGCTCACGCCGATGACCAGGGCGGCGGCGACGAGGTTGCGGGCCAAGCTGGCCACGACGTGGCCGACCAGGACCAGGGAACCACTGATCGGCATGGACCGGAAGCGGTCCACGATGCCGTTGCTCATGTCGGTCGCCACCGCCACCGCGGTGGTGCCCGCACCGAACCCGGCGCACAGCACGATCAGGCCGGGCACCACGTAGTCGACATAGGCGCCGGCTGCCGTCGAAGGCGCCCCCGAACACGTACACGTACACGAACATCAGCATCAGCACTACGGGCAGCATCAGCGCGGTGAAGAACGCCTCCGGGTCACGCAGCGACCGGCGGACGCAGCGGGTGACCATCACCCGCGAGTCGGTGAATGCGTAGGCCATGCTCACCGGGCCTTCTCCTCAGGCTCCTGGGTGACGGTCAGGAACACGTCGTCCAGGCTGGGGCGGTAGGTGGACACTCTGTGCGCGGGGGCCGCCCGCAGCCTGGAGCCGGTCCAGGATCTGGAAGATTTCGCTGGCCGTGCCCTCGGTGGCCACATCGATGGTGTGCAGCCGGTCGTCGGTGCGCACCGGGTCGAGCCCGCCCAGTGCGCGTTCGTAACCGGCCACGTCGGCGAACTGCAGCCGGACGACCTCCGCGCCCAGCCTCGCCTTCAGCTCGTCGGGCGTGCCCTGGGCCACGACCCGGCCGTGGTCGAGCACCGCGACCGTGTCGGCGAGCTGATCCGCTTCCTCCAGGTACTGCGTGGTCAGCAGGACCGTGACTCCCTCGTCGACCAGGCGCATCTCCCGGGCGCGGACCCGGGCCGCGCGCCGGGACAGGCGCAGCAGCTGGGCCATCATCTCCAGGTTCTCCCGGCCGGTCAGCTTCTCGTCCACCGCCGCGTACTGCCCGGTGAGGCTGATCGACCGCTTGACCCCGACCGGATCGGCGAGCAGGTCGTGCCCGGCGATGGTGGCCGTCCCCGCGTCGGGGCGCATCAGGGTGGCCAGAATCCGGACCATCGTGGTCTTCCCGGTTACTGGTCCGGGGCACTCAGGAGCCGTACCCTGGCAGGCAGGGCGGGGCGGGACAGGAGCGCAGGTCATGGACAGGATAATTGCCGAGTACGACCGGATCTCGCAGGACAGGCGGGGTGCTGCGGAAGGTGTGGAAACGCAGCATTTCGAGAATGCCGAGTCGGCGGCCGAGCTGGGTCTGACAATCGCCGAGACCTTTGCCGATAATGACCTCTCCGCATTCAGCGGGGTGGAGCGTCCCGAGTATGAGCGCCTGCTGGCCAGCATCGCGGCGGGAAAGATAGGGACGCTGATTATCTGGCATGCGAACCGGCTGCACCGGAACACGGATGAGGTGAATCATTTTACCCGCCTGGCCCGCACGCATGGGGTCCGGTTGTATTCCACGACCAAGGGTGGGTATTACAACCTGGATAAGGCGTCGGGCCGTAAGGAATTGCGGGATGACACCAGCGAGGCCGAGTATGAATCTGAGCACCGTGGTGAGCGGGTCACGATCGCGCGGAAGCGGCAGGCCCGTAACGGCGATTACGGGGGCGGGGTCCGGCCGTATGGGTGGGGCGTGGATACCGGGCGGGTCCGGTCGGTTTGCGTCAACCCGAAAGCCCCCGCGATGGAACGGGTTTACCAGGACCGGCCGGTGCTGGACATGACCCGCCATAACGCGGAGGAAGCGCAGGAAATCCGCCGCTGGAAATCTGAGCTGTTCTCCGGGGTGACCCTGGCGCACCTGCTCCGCGATATCGCGGAGCGCGGTGTTCTCACAGTATCGGAGAAGGAAGGCAAGGAGCATAAGCGCAAGGGGAAGCCGGTCCGGCATCGCGGGTGGAATTCCCAGACGATAAGGCAGATCCTCACACACCCCCGCACGTCCGGCCATGCGGTCTACCGGGGGACGATAGTACGGAGAAACGCTTTCCCCGCGATCATCGAAGATGACGAGCGGCAGGCGCTTACCGACATGTTCGCGGACCCCGCACGGAAAACATCGCCTGGCAATACCCCCAAGTGGCTGGGTTCCCTGATCTACCGGTGCGGGACCTGCGATGACGGGACAACCATGACGGTCCGCAAAGACGGGCAAGGGGAATTCTGCTACCGCTGCCGCACCAAGGGGCATTGCTCGTGGCGCGCTCACCGCGTAGACCTGTATGTAGAAAGCGTTCTGACCGGATTGCTGTCCCGGGGCGATATCGCGGACCTGCTCCCGTCCGCCGGCAACCCCGTGGCCGTGGCAGCATTGCGGGAGGAAATCGTGGCTCTGGATGCCCAGAAACGCAATGCGGCGCAGCGCTGGACTCTCCGCAAGATTGACGACGCCCAACTGGACACGATCACCGAGACCGCAGACCAGCGCATAGCGGAAATCCGCGCGGAAATCGCCGTTGCCACGGAAGAAAGCCCCCTGTCGCCGTTTGCCGTGAGCGAGGACGCGGAGCGTACTTACCGGGATATGACCCTGGGCCGGAAACGTGAACTGCTCCGCTACATGCTGACCGTGACCCTGCTCCCGGTCGGGCGGGGCGGGCGTGCCAGCACTGCCCTTATCCGGATCGAGCGCAGGAAGCCGACCCGCGCGGCCTGAGCCAGTCCGCACATAGCGGGACGCCCCTGCCTACCCGGATAGGCAGGGGCGTCCCCTTTGTTCCGTGTCAGCGGTGTTTGCGGAGGATCAGGCCCAGGAATTCGCGGTCTTCCTGGGTGAGCGGGCCGAGGCTGTCCACGATCCGCGCGACCCATTCCCGGTCCTCATCGGAAAGCTCGTATTCCAGCTTCTCCTTTGAATCGCGGACCGTGCCGAACCTGTGGGACTCCAACAGGTTCGTCTGGACCTGCTTACCGTGATGGTGCGCTATCCGTCGGCACAAGTGGCGACACCCCGTTCAGCCCAGACGTATGTTGATCTGCGGCAGATCCGATCAAGACGGTGCGCTGTTCTCATTCCAGACCACTGCCGTGCACATTTCCCCGCTCGCGGGCCACGGTGGTGAGTCCCACGACGCACAAAGCGACGAGGCCATCAATCACATAAAGGTTACCAGTGACTAGCTCTATTCCATGTGCCCCTGTGCCTTGGACTACGATAGTCGGCACCAGACCCTCCGGAAGCACGAAGAATGGCGCTGCCAGGGTCGCTAGGGCACACCAGCGCACCCATCGTCGCCAGCGCCCCGACCACTTCCAACTCACGAGCCGTCCCATGCCGTGTTTGGGCCGGGTTGACGGCCAAGACGGTGCACATATCCGAACGGCCACATCGACTGCCACAACAAGTGCTGGCGCGACCCACACCCAATGATGCGACCATGAGATGGGCGAGATGAGCAGCCCAGTGAGCCCGCACGTCAAAATGCCCATCATTTCGTATCCGCGCCGCGCCGTCCACGCCGCAAGCAGGAGACCTGCGACGCCGATGACCACTGAGATAACGAGCCAGTACGCCTGCTCCGCCGACTGGCTACTCATCAGCCGCGCCAGAGCGCCGTGCAACGACTGGTTGCCTACATACGCGATGTTGCCCAACCGGCTTGAGTCCAGGAATAGCCGGCCGAGCCAGAACTTCTGTGATTGCCTGGGCAATAGGACCTGCGAACTGGCGATTGTCAGCGCAAACGTCGCCAATGAAACACCCGCTGCCCGGAAGCGCCGAGTGAGCAGCAGGTACGGGATAAAGATCAGGGGCACCAGCTTGAATCCCGCCGCCAAACCCACTCCGACACCCTTAATCCGCGCGGCATCCGGCAGGCACAGATCCGCCACGATAACAAACATCAGGATGAGGTTAATCTGACCCAGCCAGAGCGTCTGCAGCACCGGCGCAAGCCACAAAGCGACACTAGCGGCCGCCAGCGTCGCTCCGGCCCGGGCGGAACGCCGGTAACCCAGCATTCCCCATGTCAGCCACAGGGTCGCGATCAGGCAGAAGAGACTTGTGACCGTCACCAGCCACCTTAGTGCGGACATCGGAATGGCAGCCATAACCGCGAAAACCAGCGCGGCCATCGGCGGGTACGTGAAAGGTAGGTGGCGATGCGGAAAGTAACCACCGTATATATCACCTGAGTGGACGGCGAGCAGCCCGGCCCAACGGTAGATCTGAAGGTCGATCATGGGCGACCGCTTGCCAGAGGTCGCTAGGGCCAGGGTTACGAAGGTGGCAGCCACAGACACCGTGAACGCGACCGTGGCAAGCGTAACCACCCAGCGCTGTATTCGCAGGTCTCGGGCACAGGTGGTAGGCACCGGCCATGGCCGCATCAAGACACGCACCCTTAAGACCGCCCGCGTCAGCGGGCCGGCTGGACTTCCTCAGAGCCCCTCAGGGGGAGGGGCCAGGCTGCCCCCAGGGTAAGCCCGTCTAAGCGTCTGACCTGTCAATTTGCGTCACCACAGCTAAGTGTCATAGCTTAGTTGTGGGCTTACCCGCGCCGTTCGGGCCAAGCAGGGCCAGCACCGATCCGGTCTCGACGGCCAGGTCCACGTGCTCCAGGACGGCATGGCCGCCGAAGGACTTGCACAAGCCCGCGGCTGTAACTGTGTACGTCATACACTGAACCGTATGCGTCATAAACAGTTGTGGTCAAGCGGATATCGCGGCACTCCGTAAGGTGGCGGGATGAGGGAGGGAGTCATGTCCCGTCAGGGTGAGGACGCACAGGGTGCGGTCGCCCAGGATGAGGGCGCCCCGGGTTCGCCGCCGCTGCCCCCCGGACTGGACCTGCTCTGGGGCCGCCGCGGCCGGGGCCAGCGCGGCCCGAAGCCCGGCCTGTCCGTCGATGCCATCGTCGCGTCGGCCGTCCGGCTCGCCGACGCCGAAGGCCTCGATGCGGTCTCCATGGCGCGCGTCGCCGAGCAGCTCGGGTTCACCACCATGTCGCTGTACCGGCACGTGAGCAGCAAAGAAGAACTGCTCCAGCTGATGTGGAACGACAGCGCGCAGGGGGCCGAGGACATCGTGCTGACCGGGGATGACTGGCGGTCGCGGTTGGGGACGTGGGCCATGATCCAGCGCGAGATGATCGACCGGCACCCGTGGATCACCCAGATGCCCATGGCCGCGCCCCCCATGGCGCCGAACTCGCTGACGTTCGTGGAGCGCGGGCTGGAGGCCATGGACGATACCGGCCTGGGCGACGCGGACAAGCTGCGTGTTATCGGCCTGATCAGCTCATACACCCTCAGCGAAGCCCGGATGGCCCACGACGCAGCTCGCGCCGCACGCGCCGCGGCGGCAGCGGCGGATGGCGAGGCGATGCCCGTCTGGACCTTCGAGGCGTTGCTGCGCGAGGTCGCCGACGAGCAGGCCTATCCCCGGCTGCACCGGCTGGCCTGGTCCGAGCGCATCGGTGACCACCCGGCCGGCTTCGACGAGCAGGAAGGGTTCCGGTTTGGCCTGGACCGCATCCTCGACGGCGTCGAGGTCTTGATCAAGACGGCCCAGCCGTAGGGCCGCCCGGCTTGTGTCTCATGAAGTACCGGAGGCCGGCCTCGGCGCAGACGACCCCGGCTGCGCATGCCCGGCCATTCCCCAGATCCTCGTGCCGGGATACCCGTGCCCTCCATCGCCGCACATGCGGGGATTAACGCTGGGTAAAGCCCAGCTCAACCGCCCTCAGCCATGCTGGCCGTATCACGGCGGGCTTGGTGGCCGCCGCGGAAATCAGGGGGCCAGCCGGACTGCGGGGTTCCGGCTGGCCGTCCTGGCTCCAGCGGCCCGGTTCCGCCCGGCTATCTTCGACCCACCCCACATTGGTGCCCGTCAAGCGGAGCGCACCGGCCGGGGCGTGTTCATTGATGGCGGCCCGTGTCCGGAGTTAATCCTGCCGGGCCTGATCCGCCGGGCGTGACGAGGCCGGTTTCGTAGGCGAAGACGACGGCCTGGGCACGGTCGCGGAGGTCCAGCTTGGCCAGGATGCGGCCAACGTAAGTCTTGGTCGTCTGCTGGGCGATGACCAGGGTATCGCTGATCTCGGTGTTGGACAGGCCGCGGGCGATCAGCCGCAATACCTCGGACTCGCGGTGGGTGAGCGCGCCGATCGCGGCCGGGAATGGCGGGTCCGGACGTGGCTGGCGGGCGAAGTCGGCGATCAGCCGGCGGGTCACCGCGGGGGCGAGCAGGGCGTCACCGGCGGCCACGACGCGGACCGCGTGGACCAGTTCGGCGGCGGTAGCGTCCTTGAGCAGGAAGCCACTGGCGCCGGCCCGCAACGCCTCATACACGTAGTCGTCGAGGTCGAACGTGGTCAGCATCAGCACCCGCGGCCGCTCCAGGCCGGCCGCGGAGCCGAGGACCTGGCGGGTGGCCTGCAGGCCGTCCATCACCGGCATCCGCACGTCCATCAGGACCACATCGGGTCGCAGGTGCCGCGCCTGGCGGACCGCGTCGGCGCCGTCGGCGGCCTGGCCCACCACCACCAGGCCCGGCTGGGCGGCGAGTACCGCGGCGAAGCCCTCTCGCACCATCGCCTGGTCATCGGCGATCAGGCATCGCGTGGTCGCACCGCCGGCCGTCATGCCGTCGTGCCGAGCGGGAGCACCGCAGACACCACGAAGCCGCCACCGGCCGACGGGCCGGCCGAGAGCGAACCGCCGAGCAGCGCCACCCGCTCACGCATCCCGGTTAGCCCGTGACCAGACCCGGGTTCACTCCGGGACGGCCCGGCGGGGCCGCCGGGCCCGTTGGCCACCCGCAGCAGGACCACCCCGGCATCGTGGCCCACCGACACGCTGACCGCCGCTCCGGGCGCGTGCTGGCTGGCATTGGACAGCGATTCCTGCACAATCCGGTAGGCGCACACCGCAACGCCGGACGGCACGTCGCCCATCGCCCGGGGTACGGCCAGCTCGACCGATACCCCGGCGCGGCGGGCGGCATCGACGAGCGCGGGCAGGTCTGATAGCTGAGGCTGCGGCGCTAGCCCGGCGGGCTGGTCGTAGCGCAGCACGCCGAGCAGCCGCCGCATCTCCGCCAGCGCCTCGCGGGCCACCCCGCTCAGTGAGCCGAACTCGGCGCGGGCTGATTCGGGCAGATCGCCAAGGCGGTAAGGCGCGGTCTCCGCCTGGACCGCGATCAGCGACATGTGATGGGCGACCACGTCATGCAGTTCCCGCGCGATCCGGGTGCGCTCCTCCAGTACGGCCCGCCGCGCCCGCTCCAGCTCGGTGCGCTCGGTCTGGGCGGCCAGCGCCCGCTCGGCACCCCACCTGGAACTGATGCTGTCCACGGCGATCGTCCCCGCCGTGAACAAGATGGTCGCACTGATCGGGCCATTCAAGTCCGGCAGGTCCCGCACTAGCCACAGCCACCAGGGGATGAGGCTCAGCGCCCACATCCACCACAGCACCGGCCGCCGGTAGCGGACCCCGGCTACGCAGAACACCACCAGCAGCACTGCCACCTGTGCCGGGCCCCATGGCCAGCCTCCCCGCCACTGCGCGGGTACCAGCGGGGCGAGCAGCAGCGCGAGCCACCCGATCCGCCAGCCCAGCAGCGGGTACCGGGCCGCCAGCAGCAGCGGCGTCGCCACCGCCATGACCAGCAGCAACTGCCCGGCGCTGAGCGGCGGGTAGTGGAAGTAGTAGCAGGGGCTGGCGCGGCACGAAGTGGGCGGCGCGGGAGTGACGGTGGGCTGCGGATGGATGCTGGCCAGGTTGAGTACGAACAGCACGAGCGTCGTCAGGCTCAGCGCCAGATAGGCCCGGCGCCGCCACGGCGGGTGCCACCAGACCGGGGGCGCGTCCGGGCCCGCCAGCACCTGGACCAGCCCGCGCCACGCCTGGCGCGCCACCAGGCCGGCGCTGCTCGCCGCCCGCGCGTAGCCAGGCATCCGTTTCACGATGTCAGCGTAGGCCGCCAGGGGTCACCGCTCATCACACCTGCATGGTCATACCTGGGTATGAGCTCGCCCGGCCGCCGGGCCGGACTACCTGCGTGGTATGACCACGGATCCGGCTCCCTGGTGCGATGACCGGCACCGGCCCAGCGGACAGCCTTGACCACGGTGCTGCTTTCACGCATCGCCCTGTATCTAAGCCGTCCCGGGAGGCGCATCATGAATGTCGAGATCACCGGGCTGACCCGGCGCTTCGGCCGCACCATGGCGGTGGCGGGGGCAGACCTGCAGGCTGGCCCGGGAGTGTTCGGGCTGCTGGGCCCCAACGGGGCGGGCAAGACCTCGCTGCTGCGGATGATGGCGACGGCGGTCCCCCCGACCTCGGGCCGGCTACGGCTGCTGGGCCGCGATCCGGGCCGCTACGGTCCGCGGCAGGAGATCCGGCGCCGGCTCGGGTACCTGCCGCAGAACCTCGGCTATTACCCGGGCTTCACAGTGCTGGAGTTCGTGGAGTATTTCGCCCTGCTGAAGGAGATGCCCGCGGCCCGGGTTCAGGCCGCGGTGGCGGCGGCCGTCGAACGGGTCGAGCTGGGCGGCAAGGCGAAGGCCAGGCTTCGCACCCTGTCGGGCGGGATGCTGCGCCGGGTGGGGATCGCGCAGGCTATCGTCAACGAGCCGGAGTTGCTGCTGCTGGACGAGCCGACCGCCGGGCTGGATCCCCAGCAGCGGATGGTGTTCCGGGGCCTGCTCCGGGATCTCGGCCAGCGGGCCACTGTCGTGGTCAGCACCCACCTGGTGGAAGACGTCGGCGCCGCCTGCGCTCAGGTCGCGCTCATGGACCAGGGCAAGATCGTGTTTCACGGCACCCCGGCTGACCTGGTCGCCCGCGGCGAGAACGCTGCCGCGGAAGACCGGGCCCTAGGCGATTCGCCGCTGGAGCGCGGGTACAGCGCCGTCCTGGCCGGAGGCCGGTCATGACCGCCACGAACGCCCCGGCCGTCTCCCGGCCGCGGCCGGCCCCCCGTCATCCCGCACTGGTGACGGCCCGGCTGCTGCGCCTGGAATTGCGCCATAACGCCATGCTGTGGATGCTGCCGGTGGTCTTCGCACTGTTCTGGCTCACCACCTACCGCAAGACCATGGCCATGCCGCCCTTGTGGAACCTGCGTGCCGTCAGCATGCAAAGCGGCGCGATTCTGGATTTCATCACCCCGGTGGTCGGCGCGGCCGCCTGGATGGGGTCCCGGGACGCCCGCCGCCACACCTGCGAACTGATGAGGATCACCGCCCGGCCGCGGTGGGCCCGCCTGCTCGCGACGTGGGCCGCCACGACCTGCTGGGCACTGGTGGGTTACCTGGTCTGCCTGGCCGTCTTGTATGGGATGACCGCGCACCAGGCCAGCTGGGGCGGGCCGCTGTGGTGGCCGGCCGCGGTCGTGGCCGCGAGCCTGCCGGCCTTCTCTGCGCTCGGGTTCGCCGCCGGGGCTCAGCTGCCCAGCCGGTTCACTGCCCCGCTGGCCGCCATCGCGGCGTTTTTCGCGCTCGCGCTCAGCACGCAACTGATCGTCGGCAGCCAGTCGTACTGGCAGGTTTCGCCCGTGGTCGCTGCCCCATGGGACCTCGGACCGGACGCGGGAGTGGCGACTTTTTACCCCTACCTGCCTGACCTGGCGATGGCCCAGGTGATGTTCCCCGCCGGGCTGACCATCGCGCTGCTGGCGGCCCTGGCCCTGCCCCGGGGCTCCGCCGGGCGGCGCCTGCGGGCCGCCGCTGCCGCGGTCACCGCGGCCGGCCTGGTGGAGGCCGGGACCGCCGTGGCGCTGGCCGGAACCGGCAAGCTGGACACCCATGGCATGATCGCCATCCCGGCCCTGCACGATGCGGCCAGCGGCCGGCCGATCCGCTTCACCCCGGTCTGCAGCCATACCGCGATCCCGGTCTGCCTGAATCCCGCCTACTCGGGCTATCTTCCGGTCACGGTGGCCGTTCTCGAACCCCTGCTCAGCGAGATTGCCGGCCTGCCGGGCGCACCGGCCCGCATCAACCAGGCCGCGGCGGTCTACCGGCAGGGAATCGGCAACTCTGTCAGCATCGGGCTGGCTGGCCAGGCCATCAGCGGCAGGCCACCGGTGTTCCGCCTGCTTCTTCCCGCCCAGCTGCCAGGACCCGCCGTGACCACCAGCGAACTGGCCGCCCAGATCCGGTCGAGTGCCGGGCCGGAAATCGTCTCCCATATCGTCGGCGCTGGCCGCAGCCCGTCCCCGGCCCAGAAGGCGGTCGTGGCCGCGCTGCTGCGGGCGCCTGGCCTGCCGCGGCCCGGCTCGCATCCCGGCCACACACCGACCGCCAGCCGCGAGCGTGGCGAGCTCAGCCGGCCGGCGTCAGTGGTGGCACCCGGCTCGCCGGCCTATGCCGCGGCCCAGCGGTTCGCTGCGCTGGTCCCTTCGGCCCGGCACGCCTGGCTCGTGCAGCACCTGACCGCGCTGCGGGCCGGCCGGATCACTCTGGCGCAGCTGCCATGACTGCCGACGGGGTAGGCAAAGTGGCGGCGCCCGCCGAGCGGGCCGCCGCGGCGCGGCGGGCCCAGCCACCGGCAGCCGGAGTGCGCCTAGTGCGGCTGTATGCCACCAGCCGGCGGGTCCCGGCGGCCGTGGCGGCGGTAGCGGCGTGCGCTATCGGGCTGAGGATCGCGCTGGCCTGGCCCTGGGACAGCTACGGCGCCCTGCAGCTGCCGCTGGTGTTCGAGGCCGGATCCGCGGCCGCCATCACCGGCATTACCGCGAGCCGGCTCGGCGACCCGGAACGGGTGGCCGGCCGGTGGCTGCCGTTCCTGCGGCTGGCCACCGTGCTGGCGCTGACCGCGGTGGCGGTCAGCGCGCTGGCCGCCACCGGGGCCGGTGCGCACCTGGCCGGCGGCACCCTGGACGTACTGCGCAACGTGGCCGGGATGACCGGCATCGGCCTGCTGTGCGCGGCCGCTCTCGGCGGCGGCCTGGCCTGGGCCGGCCCGACCGGCTACCTGGTGGTCGGCGTGTACGCGCTGTACACCCAGTGGCACCACCCGGCACTGACCACGCCGTGGATCTGGCCGGCCCGGCCACCACACGACCTGGGCGCGGCGATCTGCGCCGGGCTGGTGTTCACCGTCGGGATGGCGGTCTTCGCGGTGCGCGGAGCGCGCGATCCCGCGGACGAGTGATCCGCGGCAGCGCCCCACCAGGCGCAGGTTCGTCCGGGCCGGCTTCCCCAACCTCAGCTGCCTCGGCCTGCTCAGCGACCGCGTCCTGCGGCGCTGTGTCCCGCTGCCGGCGGCGGCCCCGCAGCTCGCCGAGAGGAAGAGCCACCATGCCTGAGCCGGCCTACGGCGCCTGGGAGCACGGGACTACGTGCAGCGCAGCGTGATGCTGCCCGCCGGCCTGGCCGAACGCCTGGCCGCCGAGGCTGAGCGACGCGACATCTCGGTAAGCGATCTGCTGGTCGAGTACGCCGAAGCGGGCCTGCGCGCGCGGGCCCCGGATTCCTGATGACACCCGCCGCGCGCCGCCGCCCTCCCGGATCCAGTCCCATGGGTGAAACCCTGATGCACACCCAACTGCACCAAACCTCCACCCACGGCCTGTAGCCGGCTCACACCGTCCACTCAGATACCACCGGACTCACCAGCCCCGGGGCCGGCGCGGCCGGGGGACGGCGCGGCCGGGGGAAACGCGGCACACTGGGCTGGTGGCCATCAACGTCCGGACCTCCATCCGGGTCGAGGGGGTGGTCCAGGGGGTCGGGTTCCGCCCGTTCGTCTACTCCCTGGCCACCCAGCTGGGCCTGGCCGGCTGGGTCGGCAACGATGTGAACGGCGTGTTCGCCGAGGTCGAAGGCCCCGCCGAGTGCATACGGGACTTCCTGACCGCGCTGGAGCGGGATGCGCCGCCGCTGGCCCGGGTCGAGCGGGTCCGCGCGCAGCCGATGACCCCGGATGGGCGCCCTGGCTTCGCGATCGTGGCCAGCGACACGGCAGGCCCCCGCCGCGCGCTGGTCTCCGCGGACAGCGCCACCTGCGCGGACTGCCTGCGTGAGCTCGCCGACCCGGCCGACCGGCGGTTCGGCTACCCGTTCATCAACTGCACGAACTGCGGGCCCCGCTTCACGATCGTCCAGGACGTGCCTTACGACCGGCCGCAGACCACGATGGCCGGCTTCGCCATGTGTGGGGCGTGCGCGGCGGAGTACCACGACCCGGCCGACCGGCGGTTCCACGCCCAGCCGGTGTGCTGCCCGGCCTGCGGCCCGCGGCTGCGGCTGCTCGCCGCAGACGGGGCGGAATTGTCCGGCCCGGACGCCGGCCCGCAGACCGCACCGGATGGCGCCCTGGCCGGGGCGGTGGCCGCGCTGGCGGCGGGCCAGGTGCTCGCGGTGAAAGGGCTGGGCGGCTACCACCTGGCGGTGGACGCGGCCAGCGAGCAGGCCGCGGCGCGGCTGAGGTCCCGCAAGCACCGGGAAGACAAGCCGTTCGCGGTGATGACCCCGGACCTGGCCGGCGCCCGCGCCCTGTGCGAGGTGGACGATGTCGCGGCCAGCCTGCTGACCAGCCCCCGGCGGCCCATCGTGCTGCTGCCCCGCCGGGACGACGCCGGGCCGGGCCCGGGCCGCCTCGCCGGGGCCGTCGCCCCGGGCAACCGGCAGCTGGGCGTACTGCTGCCCTACACCCCGCTGCATCACCTGCTGCTCCGCGAATTCGGCCGCCCGATCGTGCTGACCAGCGGCAACGTATCCGACGAGCCGATCGCCTACCAGGACGACGACGCACTGGCCCGGCTGGGCGGCATCGCGGACGTGTTCCTCACCCACGACCGGCCGATCCATATCCGGACCGACGACTCAGTGGTCCGCCCGTACCGCGGCCGGGAGGCCGTGCTGCGCCGCTCCCGCGGATACGTGCCGGAGCCGCTCGCCGTGGCCGGCCGTTTCGGCCGGCCGGTGCTGGCCTGCGGCGCGGAGCTGAAGAACACGTTCTGCCTCGGCCGCGGGGATCGGGTCTTCCTCTCGCATCACGTCGGTGACCTGGAGAACTACGAGACGCTCCGCTCGTTCACCGAGGGCATCGGGCACTTCCGGCGGCTGTTCGACGTGGAGCCGCAGATCGTGGCGCACGACCTGCACCCGGACTACCTGTCCACCAAGTACGCGCTGGAGCAGGACGGCTGCGTGCTGGCCGGCGTGCAGCACCATCACGCGCACATCGCCTCCTGCCTCGCCGACAACGGCGAGCCCGGGCCGGTTATCGGGGTGGCTTTCGACGGCACCGGCTACGGGACGGACGGCACGATCTGGGGCGGCGAATTCCTGCTGGCCGATCTCGCCGACGCGGAACGGGCCGGGCACCTGGCCGGGGTGCCCATGCCCGGCGGTGCGGCCGCGATCCGCCAGCCGTGGCGGATGGCCGCCGCCTACCTGGACGCCGCCTTCCCTGCCGGCCTGCCCGCGGGCCTGGACGTGGTGTCCCGCAACTCTGGCGCCTGGGCGGACGTGCTCGCGCTGGCCCGGCGCGGGGTGAACGCCCCGCTGACGTCCAGCGCGGGGCGGCTGTTCGACGCGGTCGCCGCGCTGCTCGGCGTGCGGGACTCCATCAACTACGAGGGCCAGGCCGCGGTCGAGCTGGAGCAACTGGCCGCCCCGTCACGCCACGACCCGTACCGGGCGGCCATCACGGACGGCCAGCCGTTCACCGTGGGCGGCCAGGACCTGGTCCGCGCCGCGGCTGAGGACCTGCTGGCCGGGGTCCCCCGGGAGGTCATCGGCGCGAAGTTTCACCTGGGCGTGGCCGCCATGATCGGGGAGGCCTGCGGGCTGCTGCGAGACCGGTCCGGGTTGGGCACGGTGGCGCTGTCCGGCGGGGTCTTCCAGAACCTGCTGCTGCTCGGGACGGTCGTGGATCTCCTGGAAGACATGGGCTTCCGGGTCCTGACCCATTCCCGGGTCCCGCCGAACGATGGCGGGATCAGCCTGGGACAGGCTGTGGTCGCTGCGGCACGGGACCGGGCGGGGAGGCTGGATTGACCTCAGCTGGCTTGACCTCATGCCGGTGGGTGAGCTGGGTCGGCGCGATCGCGATGCCGAGGTTGTGGCCCACCCGGTCGAGCAGCATATGCACGTCATTGACTTCGAGCTCCATAGCCCCCAACCGGCCCCTGATCCCCGCCCAGCCCCTGTTCTCCCCTCAGTGCCGCGTGGTCGGTGCCGCGTGGTCAGTGCAGGCTCCAGACGGTGGTGCGCTTGACGTCCGCATCCTCGATGACCCGTTCCACAGGGACGTCGTAGGCGGCGACCCGGGTGAGGCGCTCCCGGGGTAGGTAGGCCCGGCCTGGGTCGCCCACCAGGACCAGCGCGCCCGCCTGGCTGGCCCGCTCCAGGAAGGGCAGCATCAGGCTGGCCATGGCCCGGTCGTAGAACGCGTCCCCGGCCAGCACCACGTCCGGCCGCGCCCTATCCGCCCACGCGGCACCCTGCTGCCCCGGCGCATCCAGGAAGTCGCCGGCCGTGGGCTCCAGCCGGACCCGGTTCACCCCGGCGTTCAGCGTGATGGCGGCGGCGGCGAGCGCGTCGGTCTCGCTCGGGGTGACCGACGCCGCGCCGGCCAGCGCGGCCGCGATCGCCACCAGGCCTGACCCGGACGCGAGGTCGAGTACCGTCCGGCCGCGGACCCGGTCCGGGTGATCGAGCAGGTACCGGGCGAGCGCCTGGCCGCCCGCCCACGGGAACGCCCAGAACGGCGGGGGCAGCTGCTGCTGCCCGGTGTCCTGCTCGATCTGCTCCCACAGCCCGAACGCGTCCCGGGCCAGGTACAGCCGGATCTCGGGCAGCAGCGGCGGCGCGGCCAGCCAGGTGTTCGCCCGGATGAACGCCGCGGGGGCCCGCAGCGGTGACTGGTGTTTCAGTGCTGGCCACCATGCCTGCCGCTGGGGCCGCCACCCGGCCCGCCGCCGGGCCCAGCCTGGCTGTCGAGCAGCCCGTAGGCGACCGCCTCGGGCACGGTCAGGAACCGTCCCTGCTGGGCGTCGGCCCGGATCTCGTCCACTTCGCGGCCGGTCACCTCGGCCAGCCGGATGTAGAGCGTGTCGACCATGGTCGCGATCTGCTCCTCCTGGGCCCGGACCTGGCTGGCCGTGCCGTCTGCAGTCAGCGCCGGCTCGGTGAGCGCCAGCACCGCGCTCGGGTAGCCGAGCCGCTGCCCGCACGCGGCGAGCACGCCCAGGGCCGGCCCGCTGACCTGGCCGGCCACATACCCGGTGACGGGGACCCGGAGCACGTCCAGCACGCCCATGACGGTCAGCGCGGCGGGGAGCTGGGCGTCCAGGCCCTGGAGCTCGAGCCGCACCGGCCCGTCCCCCTCGGCGTCCAGGGTGAGCAGCTGCGCGCTCAGCACGCTCGCCGCTGAGCCGTCAAGCAGGCCGGACGCCATCACGATGCGCCGCTCCAGCAGACGCTGGTAGACCCCGCCCGGCCAGTCATCGCGGCCGGTCCAGACCCGGGAGGGTGGCCCGGCGGGATAGCCGGGTGGCTCGCGGTGCGGGGCGGGCCAGCCGGGCGCCCCGGGTCGCGGGCGGCCGGGCGGGAACGAGTCAGCTACGGGAACGGCCATCGGAGTCCTCCTGTCGCTGTCCATAGGGCTGGTGCTGCGCGGCGGGCGGTGTGTCCAGCAACCGCCAGCTGATCTGGCTGCCGATCGCCGCCGCGTAACGTTCCAGGGTCGAGGCCCGCAGGTCCGCCTCCCCGGCCTCAAGCCGGGCCACGGCCGACTGGGAGGTGCCCATCCGGGCCGCGACCTGGGTCTGGGACAGCGCGGCCGCCTGCCGTTGCGCGGTCAGCTCGCTGACCAGCCGCCGCCGCTCGCCCGCCATCCGGCGCAGGGCCATCTCACGGAACCCGGGCAGCCGCGGCAGGCCCAGCTCGCCCGGCCCGCCAGGGTCGTGGACCTCTGGCCCCGCAAGCCCGCCTGGGTCCACCGCCTTCACGGGCTCCAACGGTCCGTCCGCGGAGTCCATACCTCGAACGATATCTCATTAACGAGATCATGCCAGCGCCCCACGGCGCCATCCCGGCCACGAAAGCGTAACTTGAAGTAACAGTTACTTTTGGTAGCATCTGGGACTATGCGGACCCAGGAGGAGGCACCACCGAGGGCGCACGACGCGCGCCGCGACCGCTGGACCGCGCACCGCGCGCAGCGCCGCGAGGAGTTCGTGGCCGCCGCCTTGCGCGTGCTCACCAAGGACGGCCCCGACCTGCCGATGGACGCGGTGGCCGCCGAGGCCGGCGTGACCAAGCCGGTGCTGTACCGCTACTTCGCGGACAAGGCGGCCCTGGTCGGGGCGCTGGGTGAGCACGCGTCAGCCCTCCTCCAGGAGCGGCTGGTCCCCGCGCTCACCGCGGATGGCCCGGCCATGGCCCGGATCCGGGACGGCGTCGGCGCGTACTTCGCGATCATCGACGAGAGCCCCGAGCTGTACTGGCTGCTGGCCCGGCACGGGGGCACGGACAGCAGCCCGGGACCCGGCGTGGTCGCCCGGCAGAAGGAGTTCATCGCCACCACGCTGACCGCGGTGTACGGCGACTACCTGCGCGGCTTCGGGCTGGATTCCGGGGCCGCCGAGCCGTGGGCGTTCGGGATCACCGGGCTGGTGCAGAGCACCGGCGAATGGTGGCTGGACCGGCGCTCGATGAGCCGCGCGCACGTCATCGACTACGTGAGCCAGCTCATCTGGTGGGCGCTGACCGGGGTGCTGCGGGATGCGGGGATCGCCGCCGACACCGGCGCCCCGGTGCCGCCCGCCCGGGCGGTGCTGACGCTGCGCACCGGCGACGTGGCCGCGCTGCCCCTGGGGTCGCGATGACCGCCGCGAGCGGCTCCCCCGCCGCCGCGCCGTCGGCGGCCGACACCGCCGGGCCCCTGCCGGCGCACGTCCGGGTGGCTGTCATCGGCGCCGGGTTCAGCGGGATCGGGGCGGGCATCCGGCTGCTCAAGTCCGGCCGGACCGACTTTGTCATCCTGGAACGGGCGGATGCGGTCGGGGGGACCTGGCGCGACAACAGCTATCCCGGATGCACCTGCGACGTGCCATCCCACCTGTACTCGTTCTCATTCGCCCCCAATCCGGACTGGACGCACAGCTTTTCCCGCCAGCCGGAGATCTGGGCCTACGCCGACGCGGTAACCGACCAGTACGGCCTGCGCCCGTATATCCGGTTCGGGACCGAGCTGACCGCGGCTCGCTGGGACAGCGGCTCGTCCCGGTGGCGGCTGCGCACGTCGCGTGGGGACCTGACCGCTGACGTGCTCATCGCGGCCGCCGGGCCGCTGTCCACACCGTCCCTGCCGGACATCCCGGGACTGGACACGTTCCCGGGCGAGGTGTTCCACTCGGCGCGCTGGGATCACCGGGCGGACCTGACCGGGAAACGGGTCGCGGTGGTCGGCACCGGGGCGTCGGCCATCCAGATCGTGCCCGCGATCCAGCCCAGGGCCGGCCGGCTGACCGTGTTCCAGCGCACCCCGGCCTGGGTCATGCCGCGCCGTGACCGCCGCATCAGCGACCCGGAGAAGTGGCTCTTCCGGCGGGTCCCGCTGACCGAGCGGATGGTGCGGCTCGGCCTGCACGCCAGCCGGGAAGCGATGGCCATCGGGTTCGTGAAGCGGCCCGGCCTGCTCCGCGGGGCCCAGCGGATCGCGCTGCGGCACCTGGCCCGGTCGGTGCCGGACCCGGACCTGCAGGCCCGGCTGACCCCGGCGTACGTGCTGGGCTGCAAGCGGGTGCTGCTGTCCAACGACTACTATCCCGCGCTCACCCAGCCGAACACCGAAGTGGTCGCAGCCGGCCTGGCCAAGGTGGACGGCAGCACGCTGACCGCCCAGGACGGCACCGCCCGGGACGCCGACGTGATCGTGTTCGCGACCGGGTTCCACGTCATCGACATGCCGGTGGCCCGCCGGATCACCAGCGCGGGCGCCGTGACGCTGGCCCAGGTCTGGGGCGAGGACATGCGCGCGCTGCGCGGCACCACCGTGGCCGGGTTCCCCAACCTCTGCCTGCTGATCGGCCCGAACACCGGCCTCGGACACAACTCGCTGATCCACATCATCGAGGCCCAGCTCGACTACACGCTCGATTACCTGGCCGCCCTGGACCGGCTGGGCGCGGCGGCCCTGGACACGAAGCCGGAGGCGGAGCAGCGCTGGTGCGACGATGTGCAGCGCCGGATGGCCTCGACGGTCTGGGCCACCGGCGGCTGCGTCAGCTGGTACCTGAACGCCGCGGGCCGCAACCCGACGCTGTGGCCCGGGTCGGTGGGCCGGTTCCGCCGCGCCACCCGCCGCGTCAACCTGGCCGAGTACGACGTGATCCCAGCGGGCACCGCGTGACGGGCCAGCTCTCCGCCGGGTCCCTGGTCCCACCGGAGCCGGTCCGCCGTACCCGCGTCATGACGGCGGATGGGCTGCGGCTGAACGTGGAGAGCCACGGTCCGCAGGATCCCGGCGTGCCCGCCGTGGTGCTCATCCACGGCTGGACCTGCTCGGTCCCGTTCTGGGCCCCGGTCATCCGCGGGCTGCGCGATGACCTGCGCGTGATCGCGTACGACCTGCGGGGCCACGGCCAAAGCGACCCGGCCAGGCCTGGCGGCTGCACGGTCGAGGCGCTGGCTGACGATCTCGAGGCGGTGCTGGACCAGACCCTCCCGCGAGGCGGCCACGCCATCCTGGCCGGTCACAGTATGGGTGGCATGAGCATCATGGCCGCCGCGCTCCGCGACTCCGTGCTGAGCCGGACCGACGGGGTGCTGCTCGCCTCAACCGGCTCGGCGAACCTGATCGGCGAGGCCCTGGCCGTCCCGTTCGGCGCGTTCATCCCGGCCTTCGTGACGTTGCAGCACTGGCTGCTGACGTCGGCGGCCCCCCTCAGCCCGTTCGGCTACCTGACCCGGCCCCTGCTGGGCTACATGACCCTCGGCCCGGACGCGCCTGCCGAGGTGGAGGCGGTCAACGCGGCCATCATCGCGGCCTGTGACCGGCGGGCCCGGGCCGCCTGGGGCCATGTCCTGGCCGGCATCGATGTCACCGACGGGGTGCGCCGCCTGGACGTGCCCGTGCACGTTCTGGTGGGCAGCGCGGACCGGCTCACGCCGCCGGTACACGCCCGGCGGGTGGCCCGGCTGCTGCCCCAGCTGGCCGGGCTGACCGAGCTGCCTGGCGTGGGGCACATGACCCCGCTGGAGGCCCCCGCGGTGGTGACCGAGCTGATCCGCAAGCTCGCCGCGGGTGCGGGCACGTCCGCCTGAGCGGCCAGCCGCCCGGTCCCGGGCGCCTGCCGGGCCGGACCGTCGTGATCACCGGGGCGGCCCGGGGCATCGGTGCCGCGCTGGCCTTCGGGGTGAACCTGCTCGGGTCGGCGGCCACCGCGCGGGCGTTCCTCCCGGCGCTGGCCGCCTCGAAGGGCTACTACCTGCAGGTAGCGTCCCTGGCTGCGATGGCGCCGGCCCCGCTGATGGCCGCGTACTGCGCGAGCAAGGCCGGGGTGGAGTCGTTCGCGCAGGCCCTGCGGGCCGAGGTCGCGCACCAGGGGATCGGCGTCGGCGTGGCCTACCTGTCGTGGACCGACACGGACCTGGTCCGCGCGGCCGACCAGGACGAGATCATGGCCAGGTTCCGGGCGCGCCTGCCCTGGCCGGCCAGCGCGACCAGCCCGCTGGACCCGGCGGTGGAGCGGATCGCGGCCGGGATCGGGCGCCGGGCCGCGCGTATCTACGCGCCGCCGTGGGTTCGCGCGCTGCAGTGGCTGCCGCGCGGGGCGCTGCCCGCCGGGGTGACCCGGACCGGGGCGCGGGAGGTGGCCCGGCTGGCTCCCGGGCTGAGGGCGACCGCGGCGAGACGGCGGCAGCTGCTGGGGCCCGGCGGCCTCGCCGCCGAAGAGGCCGGCGCCGCTCCGGCTGAAGGACCGGCCTGACTAAAACGGTGCTGACCAGCCGATTTTCGTTAGAGGAAAAGAAGTCAGGCCACCTGGGGATGACCCTTGGCGGCAAGCGTGGCCGCCGACGTGCGCAGCGAGGTCTCGAGGACGGGCTGACGCCGCCGGGGGTCCATCAGGTTGAACCCCATCGCGGCCAGGTCCTCGGGGCCCGGCGTGAGCACCGTGACCCGGGTGCCGCCAGCCCGCAGCACCTCGGCCTCGCGCAGCAGCGTCCGCGTGATCAGCCGCCGCAGCCTGCGTTCGAGCCGCCGGCTGGGCCGGGCCGGGCGGTCCGGGACGACGCTGGCCATCGGGGCGAGCACGTAGACCTCGTCCAGGCCGGCCTGGGCCAGCGAGCGCAGCGACGTGGACGACCGCACGCCGCCGTCGACGTAGCGGCGGCCGTCGATGACAGCGGGCTCGTACCAGCCGGGGATGGAGCAGGACGCGACCACGGCGTCGGCGAGCAGCACCCGGGGTGCACCCTCGCGGCCGAACATCACCCGGCGGCCCGTGTCGTAGTCCACGGCGACGATCCAGGTCCGGCCGTCGGCCCAGGACTCCGGTGACCAGGCCCCCGCGTGCAGGCCGGAGTGGCGGCCGGCGGCGAAGTCGTGCAGCGCCGCCACGGTGGCGTGCAGCGCCTCATGCCGTCCCCGGCCGCGGGGCAGCCACGCACTCGCCCCGACCCCAGGATGGATCGTGTGCGGGGCACGCAGCGTGGTGAGCATCAGCCGGGGCGACCCTGCCCGCAGGTGCGGGTGCGGCGGCAGCGGTCTCTCGTCCAGGTCGCGCACGCCGGCGTCACGGAGCGCGGGCACCGCTTCGCCGCGTTGCAGGGCGCTGATCTCATCGAGGGTGACCCCGCAGCGCAGGGCGGCCGCCAGTACGCTGCCCGCGCTGGTGCCGACGATCAGGTCGACGTCGCCGACCGGCACCGGCAGGCGCTGCTGCACGACGTGCAGGGCCCCGGTCATCCAGGCGGCCCCCACCACCCCGCCGGCGCCGAGCACCAGGCCGGTCCGCCGCCGGGGTCCCCGCCGGCTCGCCTGCCCGCGCCCGATCTGCCAGGCGCCCCCGAGTACCCCTTCCGGACCCATGGTCACCTCCCGGGCCCCAGCCCGGCACGATTCCCCCAAGGGCCGTACCTGTTACTGCTGGGTAAAACCCAGATATACCCCATGTGACCAGCTGCTATCCCTGCAAGGTCAGCGGTGTGGGCGCCCTTCGAGTTCGTCGAGCCCGCGGCGGATGCCCTTAGCCAGGACACGGACGTCGGGCACCGCGTCATAGTCCGCGGTAATGCCGACCGTGAAGCGCTCCAGGTAAGAGAAGATCGCGACCGAGATCCGCACCTGGTTGCCGATCGGCACGTAGGGATAGATCCTGACCAGCTTCCGGCCGAGCAGGTACAACGGCACCCGGGGTCCCGGGACGTTGCTGGTGACCGCCTGGACCAGCGGCTGCGGCAGCTGGAAAGCGGAACGCGACCCCAGCGCGAGCAGGGTGGGCGCGGCCAGGCCCAGCACCCCGGTGAGTACCTCCGCCCCGACGGCCTGTGAGGTCTGCTTGAGGTCGTCCATCTCCTCCCGCAGCAGCGCCAGGCGGCGCAGCGGGTCGGGCTCCCCCACCGGCAGGTTGGCCAGCACCGCCGACACCCGGTTGGTGATCATGCCATGCTCATCCCGGCCACGGACGGAGACCGGCACGAGAGAGCGCACGACCAGCCCGTCAGCCAGTTCGCCGCGCGAGTCGAGCAGGTCACGGAAGCCGCTGGTGATCGCCGCGAGCAGCACGTCGTTGACCGTGCCGCCGAGCGCCGACCGGATCTCCTTCACCTCGGTCACCGAGGCGGTGGCCCAGGCCCACCGCCGGTTCGGGCCGATCGGGCCGTTCAGCGAGGCCGCGGACGGGACCGCGAGCCGCCGGGCGCTGGCGGCCAGGCCGCGGCCGTAGTGCAGAATCTCGCCGGCGGGCAGGACCGGCTGGTTGAGCAGGCCGGGCAGCGCGGACAACTGCCGGGCTGACCCGGCCACCGCCTCCCGGAGGCCGGCCGTCATCAGCTCCAGCGTGGCCGGCTCGGGCGCCGGCGCCCACGCGGCCGCCGGCGGGCACCCGGCGTCCGGGGTGACGTCGAAGACCGCGGTCATCAGGTCGTTGCCGCCGATGCCGTCCACCATGCAGTGATGCACCTTGGACAGGATCGCCCACTGGCCGCCTTTGAGGCCCTCCAGCAGCCACGCTTCCCACAGCGGCCGGGCCCGGTCCAGCGGGGTCGCGAAGATCCTGGCCGCCAGCTCACGGAGCTGCTTCTTTCCCCCGGGGGCCGGCACCGCAGCGTGGCGCACGTGGTGGCTGATCTCGAAGTGCTCGTCGTCCAGCCACATCGGGCGCAGGACTTCCAGCGGCATGGTCCGGACCACCTGGCGGTACCGCGGCACCCGAGAGAGTTTCGCGGCGATCAGCCGGGTCACCTCCTGGCAGCTGGGCGCGGGGCCCTCGAACAGGGCGAGCGAGCCGAGGTGCATCGGCACGTTGGCGTGCTCGACGTAGAAGAACCCGGCGTCGAGTGTGCTCATGCGCTCCATGGCCTGCCCTATCTGTCGCCGCTACCGTGGGATCAGTTCGTCCTTCAGCACTTTGCCGAGGGAGTTTTTCGGCAGCTGAGCGAGGAACTCGAACCGCCTCGGGTACTTGTAGGCGGCGATCCGCTCCCGGCAGTAGGCCCGCAGTTCGGTGCCGGTGACGGTGGCGTCTTCGCGCAGCGTGACCACGGCCATCACTTCTTCGCCCAGCCGCCCGTCCGGGACCCCGACCACGGCGGCCTCGGCCACCGCGGGGTGGGCGTGCAGCACATCCTCGATCTCACGCGGATAGACGTTGTAGCCGCCGCGGATGATGAGCTCCTTCTGCCGGCTGACGATGAACAGGAAGCCGTCCTCGTCGAAATAACCCAGGTCGCCGGTGTGCAGCCAGCCCCCGGTGAACGCGCTGGCGGTGGCCTCCGGGGCGTTCAGGTAGCCCTTCATTACGTGCAGCCCGCGGGTGACCACCTCGCCGACGTGGTCCTTCCCGGGCGGCAAGGGCCGGCCCTCGCCGTCCCAGACCTGCGTCTGGGTGCCCCAGATGGGCTTGCCAACGCTGTAGACGCGGCGCTCGGTCGCGCTGAGGTTGAACGTGGTGGTGGAGGCCGTCTCCGTCATGCCGTACCCCTCGAGGATCAGCACGCCGAAGCGCTTCTCGAAGGCGTCCAGCACCGGGGCGGGGATGGACGCACCGCCCGAGATCGCGACCCGGAGCGACGACACGTCGTAGCTGTCCAGGTCGGGGTGTTCCAGCAGGGCGATGAACATGGTGGGCACACCCTCGAAGATGGTGGCCCGGTCGCGCTGGATCGCGGTCAGGACGGTGGCGGGGTCGAACCGCGGGATCAGCGACATGGTGCAGCCGAACCGCACGCAGATGTTCAGGATGCTGGACAGGCCGAACACGTGGAACAGCGGCACCGCGGTGATGACGACGTCGTCGGGCCGCACGCCGAACAGGCGCCCGGGGATGTCGGCGTTCATATAGAGCTGGATGTGCGTCAGCATGGCGCCCTTGGGGCGGCCGGTGGTGCCGGAGGTATAGACGACGACCGCGGTGTCGGTCATCGCCCGCGGCGCCAGCGGATACCCGTCCGCGGCCGCGTCCAGCAGGTGCTCGAACGGCCGCACCCGGACCGGGTCCCCGGGACACGCAGCCAGGGCGGGCCCCGCAGCCGGGCCGGGGCCTGCGGCCGGGCCGGGGTGCCCGACAGCGTAGATCGTGCCAACCCCCGCCAGCTCAGCGCCCTTGATCGCGTCGGCCAGGATCCCCTGCCAGCTGATCAGCAGCTTCACCCCTGAGTCACTGAGGTGAAATGCGATCTCGGGGGGCTTGAGCATCACGTTCAGCGGCACCACCACCGCGCCGGCCTTGAGGATCCCGAAGTAGGCGATCAGGAACTGGGGGATGTTGGGCAACTGCAGGCCCACGAGATCCCCGGGCCTGATCCCGGCCGACTCCAGCCCGGCCGCCAGCCGGGACGACAGCTCATCCAGGTCCGCGTAGCTGAGCTGACCACCCGCGTACACGGCGACAGGCCTGTCCGGGGATGCGAGCGCCGTCTCGTGCAGGATCACCGCGAGGTTGAAGTTCATGGCCCAGATCCTCCCCGTGCCGTCGTCCATGGCGTGGACGCACGCGCCGGGCCCGGGCGTGCGTGCCCGGCGCCGGCGGTCATGCCTTGCCGCAGGCACAGGCGTCACCCAGGGAGCAGCCACCCGTCCAGGACCAGCGGTCGTGAGTCGGCGGTGGTTACCGGCGGGAACGAAGACCTTGCCCAGGTGAGCCTGGCCCGCTGATTTCATCCTGCTTCGGCCTGGAAACCCTGCGTATGGGCGTCGTTCCCTAACGCGCCAGGACCTTAGGCACGCGGTGCCGGCGTCGTGTCATCCCCCGTGGACGGAGCCGCCGGACCCGCCGGGGGGGCTGTTGCGGCGGTGGCCGCTGTTGCGGCGGTGGCCGACGCGGCGCCCCGGCCGACCGGGCTGAGCCATTCGCGGATCTCGGTCGCGCACTCCAGCGGGGCTTCCAGCTGCGGCACATGGCCCACGCCCGGCAGGACGACGAGGGACCAGTCCGGGTGGGCGCGGGCCACGATACGAGCCGTGGCGACCGGGATCAGCCGGTCGAGGGTGCCGTGCAGCATCAGGACCGGGCACCGGACCGAGTTGATGGCGCGCCGGTAGGGCCCGCCGGTGATGTAGCCAGCCGCGGACACGACCGAGCGGGCCGCGAGGGTGAATTCCCGGTCGGCCTCGGTGTAGCCGAACCGCCTGCGCGCCACCTCGACGTGCTGCCCGACCACCGCCGGGGGGACCCGCGACGGATCGGCGCAGACCGTGGCCAGCACGCCGGCCACGAGTTCTTCGGGGGCGTACTGGTGCCGCCGTCTGAGCATCCGCTGGCTCAGCCCGGGGACCATGTTGACCAGGAACATCATGACCACGGAGGGATCAGGCCGGACGGGCATGAACGGCAGCGCCGGGTCGAGCAGGATGAGCCCAGTCACCGTGGACGGCGCGGCGACCGCCTCGCTGAGGGCGATCATCCCGCCCATCGAGTTACCCATCAGGATGACCCGTGAGCCGGCCACCGCCTCGATGAAGCGGTGCAGCAGGACCCGGTTGGAGGACACGTCCACCCCCCGGCCCGCGGAGCGGGTGAAACCGTGCCCGGCCAGGTCGGGAGCGAGCACCTGGTAGCGGTCGGTCAGCAGCGGCGCGAGGGCCGACCAGTTGACCGCGCAACCCTCCAGGCCGTGGACCGCCACGATGACCGGGGCGCCCGCCGGGCCGCCGAAGTCGAGGTAGTGCACTGGCCCGTCGATATCGACCCAGCAGGACTCGCCGCCAAACCGCGGGCCCATGCCGGGGTCTGCGGTGCCAGGGTCTGCGGTGCCAGGCTCTGGGGCGCCGGAGTCCGGAACCCCGGGAGACGCGGTCTGGCCATCCTCCGTCGCCTGTGCCATTGGGCTTACCCTTCGTGCGTCGTGGGCATCGACTCGTGCCCGTCCGTGGTTAGTGCTCGTCCACGGCTAGTTCGTGTCCGCCATGGCCTGGACGCCGCGGATGAACAGGTCGATGCCGAACCGGTAGTGGAAGTCCGGGTCGTTGCAGTCGGTCATCGGCTCCGCCGCCTCGACCAGGCAGGGGTAGCGGTCCGGCGGCAGCATGGCCAGCTGGATCCGGCTGCGGCGCTGATGCTCGGCCCGGTCGGCCTCACTCAGCGACGGGCCGTACCCCGGCTCGCTCATGGCGAGCATCAGCCCGGTCCACAGCGCGCTGCGGGCGACCGCGCTCGCGTGCTGCGGGTCGAAGCCGCCACGGCGCAGCACCTCCAGGGTGACCTCGATGGCCTCCAGCGCGGCCGGGGACTGCTTCTCGCCCGCGACTAGCAACTGGGACGCACTGGAGTGCGCGCGGAGCACCTGGACCAGCGATTCCAGCAGGGCGCGGAGCTGCCCGGACCAGAGGACTGCCTCGTCCACGTCGGTGTCGATCTCGCTCCAGAACTGGTCGGCCAGCCCGTTGAGCAGTTCGTCTTTGTTCCGGAAGTGCCAGTAGAGCGCCATCGGGGTGACCCCGAGCTCCTGGGCCAGCCGGCGGATGGTCAGCGCATCCAGGCCCTCGGCGTCCGCCAGCGTGATAGCGCGCCCGACCACGGCGACCTTGCTCAGCCGGGGCCGCTGCGGGTCCGCGGGCGGGTTCGCCGGGTCCGGCGGACTCACCGCTGGCGCCGTGTCAGCAGCTCGCGCCGTGTCCGGGGCAGGTCTGGAAGCCATCACCCTCAACTATACGCCGTACAAGTACTAGCCTCCTCCTCCCGGTGCCGAAGTCCGTCCCGGATGCCGCACCTGTCTCGTGACGAGCGTGGGGTATCCCGCCCTGATGTCAAGCTGCAACCAACGGCCGCGCGAGAGCAGCCGCCGTTCTCTCTGGGCGTTGGGTCCGGGTTCCGGATCGTTCGGGGTTACTGGCCGATCGCCTCGAGGATGGACTCGTCGAGGTGGCTCGACCCATCGAAGACCTCGACGTCCACGCGGTCCTTGAAGCCGTCCCTGCCGCGCGCGACGCGGATGACCATCCCGAGACGCAACAGGAACGCGCGTTTGTCGGCGTCGGTCTCCAACGTTGCCCAGTGCTGGCCGATGGTGTCGCCGGTCGGCCGCCGCTCGACTGTGGCCGGGACGGATGGGAGCGCCCGCAACCGTGCCCGCTCCGCTAGCAGCTCGGCCTGCTTGACGGTGAAGTCGGAGTCGTCGAAGTCCAGCTCGCGCAAGTCTCGCTCGACCTCGTAGATCTCTTCTTCATGCCCGTGCCCGGGGGTGACCACGGTCTCGTACCGGGGCCAGCGCGCCAGCGTGGTCGTCATGTACTTCTCGACCCGGGCCTCCAGCTCCCCTAGCGGGAACATATTCCTGCACGTGCTCGGCTTCACATCGGTACCCCAGCACCGGTAGTAGACGTTGAAATGCTTGCTGCCGTCCTTGCGGACGTTCTGGGCACGAAGTCGGTACATCGGGCCGCCGCACTTGCCACATATCGCCACCCCGCCGAGCAGGGGCGCGCCAGCCCGCACCGCGCCCTTCTTGGACGCCTTGCGGCCCAACTCGGCCTGCACTTTGCGCCAAGTGTCCAGGTCCAGGATTGGGGATACCCGAAGGACCGTGCGCCCGCTGGCGTCGGTACGGCGTCCGGCCAGCACGGGGTTCCGGAGGACATCGGGAGCGTCTTGGGTACCCAGGTACCACCCCGGCGCGTAGGAATGCCCTCAGCGTCCAGGTACGCGCACAGGTACCGCAGGGACTTCCCAGCGAGGTACATCGCCACCACTGTGCGGATCGCGTCGGCCTGGACAGGGTCGGGCTGCAGGGTCTTGGCCTTGGCCTCGCCGACGATCCGATACCCGAACGGTGGCCTGCCGACGAACGACTTCGTGCTCCGCAGGTGCTCCTGCATCCGCCGGTACCGGGTGCTCGTGTTCTCCCACTCGGCGGACGCGATGTTGATCAGGTTGTCCCAGATGATCGGAGTCACGGCATCCCCGCGCTCGGGCGGCCAGCACAGCTCCGGGTTGACCACCACCAGCTTCATCGAGGGCCTGGAGTGAGTGGTCAGCAGCTACATCCGGCCGCCCGCCGCGGTCCCGAGCCTCGTGCGGGTCGCGGCGGCGGATCCGGCGCCGGGGCAGCCGGCTGGCCCGGAACTGGCGGATACCGGTCCTAGCGCCCGGCTGACCCGGTCCGGGGACCCGGTCATACCCCCCGGCTGACCCGGCTGGCGGCCTCGGCCTGCCAGCCGGGTCCCGGGCGGGCGCTCTCGATCCACCAGGTGGCGCCGGCCGCCACGTAGGCGGGGGCGACCAGCTCCACGTCGCCGGGCTCCCGCTCCAGGTCCGCCCAGACCACCAGGTCGAAACCCTCGGGCGTGCCCCGGGACGACCAGGCCTGGTCCCGGACCGCGGCGACGTCCGCTGGCGCGGGCCCGACCAATGCCACATCTCCCTGCGGGTTCACCGAGCGGCGCAGCGGCACCATGCCATCCCAGCGGCAGGCCCGCCGCACCGGCCCGGCCGCGGGCAGCACCCCGCCGATCCAGACCGGGATGCGCGGCTCTTGGACCGGCACAGGACTGAAACGCACGGGGTCCAGCGTGTAGTGGCTGCCCTGGTAGGAGAACCACTCCCCGGTCCACAGCCCGGCCAGCACCTCGAGGCCCTCGTCCAGCCGGGCGGCCCGCTCCCGGGCGGCAGTGGGTTCGTGGAAGATGCCGAAATCACCGTAGGCGGGCGACCCGAGGCCGACGCCCAGGATGAGCCGCCCGCCGCTGAGCCGGTCCAGGGTGACGGTCTCCTTGGCCAGCTGCCAGGGGCGCCTGCGCGGCACCGGCGTGATCATGGTCCCGAGGCGCATCCGCGAGGTCCGCGTGGCCACCACGGCCAGGATCTGCCACGGATCCAGGATCGGCGGTCCCTGGCCGGTGTCGCTGAACACGAGGTGGTCCCACAAGAAGAAGCCTTCGAAGCCGGCCTGTTCCGCAGCGACCCCGAGATCGATGAGGTCGGCGGGGTCGGCGGCGAAAGGCGGGACGGCCAGCGCCCGGCGCAGCACAGTCGCGGGCCGGGTCAGCAGATTCGTGAGGCGGGCGACGTGCCGTCCGCCTCAGCCAGCATGAGCTTCAGCCGCGCCGGGCCGCCTGCCCGGACGGCCAGGTGCTGCGGCGCCAGGCCGCGCTGGGCCGAGGCGTCGCCGCCCCAGGCGCGGATGCAGGTCTCGGGGGCCAGGTTGGCCAGGGCCAGCAGGGCACCGGTCGTTCCCATCGGCCCGGCCAGGGCCAGGAAGGCCGCCGAGCCGACGTAGGTGCCGCCCGGGTTCCGGGCCAGCTCATCGAGCAGCCGGTCGGGGCTGCCGGAGGAATCCTTGAGGCCGGTCACCGGCAGCGTGGCCAGGCTGTCCACCGGGATATCCGCGCAGGAGAGGAACGGGTTGTGGTACGCGAGGACCGGCCGGCCGGCGGCGGCCTCACGGATAGCCGAGAAGTAGCCAGCCAGGTCCGCACAGCGAGGCGGGCACCAGGTGAGCACGGCGTCGGCCCCGGCGGTCACCGCCGCCCGGGTCAGCCCGGCCGCCTGGCGCAGCGACGGCGCACCCGTCCCCGCGATCACCGGCACCCGGGGCGGGAGCGCGCCCCGCACCGCCTCGATCAGCGCGGTACGTTCCGCGCCGGTCAGCGTACCGGCCTCCCCGGTGGTGCCGTTGACCAGCACCGCCGCCATGCCCCGGCCGGCGAGATCGGCCGCGAGCTTGCCCGTGGAGGCCGGGTCGATCTCCCCGCCGGAGTCGAAGAGGGTGACCAGCGCCACGCCCACCCCGCTGAACAGGATCGCTGGATTCGGTTCCGCCACGTTCGGTACCGTCATCGTCGCCTCACTCCGAGCCCTGACCGCATTGGTCTTTCCAGGCTACGTGGGCATCCCCGCCCCGGCGAGAGCTGCGGCCGCCGGTCTACGGTGGTGACCAATGGCTGACGGCACCGGCGCCAGCGGCCCAGGCAATGACGTCGCGGGGCGGCATCAGGGAACACGGTGAGCGGGTACATGCCAGGGACTGGTCAGGTGCGCTGGGGAATCGTCGGCACGGCACGCATCGCCCGCAAGGCGTTCGTGCCCGCAGTGGCGGCGGCCGGCGGGGTAATCACCACGGTGGCCGGCCGGGAGCTGTCCCGGGCCAGCGAGTACGCCGCGGGGACCGGCATCGGCCGGGCGGTGCAGGGTTACCAGGCGCTGCTGGACGATCCGGACGTGGACGCGCTGTACATCCCGCTGCCCAACAGGCTGCACGCCGAATGGACGACCAGGGCGCTGCAGGCCGGCAAGGCAGTGCTCTGCGAGAAGCCGCTGTGCGGCACCCTGGCCGGGACCGAGCAGGTCCTCGCAGTGGCCCGGGAAACCGGGACCCCGCTGTGGGAGGCCTTCGTGTTCCCTTTCACGAGCAGATGGCCAGGATCCGGGGGCTGCTGGCCGACGGCGCCATCGGTGAACTGCGCGAGATCCAGTCCGGCTTCCACTTCATGCTGGACCACCCAGGCGACTTCCGGTTGCGCCGGGACATGGCCGGCGGCTCCCTCAACGACGTCGGCTGCTACCCGGTCCGGCTGGCCGTGGAGCTGCTGCGCGGGGAACTGGAGTCGGCCTGGGCGACGGCGATCCTCGGCGGGGACGGGGTGGACGTGGACCTGCAGGGCAGTCTCGGCTATTCGGGCCACCAGCGGCTGACGCTGTCCTGCGGGTTCCTGCGCAGTGACGACCGGTTCGCCCGGCTGCTCGGCACCGCCGGGCAGATCCACATCACCGACCCGTTCCATCCAGGGCCGGACGACTCGTTCACCCTGTTCGAAGAGGGCAAGGAGCCCAGAGGCTACTCCTCGACCGACGAGGTACCGTCGTTCACGGCCGCGATCCGGCACATGCAGCGGGTCGTCCAGGGCCAGGAGGAGCCCCGGCACCTGGCGGTGGACAACTCGCTCCCCACCGCGCGGGGCCTGCATGCGCTCCGCGAAGCCGCGGCCCGCGACCAGGTGAGCGCCGGCCAGCCGGCTGGAGAACAGCCGGGCGGAGAGCAGCCCGGATGAGCAGTCAGGGAGGCGGGCCGGCATGACCGGCGAGGCCCCCGGGGGCCTGCCTCCCGATGCGGCGGCGGCCGTCCAGGACGCGCTGGCCGCCGAACGCCAGGACACCCTGGCCCGGATCACCGCGCTCAGCCGGGAGTTCAACGGCATCGTGGAATCGTCCGCGGGGGTCGCCACCGACGACGAGCATGATCCCGAAGGGGCCACGATCGCGTTCGAGCGGGCGCAGCTGGCCGCCCTGACCGACCAGGCGCAAAGCCACCTCGCCGAGCTGGATGAGGCCCTGGGCCGGCTCCGGCAGGGCCGCTACGGGCGGTGCGAACGGTGCGGGCGGCCGATCGGCGCCGAGCGGCTCGCCGCCCGCCCCGCCGCCCGTACCTGCATCACCTGCGCCGCCGCTGGCTAGTCGATCAGGAGACCTCAGCCTGGCCGGCGCCACGCAGCGTGCGGTCGGCCAGGGAAACCAGGACCAGGATGGCGCTGACACCGACCATGATCCACCCGATGATGTGCAGCCCGTGGTCGGAAACGCCGCCGTGGAACACGATCCCGGTGATCGCGGATGAGGCGATGGACCCGACGTACCCGAACGTGCGCAGCAGGCCCGAGGCAGTGCCGATCTGGTCGGCCGGCGCCTGTGTGTACAGGGCGATCTGGTTGCCGCTGGCCGCGGTGCCCATCGCCACGCCGAAGGCCAGGGTGATCGCGACGATCCAGATCACCGACGTCGACGAGCCGAGGAACAGGACGCCCACCGACCCGGCCAGGCAGGCGATCGCCGCGGCGATGACGGGCCCCCGGACCAGGTTCCGGCGCGAGATCGGCGCGATGATGACGCCCGAGATCGCGGTCATCGGGAGCAGCAGGAGCCCGGTGGCGATGGCGGAGAACCCGCGCCCGGCCTCGATCCACTGCGTGACGCCGTACAAGACGACGTAGACGCACAGCAGCACGAGCGCGAAGCGCAGGTAGGTACGCGTGAGGGCCAGATTCGACGCGAGCAGCCGCACGTCGAAGAACGGGCTCCGGGCGCGCAGCTCCCAGGCCACGAGCGCGACCCAGGCCACGACGGCGACACCCAGCACGACCCAGTTCGGCGCGGGCAGCGAGAACAGGAACATCAGCAGGGTCGTCATCGCGATGGCGAACCCGGCGATGCCGATCGCGTCGATGCGCGAGGCCACCTCGCGCGGCCGCCGGGACCCTTCAGGCGCCGCGTCCCGGGGAATCCAGAGGAGGGCGGCGGTGGCCGCGATGAGCGCGACCGGCACGTTCACGAAGAACACCGCGCGCCAGCCGAGCGCGTCGACGAGAACGCCGCCGATCGGAAGGCCCAGCGAGGCGGTGGCGATGCCGGCGATCTGCAGGCCGCCGAGGACGCCCCCAGGTGGCTTGTCCATCCCCGCGTGCTGCGCGCGCCTGCGGATGAGGAGCATCGCGGTCGGGTAGGCGCACGAGGTGCCCAGGCCGATCAGCGCCCGGCTGACCAGCAGCGTGAGGAGATCCTGGGCGACGCCTCCGATCACGCCGCCGAGGAAGACCAGGAGGATGCCGGCCAGGAACACCCGGCGCGGCCCGAACACCTCGGCCACTTTCCCCGCGGTCGGCTGGGCGATCGCGCTGGCCAGGTACAGGGCTGTGACCAGCGCTGCGGTCTGCCCCACCGAGACGTGCACGCCAGCCGCGATCGGCACCAGGGCGGTCGCGATCAGGGAACTGTTGATGGGGTTGAGGGCGGAGCCGATGAACAGTGGTGTGGTGAACCGCCACGAGAAGGGCTTCGTGCCCGGATCATTCTCCGGGCCGGCCGGTGGCGACAGAGCGGGCTGGGACTGGGCTCGCTGGGACGGGGCTCGCCGGGGCATGTGCTCCTCCAGTGCGTGGTGCGGAGGGCTCGGGGGCACCGGCCGGGCCGGAGCGCGGTGAGCCTCAAATGAGCTGCGCGAGGCGCTCGATCAGCGGCGCGGCCACCCGCAGTTGCTCGATTTCGCTGGGCGTGAACCGCCGGGCGAGCGCGCCTGCCATCAGGTCGGTCAGGGCGTTACGCCCGGCGCGCAGCGCACGCTCGCCAGCTGCGGTGATGGTGAGGATCGAGCGCCTCCCGTCATCCGGATCCGGCGTGCGGGCGACGAAGCGGCGCGCTTCGAGCGCGGCGACGGTGGCTCCCATCGCCTGCGGGGTGATCTGCTCCCACCTGGCCAGCGCCGCGGTGGTGCCCGGGCCGTTGCGATCCAGCCGGGACAGGACGGACATCTCCGGCCCGCTCAGATCCCCGTCCCGGGCCGTCTCGCGGGCCCGGCGCTTCAGCAGTCCGACGCTGAGCTGCAGCGCAGCCGCCGTATCACGGATGTTAGCTTCGCTAAGCATATGAGAAGGCTAGCCTTCCAAGGCTTGCGCGGCGCCAGGCCGCCGCGCTCCACCCGGACCCAGGCTGCTGATTCGTAATCCTGAGATCACGCTAAGTAGCCGCTACGCCCGGCTCCGATTTGCACGAATCTCCTGCTTTTCTTTTGCCGTAAGAATTCTTATACTCACTGCTACCAGGAAAAGGCGGGAATCACCGGCCAAAGGGGCGGGAACAAGGGGGGCGGAGATATGTCCTTTGTATGCCTGGAGTGCGGCTTACCGTTGAACGCAGAAGACGCATTCTGCGGAAACTGCGGCCGGCCGGCCGGAACGCGGGCCCGCGACGACTCCTCGGCCATAAGCACTGGGCAAACTGCCCGTCAGCCCTGGCCCGGCCACGGAGCGGTCCCGCCGGGGAGACCACCAGGCGGCTCCCCTCCGGCGGCAGGGTCCTGGACGGAACAGCAACCGCCCGGCGAGGCCCACCAGTCAGAGCCTGGCTCTCACCGGTCCGCCGGCCCGCTCTTCACTGATGGTGAGGCGCGGATCCGGACGGAGGCCCCGCCAGCGGCGGCCCAGGGCAACGGCGCGGCTGCCCCGGGGCCGCCCCGCGAGATAACCCGGATTGATGCCAATGCGGATCAGCGGCTGAGCTATACGGAGACCTCCAACGAGCCGACCTTCGACCCGCTGCGGAACTCACGGTTCGGATGGCAACTCTTGCGGCGTTTTGCCCTATTTTTTGCGGTGGCCACCGTCATCAACATTCTGATTTCGCTGTTCTTCGGGTTCACTTTCATCGTGACCCACGACGCGTCGGTCTTCGACGTCAACGCCGTGATCGATTCCCTCATCGAGCTGGGACTTTTCGTCGCCTACGCGCTCATGCCCGTGCCGGCCTTGCTGACCCAGTGGAGCCGGCTGCTGAACTTCCAGGCGGACGTCGCAGACATCGCCTTCACACACATCGCCCAGGCCATGGACCGTCACGGCACCCCGTCAGACTCCTTCCAGCCGCGGACCCTGCGGCCTCCGGGCGAGGGAAGCCGCAAGTACCTGGAACTGCGCCGGGGAGTCTTCACCGGCTTCATCTCCTGCTTCGCGCACGGGCGTGACCTGTATGTCGGCTGGTCATTCTGGATTTACATGTCCCCGCTGCGCTGGGTCCAGATGAGGATCGGCAGGTACATCCAGGACCGGACCGGGCGCGGCAACGACATGCATCAGACCCTCCGTTACGAGTCGACCAGAGCCACAATCGCGGCCATGCACGCCTGCACCCTCGAGGGGATCGATGCGGCCATCCGGAGGCTCAACCCGGAGGGCGACGGGCTACTGGATACCGACGTCCCGTTCGCGGCCAGCTAGCGGCCTGGTGAGCTCATCTAGCCCTGGGGGGCGCACGTGAATTTCTGCACCCGATGCGGCCGTCCTGCAGACGGCGCCCCGCGGTTCTGCACCCACTGTGGCGCCCGGCTGCGCCCGGCGGACCTCCAGGCCACGCCAGCCCGGGAGGACCACGAGGCCAGATCAGCCGGGCCAGACGGCACCGGGCCCGGGATCATGGCGCCGTCGCCCCTGATCACACCTGAGCATGGCCGGCCTGAGCATGGCCGGCCTGAGCCTGACCCTGAGCCGCCGACGTTCACGACTCCTGTGCCGCCCCTTTCGCGGACGCCCACTCCGCCCCCGGTGCCGCCCGCGGCCCCACCCCCTGCGGCACCAAGTGGTGCGGTACCACCTCCGCCCGCACGAGCCACCCGCGGGCCGGCCCCGCCCGGGCCGCCGATCTCCCCGGCGGGGGGCTTCCCGCCGGACGACCCGGGGGCCTATACCCCGGCCTGGCGGCGCCGGCGATTCCCGCTCTGGCTGCCGCTCGTGGCGGGGCTGGTGGTCGTCCTCGGCGGGCTGACTGGCTGGTACCTCACTGGCTCGCAGGGCGCCCACTCACTGACGTCGGGCCGCCCGTCGTCGCAGGCGACGCCGCCCGGGGCCGGCGGCGCGGCGCAGGCCGCCACGGCCGAACCGTCCACCCCGCCTCCCAGCCCCAGCACACCGGTGGTGTCGCCGACCGCCGCAGCCAGCGCGACAGCGCCTACCGGAGGTACCCAGGGGACCGGGGGCAGCGCGGTGGTGGCGCTGAGCCCGGGTGTGTCGGGCCAGCCCGCAGCGGCGGCCATCGCGACGTTCCTGGGCCAGTACTTCACCGCCATCAACCAGCACGACTATCAGGCGTACATCAGCCTGTTCACCCCGGCCGCCCAGCAGGGCAATACGGTACAGAAGTTCAGTTCTGGCTATGCGACCACCAACGATTCCAGCGAGACACTCGTCGAGGTGTCACCCGTCCACCACGGGAAGACACCCGCGTCGGTCACTTTCGTCAGTCACCAGGCCCCGCAGGACAGCCCGACCCACTCGGCCTGCACCATCTGGAGAATCACCCTCTTCCTGCGATCCACCGGCACGTCGTACCTGATCGGGAAGGGCCCGGGGAGCTACCACGCGTCCATGCAGGCCTGCCCGTAACCCAGCGGACCGCGTCCGCGGGCACGGAACCCGGCCCGCACGGGATTGGTCCCGTGCGGCAATGGCGGGTTAGCCTGACCCGGGACCGGCGGAAATCCCCCGCCGCCGGCGATGAGGTCCAGCAGGGGCGAGAGGCGAGGGCCCGTCCGCGGGCCGGGAAAGAGGCTGCTGAGTGCGCTACCGCAGCGACCAGTGGTACGGCGGGAACGACCGGGACTCCTATATTCACCGTGCCTGGATGCGCCGCGGCCTGCCGCGCAGCGCGTTCACCGGGCGGCCGCAGATCGCGATCGCCAACACCGCCTCCGACCTCACCCCGTGCAACAAGCACCTGAACGAGGTCTCGGCCAGCGTCCAGGCCGGTATCTGGGAAGCCGGCGGCATCCCGCTGGACATGCCGGTGATGTCGCTGGGCGAGACCCTGGTCAAGCCCACCGCCATGCTGTGGCGCAACCTGGCGGCGATGGCAGCCGAGGAGATGATCCGGGCCAACCCGGTCGATGGCGTGGTCCTCCTCGGCGGGTGCGACAAGACCATCCCGGCGCTGCTGATGGCGGCCGCGTCGGTGGACCTGCCCGCCGTGGTAGTCCCCGGCGGCCCGATGCTCACCGGCCACTTCCGCGGCGTCCCGCTTGGCTGCGGCACGGACGTGTGGCGGCTGTCCGAGGAGGTCCGCGCCGGCACCCTGTCCGAGCAGGACTTCCTGGACTCGGAATCGGCGATGATCCGCAGCAAAGGCCACTGCAACACGATGGGCACCGCCTCCACCATGGCCTGCATGGCGGAAGCGCTGGGCATGACGCTGCCCGGGGTGGCCGGCACCCCGGCCCCGGACAGCCGGCTCCTCGAGTCCGCGCACGCCAGCGGCAAGCTGGCGGTGGAACTTGTCTCCTCCGGGCGGACCCCGAGCCAGGTGCTGAGCAAGGGCTCTTTCCGCAACGCCATCGTGGCGCTGGCCGCCATCGGAGGCTCCACGAACGCGGTGGTGCATCTGCTGGCCATCGCCGGGCGGGCAGGAGTGCCGCTGACCCTGGATGACTTCGACACGATCGGCGCGGACGTCCCCCTGCTGGCCGACCTGGCCCCGGCCGGCCGGCACCTGATGGACGACCTGTACCGGGCGGGCGGCCTGCTCGCGGTCCTCCGCGAGGTGTCGGACCTGCTCGACCCGGACGCGCTCACGGTCAGCGGCCGTCCCCTGGCCGCCCACCTGGGCGAGGCCCGGATCTGGGACGAGACCGTGATCCGGCCCAGGTCCGCTCCGCTGCTGGAGAAGGCCGGGATCGCGGTGCTGCGCGGCAGCCTGGCCCCCGGCGGCGCCGTCATCAAGCCGGCCGCGGCGACCAAGGAACTGCTCATCCACCGCGGCCCGGCGGTGGTGTTCGACAGCATCGAGGACTGCCGCGCCCGGCTCGACGATCCGGCTCTGGACGTCACCGAGGACTCGGTGCTGGTGCTGCGAGGCTGCGGGCCACGCGGCTACCCAGGCATGCCTGAGGTCGGCAACCTGCCGATCCCGGCCAAGCTGCTCGCCCGCGGAGTGCGGGACATGGTGCGGATCAGCGACGCCCGGATGAGCGGGACCGCGTACGGCACGGTCGTGCTGCACACCGTGCCCGAGGGGGCCCTGGGCGGCCCGCTGGCCCGGGTCCGCGACGGCGATCCGATTGTGCTGGACGTGCCCGGCCGGCGGCTGGACCTCGACCTGCCCGAGGCGGAGCTTGCCCGGCGTGAGCCGGCCGCCGCCATGACCGCAGCGCTCCCAGGCCCCGATCGTGGCTGGCAGCGCCTGTACATCGACCATGTCCAGCAGGCCGACCGGGGTGCGGACCTGGACTTCCTGGTCGGCTCCAGCGGCCACCAGGTCACCCGCGACTCCCACTAGCCCCGAACCCCCGGCGCCGCGAGAAGGTTCCGTGATCACGGGCGATTTGCGACACATGAAAATATGGGGGCCGCTGGCCCTGATTGCGACTTTCAATAGACACCGAATACCAGCTAAGCAGCGATAATCCGGGCAACGCGCAACCCAGCCCGTCCATTAATGCATGGCGGCACCATTTGCTGGGTAAATCCCCGGCGGATCCTGACCGTTCCCTGGGGCACAGCCGAGTCCTGCTGCGCCGCAAAGCGGTCTATTACCGGCGGCCCGTCCGGCCGCCGGGCCAATCAGCGTATAACGGGGGATATACGTGCGAATTCGTGCGCCTAGGGCGGTAGGCCGCCCAGCCTGGAAACTATCAGCCGGGAAGCGGTCGGCCCGGACACTGCCTGCCTGGAGGTCGGCCGCTAAGCAGCGAACAGCCTGGAAAGCGGCGCTGGTGCCGGTCACAGTGGCCGTCATCGCCTGCCAGGTAGTTCTGACCGGTCCAGCGTCTGCGACCGGGGCCGGCAGCACCCACGGGCATCGGGACGGGAATTCCATCCCGGGCCGGGGCAGCGCGGCATCAGCCGGGATAATGCCGAAAGCCGTTAACGAAGTAGATTGCAACGGCTGGAGCCCGAAATACAAGTCGGTCCGGCCCGCCATGCGGTCGCTGTGTACGGATCCGGTGCTGCGAAGGGCCGGGAAGAAGGCATCGCGATTCATCGACAACGGCTGGTATGTCGGGCACGACGAGCCGAGTGTGAAGTTCATCTCGCATGCGCCAGGCTCAGGCAACACGATGAGCTATTTCATGAAGCTCCCAGTCGATCCGGCCCGCGCGCCTACCGCATCCGGCAGCGTCACCAAGTACGCAGAACTGAGCGTGGCACCGTGGTTCGGGCTCCCGACGTGTGACCCGCACTCCTACCCGCAGAACCCTTGCACGCCGGACAGTGACACGAATGTCGGGACGAACACTCCGGACGCGGCCGGGTCCGCGTTCATGGAGTTCCAGTTCTACCCGCCGGGTTTCGCGCCGTTCATGGATAGCGCGAGCTGCAGCAAGACCCAGTGGTGCAGCGCGCTGACCATCGACAGTGCGGTGTGCACCTACGGCTTCACGACGTGCAACAACAACTGCCTCGAGCCAGTCAATTTCAGTTACCTGCAGACCAACGGCGTGCCTGCCGGCCCGCCTGGGCCGCAGACCGCCACGGTCGCGAGTTTCCTGGGCAACAGGCGGACGCTGAAGATGAATCCGGGCGACGTGCTCGAAGCGTCCATCTCCGACCCGTCGTCCGGGCTGACCGTGACTGTCCGAGATATCAGCACCGGGCAGACCGGATACATGACGGCCAGCGCCCGCAACGGCTTCATGAACACGTCCATCACGGACTGCGCTGGGCACCCTTTCACCTTCCACGCGGAGTACAACACCGCACGGAAGCAGAACATGGTGCCCTGGGCCGCGCTGCAGGGCGGCGTGCTGATGGAACAGGAAATCGGTCACTTCGAGAGCTGCAACCGGGTGCTTCACCGGGACGGGTTCTCGCTCACCGGTTTCGGCCAGTCCTACCGCGACCCGAGGGTGTACCAGACCTGCGGCGGCGGCTCGGAGGGGCGGCGCAGCCGGGGCGAGGGACCGTGCAATGCGCGGACCGACGCCTGCCGGCATGCGACCGCGCAGGGCACCACCCACCCGATTGCGTGCCCAACCAGGGACTCCGGCAGCGGGCAACTCTGCGAGTTCGCCGACGGCTACTGCTTCCCGAAGGGCAGCCGCCCGGTCCTGATCAACCGAAAGCCAGCCCGGGAGACAGCACCAGTGGCCGGCTGCTTCGCGGATCAGTACCAGAACGGGGACCTGGACTTCGACGGAACCAGCTACCAGCGCGGCACCTGGCCGAACGGGACTGCCAACCAGCCGACCGCGCTGCAGTACGTGGGCCCGTTCGACCGGAATGGCCAGCCGTACCCCCAGGTGCAGTTCGAGACCGACGTGGCCGGCTCGGAGTTCCTGTGCAACACGTCCACCGGGCTGAACTGCACCGCGCCGCCGCTGTCCGCGAAGTTCTACCCGTACTGGTCGCTGACCAGCAAGCGCTGGCTGGGCGGG
>DATCFY010000117.1:0-63263 GCA_036509255.1 Streptosporangiaceae bacterium
CGCCGGGCCCCCGTCGGGGGGCCCGGCGCCCGGATGTGGAACCGCCCGCGGGCCGCCGCAGTTCTTTCTGCACCGGCCCGCGGACGGGCTTGGTGGGGGGAGCTGGCGGCGGGCCGGGCCTGGCGGCGGGGGTGCCCCCGCTGATCTGCGCCGGGCGGCCTGGGCCGCTGGCCGGGGCTAGCTGACGACACACCCCGTGCTCTGGCCGGTCTTCGGGAAGGCCCGGGCCAGGGCCTGGGCGATCAGCCGGCCACGGGCCGCGTACCCGTCCGAGGTGAAGTGGATGCCGTCGGAGATGTACCACTTGGTCTTGGCCAGCGCCGCCCAGTTGAAGACCCGCATGTTCGGGTACTTGGCACAGGCTTTGAGGAGCGTGTTGTCCCAGGTCACCATGTTGGCCTCGGAATAGGGCCCGCCGGCCAGGAGCGACCGCAGGTTGACCCACATGACCGGCTCCCCGTGCGCCGCCGCCATCATCCGCTGGATCCGGGTCATCAGGCCGACGTTGGAGCCCACGGCCACGTCCGCGGTGTCGTTGGTGCCGAGCGCGATCACCCAGCAGCCGCGGAACCCGCTCCGGTAGATCGCCTGGGCGGCGTCATAGCCGTTGACCTGGCCGGGCAGGACCTCCACCACGGAGCGGGCCCCGGAGATGTCCCACCGGACGCTGCCGACCCCGACGTCGTGGTACTGCGCGGCCAGCCGCTGCGCGGGGTTGGGCAGGTAGTCCGAGGAGATCATCCCCTCGGAGGTGGAGTCACCGATGTGGGTCACCGCCTGGCAGGAGGTGCGGAGCGAGGCCGCCGGGGTGGAGGCGCTGCTCGAGGACGCCGCGTCGGCGGCCCTGGCGCCCTGCTTCGCCCCGCTGCCCGGGCCCGAGCCAGCCTGGGCCGGGCTGCCCGAGGCGGTGCCAGCCGAGCTGGAGCCCGAGGTGCTGGAGCCAGCCGTGCCCGAGCCGCCTGTGCCGGAGCTGGCAGGCGGCATGACCGTGCCCGCCGCCAGCGTGCTGGTGGCCGCGTTGCTCGCGCTCGGCACCCGCACCGCGCCGCTCAGCCCGGCGCAGGCCAGCGCGACCACCATGGCCCCGCCCGTGACCGCCGCCCAGCCGCTGATCCCGGCTGGGTGCGCCTGCCCGGCGGTCCGCGACCGCAGCCGCTTCCAGCTCCGGCCCAGCGCGCCCTGGCGGATTGGCTCCTCAACGAAACGCCACGACAAGGCGGCGAGCCCGATGCTGGCGGCCACCTGCAGCGCGGCACGCGGCAGATCCACCGTGGAATTGGCCGGGGAAGTCAGGATGATCACCGGGTAATGCCACAGGTAGATGCCGTAGGAACGGACGCCGATCCAGCGCAGCGGCTTCCAGCCCAGCGCCGCGCCGACCAGGGTGCCGGGGCAGGCGGCCGCGGCCACCACCCCGGCCGTGGCCAGCGAGAGCAGCACCAGGCCGCCCTCGTAGGTGAACGCCGAGTACTGGCCCACCCGCCAGATCATCAGGCCGATCACGGCCAGCCCGGCGAACCCCGCCCCGTCCAGCAGCACCCGGGCCCACAGCGCGGTCCCGGCGGACGCGGCGGACGCGGCGGACGCGGCGGATGCGACCGTCCCGGTGGTCGCGGCCGTCCCGGCGGTCGCGGCTGCCCCGGCGGTGCGGCGGCTGGGCCAGACCATGGCCAGCGCCGCCCCGATCAGCAGGCCGCAGGCGCGGGTGTCGGAGCCCTCGTAGATCCTCGTCGGGTCATAGCCGGGGTGATAGAGCTTGAGCATCGCCACCGCTGACACGGCGGCCAGGGCCAGGGTCGGCAGCGCCAGCCAGCGGACCGCGCCGGGCCGCCGGCCGCGCAGGAAGTACACGCCTGCCAGCAGCAGCCAGGGCCAGACCAGGTAGAACTGCTCCTCCACGGCCAGCGACCAGAGGTGGTCGAAGGGGCCGGGGGGCGCGAATCTCGCGAAGTAGGAGTTGTGCGTGTAGATGTAGTACCAGTTGCTGGAATATGTCGCGGCACCGGCCACGGCCCCGCGCAGGCTGGCCAGCCGGGATGGGCTGACCACCGTGACCCAGGCGGTCACCAGGGCCAGCATCACGAACAGGGCCGGGAGCAGCCGGCGGGCCCGGCGGAGCCAGAAGTCGCCGAGGTTCAGCCCGCCCGACCGGGCCCACTGCCCGAGCAGCAGGTCGGTGATGAGATAACCGCTCAGCGTGAAGAAGACACCCACGCCCAGCAGGCCACCCGGCGCCCAGCCGAACTGCTCGTGATAGGCGATGACAGCGAGCACCGCCAGCGCGCGCAGCCCGTCGAGTCCGGGCATGTAGCGCTGGCCGGAGCGGACTGGTTCCGGCATGGTTTTCCCCCCGTGCCGCGAACCGCCCCATCCGGCTCCCCCGTCCGGCAAGGTCGCGCTTGTGCGCGGCACGAAAGGCACTACCCAGTGCTAGAGGTTCATTACACTTAGTAGTTACAAGGGATTGAATCATCACCCGCAACGGGCGATGCGTAATGTCCGGGCATTGGCTCAGATAGGCGCGGAACGGCCGCTTTAAAGGACGGCCCGGCGGACGGCCGGTTCCGGGGGTCAGCGGATGACGCAGCTGGCGCTGGTCCCTGAGGCGGGGAAGGCCCGGCGCAGCGCGCGGGCAATCAGGTAGGCCCGTGCCGCGTAGCCGGCCGAGGTGTAGTGGATCCCGTCCGAGATGAACCAGCCATCCTGGGCGACCGACGCCCAGTCGAAGATCCGCAGGTTCGGGTACTGGTGGCAGGCCTGGAGCAGCGTGCCGTTCCAGGCCTGCATGTTGGCCTCGGACCAGGGCCCAGATGGGTCGAGAGTCTTCACGTTCACCCACATCACCGGCGCCCCGTTCGCGACCGACATCAGCTCCTGGATACGGGCCATCCGGCCGACGCTCGAGCCGGCCGACACGTTCGCGGTGTCGTTGGTGCCGAGCGCGACCACCCAGCAGCCCCGGAACCCCTGGCTGACCATGGTGCGGGCCGTGTCGTAGCCGTTGACCTGGCCCGGCAGTTCCTCCACCATCGAGCGCCCGCCGGACGCGTCGATCGAGATGTGCCTGACCCCGACGTCCCGGTACTGGGCCGCGAGGCGCTGGGCCGGGTCCGGCAGGTCCAGCGCAGAGACCATGCCCACCGAAGTCGAATCGCCGATATGGGCCACCGAGCGGCAGGACGTGCCTGGCCCGGTGGCCGCGGCCTGCGCCGGGCCGGCCCGCCGGGCGGCGCTGTGGACCGCCGCCCCTGGCTGGCCGGTGTCGGGCTGGCTGCTCCCTGACCTGGTGACGCGTGGCTTACCGGCGCCCGGCTTGGAGCCGCCTGCCTCAGCGCCACCTGACTTAATGGCACCTGGCTTAACCGTGCCCGAGGCAGCGGCCGTGCCCGAGGCGGCCGCCGTGCCCGAGGCAGCGGAGGCCCGGGTTCCGGAACCGGCCGGTCCCGTCCCGGCCGGGCCGGGCCGGCCCGCAGCACTGGCCGGGGCAGCTACGCCCGCCGCCGCGCCGGCACCCGCACCGGACGGCGCGAACACTCCCGCCGCCCCGGCGCCCAGGAGCACGGCCAGGACGGCGGCCAGCAACCCCGCCGCCACGGCACCGCCGCGCGGTCCGCTCAGCCGCCGCCACCATCGGGAGAATCGGACACGAGAGTACATTCGGCCGACACTACCCAAGAGAATCGCCCAACTAGGCACAAACAGTACGTGCCGAGCATGTCCGGGTCGGAAGGACCGTTAGCAGAGAAACAATTCCCCGCCGCCTGCCTCTCCGGTGCCTGCCCGGCCCGGGGCGGGCGTGGCCGCAGACGCATAGAGAGCCCGCTCGAAGCGGACGAGATCGCGGCCGGGACCGTTGTAGCCGGCGAGCGGGCCGGTCACGGAGAAGCCCATCGCCCGGTGGAAGGCGATGGAGCCGGTGTTGCCCGGCGCGGTGACCGCCGAGACCACGGCCCGGCCATCGGCGCGGGCCAGCGCGAAGAACCCGGTGTACAGCACCTGGGCCAGGCCCTGGCGGCGGGCCGCCGGGGCCACCCCGGCGAAGTGGATGTAGGCCTGCCGCGGGTCCGACGGCGACAGGATCCCGACGAGGAAGGCCAGCAGCCCGCCGGGCCCGTCGATGACGAGGCTGCTGCGGTGGAAGTGATCCAGGAACAGGCGGGGCAGCGCGCCCAGGACGGGGCGGCCCCACCAGTTATCGACCGCCGCCGCGATGACCGGGTAGTCACCGGGCTGGGCCGTCCGGGGATGGCGCTCAGTCACCCGGCTTGCGGTCACGGTTGCGCTCGGACCGCTTCAGGGTCACCAGCACGACAATAATGAAGACGAACAGGGCACCCGCTATCACCCAGTTAGCCACGTTGCCCCCTTGTCTGCATGCTCGCGATACTAGCAATCAGCGCAAATTGCCGGGCTGGCCTGCGGGCGAGGCCCACATTCCGGTCACATCCAGCAGTGGCGTGACACACGGCGGTCCCGCGGCGACACTGACCCGGGGCAGGCCGGCCGGGCCCACGCTGACGATCATGGCAGAGCGCGTGCCGTAGCGCTCCGTATGCACGCAGGCGGCGGACAATGCGGCCGGCCGGGCCGGGCGGCCAGGACCGGCGGGCTGCGGCCCCGCGGCGGGCTGATGATCCCGGAGCACCTCCGCCAGCCCCTGCGCCTGGTCCTGAACCGCGTCAACGAGCCCGGCCACCCGCTGCTGCTTCGCGGACGGCTGGCGCAGCGGCGCGTTCTCCAGCACATAGCTCCCTGGAGAGAGTTCCTCCACCCGGGCGCGGTGGCCGCCGCTCAGATCGACCGAGAAGAGCGCCTGCCGGTCGCCCACGAGCATCCAGCACGGGTTGTAGGCGGCGGGCTCGAGCCGGGCGCACACCTCCGTTACGGCCGTCTTCGCGTCCGGGTAGGCGGTGAAGGCGAGCGGCAGCTCGCCCCGGGACCGTCTGGCCCGGTCCCGCGCCGTGGTCGGCTGGTTGGTGAGGGCGGCCACCAGCCCGTGCTCGTTGACCGCCAGCCAGGTTCCGCCGGCCAGCTCGTCCCGGCCACCCAGGATCCGCGGCTGCCCGTCGCGGAGCACGGTGACCGGGTCGGCTGGCCGCTGGTACAGCTCATCCCGGTTGGCCGCGATCAGCAGCGGCACGTCGGGCACGGTCCCGAACAGCGCGATGAGCAAGCACACAGCTGTGACGTTACCTCGGCCGGACAGGCCAACCGCCGAAGGGCAAAGGACGTCATATGGTCACACGGCTCACAGAGCTGCCTGGGCAGAAAGAACCTATCGATGACCCCATGCTCACCCGCCCTCCGGCGAGTACTCGCCGGAGCGGCGCTCCCCTGCATCGCGGCGCTGGCCGCCGGATGCGGGAGCAGCGGCAGCCCCGCCGCCGCCCCCACCAAGACGATCACCGTTAAGGCCACCCCCGCCGCGTCGGCCACCACCGCCGCGGCCACCCCGACCCCGGCCACCGGCGCGGCCAGCCCGACGGTGGCCGACGCCGCGCCGGCCTGCCCGACGCGTTCGCTGGGCCTGAAGCTCGGGCTGGCCCAGGGCGCCGCGGGCAGCACCTACCAGGTCATCGACTTCACGAATATCTCTAACGCCACCTGCACGCTCTACGGGTACCCCGGCGTGTCCCTCGCGGGCGGGAAACCCGTCACGCAGATCGGGCTGGCCGCCGCCGAGAGTCATGTCACGGCGCGGAAGCTGGTCACGCTGGCTCCGGGCGCGGTCGCCAACGCGGTGCTCCAGATCGTGCACGCGGTCAACTTCCCGGCCGCCAAGTGCCAGCTGACCAACGCGGACTACCTGCAGATCTACCCGCCCAACCAGACCACACCGGCGTATCTGCACTACTCCTCGCAGACCTGCGCCAAGCCGGTCCAGGTCCTGACCATCAGCGTGGTGCAGGCCGGATCGGGGGGCCAGTAAGCCTGGCGGCCGCAGCCGCATCGGCCGCGGCCCGGAACATCCCCGTCGCGGGGCTGTTCCGGGCCGCCCGCTGGTGGGCCATACTGCAAAGATGGTCGACCGCAATGTGCTCGGTGGGGAACTGGAGCCGTGTGGCAACGACCCAGTGACGGGGTTCTATCGTGACGGGTGCTGCAATACGGGTCCGGAGGACCTCGGCAGCCACACGATCTGCGCGGTGGTGACCGCCGAGTTCCTCGAGCATCAGCGCGGCATCGGCAACGACCTGAGCACCCCGGTGCCCCAGTACCGCTTTCCCGGGCTGGTCCCCGGCGACCGGTGGTGCGTGACCGCGGCGAACTGGCTGAGGGCCCATCAGGACGGGGCGGCGTCGCCGGTGGTGCTCGCCTCGACCCACGAGCGGGCCCTGAAAATCGTCCCGCTGGAGGCACTCCAGCACTACTCCGTCGACGTTCCCGCCAACCCTGGGGCGCTCGAAGAGTAAGAGCCACGGTCATGTGGCACGCCCGCATCCCGCACGGGCCCATCCCGGACGGGGACGTCCCGCGGCCAGGCCGGTGAGTTCCGGTCCGCCCGGTGGTCTCAAGAGACGTGGTCTCACGAGACATGCGGATACCGGCACCCGACGACGGGACGCCTGGCCGGACCGGGCCCCCCGGCGCGGCACCATGGTGGGCCGAGCAGGGCACGGGTGAGCCGCTGGTCCTGCTGCACGGCGGGCTGACCGACGCGCGGTTCTTCTCCCGGAACGTGCCCGCGCTCGCCGAGCGGTTCCGCGTCTACACCCCGGACGCCCGGGGGCACGGCCACACCCCGGATGTGCCCGGGCCGATCACCCATGAGCTGCTGATGCGGGACATGGTGGCCTTCCTGACCACCGTGGTCGGCCGCCCGGCGCATCTGGCCGGGCACAGCCTGGGCGGCACCACGGCCCTGCAGGTGGCGCTGCGCCATCCCGGCCTCGTGCGGAGGCTGATCCTGGTCAGCACCTGCATCCGGCCCATGGCACCGGGCCGGGGCTCACCCTGGCCCGGCCCGGGTGAGCTGGCCAGGTTTCTCGCGCCGGGCTACGGGGAAATCTCGCCCGACGGGGAAGCACATTTCCCGGTCGTAGCCGCCAAGGTCGTCTCGATGCTTGCCGGGGAGCCCGCCCCGGCCCAGTCCGAACTCGGCGGCGTCAGCCACCGTACGCTGCTGATGGCCGGTGACGAGGACGCTGTTCCCCTGGACGACACCATGGCCCTGTACAACGGGATACCGGACGCCGAGCTCGCCATCGTGCCCGGAACCTCACATTTCCTGCTCCGGGAGAAGCCTGACCTGTGCAACGCGATCATGCTGGACTTCCTGGCCGGCGCACCCGTCCCTGCCGTCCCCCCGGTGCGGCGCGCCGGGGCACGGGGCAGCAGACTACGTTGATGCCTTCGGCACACGCCGATCCCGCCTGCTGACCCGCTGACCACTGGAGGACTGAGACGATGCCGACCATTCCCCTTCGCCAGCGCCCGGCCTGGAAGGCACTGGAGCAGCATTACCCCGAGATCGGCCAGCGGCACCTGCGGGATCTGTTCGCGGAGGACCCCGGGCGCGGCGGGCGGCTGGCCGCCGAGGCCGTGGGCCTGTACCTGGATTACTCCAAGAACCGGGTGACGGACGAGACGCTGGCCCTGCTCCTGCAGCTAGCGCGGGAATCCCAGGTCGAAGAGCGCCGGGACGCGATGATGCGGGGCGAGCTGATCAACGTGTCGGAGCACCGGGCGGTTCTGCACGTCGCCCTCCGGATGCCGAAAGGCAGCTCGCTGGTGGTCGACGGGGTGGACGTGGTGGCCCAGGTACATGAGGTGCTGAACCGGATGGCGCAGTTCGCGGCCCGGATCCGCTCCGGGGAGTGGAAGGGCTACACGGGCAAGCCCATCCGGAACATCGTGAACGTCGGCATCGGCGGTTCCGACCTCGGCCCGGTCATGGCCTACGAGGCGCTGCGCCACTACACCCAGCGGGACCTGACCTTCCGGTTCGTGTCCAACGTGGATTCGACCGATTTCGCCGAGGCGACCCGGGATCTGTCGGCCGACGAGACCCTGTTCATCATCTCCTCCAAGACATTCAGCACCCTGGAGACGCTGACCAACGCCCGGTCCGCCCGGGACTGGGTGGTGCGCCAGCTCGGCAGCGAGGACGCGGTCGCCAAGCATTTCGTCGCGGTCTCGACCAACGAGGAACGGGTCGCGGAGTTCGGCATCGACCCCGCGAACATGTTCGGCTTCTGGGACTGGGTCGGCGGCCGGTACTCGATGGATTCCGCCATCGGCCTGTCCACGATGGTGGCGATCGGGCCCGAGCAGTTCGGCGAGATGCTGGCCGGTTTCCACGCGATGGACGAGCACTTCAGAACCACCCCGCTTAACTCAAATCTTCCGGTCCTGATGGGGCTGCTCGCGGTCTGGTACGGCAACTTCTTCGACGCGCAGACCTACGGCGTGATGCCGTATGAGCAGTACCTGAAGCGGTTCCCGGCCTACCTGCAGCAGCTGACCATGGAGTCCAACGGCAAGAGCGTCACGCTGGAGGGCACCGGAGTGGACTACCAGACCGGCGCGGTCTTCTGGGGTGAGCCCGGCACCAACGGGCAGCACAGCTTCTACCAGCTGATCCATCAGGGCACGAAGCTGATCCCGGTCGACCTGCTCGGCTTCGGCAAGACCCTCAACCCGCTCGGCGACCACCACGACATCCTGACCTCGAACGTTTTCGCGCAGGCCCAGGCGCTGGCCTTCGGCAAGACCGAGGAAGAGGTCCTGGCCGAGGGAACCCCGCCCGACGTCGCGCCGCACCGGGTGATGCCCGGGAACCGGCCGACGAACGTGCTGCTGGCCGAGGTGCTCACCCCCCGGCTGCTGGGCACGCTGGTGGCGCTGTACGAGCACAGCGTGTTCGTCCAGGGCACCATCTGGAATATCGACTCTTTCGACCAGTGGGGCGTGGAGCTGGGCAAGGTGCTGGCCCTGCAGATCCTCCCCGAGCTGGAGAGCGAGGACGAGCCCGAACTCCATCATGACTCATCGACCAACACCCTGATCCGGCGCTACCGGCAGCTGAAGAGCTAGTAAGAGCGGAGAACCACTATGACAACCGACAAGCCGATGCAGCTGGGCATGGTCGGGCTAGGCCGGATGGGCGCCAACCTGTCCCGGCGGCTGATGCGTGACGGCCACCGCGTCGTCGCCTACGACCACACCGCGGACCACGTCAAGCAGCTCGAGGGTGAAGGCGCTACCGGGGCGACCACCCTGGAGGAGTTCGTGGCCAAGCTGGAAAAGCCCCGGGCGGCCTGGCTGATGCTGCCCGCCGCGGTCACCGGACCGGTCCTTGAGCAGCTCGCCCAGCTACTCGAGCCCGGTGACATCGTGATTGACGGCGGCAACACTTACTACCGGGACGACATTGACCGGGCCAAGCAGCTCATGCCGAAGCAGCTGCACTACCTGGACGTCGGCACCTCCGGCGGGGTCTTCGGCCTGGAGCGGGGTTTCTGCCTGATGATCGGGGGCGAGGACGGGCCGGTCGAGCATTTGGGCCCGATCTTCCGCACCATCGCCCCGGGCGCCGGGACCGCGGATCCCACCCCGAGCCGGACCCGGACCGGGACCGCGCCGGACGGGTACCTGCACTGCGGGCCGGCCGGCTCGGGGCACTTCGTCAAGATGGTCCACAACGGGATCGAGTACGGCATGATGGCCGCGATCGCCGAGGGACTGTCCATCATCAAGCACGCCAACGTGGGCCAGGAAGCGATGCAGTCCGCCGACGCGGAGACCACGCCGCTGCGCGATCCGGAGTACTACCAGTACGACATCGACGTCGCCGAGGTGGCCGAGGTGTGGCGCCGCGGGTCGGTCGTCAGCTCCTGGCTGATGGACCTGACCGCGGACGCGCTCGCCCGGTCCCCCCGGCTGGACAACTTCGGCGGTCACGTCTCGGATTCCGGCGAGGGCCGCTGGACCGTGATCGCCTCGATCGACGAGGGGGTGCCAGCGCCGGTCATCACCGCGGCACTGATCGAGCGGTTCGAGTCGCGCGGCCTCGGCGAGTTCAGCCACAAACTGCTCTCCGCGCTACGCAGCGAGTTCGGCGGGCACGCGGAGAAGGAGACCGACAACTCCGGGGCCAAGCCGGTCAGCTGACCGTCAGCCTGCGCGCGGACGGGTGGGGACCGGGATGCGGGCCAGGTCGCGGGCCAGCACGACCTCGCCGCCGAACACGCTGGCCGCCTCGCCGGCCAGCCGCTGCCCGTCCTCGGAGTCGTAGCGCTGGGAGAAGTGGGTGAGCACGAGCAGCCTGGCCCGCGCCTGCGCTGCGATATGGCCGGCCTGGCTGGCCGTCAGGTGCCCGTAGTCCCGGGCCAGGGCCGCCTCGGTGTCCGCGAAGGTGGACTCGCAGACCAGCATGTCGGCCTGCTCGGCCAGTGCGAACGCCGCGTCGCACAGCCGGGTGTCCATGATGAACGCGAAGCGCTGGCCGCGCCGCGGCTCGCTGACGTCCTCGAGCGTGACCCGGCGGCTGTCCGTGAGCAGGCTCCCCTCCCGCTGCAGCCGCCCGATGTCCGGCCCGGTGATGCCCAGCCCGGCCAGCCGGCCCGGCAGCATCCGCCGCCCGTCCGGCTCCTCGAGCCGGTACCCGAAGGTCGGCACGCTGTGCGACAGTGGCCGCGCCTCCAGCCGGAACGACGGCGTGCGAGCCAGCGTGGTCGCCGTGGAGCCAGCGCCCGGCTGGCCGACGGGCCGTTCGCGGAGGTTGAGCACGTCGCGGAAGAGTGCCGCGTGCCGGAGCCGGTCAAAGATGGGCTGATTCTGCTCCGGGTAGTAGGCCTCGACCACGTGCGGCACCTGGTCCAGGGACATCCGCGCCAGCACCCCCGGCAGGCCGAGGCAGTGGTCCCCGTGGAAATGGGTGATGCAGATCCGGGTGATCTGGCTCGCCGTCACCCCGGCGAACAGCATCTGCCGCTGCGTCCCCTCCCCCGGGTCGAACAGCAGCCCCTCGGTGTCCCAGCGCAGCAGGTAGCCGTTGTGGTTACGGGCACGGGTCGGCGCCTGGCTTGCCGTGCCGAGCACCACCAGCTCACGGTTGGACACGGCACCCGACCCTACGCCGGACCGGTCGATCAGCCGGCGCTGGGCGGACTGCGGGTGACGCCAGTCAGCCCGAGGGTGTACAGGGCCAGCAGGATGGCGGCTGCGGCGCGGACCGCCCAGCCGAACACGACCACCCCGGTCGCCCCCCCGCTGGCCGGGACATCGCACTGACCCGCCGAGCTGCTGTTGAGGTTGATGATGGGAAAGGCCAGCTCTATCGCGTAGCCGATCCGCGCCGGATCGGAACACGGCCTCGCGCCGGCGGTCGCGGCGCGCCGCGCCGTGGCCGCAGCCCGCGTAGTCGCGGACGCGGAGGCCGAGGCCGCCGGTGAGGACGACGGACTGGCCGACGCCGACCCGGTGGGCGACGGTGACGGCGTAGCCGACGACGCACTGGCCGACGCAGACGGGCTGGCCGACGCCGATGCGGCCGGTGACGCGGACGGGCTGGCCGTGGCCGGCTGGCTGGCGGCCGCCGCGGCCGTGACCGGCGTCCCGGCGGCCGGCTCGGCCACGATGTACTTGGCCGACCCCAGCCAGAAGACCGCGGTCAGCGCCGTGACGGTGAACAGCCCGGCCAGCCACAAGAACGCGTAAAAGCAGTGGTAGCCGTACCCGATCAGCCACTTCGCGCAGTGCTGGCCAAGCTTGCGCACGGGGCTGAGCGATCCGCGGTCGCGCACGTCGTCACGCTGGGCGACGAGGATGCGGCGGGCCAGGTCGTCGTAGCCTGCCCCCCCGTACGCGGCGGCGAGCGCCTCGTACGGCTGGGCCCGGTACTTCGCCGAGGACTGGCGGAGCCACCAGAGCCACTGCGTGACGTGAGCGGCCTGCGGTCCGGATGCCCGCCTGCGCCGGCGGGAGAGCCCCCGTGCGCCCGGCGCCCGCGGGCCCACACGCTCCAGGTCGCCCAGGCCGGGCAGTCCGGTGTAGCTGAGCCCGTCCAGTTCCAGCAGCCCGTCCAGCAGGAACCCGTGGTGCTGGTCGCCGAGCTGGAGGGTGCCGGTCCTGGTGCGGGCGAGGTTGAGCGCCACCGGGCGGGGAGCACCATCCGCACGTGCCCCGTCCGGGCGAGCGCCATCCTTACCCGCGCCGTCCGGGCGGGCTCCCTCGTGGAGGGCGCCCTCGGGGGCGGCACGGTCGGCCGGCTCACCAGCCGGGCCGACGAAGCGTCCCGCGCAGCGGAACTCCCGGCCGACGCTGGCGTCGGTGAAGCTGACCGCGCCGGACGGGCCGGTTCCGACCGCCACGAATCCCTGATCAAGGAGAGCATCCCCCTGGATCTGGGCGAAGTCGGCGACCAGGGCCGGGCCGGTGGCGTTGGCCAGCGTCGATCCGCTCAGCGACAGCTGGCCGTTGATGGTGGCCGCGGCGAGGCAGACCGCGCCGGACGGCCCGGCCCCGATCGCGGTGAGCCCACTGCGGGCCTCCTCGCAGCCGGCCATGTCGTTCTTCACGGTCAGGTAGTCGGCCATCAGGGCCGGCCCGGTGTCATTGCACAAGAACGCGTTGCGCATCGCCAGGCGGCCACCGACCGTGGTGTTGGTCAGGCAGACCGCGCCGTGTGATCCGTCCCCGCCGGCCGGCTCGCAGTCACACCCGCGCAGGATGGTCGTGAGCGCGGCGAGCCGGGCCGGGCTGTGCTGCTCGATCTCGTCGCGGACCTGCTGGCGGGGCTGGCTGCCGGGGGCATGCCCCCGGCGGACGTGCGCGCCCTCGAGGGACAGCCGTCCACTGACGGTGGCGCCGCGGATCAGGATGGTCCCCCGGCTGCCCGCGCCGGCCGCCTCGAACCGCCGGCCCGACGCGACATCCGCGTCCAGCACCAGGTCGCTGTGCACGGTCAGGCCATCAGCCAGCAGGGCAGGCCCGGTGTGGTTGGTCAGCCGGGCGCCATTGAGCAGCAGATCGCCGCTGATGCTGGCTTCCGGCAGGCGGACCGCGCCGCTCTCGCCTTCCCCCTCGGCACTGAAGTCCTGATCCAGCCGGGCCCCGTCCCCGATCGTGACGAGGTCGGCCAGCAGGGCCGGGCCGGAGTCGTTGACCAGGGTCGTTCCGCGCAGCGACAGCTGGCCGGTGATGGACGCCCCGGCCAGGCACACCGCTCCCAGCGGTCCCGAACCAGTCGCGGTCAGTCCCTCGTGCCGGCTCTCGCAGGCTCCGGCGTGCCCCTTGACGGTCAGGTTCTCGGCCATCAGCGCCGACATCGTGCCGGCCGCCAGCTGGGCGTGCCGCAGCACCAGGTTGCCTGCGATGGTGCTGCCCGACAGGCAGACCGCACCCACCGAGCGGCGCCGGTGGGGCGGCGGGTCGTCAGCACTCCATGAGGCACGGCCCGCGGCCGGTCCCAGGTCATCGGGATCAGCCGGCTCGGCCGTGGCGTCCGCGGGACCGCAGCGGATCCTGGCCCGTTCCAGCGACAGCTGTCCGGAGATAGTGCCGCCGCGCAGCAGCACGGTGCCCTGCCAGCCGGCTCCGGAGGCCCAGAAGTCACGGCCTGACGCCGCGTCCCTGGCCAGGAGGAAATCCCCCTGGACGGTGAGGCCGTCCGCGACGAGCGCCGGACCGCCCCGGTTGGCCAGCCGGGCGCCACGCAGCATGAGGCTGCCGCCGACCTTGGCGCCGGACAGCTGGATGGCCGCCTCACCGGCCGCGTGACCGTCTGCGTCGAGGCCGTCCATGAACACGCCGACGCAGGTGCCCCCGCCGCCCACCGACAGGCCCGGCGCGCTGAGAGCCGGACCGGAGCGGTTGACCAGGCGAGTGCCGTCCAGCCTCAGTTCGCTGGCCACCTGCGCGCCCGCCAGCTGGATCAGGCCGTCCGGCCGGCGGCCGTCGAGTTCGCAGCCGCGAATACTGAGCGTGTCGAGCCGGGTCCGGTTCGCCGAGACGCCAGGCAGCACGCAGGCGTCCAGGAAAAGCCAGGGCAGCTTCGCATCAGACAGGCTCAAGGGCTTTTCGAAGCGGCATCCGGTAAATCGCAGCCCGATATCGCTGCTTACCCCGTCCAAGTTAAGTTCGCCGCGAATCCAGGCACCGCAGATCACCACGCCACGGGGATCAATCAGTTGCGGCGGATCGGGCTTATCGGCGCCAGTGAGGACATTGCGGATACTGCTTGCGTCGAGGGACCGGCCGCGGCCCAGGCTCCGGACTTGCTCCAGGCCAGGAGGGGTAATTTCGCGGCAATAATCTAGCCTCGCACCATTTCCGGCATAGCGGATTAACGGATTAATCCGTCCGGCCGTGCGGATGGGGGAACGCCGACCCAGGAGGCTTAACATGAATTACACAGTAGCGTGGCCAGCCGACGGGCAGGTGCCAGTAAAGAACACTCGCCGGCTACTTATTGCACAATAAGAGAGGCCAGCCCCTTATTAATTCCGGCATTACCGGACTAACTGGCGGCCGGCTCGGGTGCCGTGGCACGCTGTGCTCCGTGACCATCTCGATCCCCGATCTGGAGCAACGGGCGGCCCTCGGCTGGCGGGCACCGGAGGAAGAGCGGCTGGGCGACTGGCTGCTGCGCGCGGGGGGCGGGTTCACCGGACGGGCGAACAGCGCGCTGGCCGCCGGTGATCCCGGGGGGCCGGTGGATCAGGCGGAAGGAACGGTCCGGGACTGGTACGAGGCCCGCAGCCTGCCCGCCATGATCTGTGTCCCCTACCCGGCGGGCCAGCCGCAGGCGGTTCCGCTCGACCGTTTCCTCGCGGAGCGGGGCTGGGGCATGCGGCCGGGCGCGGCGACGGTGATGACCGCCCCAGCGGGACAGGTCGCCCGCGTTGCAGAGGCAGTCGCGGCCGTGCCGGTGGACGTGGACCCCGAGCCCGACGAGGCCTGGCTCGCCCTGTACCACTACCGCGGCCAGCAGGGACTGCCGCCGATCGCCCGGCGCGTACTCACCTCGGCGCCCTGGCAGGCGTTCGCCTCGATCCGGGCGGACGGCCAGACGATCGCCATCGGCCGGGTGGCCGCAGCCGAGGGCTGGGCCGGCCTGACGGCCATCGAGGTCGAGCCCGCGCACCGGCGCCGCGGGCTCGCCACCGTCGTCACGGCGACCCTCGCCGGCCTGGCCGCCGCGCGCGGCGACGGGCGCCTCTACCTCCAAGTCGAGGACGACAACGAAGCCGCCCGCGCGCTCTACCGCCGCATCGGCTTCGCTGCCCACCATGGCTACCATTACCGGATCGCCCCGCCGCGCTAGAAAGGCCATCTGGCGCCCCGGGGACCGCCGGCCGACCTGCCGGGAGGCAGAAGATGAGCACCACGAGCGGTGGCCCCCCAGCCGACGTGGGCACCCTGGTGTTCGACGTGCTCGGCACCGTCGTCGACGAAGCGGGGTCGGTCGCCGCCGAGACGGCCCGGGCGCTGGCCGCAGCGGGCGCCGGGCCGTCCCTCACGGACCAGCTCGCGGTGGACTGGAGCCGCCAGGTCAACGCTCTGACCAGCCAGGTCGCTGTTGGTGAGGCACCCTGGAGATCCAACGACGCGCTGCGGCGGGACGCACTCCAGGCGGCGCTGCGCGCCGCCGTGCAGGCCGGACTCCCCCCGGCCCTCGCCGACGACCAGGCCCCTGCTCGATGACCTGGGCCTGGTCGGTCACCAGCTCCGGCCCTGGCCAGATTCACCCCGCGGTCTGCGCGCCCTGGCCGGGCACTTCACCGTGGTCGCCCGGTCCAACGCCAGCCTGGCCCAGCTGGCCTCCATGTCGGCGGCGGGTGACCTGGCCTGGCACTGCGTCCTGTCGGGGGAACTGACCCGGGCGTACAAGCCCGACCCGGCCGTCTACCGGATGGCCCTGGACCTGCTCAATCTGGACCCCCGGCGCACCATGATGATCGCGGCCCATCCCTGGGACCTGCGGGCCGCGGCCGGGCACGGGATGCGCACCGGTTACGTCGCCCGGCCCGGCGAAAGCGCTCCGGCCCCGCAGGACCAGTTCGAGGTGTACGCCACGGACCTGGCCGACCTCGCCCGGCAGCTCACCCGCGACAGTAGCGCGGGCCGCTGAGCCCGGGCCGCCGAGCCCGGCCCGGAGTGCCAGGCGCCTTAAGGCTTGGCTGCCTTTCCGCTGCATGCTCAGGGCGACCGTTTATCCCGGCTGTCCCGGGCAGGTACTGACGAGCACACTCAGTGACAGCGAGAGAAGGAGGCGTCATGGCTGTCTCAGCTTTCCAGGACTACCCGCTGGCGGACCGCGACCGGGAATGGGATGGCGCAGCCGCGGAGAAGCGGATCCGGGAGTGGGCCGGCGCGGAGGACGAGCCCAATGCTCAATACCGGAATGCGCACGTCTGGTACGACAGCGAGAAAAAGGACAATTTCACCGCGTACAAACTCCTGATCGCTGACGTCATCGACGGCAAGGTCCGCGCCGTGCCGCGGGGCATCATGGCCGCGGGAAACGTGATGCAGGGTTCGCGAGGGGGCGCCGATCTGCCCAAACAGGACATAGACCGGGTGAAGAGCCATCTCGCGAAGTACTACAAGAAGATGGGTGAGGACGCGCCCTGGGAACGCGATTAGCACGTTTACCCAGGCTCATTGGGGCAGGGTGGTCAGTAACCAGCCAGAGCTGGCCGGGTCGCGGTCGGCTCAGGAAGTGAGGTGGAACCATGAACGGCGCCATCGTCGCCAACTGGCCCATCGCCCTGCTGATCGTCCTGGCCATCGTGGGCATCCCGCTGTGGATGACCCTCCGGCACCGGCACGCCACCCCTGACTACCGCGAGGCCCGGGCGCACCACCACGCCAAACAGGCTGGGGCGACCAGCGACATCGTGCCTGCGGAGCCGGTCGCGGGGATCGACGGGCTCACCATCGTGCGCAAGGTCGGGATCACAGACGACGACGACCTGGCCGTGCCCGCCCAGCGGCACTGGTAGGCCGCGCACCTGGCTGTCGGCCAGGTCCGGGCGCTAGCCGCGGCCGGGCTCGGGCACCGGGAGCACGCCCGCGGCGTGCCGCCGCGCGAGTTCCCGGTACACCCGGGGATTGCTGGCCACCCACTGCCCGGCTCCCCCGGCGACCGGGCCGGCGACCCGGGCGGGCACGCCCACCGCGAGCATCCCTTCGGGGATCTCCATGCCGGGGGGCACCGTGGCGCCGGCCGCGACGAGGGCGCGCGGTCCCACGATGGCGCCATCCAGCACGGTGGCCCCGTTGCCGATCAGCGCCTCGGTGTGCACCACGGCGCCGTGGACGACGCAGAGGTGCCCGATGGTGGCTCCCTCGCCGATCTCGGTGACTGGGTCACGGCCGCCGTGCAGTACCGAGCCGTCCTGGACGTTAGCGCCGCACCGGACCACGATCGGCCCGAAGTCGGCCCGGAGCACGGCCCCGTACCAGATGGACGCCTCCGCCTCGACGTGCACGTCACCCACCAGGGTGGCGGTGGGGGCGATCCAGGCCTGGGGACTCACGGTGGGCGCGCGGCCCTCGAAAGAGAAGAATGGCACCCGCTCATGATGCCTGCCGCCCGCCCCGCCCCCGCACGCCACCCGGGCGGCGGGGCGCCGGAGGGGCCCGGCGGTAGGATTCAGTCAGTCAGACTGCCCGACTGAACCGACAGGAAGTGGCCGAGCGATGAGTCCCCGGCACTACAGCCTGGGCAAGCGGCAGGCGGTGATCGGCGAGAGCCGTCGCCGGGTGCTGGATGCCGCCCGGGCGCTGCTGGCCGAGCCCTCGGGCTACCAGGCGTTCACCGTGGACGCGGTGGCCCGGCGGGCCGACGTGGCCCGCGCCACCGTGTACTACCAGTTCCGCTCGAAAACGGGCCTGCTCGAGGCGCTCTGCGACGACCTGGCCGAAGACGGCCAGATGGGAGATCTGCCCCGCGCCTTCGCCGAGCCGGATCCGCGTGCCGCGGTGCACCAGCTGATCAGGGTCTTCGCCGGGTTCTGGGCGGCGGACCGGGTCGTGATGCGCCGCCTACGCGCCCTGGCCGCGCTGGACCCTGACGTGCACGATGTCATCACCGCCCGGGACGAGCGGCGCCGTCAGGGGCTGGAGGTCCTCGCCGGCCGCCTCGGGCCGGCCGGGGACGCCCGGCGAGCGGACGCGGTCCGGGCGCTGCTCGCCCTCACCAGCTTCGAGAGCTTCGACACCATGGCCGGCCCCGATGGTGACCTCGGCGACGCGGTGCCCCTGGTGACCTCGCTGGCGGACGCGGTGCTCACGAACCTCGTCGGTCCCGGCAGCGGAGGTGGCTGACGCCCTGGCGTCCACCGCTGACCCTCTCCCCCGCCGCCTATCGTTGATGTGCCCGCCGGCCGGGCGTCACCGGCCGCCGGACATTGGCGGCTTTATGCCCCGCCATATGACACGCCGTCAGCGATTCTGGGGCCTCATTCCGGGTTCTCGCGTTCACGCCGAGTTACCTTAGGAATTGTGTTCGCCTACGCAGTTTCATCCTGGCCGGTGGAGCTTGTCCGATTCGGCGCCGAACGACGGGGCAGGCTCACGGCCACAACGTGCTCGCGGTGGTGGGATGACATCTCCGGATGACGCCGGTAATTCCGGGGCGGCCCGATCCGAGCACGCAACCCCCGATCATGCGGGCAGCGTGCTGTGCCGCCTCCTGATTGGTCACCCTGACGTCGTCGACATCGAGATCCTGGGCCAGGCCGAGATCGTGGAAGGAATTACCTCGTACTCGCTGGGCGTCCTGCTGCCCGGTGGCCGGGAACTCTACATCGACGTGGAGGACGCCCCGGTGGCCCCCGCAGGGCCCGCAGGACCGCCCGGTACGGCCGCCCCGCCCGGCGCCGCAGGACCGCCGGGGGCCACGGGTCCCGCAGCACGGTAAGCAGCAGGCAGACCGCCCGGGAACGGCTCAGGGGTGGCACGCTCGATGGCCGGCCAGCCGACGTCCTCGTCGTACTCGGCCCGCTCGGCCCGCCCGCCGCCACGCAGGCCGAACAGCCGCTTGGAGAACAGCAGGTAGGCCACGATGACGAGGTTGATGACGAGCGTCACCACCTTCAGCGTGGTCACGCTCTTGGCCAGCTCGTAGATCTCGTACGGCACGAACACCACTGTCGCCACGAACGTCAGGTACTCGGCCCAGCGGCGGCCCAGCCACAGCCCGATCGCCTCAACTCCCTCCAGCACCGCATAGGCGGCGATGGCGGTCCCGACCAGGTACAGGTTCCTGATGCTGACCGCGAACAGCCTCTGCAGATCGTGCACGACGCCGGAGCGGCTGCTGGCCATCGGGCCGCCGAGGCCACCCTGCAGGTCATGCAGAATGCGGGTGAAGTCCGCGTTCAGCGCGGCCTCGTTGCCGGCGAACAGGAACACGGCGGCGGCCAGCGCGGACAGGACCAGGAAATGCAGCACCCGGTCGATGGCGATCAGCCGCAGCACGTAGCGGTCGCGCAGCGGCCGGCCCCGCAGCGGCAGGGTGACCTCGTCCCGGGACGGCGGGTGCCTGCGGGCCGGCTGGCCGGGTGGGCTCAGCACCACCCAGGAGTCGCAGCGCAGGCAGCGATACCAGCGCAGCCCGCCCGAATCCCGGGCGAAGAGGTGGTCGCGGGGGCGGAGCTCGGCTGCGTCCGTGCCGAGCAGTTCGTGGCCGTGCAGGCCGCAGCCGATGAGCTCGTAGCGGAGCTTAGGACGGTAGCGCCGCGGCCGCTCGGTGCCCGGTGCCGCCGTCGGTGGGGAGGCCGGGCTCTCGGTAGTCATATGTGCCCTGCTACCCGCTATCACCAGGGCTAAGAGCCCTGCGCGATGGTTACCTTCCCGGCTCGGCCGCGGATGCTGGTCAGGAGCGGGCGGCCGCCGCCGGCAAGCGCACCCCGGTGAGGCGCTCAGCCTCGGCCCAGAGCCGGGTGGCGGCCGCGGTGTCACGGGCCCGGCGCGGTGGCCGGACGAAGGTGGTGGGGCCGACCAGCCCGAGACTGCCACCCGGGCCGTAGTAGCCACCGGACACGGCGGACGGGCTGGTCGCGGCGTACAGCAACGGTTCGGTGCCGGGCCCGACCTCCTGCGAGGGCAGGAGATGACCGACGGTGTTGAAAACAGTGCGCCTAGGCCGGTCGCGTCCGAGACTGGCCCCCGCGGTCTGCAGGTTAGTGCGGGTGAACCCAGGGTGTGCGGCGACGCTCATCAGGTCCCAGTCACGCTCGGCCGCGACGGCGGCGAGCCGCAGGCTCATCATCAGGTCCGCCAGCTTCGACTGGGCGTAGGCGAGGTTCGGGCGGTAGTGGCGCTCCCACTGCAGGTCATCGAAGCGGATCCGGCCGTAGCTGACTACGCCGCTGCTCATCGTCACCACCCGGGGCGCCGGGGCGGCGAGCACGAGCGGCAGCAGCCGGACGGTCAGCGCGAACGGGCCCAGGAAGTTGCTGCCGAACTGCAGCTCGAAACCGTCGGCGGTGGTCATCCGGGTCGGCGGCGCCATCACGCCAGCGTTGTTGACGAGCACGTCGACCGGCGTGCCCTCGGCGACCAGGCCATCGCTGAACTCCCGGACCGAGGCCAGATCGGCCAGGTCGACGCGGCGCACCTCTAGCTGGGCGCCTGGATGGCGGGCCAGGATCTCGTCCCGGGCCTGCTCTCCCTTGGCCACCGTCCGGACAGCCATGACTACGTAGGCGCCTGCTTCGGCGAGCCGCCGCGCAGCTTCCTTGCCTGTGCCGCTGTTGGCGCCGGTGACGATGACGCGCCGGCCGGCCTGATCCGGGACCGTGTACATGGGCGGCTCCCTTCCGGGCCTTGGCAGACCATCGGTCTGTTATTCACGAACTTAGCAGACCAGCGGTCTGTACACAAGGGACCGTCGGTCTGTAAAATGCGGTCATGACCACCTTCCAGCGGGCGCGCAGCGAGGAGCAGCGGGAGGTGCGCCGCCGGGCCATTCTCGACGCCGCCGCGGCGATGCTGGCCGAGATGCCGGTAGCCCAGGTGACCCTCAACGAGCTCAGCCGGCGGGTGGGCCTGGCCAAGTCGAACGTGCTTCGTTACTTCGAATCCCGCGAGGCCGTGCTGCTGGAGCTGCTCGACTCGGCCTGGCAGGAATGGCTGGCCGAGATGGAGGCGGAGCTACCCGGCGCGATCGACGCCAGTGCCCCCCTTGGCGAGCGCGCCGACCAGCTGGCGGCGGCGCTGGCCAGCTCACTGGCCGCGAGGCCCGTGCTGTGCGACCTGCTCAGCGCTCAGGCCGCCGTGCTGGAACGCAACGTCTCCACGGAGGTTGCCCTGCAGTACAAACGCGCGGCTATGGCCGATGTCACCCGGCTGGGCCGGCTCGTCCATCGCTATCTGGATGAGCTCAGCGAGCACGACGCGGAGCGGCTGGCCGCCGGCACGGTCCTGGTGGCCGGCGCCTTGTGGGCGCACGCGCAGCCGTCAGCCGCCGCGCTCGCCGCCTACGAGGCCGATCCCGCCCTGGCTGTCCTGCGGGTCGACTTCACCGCGACCCTGCGTGAAGTAGCCGAGGTGCTGATCGCCGGCCTGCTGGCCCGTTCTTCCCGGTAAAGCAGTTGCCCTCCCGGGCGCAGGTCTGCTGGACTCGCGGGAAAGCGTCGGCACACCAGGAGAGCATCGTGCGCGCAGCGTTTATGTCCAGCCAGAAGGGAACGCCCGCCTGCTCTCGCACGGCTGGGAGCCATCCCGGACGCGCCGGTCCCCCAGGGTCCGCTGGTCACCGTGGCCGGCAGCATCCCGGCCGCCCAGGTGCACGAACTGGCGCGGCAACTGCCGGCCCTGACCCGCGGTGAGGGCGCGCTCGGCGCCGCCCACGCCCGGGCTCGACCGTGACCGCCGCCGGTCAGCTTACGGTGCACAGAGGGAGGTCAGTCAAAACGGCGGGCGCTCGGGTAGCGCTGGCCGCCGTCCACGACGATGTTCGAGCCCGTCACCCACGAGGCCCGCGGGGACAGGAGGAATGCGATCACGCTCGCGACCTCGGGCAGCCTCCCCAGCCGGCCGAACGGGAACTGGGTGGCGAGGAAGGTGGCAAAGTCGCCGGGGTTCTCCTGCTGGAAGGTCTCCCACGATCCGCCGGGAAACATAATGGAGCCTGGGCTGACCGCGTTGACCCGGATGCGGTCGGCCGCCAGCTCCTGGGCGGCCGTCGCAGCGAGCTGGATCTCGGCCGCCTTGGCCGCCGCGTAGGCGGTGCGCGGCGCGGGACGCAGGCCGGTGATCGAGGAGACGATCACGACGGATCCCCCGCCCGCGTCGCGCAGATGAGGCAGGGCCGCCCGGATCAGTTCAGCGGCGTGCCCGGCGTTGAGGGCGAAGGTCGCCGTGAACTCTCCGGGTGCGGCGCTGGTGAGGTTACCGCTGCCGACGGTCCCGCCCGCGTTGGCGACTAGGAGGTCCAGACCGCCCAGCGCGGCCGCGATCTCCCCCACCGCACGGTCGAGCGCGTTGCTATCCGTGACGTCCGCCGCGCTGGTGGCCACGGGGACGCCCCGGTCCGCCAGCCGGCCGGCCGCCTTGGCCAGGCCCCCGGCGTCCCGGGCCACGAGACCGACCGCGACTCCCTCGGCGGCCAGCGCCTCGGCGGCCGCCAACCCGATGCCCCTGCTCCCGCCGGTGATCAGCGCGCGGTGGCCGCGCAGCTCAAGATCCATACTGACTCCCATCCCGTGCCCTCATGACCGGATCCCGTCACCTGGTAAACGGGATCCGGTCCAGGGTGCCATGACCGGGAGCTGATGCCTTACCCAGCTGGCCCGGCTACGGGGCCAGGCGGCCCGGCCAGCGCCGCCGGTGCGCTTCGAGCACGGCCGCGCAGTCCTCGTCGTCCGCGGGCAGGAGCGGCACGATGACGTCCGCTTCCTCGGCGAGCCTGCAGTGGCCGGACGTGACGAGCGGGCAGGTCCGTCCCGCATGCCGTCCGGGGCCGTGGCACTGGCGGACATCGTCCCCGGCCGCCCTGAGCTCGGCGACCCGCCCGGTGTCGAACCAGCCCCGCTGTTCCACCAGGACCCGCCGGCCCGTGACGCCCGCGGGCCAGCCTGGCATCCCGCCCGTCGCGGAGATCTCCAGGCAGGCGATGGAACACTCGTCGGTGGGCTCGGCCAGCACCCACCCATACGGCGCGAGCAGGTGCAGCATCGCGGCGTTGCTGAGGCTGACGATGGCCCGCAGCCGCTCGATCCGGGAGGCCGGGGCCCGCTCCGCCAGCTCGCCGAGGAGGATGCGGCCCAGGCCTGCTCCCTGGTAGTCGTCCCGGACGGTGAGGGCCAGCTCGGCGGTGCCCTCGCCCAGCGGCACGTACCGGGCCTCGGCGATGAGCAGCCCCGGTTCCGCCGCCGCCGCGGCTTCCTCGCCCGCCACCACGCAGACGGTGCCCGCAGGCTCGCTGAGGCCGGCCAGACTCGCGACCAGGGCCGTGGTGGGCTGGCCGGCCTGGAACCGGCTGCGGAAGGCGGCCGACGAAAGGGCGCTGTACAGTTCCGCAATAGCGGGGACATCCGCCGCACCCGCCACCCGCAGCCAGACCGTCCGCCCATCCTTCAGCTGGGCCCCACTCGGCATCGCCATGGGCGCACCGTAGGCACGCCGACCCGCCCGGCACTAGGGACCAAGGACCTGGCCCGGGCCCGGGCCCGGGCCTCCGGACGATGGGGCGGAGTTCAGCGCGAACCGGTAACGCGGGTAGCCCGGGGGGATGTGCACCCGGAGCAGCTTCAGGTTGGCTGGGGTGGGTGGCAGGTAGGCCCACTCGTTCAGCGTCACGGTGGCCAAGCCGACTCCGTTGATCATCCGGATGGGCAGATGGGTCCGGGCGTTCACCCACAGCAGGGTGGGCAGCGGCTCGATGACATTACGGCCGTGGCTGGTTTCGCTCAGCTCGATGGCGGGCTGGCCTTCCAGGCGGGCGCGGTGCGTGATCCTCCACTGCCCCGAGGCGATCCCCTGGGCCAGCGAGGCCGGGCTGAGCATGCCGCCCGCCCCGATATCGGAGGCGTTCAGCACCTTCCCGCTGGCCTGGGACCAGGTTCCGGCCGGGGTATTGGTGTTGCCATAGCCGCAGGCGGGCCCAGTCCCGGGGTAGCAGACCATCGTGATCTGGCCCCGGACGGTTATCACCCCGGTCCGCGGGGCGATAAAGGTGACCTCGTCGTCCTCGGACAGGCGCACGACGAGAGACTTTGGCGTGCGTTCGGAGAAGAGCGTGCGGTCGTGCTGCAGTTGCCCCGGAGCGGGCTGGGCCGGCCAGGACCAGTCGCGGTACACGTCCGCAGTGACGCCCTTGGTGATGCCAGTCTGCGTGCTGTACTCGATGTCGTCGCGGACCCCGTTGAACGCGGTCAGCATGGCCCGCCCCAGTGCGGCCGTCGTGGGCAGCCCCGCCTCGGCGGGCGGGCGGCCTGGCTGCGGCGACCTGGAACCAGGCACCAGGGTAATCACCAGCCCGGCGGCCGCCGCCGCCGCGGCGGCGAGCAGGATCAGGCGGAATCGGGGCCGCCACCGGCTACGCGTCGGTGGCCGCCGCCACGAGAACCGGCCCGGGCCAGATTGGCCGGCCGCGCTGTTCAGCACGCTCAGCACGGTGTGGGCATCCGGAGCGTGACGTTCCAGCGTGACCAGCGCCTGGCGCAGGTCGTCCTCGGTCCGCATTGGTCCCCCGTCCCGGTCGCGCCTCATGACTTCTCCTCGGTCATTTCCTGGGCTGGTTTCGTGGGCCCGGCCATCTCGACGCGGAGCAGGGCGAGCGCCCGCGACGCGTACCCCCGGACCGTGCCTGGCGCGCAGCCCAGGGCTTCCGCGATCTCGGTGTCAGACAGCCCTTCGTAGTAGCGGAGCACGAGCACGGCCCGCTGCCGGGCGGGCAGCCTGGCCAGCTCGGCCAGGATGGCGTCGCGCTCGGCGTGCGCGGCGGCGGGATCCGGCGCGAGCCGACCGTCTACCTCGGGGCCGGCCCCGGACAGCACCAGGCGCCACGACCGGCGGCGCCAGGACAGGTACTCGTTGACGATCATCTTCCGGACGTAGGCTTCCGGCCGGTCCAGGTCCGCGATGGCCTGCCAGCGCCCGTTCGCGCGGATCAGGACCTCCTGCACCACGTCCTCGGCGAGGCTGCGGTCGCCGGTGAGCACCGCGGCGAACCGCAGCACCGCCGGCAGCCGGGCCGCCGCGAATTCCTCGAACGTCACCGCCGCCTCCGCCCTTGGTCCCCACGCATTACACGTGGGCCAGGCATCGTTCTGCTGTGCGGCGAGCCCACCTCCTGCCGGGCTTAGCGGCCGCCGATCTCCCGCACCGCCGCCACCAGAGCGTCCGCCTCGGTGTCCCCGATCAGCCGGTGCGTGACGAACCGCACCGTGGAGGGCGGCCTGGAGGACGCCGCAATGCCACGGGTCTGCAGCCCGGCGGCCATCTCGTCGGCACCGATGCCCACGCCGCCGTGTCGATCATGACGAAGTTGGTCTCGGCCGGGCTGACCGTCAGCCCGGGCAGCGCGGCGAGCCTGGCGGCCAGTTCCCGGGCCTGCTCGTGGTCTTCGCGGAGCCGGCCGATCCCGGTGCGCAGCGCGACCAGGCCAGCCGCGGCGATGATGCCGGCCTGCCGCATCCCGCCGCCGAGCATCTTGCGGGCCCGCCGGGCCCGGCTCACGAACTCGGCCGATCCGGCCAGCACCGCGCCGACCGGCGCGGACAGCCCCTTGCTCAGCGCAAAGAACACCGAGTCCGCGTCGGCGACGAGCTCAGCGGCCGGGATGTCCAGCGCCACGGCTGCATTGAAGATCCTCGCCCCGTCCACGTGCAGCGCCAGCCGGTGTGCGTCGCACAGCTCGCGCAGTTCCCCCATCACCGCGACCGGCGTGATCGTGCCTCCCGCCCGGTTGTGGGTGTTCTCCACGCACAGCAGCCGGGTCGGCGGGTAATGCAGGTCCGGGCGGCGCAGATGCCGCTCGACCTCGTCGGCACGCAGCACGCCCCGGTCCCCTGGCACTCCCAGCGGGACGCAGCCCGCCACCGCGCTGATCCCGCCAGCCTCGTAATAGAGCAGGTGCGCCTCCGCTTCGAGGACGACCTCATCCGCCGGATGGGTCCAGGACAGCACCGCCGCGAGGTTCGCCATCGTGCCGCTCGGCATCAGGACGGCCGCTTCCTTGCCCATGAGGGCGGCCGCGACCGCCTCGAGCTCGTTAACCGTCGGATCCAGGCCGTAGACGTCGTCGCCGAGCGGCGCATGGGCGATCGCGTCGAGCATGTCCTGCGTCGGCACTGTGGAGGTGTCGTTGAAGCTGATCACCGCTGAAGCCCTGGCCTTCCGGGGACTCATCCTCGGCGGCCCCGGACGGGCCGCACGGTTTCCCTGCCCCGACGGTGGCACATCCTGGCCAGCTTCCGCCAACCTGGCCATGCCTGGCGTCAAGCGCTTGCCCCGTGGGATGGCCGCCATTACCGTCACTGGTACGGCGGTGGGCGGCACTGGCCGCAGACCACCCGGGCCAGGCGGCTGACCAGTCAACGAGAGGTTCCGTTGCGGATATTTTTGGTCTCGGATATCCGCGGCCGCGTGACGCGCGTCCGCACGCTGGCCGGCCGGGGAAGGTGCTGCGGCGCCGGCCGGGGACCGTCGTGAGCCCCGCCGCCGAAGGCTCCCCGGGAGGGTCGCGGATCGAGTGGGTGCGCAGCGGCTGCCGTCTCCTCGGCTCGATCGCGGCCGAGTTCACCCGGACCCGGCCGTTCGACGGCCTGACCATCGGCACCGGGATCCACCTGGAACCCAAGACCGTGGCCCTGTTGCTGACCCTCGCCCATGGCGGCGCGCGGGTGGTGTCCACCGGCAACCTGTCCAGCACCCAGGCGGACGCGGTCGACTACCTCCGGGCCCGCGGGGTCGAGGTGATCGGATCGGCCACCACCGACGAGGCCGTGCACCACGAGCACCTGCGGCAGGTGCTGGCCACCCGCCCGCAGCTCCTGCTGGACAACGGCGGGGACCTGTTCGCGGGCTACCTGGATGAGCCTTATCCAGGGCTGCTGGGCGGGACCGAGGAGACGACCTCGGGGCGGATGCGGCTGCGGCCGCTGGCCGGCCAGCTGGGCGTCCCGGTCCTGGTCATCAACGACAGCCCGATCAAGCAGTTCGCAGAGAACCGGCACGCGGTCGGGCAGAGCGTGCTGGAGTCCTACCTGCGGATCACCAACCAGATGACCAACGGCCGGCAGGTCACGGTGTTCGGCTACGGGGCGTGCGGGAAGGGCGTGGCGGCCAACTTCCGGAACGCCTGCGCCTCGGTCGCGGTGGTCGAGATCGACCCCGTGGCGAGGCTGGAAGCCAGCCTCGACGGGTTTGCCGTGCCCGGCCGCGAGCACGCCCTGCGCGCCGCGGATGTGGTGATCACCGTGACCGGGGCCGAGTCGGTGATTACCGCGGATGACCTGGAGTTCCTGAAGGACGGCGTGGTCCTGATGAACGCCGGCCATTTCCCCCGGGAGATCGCCGTGGACGAGCTCTGTGCTGCCGCGGCGGTGGTACGGCGGTACCCGGCGGCCGACGGGATCGAGACGGTCCGCCTGGACGACGGCCGGCGATTCCACCTGCTGACCCGGGGGCACATGGTCAACCTGGCGGGCCCGCGCCCGCTGGGCAATTCCATCGAGTCGATGGACCTGGGATTCGCCCTGCAGGCGCGCTGCCTGGAAGCAGTGGCGGCCGGTTCGCTCGGCGGCGGGCACGCGGTAGTCCCGGTCCCGCGGTTCATCGACGAGCTGGTGGCCACGTCGTTCCTGGACCTCTACGGCCGGTCCGGGAGCCCTCGCTCAGGGCCCGGCCCATGGTCGGCGGCGGCGGGCGGGGCCGGTGGATTCGCGGACGACGAGGGCGCTGGGCAGCACCGTGCTGCGGGGAGGGCGCCCGGTACGGATGTAGGGGCCTAGCAGGGCCGCCGCTTCCGCGCCGAGCCGGGTCGCGAACAGGTTCACGGTGCTCAGCGCCGGCGCGGTCAGCTCCGAGTAGGGCAGGTCGTTGAAGCCCACCAGGGACAGGTCACCCGGGATATCCAGGCTAAGCGACCGGGCGGCCCGCAGCACGCCGTAGGCGTGCAGGTCGTCGCCGCACACCACGGCGGTCACCCCCGCCGCCGACCAGGCCGGCCAGATGCGCCGGAACCCGTCGAAGGCATCGCCGATTGTCATGCCCCCGAGGACCAGGTCGTCCACGGCCAGGCCGGCGCCGTGCTCCCGCAAGCCGGTCTGCAGCTCCTCCCGCCGGTACTGCAGGGAAACCTTCGTCTCCCGGCTGACCCCGACGTAACCGACCCGGTCGTGGCCAAGTGAGGCCAGGTATGCCGACAGCTCGCGGACCGCACCACGCAGGTCCAGATCGACGCTGGGCAACTCGCCCGCTGCCCCGCCGGCGTCGAGGATCACGGTCGGGCAGGTAGGCACGAAGGTGTCCAGGAACTCGGTGCCCGGACTGGCCAGGATCAGCCCGGCGAGGTTACCGGCCATGGCCCGCTGCACCGTGCCCAGGCTGTAGTCCGCACCGCCCTCCGGCATCAGCACCGTCAGCGAGAAGGCGCTGTCCAGGTGCCGGGTCAGCCCCTCCAGGACCATCGAGAAGAACGGGTTCGTGGGGTCGGGGCCGACGAACCCGATCGAGTCGAGTTGCCCGCGGGCCAGGGCGCTGGCCGTGGAATTCACCCGGTAGCCGAGATCCGCGGCGGCCGCGTAGATGAGGCCGCGCAGCTGCGGGCTGACCCGCCCGGTGTCCTTGCCCGTGAACACGAGTGACACGGTCGACGCCGAGCAGCCGGCCCGCTCGGCTACGTCCCGGGCGGTAGCGCGGCGGCTGGCCGGGTGAGTTGCCACGCCTCCAGATTCTGGCACGTGGGACGCCCGGCCGGGGGATCCCGGCGGGGCGTCACCCCGGCGGTACCTTCTAGCGGAGCTGACCCAGGCGGCCGGCGCGCAGGCGGCCGACCACCAGCCGCTGTCGGGAGCGTTGCCGGTAGGCCACGAGCATCGTGACGCCCAGCACGATCAGCGCGGCCTCGACGGCCAGCGACACGGTGCCCACCCAGTAGCCCCAGTCGCCCACGTCGCCGTGATCACCCGGGAGTCCCACCGACCGGGACACGACGTAGGCGAGGAACGGCCCCGTGCCGAGCAGCACGGCGCCTGCCCAGCCCACCCAGGCCGACCAGGGGATGAGCAGCGTCACCGCGGTGACCAGGGCGCCGACCTCGATGAGCCGGTAGCTCCAGCCGATCCAGTCTGGCGACGCGAAGCTGCTGATCCCGCCCTGATCCGCCACATGCACGGCCGCGATGGCCAGCGCGAGCAGCGCCCCCACCATGCGCACCGCCATTTCTGGCGCGGCTCCCGCCCGCACCCCGGTCCGGTCCGCACCGGCCCAGTCCACCACCTGCTGCTCCGCCATCGTCGTCCCCCTGCGTGGTCGTGCCCGAGTGATGCCCTCCGGTTCCCTACACGGCGGCGGCCCCGCCCTGGTTCACTGCGGATGATCCGTGTCCGGTGATCGCGCGGCCTCGTGATTCTGCCAACATCAGGGCATGGGCTCCTGGTGGCATCGCGACGTTATTGCGGCGGGAAAGCTGCCGCTCGGGTTGTGCTTTCTGGCTTTTGTCCTGACTTTCGTGTCCACGCGCACGATCACCCGGCTCATCCGCGATGGCCGCGGCCCGTTCCGGAACATCACGGCGTCCGGGACGCACATCCATCACGCGGTTCCTGGTCTCATCCTGCTGATCGTCGGGGCGCTCACCGCGATCGGCGGACCTGACTCGCTGGGCTGGCTGTCGTTCGCCGGCGTGGCCACCGGGATGGGTATGTCCCTGGTCCTGGACGAGTTCGCGCTGATCCTGCACCTGGAAGACGTCTACTGGAGCGGCGAGGGCCAGATCTCGGTCGAGGCGGTGACGCTGACCGCCGCCTGCCTCGGCCTGGCCCTGGTGGGCTTCAGCCCGTTCGGGATCCAGGGCGCGAGCGGGATCGAGCGATCGGTCCGGCTGAGCGCGACGGTCCTGCTCCTGATCGACGGCGTGTTCGCGGTGACCTGCGCCCTGAAGGGCAAGTACCGCTGCGCGCTGTTCGGCTTGTTCCTGCCGCCGGTCGCCTGGGTCGGCGCGATGAGGCTGGCCCGCCCTAAGTCGATCTGGGCCCGGCGCCGCTACCACGGCGAGCGGCTGGAGCGGGCCACCCGCCGGGCCGCCGACTTCGACAAGCGGTGGGCACCGGTCCAGACCGACTGGGAGGACTTCATCGGCGGCCGGCCGTCACCGCCCGGCCAGCCCGCCTCCTAGACCGAACGCGCGCCAGCGAAGATCCTGGCGCGCGGATTGCGTCCAGCCAGGGCCTCGTTATGATCTGGCACACGCTCACTTAACGGCGCTGCATTGAGAGTCGGCATAATCTCGTGGCCGCGGCTACTCAGTATGGCCTGACCTGAATTGTCAGCGCAGTGTCTTACCGTGCGGTACATGGCGAGGGCTGGGCGCGTATTGGCGGCGTTAAAACGCGACGGTTGGATCGAGGCCAGGCGGTCAGGCTCTCACCGGGTACTTATCAAAGGCGACCAGAAGCACATCTGGGCCTACCATGATTGGCGTAGATCTCGGCGGCCCTGCGATGGCCAGGATCGTCCGTGACTACGGCTATACCCTTGCTGAACTGCGGAAACTGTAGGAGGGTCGTGGCATGAGTGCTCTGCGAGTCGAGTTCTTCTTCGACGAAGAGGCGAGCAACTGGCACTTTCGCGTCCCGGCGCTGCACATCAACGGCGGAGGGGCTGAGACCAGGGCGGGCGCTGAGCGTCCAGCACCGTCGAGTGCAGTTCGCCGATCATCTGTCTCTCCCTCCACGGTCATTCCCGCCGCCGATGCCGAGGACCCCGGCCTTTCCGGGACCACCGGGATTCTCAGTCGCCAGGCGCGGCCGGGCCGGGCGCGGCCAGGCCAGCCAGGTCCGCACTGACCTGCCACAGCCGGGCCGCAACGGCCTCGTCGTAGCTGCACTCGGCCGATTTCCTCGTTTTGCTGCCGGCGAAGTAGCGACCCGTCACCTGATCGAGACCAGGGTCAGAAGCCACGTGAATTGACGTCGCGGCGCCCTGGGCCGGGGACTTCATGAAAGGCCGCATCACGGGGACGAACAGCCGCTGCACGCGGCCGGGATCCTCGGCCCCGAACGAGGTGCGCACCACGCCAGGATGCAGCGCGTTCGCGGTGACGGAAGTGCCGGGCAGCCTCCTGGCCAGCTCGTAGGTGAACAGCACGTTGGCCAGCTTGGACTGGTTGTAAGCCCGGGCGCCGGAGTAGGAGCGCTCCCCCTGGAGGTCGCCGAAGTCGATCCGCCCCATGGCCTGCGCGTTGGAGGAGACGGTGACCACCCGCGCCGGGGCGCTCTGCTCCAGCCGCCCGAGCAGCAGGCAGGTGAGCAGGAACGGGGCGAGATGGTTGAGGGCGAAGGTGCGCTCGAGCCCGTCGGCGGTGACGTGCCGGGTGCTCCAGTATCCCCCGGCGTTGTTGACCAGCACATCGATCCGGGGCATGCGCTGGAGTACCTCGCCGGCCAGCCGCCGCACCTCCGCCTGCGAGGACAGGTCCGCCACGAAGACGTCCACCTGCCCGCCGCCGGCCGCCCCGATCTCGCGGGCCGCACCCTCGGCGCGCCCCCGGTCCCGGCCGGTGATCGCGAGGTCCGCGCCCATCCTGGCCAGGCCCAGGGCGGTCGCCTTGCCGATGCCTCCGGTGCCCCCGGTGACCAGCACCGTCCGGCCGGCCATCAGCCCGCCGCGAGGCCGCGCGCCGCCGCCGTCCGCGGCCTGCTGACCGGTGGATCCCATGATCGCTTCCCCTCGGGAAATCGCCCCGGCAGCCGCGGCTGCCGGCGCGCCGCGCTCAGGAAATGCTGCGGACGGCCTCGTCCACGGGGGTATCGCCGCCGACCAGTTCCAGCGTCTGGTGCCGGCTGCCCGGATGGTCAAGCAGGGCCGCGATGACCGCGGCGACATCGGCCCGGGGAATGGAGCCGCGGGGAACCGGCGGCGCGGCGAGCTGGACCCGGCCGGCAGGCTGGGCATCGGTGAGGGCGCCGGGCCGCAGGATGGTCCAGTCCAGGTCCCGGGAACGCAGATCGTTCTCGGCGGCCGTCTTCGCGCTGATGTAGGCGGCCCAGACCTCATCACGGTCAGGGCTGGGCGGCTGGCCGGCTCCCATCGAGGAGACCTGCACGAACCGGCGTACCCCGGCCCGCCCGGCCGCGTCGGCCATCAGCACGGCGGCGCCCCGGTCAACGGAGTCCTTGCGGGGCACGCCGCTGCCCGGGCCGGCACCCGCCGCGAATACGACCGCGTCCGCCCCGGACAGCAGGGCCGCGACCTCACCGGCGGAAGCCGTCTCCAGGTCGCAGACGGCAGCTTCGGCGCCGGCCTTCAGGACGTCGGCGGCCTGGGCCGGGTTCCTGATCAGCCCCACGGCCTGGTCACCGCGCCCGGCGAGGAGCCGCTCCAGAAGCAGGGCGATCTTCCCATGGCCTCCTGCGATCATTACGCGCATACCGCCAGCCTACTGATGACTCACCCTCAGGGCCGTGGTGCAGGGCATGGCGTGGGCGGCCGTCAGGCGGGCGGCCGTGGCTCGCGGGGCAGGCCGAGCACCCGCTCGGCGATGATGTTCCGCTGGATTTCCTCGGTGCCGCCGGCGATCCGGTAGCCGGGCGCGCCCAGCAGGTGCTCGGACCAGGCAAAGGTGCCCGGCTCCCCGGTGTCCGCGACCAGCCGCGGTCCCAGCAGCTCGGTTACCACGGCGGAGGTCCGCATCAGGTTCGCCGACCACATCAGCTTCAGGACCGACCCCTCCTCGCCGGGTGCGCCGCCCGCACCGCCCCCGCCGGCCGTGGCGGACTGGGTCATCTTCTCCGCGTACCGGCGCTGCACCTCGGAACGCACGTAGAGGTCGGCCAGCATCTGCCGGACCAGCGGGTCGTCCTGCACGCCCAGCTCACGGGCGGTGGAGGCGACCTGGGCGAAGGATCCGCCCGGCTGCTGCGCGCCCGCGCCGGACCTGGCCCGCTCGAAGCCCAGCGTGGTGAGCGCCACCTGCCAGCCCTGGCCGACGTCGCCGAGCCGCGCCTCATCCGGCACCACGACGTCGGTGAAGAAGACCTCGTTGAAGCTCGACCCGCCGCTCATCTGCCGGATCGGGCGGATCTCCACTCCGGGTGCGTCCATCGGCACCAGGAACGCGGTCAGCCCGCGGTGCCGGGCCTGCGCCGGGTCGGTGCGGGCGATCAGCTCGCCCAGGGCCGCGTGCCGGGCGCCGGACGTCCAGACCTTCTGGCCGTTGAGCACCCAGCCGCTGCCCCGCCGCTCGGCGCGCAGCGACAGCGCAGCCAGGTCGCTCCCGGCCCCCGGCTCGGAGAAGAGCTGGCAGACGAACAGCTCGGCGGCCAGCAGCCGCGGGATCAGCTCGCGCTGCTGGGCCGACGTCCCGAACGCGGCGATGGTGGGCGCGACCAGCTCGAGCGTGACCGAGAACAGCTCGTTCTTCCGGGGTACCGCGAAATGGGCCTCTTCCCCGCCGAACGCGTCCTCGTAGGCGGCGGGAAGTCCCGCGCCGCCGTGCTCCGGCGGCCAGGTGATGGCCCCGTAGCCCGCGGCCAGCTTGGCCCGCTGCCAGGCGGCCGCCGCGGCGAGCTGCTCCTGCTCCTGCTCGAACGTCAGGTTGTCGAACACGGCGACCGAGCCCAGCCCGCCGCCGGCCGGCCCGTCGCCCCCCGCCGCGGCCGCACCGTCCCGGGGCTGCGCGTGCGCCCGCAACCAGTCCAGCGCCCGGGCCTGCCACTCGGCGAGCCCGCTCATCGGCTGAGCACCGCGCAGGCACTGATACCCGGCGCGCCGTACACGTGGGTGAACCCGGTCCGGGCCCCGTCCACCTGCCGGTCCCCGGCCTGGCCGCGCAGCTGGAGCACGGTCTCGTAGACCTGGCGCAGCCCAGAGGCGCCGATCGGCTCCCCGCTGGCGATGCACCCGCCGTCGGTGTTGACCGGCATCGGGCCGCCGATCTCGGTCGCGCCGGTAGCCATCAGCTCCTCTTGCCCGCCGTGCTCGCACAGCCCGCACTCGGCCAGGTGCATGAGCTCCGCACCCGACTCGGTGTCCTGCACCTGCACCAGGTCGAACTCGCCAGGGCCGATGCCCGCCTCGGCGTAGGCCGCCTGGGCCGCCTCCTGGGACGGGGCCGGGCCGCGGGTCACCGGCATGCTGGGGCTGAACACCTCGAAGGAGCCGAAACGCCGCGACCGCATCGACACGGCCCGGACGTACACGGGCGGCGCCGGGAACCGGGTGACCAGGTCGGGATGGCACACGACCAGGGCGACTGCCCCCGCCGACGGCGAGCAGAACATGTACTGGGTCAGCGGGTCGGCGACCATGGCCGAACCCAGGATGTCGTCCACCGGCAGCGGCTTGCGCCGCCACGCGGCGGGGTTGCGCTCGCCGTTGCGGAACGCCTTCGCCGCCACCCGGGCCAGCGACGCACTCGTGATCCCGTGCTCGTGCATGTACCGCTGGATCTTGATGCCGAAGTACTGGGTGGTCACCATCATGCCCAGGTCGCCGTACCAGCCGTCCAGGCCCCAGTCTTCCGGCCGCGGGTCGAACGCGCCCCGCGCGTGCTTGTCGAACCCGACGACCAGCCCGATCTCATGGGTGCCCGAGGCGATGGTCGTCCGGGCGGTCAGCAACGACGCGCCGCCGGTGGCGCAGCCGTTGATCACGTTGGTGAATGGGAGGCCGGTCAGGCCGAGCCGGCTGACCATCGTGTCCGGCTTGCCGGCGGAGTCGGAGCCGCCTACCGCGAACTGGATGTCCGGCCAGCTGAGCCCGGCGTCGGCCAGCGCCTCCCGGGCCGCGGCCACCGCCATCTGCAGCCCGGACTGTCCCTCGTTGCGGCCGAACGGGTGAATGCCGATGCCGGCGATGGCCAGGCTCCCGGTCATGAGGCCGCACTCCCCTCCCCCGGCGCGCCGGCCGGGCCCTCATGATCGTCTGGGGCTTGCCCGTGGCCCGGGAAGCATGGCGCAAACGCGTAGGCCGCCACGGCCGTCCCGTCACGGCGGATGAACGGCTCGATGACCAGCCGCATGGGCATGCCGATGCGGTAGCCGTCCGGCGCGGCCGCGCCGGTGAGCCGCCCCTGCACCGCGATTCCGCCGTCCAGGGCCACGTAGCCGACCGCGAACGGCCGGAACTCGGTCTCGCCGGCGTACGGCGGCGATTTCGGCGGGAAGCGCTGCACAGTCCAGGACCAGAGGGTGCCCTCCGCAGGCAGCAGCGTCCCGGCCACGTCCTCGCCGCAGCACCGGGGGCAGGAGTGCTGCTGTGGGAAGGCCAGCGTCCCGCACGCCCGGCAGGCCGACCCGATCAGCCGCGGTGTCCCGTCCTGCCAGGAGAACAAATTCTCCGCAACGGGCGGCAGGTCCGCCACGTCTGGGCTCCGTGCCGCCGTGACGGCGGGCGCACCAGCAGGCCCGGATGGCGTGGCGGGTGACTGCGCGGGCAGGTCACCGTCCCCGGCCACTCAGCGCCCCCGGAACACGGGGGTGCGCTTCTCCAGGAAGGCGGCCACGCCCTCCTGCACATCCGCGCTGTCGTTGACGATGTTGACCGCGTACTCGGCGTCGCCGAGCGACTGCTCGAAGGTCAGCTCCAGCGACCGGCGCATCATCCGCTTGGCCACCCGGACCGCGAGCGGCGCGCGGGCGGCCAGCTCGTCCGCGAGCTGCATGACCCGGCCCCGGAGCTGCTCGTCGGGGACCACCTCGCCGACCAGGCCCAGCTGCTGCGCGGTGGACGCGTTGTACAGCTCGCTGAGCAGCGTCATCCGGGTGGCCGCCGCGATCCCCATCACCCGGGGGAACAGCCAGGCGCCGCCCTCGTCGGGCAGCAGCCCGGACCGGCCGCTGGTGTCGCCCAGCCGCGCGCTCCAGGCCGCGATCCGGAAGTCACACAGCAGGGCCAGCGTGAGCCCGCCTGCCACGGCGGGGCCGTTGATCATCGCAATCAGCGGCTTGTCCATCCGGTACAAGGACTGGACGAGCAGGTGCATCCGTTCCCGCATCACCACCCCGTGACCGAGCTGGCGCCGGGCCGCCTCCTCGACCTCGACCTGGCTGGCCACGTCGCCGCCCGCGCAGAAGGCCCGCCCGGCGCCCGTCAGCACCAGGACCCGGGCGTCCTCGTCCCGGGCGTAGCGCAGCAGCGCGTCGGTCAGCTCCTCGCACATCCGCGAGGTGTAGGCGTTCAGCGCGGCCGGCCGGTCCAGCGTGACCTGCACAACCTGCGGGCCTGCCCCGTCGGCCGGCCCGTAGCGGATCTCCTGGTAGTCCATTGCCCGTCCCCTGCGCGACTAGAGCGTGCCCGGCCGGAGACCCGGCCCGTGCTTGTCCTATACGTCCCCGGCGGGGACGGACGGCGCAATCATCGCGCCGCCGTCCACGACGAGCGTGTGCCCGGTGATCCAGGACGCCGCGTCGCTGGCCAGGAAGACCGCGGCGCTGGCGATGTCGGTGGTCTCGCCCAGGCGGCCCAGCGGGATGCGGCGCGATTGCTCCGGTTCCCGCCCTTCCCACAAGCCGCGGGCCATATCCGTCTTGACCAGGCCGGGTGCGATCGCGTTCACCCGCACTCCCGGCGCCATCTCGTAGGCCAGCTGCCGGGTCAGCTGGATCACCGCGGCCTTGGTCACGTTGTAGAACCCGATCATCGGCTCGACCATGAAGCCGCCAATCGACGCCACGTTGAGGATCACCCCGCCGTGCTCGCGCATCGACGCCTGCCAGGCCTGCTGGGCCCAGGTCAGCACGCCCAGCTGGTTGACCTGGAACGTTTTCTCCGCCCGCGCGGTGTCCAGCCCGGCCAGGTCGCCGAAGTAAGGGTTGGTCGCGGCGTTGCTGACCAGGATGTCGACCGAGCCGAGGCGGCGGACCGTCTCAGCCACGCAGGCCTGCGCCTCGGCGGGCTTACCCGCGTGCGCGGCCTGCCAGATGATCCGGCCGGGCAGGCCGCGGTCCGCGGCCTCCTCGGCGACCTGCTTGAGGGCGTCAGCTTTCCGGGAGGAGATCATCACCTGGGCGCCGGCCGCCGCGAACGCTTCCGCGATGGCCCGGCCGATGCCCCGGGACGCCCCGGTGACCAGCGCGTTGCGGCCCGCGAGCTGCCCGCTGCTGGCTTGGCTGGGCCCGGTTGGCTCAGTCACGGTACTTCGCCAGCTCGCGGCGGGCGACGGAGCGCAGGTGCACCTCGTCCGGGCCGTCGGCGATCCGCAGCGCCCGGGCGCTGGTGTACATCCGGGCCAGCGGGAAGTCATTGCTGACCCCCGCGCCCCCGTGCGCCTGCAGCGCCCGGTCGATGACGCGGTGCGCCACGTCGAGGGCGGCCACCTTGATCTCAGCCACCTCGGTCCGCGCGGCCTTGTTCCCCCGGGTGTCCATCAGCCAGGCCGCTTTGAGCACCAGCAGCCGGGACTGGTCGATCTCGATGCGGCTCCGCGCGATCCACTCCCGGACCACGCCCTGGTCGGCCAGCGGGCCGCCGAACGCGACCCGGGAGGTCACCCGGCGGCACATCAGCTCCAGCGCCCGCTCGGCCATCCCGATCGCGCGCATCGCGTGGTGCACCCGGCCCGGCCCGAGCCGGGCCTGGGCCACGGCGAAGCCGCCGCCCTCCGCGCCGAGCAGATTCGCCGCGGGCACCCGGACGTCGGTGAACTGCACCTCACCGTGGCCGAGCCGGTCGGTGTAGCCGAATACGGGCAGGTTGCGCAGCACAGTGACACCGGGTGTGTCGGTGGGCACCAGCACCATGCTCTGGCGTCGGTGGGAAGCGGCCTCCGGGTCCGTGCAGCCCATGAAGATCATCAGCTTGCAGTCCTTGTTCAGGATGCCCGAGGTCCACCACTTCCGGCCGTTGAGCACCAGCGAGTCGCCGTCGCGGGTGATGGTGGCGGAGATGTTGCTGGCGTCCGAGCTGGACACCGCGGGCTCGGTCATCGCGAAGCAGGACCGGATCGTGCCCTCCAGCAGCGGCACCAGCCATTCACGCTGCTGGGCCTCGGTGCCGAACAGCACCAGCAGCTCCATGTTGCCGGTGTCCGGGGCCGAGCAGTTCAGCGCCTCCGAGGCGATCGCCGACCGGCCCATGATCTCGGCCAGCGGCGCGTAGTCGGTGTTGCCCAGCCCCGCGCCCCAGGTGGCGTCGGGCAGGAACAGGTTCCACAGGCCCCGGGCCCGGGCGGCGGCCTTCAGCTCCTCCATGACCGGCGGCTGGCTGTGCGGGTCCCCCGAGGCGGCGAGCTGGCGCTCGTACACGTCCTCGGCCGGGTACACGTGACTGTCCATGAAGGCCAGGAGTTCCTGCTGGAGTTGCGCCGACCGCGCGGAGAACCCGAAATCCATCTGACTCCTCACGCGTCATCCGCCTGCACGCCGCGGCTGGATCTTCCGCCCGCCCGCGCGATGGTCTCCCATCTAAGCTGAACTTGATTCCGACGTCAAGTTCGACTAATGTCAGGTTGCATGGCGCGATCCCGGCCCGCCGATTCCGCACCGACCGGCGGCTCTCCCAAACCACCCGAGCAGCTCAGCGAGCGTGGCCGCCGGACCCGCGAGGCACTCATCGCGGCCGCGCGGCGGGTCTTTGAGCGGGACGGCTTCATCGAGGCCCGCATCACCGACATCGCCGAGGAAGCCGGCGCTGCCCACGGCACTTTTTACACCTACTTCGACTCCAAGGAAGCCGTGTTCCGCGCGGTCATCCTGCAGCTGGAGTCCGGGCTGCTCGGTACCGGGGCAGCGCAGTACCAGGGCCGCCGGGACGGCCGGGATCCGCTCGAGGGGCTGCGCGCGGCGAACCGCCGCTACCTGGAGACCTACCGGGCGAACAGCAAGCTGATGGTGATCTGGGAGAACGTCGCGGCAATCGTCCCGGACATGGCCGACCTGCTGCTCGAGGCCAAGGCGGCGTTCGTGACCCGGGCCGAGAAGTCCATCCGCGGCCTGCAGGAGACGGGCCTGGCCGACCCGTCCCTCGACCCGCGCTACGCGGCGCACGCGCTCACCGGCATGGTCAGCCGGTTCGCCTACACCTGGTGCGCCCAGGGCGAGGACTTCGACCTGGACAAGGCCACCGACGAGCTGACCGCCCTGTGGGCCCGGGCGATCGGGCTGCTGGGAAGGGCGGACGCATGAGCGGGATCTGCACGGGCCGGGTCGTGATCATCACCGGGGCCGGCCGCGGCCTGGGCCGGGCGCACGCGCTGGCCTTCGCCCGGGAAGGTGCCCGGCTGGTCATCAACGACACCGGCGTCGAGCGGGACGGCACCGGAGGGGACCACGGGCCCGCCGACGCGGTGACCGCCGAGGTCCGCGAGCTGGGCGGCGAGGCCGTGCCGAACTACGAGGACGCAGCCAGCTGGGACGGCGCGGCCCGGCTCATCGAGGCCGCGGTGGGTCAGTATGGCGGGCTGGACGTGCTGGTCAATAACGCCGGCATCCTGCGCGACCGGATGCTGGTCAACATGACCGAGGACGACTGGGACGGCGTCATCCGCACCCACCTGCGCGGGGTGTTCGCTCCTACCCGGCACGCGGCCGCGTACTGGCGGGAGCGGGCCAAGGCCGGGCAGCCCAACGATGCGCGCGTGATCTGCACGTCGTCCCCCTCCGGCCTGTACGGGAACCCCGGGCAGGTGAACTACGGCGCGGCCAAAGCCGGCATCGCCACGCTCGCGCTGATCGCCGCGACCGAGCTGGGCCGGTACGGGGTGACGGTCAACGCGATCGCGCCCGGGGCCCGCACCCGGATGACCGAGGGCCTGGCGGTGCTGGCCGGAGCCGGGCCGGACGGGGTGGGCGGCCAGCCCGACGACCTCGCCCCCGAGCGCGTCTCGCCGCTGGTGGTGTGGCTGGGCAGCGAGCAGTCGCGGGACATCACCGGCCGGGTGTTCAACGTCTGGGGCAGCGAGCTGAACGTGGCTGAGGGCTGGCACTCAGGCCCGGGCGTCCGCCAGCTCGGCACCTGGGCGCCGGCCGACCTCGGCCTGGTCGTGCCGGGCCTGGTGGCCAAGGCCACCCCGAATTCGGACATGTGGGGCCAGCCCATCGTGGCTGGCTGAACCGCCGGGATCAGGCCAGGGACCAGGACCGTGCCTCAGCCGACACCGGCGCCCGCGCAGGCCGCCTCCGCCGCCGAGCGAGACGACCTGCGCGCCATGGTCCGCGCGTTCGCGCGGGACCACTTCCCGCTGCCGGAGGTCCGCCGGGTTTCCGGCACGGAGGCGGGCTATGACCCGGCGGTGTGGGCGGCGCTGGGACAGCTCGGGCTGCCCGGCTTGCTGGTGCCGGCCGGGTACGGCGGTGCGGGCTGCGGCCTGCCGGAGGCCGGTGTGGTGCTGCAGGAACTAGGCCGGGCACTGGCCTGCGTCCCCTACCTCTCCTCCGCCGTGCTGGCCGTGACCGCGCTGGTGGCCAGCGGCGACGGGGAGGCCCGGGCGGAGCTGCTGCCGCGGCTGGCGGCCGGTGAGCTGCTCGCCGCGGTGGCGCTCAGCGGCCCGGCGGGACGCGCGGACGGCCCCCCGGGGTTGCCCGGCGTCACGGCGTCCCCCTCCCCCGGCGGCGTCACCCTGGACGGCGAGGCGCTCTACGTCGTGGACGGCCATCTGGCCGGCGTGCTCCTGGTCGCCGCCCGCGGCAGCGCCGGGACCAGCCTGTACCGGGTGGCAGGCGACGCGCCCGGGCTGAGCCGCACGGTGATGCCCGCCATCGACGCCACCCGCAAGCTGGCCCGGCTCGGTTTCCGCGCGGCCCCCGCCCGGCCCCTCGGCCCGCCAGGGTCGGGGCCCGGGGTGCTGGCCCGCGTGCTGGACACGGGGGTGATCGCGCTCGCCGCCGAGGCGGTCGGCGGCGCCGAGCAGGTCCTGGACCTGGCGGTCAGCCACGCCAGGCAGCGGGTCCAGTTCGGCCGCCCGATCGGCTCGTTCCAGGCCATCAAGCATAAATGCGCGGACATGCTGGTGGCGCTGGAGGGTGCCCGGGTCGCCCTGGACGGCGCGCTGGAGGCGGCCGGCGGCGCAGAGGGCGATCCCGGGGTCGCCGCGCTGGTGACGGGCCTGCAATGCTCGGCCACCTACACGCACATCACCGCGGAGGCCATCCAGGTGCTCGGCGGGATCGGCTTCACCTGGGAGCACCCGGCGCACCTGTACTTCCGCCGGGCCCGCAGCTCCGCGGTCCTGTTCGGCACCGAAACCCAGCACCGGGCCGCCCTGGCCGATCGCCTGGGCCTCTAGCCGTAGGGCAGGAAGCAGATGCCGGCGTGCCCGCTCACGCCGCCGCAGGTGTCGCTGTCATCGAAGTTGTCGCTGGCGATCCACAGCCCGGCGCTCGTGAGCAGCATGCCGTCGGCGCCCAGGCCACGGGCCCGGCTGTAGTATCCCGCGGAACCCGCTGAGTTGACGTACAGCGCCCCGTTAGCCGGGTTCAGCCCCTCGGTGCCCGTCGCGTTGTACCCACCGGGACCAAGGGCGTCACACGCGTTGGCGTTCATGGAGAAGCGCTCGTGGCCCGCGAAGTACGCCGCCAGGCTGTCCGCCGCCGTCGTGTACAGGGAGTCACAGCCGGTCTGGTTGATCCACTTCGGGCTTACCGATCCCTGGGTCACCGGGAAGGCCATGGCCGTGTCACAGGGGCTGCCGGGCGGACGTGGCCCGGACCCGCTGACGCCCGGCTCCTTGTAGCCCGTGGTGGCCACGTACACGGTCGAGTCGCCCGGCGACCAGGACCCCCCGCGGGCCCAGAACGTCTGGGGACTGCAGGCAATGTTGAACGTCGGCGAGGTCCAGCCCGTCACGCTGGCCTTCGAGCCGCCGACGTTCAGCATGAACATCTGGTGGCGCGTGAGGCCCCCTACCGAGCTGATGTTGGCCTCGACGAGGTCGAGCGTGCCACCGTGACTGAGCTGCTGGTTGAAGACCTGGCTGCCTGCGATGGACAGGTTCACGAACCCGTCGCTCAGGCCGGTGGACGGGTTCAGGCTGACCATGCGCGGGATGCTGGCGCCGTTGATGGCGGTGAAGGTACCGCCGACCAGCAGATGGCTTCCGACGGCAGCCAGGGTGTCGACCGCGCCATTGGCGGCGTGCGCAAAGCCGGTCACGACGTTGCCGGTGCTGGTGCTGATCTCGGCGATGTTGGTCACGCTGGTGCCATTGACCTTCGTGAAGTTCCCGCCTATGTAGGCGTCCGCGCAGTTGCCGCCGCTGAACGCGATGGAATTGATCGCGTCTGCGCCGTCATTGTTGGTCTGGGTGCTGCCCACCACCACCGGAGCCCAGGAGGTGACCGTGTAGGGGCCGGTGGCGCTGAAGCTGACCAGGTCGCTGCGGGCGAGGGTCTTGCTGCCCTGCTTGATGGAGCTGAAGCTGCCCACCGCGTACATGGTGCCGCCGCACTGGACGAGCTGGCGGACCTGCTGCGTGGGACTGGAGGTGGCGGGCAGGTGAGGCGTGTTACTGGCAGGTGTGGCCGACACGACCCCCGATGGCGGCGGCTGGCCCCCGGTTCCGGCTTCTGCGGCGGCCGGGAGGCTGAGCCCCAGCACCCCCGCCGCGGCGGCTAGAGCAATGATGTACCTGCGCACAAGGCCCCCCTTAATCCGAGGGCGAGTATTGAGCCCTCATAGCGAGACTAGTCCGCCGCACGCCATTAGTCCTGTGCCAAGCCTGGCGAGCCACAGAACATTAGCCCCACCTGCCCCGCAAACCCCAGGCTCACATCATGATCATGACTTCGGTGCCGCTGGAACGACACCAAGGTCATGATCACCAGCTTCCCGGGCTACGCCACGTCGTCGGCGCGCCCCCGCGCCTAGCGAGGCGCCCGGCGTCCCTGTCACCCGGCGCCAGAGCCGGCGGGGGCGTAGCTGAGATGCACCACTCCATTGCTATAGGCCTCGGATCCAGCGAGGGCGAACGTCGCGGCCTGGCCTTGATCGGCAAATAGACGCCGGCCGGCCCCGCGCGCCACCGGGTAGACGAACAGGTGCAGCTCGTCGGCCAGGCCGTCGGCGAGCATCGCCCGGACCAGCGTGCCGCTGCCGCTGACGTAGATGTCGCCGCCGGCCTGGTCCTTAAGGTCACGAATGGTGTCCGCGCTGTACGGGCCGAGGATGGTGGAGTTCTTCCAGTCCGCGGTCTCCAGCGAGCCGGAGACGACGTACTTGGGCGACTCGTTGAAGAACGGCGCACCCGGGTCGTCCGCGGCGGTCCGGGTGGACCACGCGGGGGCGAACATCTCGAATGTCCGGCGCCCGAGCAAGATCGCCTGGCACGACCCCGTAATCGCGGCGAGGGCCTCACCCATCCTGGGATCGAAGCCGAACCCGAACGTCCAGGACGGGTCCTCGAAAACACCGTCCAGGGCGATGAACTCATGCACCTTAATGACGCCCACTGTCCTCAGCTCCATTGCTTGCCTAGAAGTTGGCCTGCTCGATACCCGTAAGACCGGACCCTCGCGGCAAACTCATCGCCGCCGGACCTGCGGTTCCTGGCGGTCAGGGATCCGCGGCGGCCCCAGCCAGGGGAGCGGTCCCGCCGCGCAGCCTGCGCAGCCGGCCCGCCATGCGCCCGCGCCGGCCAGCAGCAGGACAGCGGCGGGCAGCAGCGCGGCAGGATCTCCGGACGGGTACAAGACGGCCAGGACGAACGCCTGCTGCAGATCGAACCAGCCGGTGAGGCAGACGGCCGCGAGGTAAAGGGCGGCGACGATCGCCAGCCCGCGGCTGCGCCCGATCCGGGCGAGTATGCCCAGGCCCACGGCGACGGCCAGCAATGCGAACGTTCCGAGCCGCCAGAGGGTGTCCAGCCACGTCCACGCGTCCAGGCCGGAGCCCCCATCTGGACCGGTGTCCCCCAGGCCAGCAGGGGCAGCGCGGCAGCCACCGCGGCCAGCACCAGCCCGGTCACCAGGTAGCCGCGCAGCGGGGTCCGGGTACCGGTGCGATGGTCCCGCCAGCGGTACCAGCCCGCGGTGAGCAGCAGGCCAGCCGCCAGCGCACCCACCCAGTACCAGCCCAGGGGGAACGGAAACGGGGCGCTGGCGAAGCCGCCGCCGAGGTACATCGCCTGCGTCACCGTGGGATAGGTCTCCCGGGTGAGCACCGCGACCCCGGCCGGCGCTTGCGGAGACCCCAGCACCGACAGCGGCAGCGGCAGCGCGGCCAGCCCGCCGAACACCAGCAGCGGGAACCAGTACCCGCGCTGCGGCGCCGGGTCAGCTGGCCTGCGGCTTGCCACGGAACCGGGCCGGCCAGGCGAAGGACACGGCGGCGGTCACCAGCAGCACCAGCGCGGGCAGCAGCGCCGCGGCCGCGGACTGCCCCCGCGAGCTGATCGTCACCAGGGTGCGCAGCGGATCCCCGCCGGTCACCAGGAGCGCCGACGGGGCGCTGCGCAGGGTCGGCCAGTCAGCGATGAGGACGGCCACCGTGTAGGCCAGCGCGACGATCGCCAGCGGGCGGCTGCGGGCCTGGCGGGCCAGCATCCAGAGCGCGACCGCGATGACCAGCAGGGCGAACGTGCCGCTGGCCCACTGACCGGACAGCCAGAGCCAGGCGGGCAGCGAGGCCCGCGGAATCAGCAGCAGGGGCACCGCGGTGACCGCTGCCGTCAGCACCAGGCCAGTGACCAGGTAGCCGCGGCCAGGCCCCGCCCGGCCGCCCCGCCGGTACCACACCGCCGTGACCAGGAATCCGGCCGTCAGCGCAGCCGCCCAGTACCAGCCCTCAGCGATTCCCGTCACCCCCGTGCCGGGGCCCAGGCTGGCCACCAGAGTGCTGTGGAAGGCGACGCCATGCCCCGGCGACGAGGACGACGAGGACACCGTCCGGGTCAGCGGCCCGTAGGACAGCCAGCTGAACGCGGGCGCGCTGAGCTGCGCAGCGTACAACGGCACCGACCCGGCGATGAGCACGCCGAAGAGGGCGAGCGGGAACCAGAAGGCGGGCCGTGCCGCCCACAGGCCCCCGGGCGGCACGGGTGAAGCTGCGGCCATGCCGGCCAGCATCCCACGCTGGCCGCCATCCCGCCGCCGGCCGTCGCCGCGCCGGCCGCTATTCCGCGCCGGCCGTGCGGCGCATTCTGTGTGCCGCCGCTCAGTCCGGTCTGGATGCGGCCGCGGCCGCTTACCGAGCGCGGCCGGGGCGGGTGAATGAAGGGATGGTGCACACCAGACTGCACCAAACTTTCATCCATCATGCCCGCCAGCCGGGCGCCGGGATCTGCGGGGCGCGTGTGGCGGATGGGGCGTGGGGTCCTCAGGGCGCGGGCCCGCGAGCCCCGCCGTCTGGCGCTTTGGTCACCGGAGCAGCCCTGTCGCATAGGCCAGCGGAAATGAATCCGATCGGGGAGCGTGGTCGGGCGTCAGGGGATCTGCTGGCCAAAGTCGGCCAGCTGGGGAACGAGGAGCGGCCACCGCGCAAAGAGCGAGTCGCCCCGGGCGTCCCTCTCCTCGCCGCGCTCGATCCACTCGCGGTCACCCCCGGGCCCTACTGCCCGGCGGGCTGCCCGGGCTATACGGGCCCGGCGGTGACGCGTTCGCGGATGATGAAGCGCTGGATCTTGCCCATCGAGTTGCGGGGCAGGTCGTCCCAGACCCGGACCTCGCGCGGGCACTTGTAGCCGGCCAGCCGGGCCCGGCAGTACGCGGTGACCTCGCCGGGGTCGGGGGCCGCGCCCGGCTCGGGCACCACCACCGCGACCACGACCTCACCCCAGCGCGGGTCCGGCTTGCCGACCACGGTGACGTCGCGGATCTGCGGATGGCTGATCAGCACCCGCTCCACCTCGGCGGCGTAGACGTTCTCGCCGCCGCTGATGATGAGACCGTTCTTCCGGTCGATGATCCGCAGCCGGCCGTCCTTCTCCAGCACGCCGATGTCGTCCGAGCGCAGGAAGTCCCCCGCCAACGCGGCGGCGGTGGCGTCGGGCCGGTTCAGGTACCCGGAGAAGTGCGCCACGGTCTTCACCGCCACCTCGCCCTGCTCGCCGGGCGGGACCGGGTTCCCGCCGGGGTCCAGGATCGCGATCTCGCAGCCCAGCGTGGAGTACCCGACGGTGGCGTCCGCGAGGGTCTCCGGGCGCTTGATCTCGTCCGTGGCGAACCCGGCCTCGGTCCAGCCGTAGGTCTCGGTGATCCGGGCGTTCGGGAACATGGCGAACGCGTCCGCGAGTGCCTCGGACGACACCGACGCGGCTGCGGTCATCATGGCCCGCATGCTGCCCAGCGGCGGCCGGCCGCGGCGCTGCCACTCCTCGATCATCATCGCGGTCATCGACGGCACCAGGAAGGCGGTGGTGGCTGTCCCGGTGAACTCGTCGCAGGCCTGGGCGGCGTCGAACGAAGGCATGATCCGGATCCGGCCGCCGATCATCAGCGTGCCGAAGGCGAAGCTGCAGTAGGACATGTGGAACAGCGGGCCGGGCACCAGCATCACGTCGTCCCAGCACAGGCCCAGCTGCCAGCCCCAGCGCATGGCGTTGACCAGCCAGGTGTCGTTGGTCATCGCGGCACCCTTGGGCGCGCCGGTGGTGCCTGAGGTGTAGAAAACGGCCGCCAGCCGGTCACCCTTGGCCGGGTCGGAGACGGCCGGGTCGCGCAGGCCGCCGGGGGTGGGCAGCTGCGCTACGTCGATGACGGTCGCGTCCTGGTCCGCAGCGCCGGCCACCCCTGCCGCCATGGCCAGCAGGTCACCGCCCGCGAAGATGCGCCGCGCCCCGGAGTCGTTGACGATGTGCAGGATCTCCGGATGCGCGAGCCGGGTGTTGACCGGCACGATCGCGCAGCCCGCCAGCTGCCCGGCCAGGTAGATGAGCAGCGCGTCCGCCCCGTTGGGCAGCAAGGTGGCGGCGGCCGGCCCGTGCGGCCCCGGCTCGACCTCGCGCAGCGCGTCGGCCAGGGCCGAGACTCGCAGCCACATGTCCCGGTACGTGTAACTCTCACCGGCGTCGCCAAGCACGTCGAGGGCCTGCCGGTCCGGGAAGGACCGGATGTTCATCGCGATGAAATCGGCAAGGGTGAACTTCATGCCTGCCTCCGGCCTGCGTCGCCCGGCGGTGCGTCGTCCTGGCGGTCGGGACGCCTGGTCGCATCCCCGCTCTGTCTATGCCGGGGCCGCACGCGACTGATTGATTCTGACGTCGGATTCAACTACTGTCAATGAGCGGCGGAAGGGGCAGCGCATGCGGGGCGTGGCGATCACCGGCATCGGCGTGATCTCCTGCATCGGCCAGTCCGCCGACGAGTACTTCACCCGGCTCGACGCGGGAGAGCACGGCGTGACCGCGGCGCCCTGGGCCGAGCCGGAAGCCGGCCGCTACGCCTGGATCGCCCCGGTGCCGGACTTCGACCCGGGCGCGTGGCTGGACGAGCGGGTCATCGCGGGCTCGGACACGTTCACCCAGCACGCCCTGGCTGCCGCCATCCAGGCGGTCCGGGACACCGGCGGGGACTTCGACCCGCTGCGCACCGGGGTCGTGCTGGGCGTGACGATGGCCGGCGCGCGGGCCCTGCTCGACGCCCAGCGGCTGCTCGACACCGAGGGCCCGGACGCGGTGCCGCGGAAGCTGAACATCCAGGTCTGGCCCAACATGGCGGCCGCGCAGATCGCCATTCACTACGGGCTGCACGGACCCCTGCTGACCGTCTCCTCGGCCTGCGCGTCCTCACTGGACGCCATCGGCACCGCCGCCCGGATGATCGAGACCGGGCAGGCCGACGTGATTGTCGCGGGCGGCACCGAGTGCGGCCTGGCGCCCGCGCTGGCGTACAGCCAGCGCAGCTACGGCATGTCGGACCCGCCCGACCGCGCGGACCTGGCCAGCCTGCCTTTTGACGTGCGCCGCCGCGGAGTGGTGGAAGGCGCCGGGGCAGCCGTGGTCGTGCTGGAGGAGGCGGGGCGGGCGGCCAGGCGCGGCACGCACGTCTACGGCCTGGTCACCGGCTACGCCTCGCTGTCCGAGGGGTTCCATCCGTCTTCCCCCGAGCCGTCCGGCCGGTGGGAGGCGGAGGCCATGCGCCGCGCGCAGCGGGACGCGGGCCTGGCCGGCCCGCAGGACGTGGATGCGGTGATCGCGCACGCTACCGCGACCCCCGCCGGGGACCTGGCCGAGGCCAAGGCGATCAACGAGGTGTTCGGCGAGCACGCCGCGGAACTGCCGGTTACCTCGATCAAGGGCCACGTCGGGCACACCGGCTCAGCCAGCGGCGTGATGGGCCTGCTCGCTGGCCTGCACGGGATGCGCGCAGGCACGCTGGTTCAGGTCGCGGGCACCACCGAGGTGGAGCCCGAGGCCCGGTTCCGGGTGATCACGCACGCGCCCGCCAAGGCCGACATCGGCGTGCTGCAGGTCAACGGGTTCGGCTTCGGCGGGCAGGACGCCTGCCTGATCGTCACCCGCGCCTGATCTCCTGCCGCGAGAGCCAGCCAGCTGAGCGCCGGGTGATCACCTTCGCGCGTATGGCCGGTCGTCAGGATGAGCGGCGCCTGTCGTGGAAGCGATGGTCGCGGACGATCAGTCGCTCAAGCTCCGCGCGCTCGGCGGCGGTGATTGCGGCCGGGAAGCTGTTCACCAGGCCGATGATCTGCCTGATGGAGGTGACGATGTGCACGGTCGGGCTGGAGCAGCTGCGCAACCGCGCGCGGGGGTGGGTGAGCACGACCATGCGCCCGATCGTGACGGGACGGCCACGGGAGCTCAGGAAGCTCGCTAGCTCGGTGGCAGGCTCGTTGAGTTGCTCACTAGGGGAACGTCCTCCCCGGTCGGCCATCTCGCGCCGGTCCCCGACCGGGTTCCCGTACTTGTCGTACTTCGAGTACCACCAGCGGTCGCCAGCGCAATCGATGGTGGCGTTGCGGTGCTTGACCTCGATGGCGAACAACCCCCGCGGGCCGAGCAGGAGATGGTCGATCTCCCCGTGGCGGTTGTGGTACCCGTGCAGGAGCGTCCATTCGTCACCGAGAACCTGGGCCAGCCCCGCCTCGACCAGCCGTTCGCCTTCCACCCCGGCGGCTAGCTTCTCTTCCTCATCAGTCGGCTGGCTCCCGGGCAGGGAGGTGGCGGGAAACTGCCGTTGCGCCCGCCAGACGGCGAAGACGCTGCGCAGCCACGCGCCCCAGCGCCGCTGAGCCCGGGCCTGATCCCGGGCCGCACGTGCTTCCGCCACCCGCTCGCGGTGCCCGGCCAGCACCTCTTCATAGGCACGCCCAGCGTCCCGGTCAGCGGTCGCGCGCCGCCGCTGCGCCTGCCGCAGCAGGGTGCCGGGATGGTCTGACAATGGCACAACTCGCATCACAGACCACGTCTGCGGCCGGGAGTCATGGCTGCGGCGTGTGAGAACTGACGGCGGATCTCGGCGACCTGGTAGGCCCGGCCTTCTGCTGTGGACGGCAGAGGTGCGCCGCGTTCGCTGAGCACTCCTGCCAGGCGGTCGATCGCAGCGGCTACCGCTAACAGCGCCTCGGTCTGGGCCAGGCTGGCCAGCAGCCCGGGATCTTCGCTAGCGCTTCCGCCGCGCGCCTGGCCGGCGTGACGGCGCGCGGCGAGCGCGTAGTCACATTCCTCCATACCGCAAGGCTATGCCCGGACTTCCCGCCCGTCATGGCCCAGTTTCCGGCGCCGCATCCAGCGCATCTCCTGGCCCCCGCAGGCACGCGATCGGCTGACCCGGCGGGCACACCGCGGGACAGATAACGGTCCGCCCGTGGTCAGTCAGGCGGCCACTTGAACCCGAACGCCCCGTCGCGCTGTGCGTCCGCGGCCACCGCCTGCAACTCCTCGCCGGTCAGGCCGGCCTGGGTCAGCACCTCAGCCGTGGTATCCGGCTGGCCGCCGTCGCGGCCCCGCTCGCCGGGGGTGCGGGAGAACCGTGGCACCGGCCCCGGGCGGCCGCTGGCGCGGAGCACCTCGTCCGGCGCGAGCACCGGCGTGACGCAGGCGTCGGCCCCGGCGAACCGGGCTGACCACTCGTCCCGGCTCGCGGTGGCGAACCGGTCGCCGATGACCTTGGCCAGGCCGGGCCAGGTGGCCGGCTCGAAGCGGTCACCCGGGTAGGGCGGCGGCAGGCTGAGCCCGTCCCACAGGGCGCGGAAGAACCCGTCCTCGACGGCGCCCACCGCGACGTACTGCCCGTCGGCGCAGCGGTAGCAGCGGTAGAACGGCGCCGCCCCCGTGGTGAAGCCGAGTCCTCGTTCGGGCAGCAGCGGGGTCCGCCAGGCGTTCAGCCACATCTCCATCATGGACAGCACGCCGTCGGTCATCGCGGCGTTGATTCGCTGGCCGTGCCCGGAACGGTCCCGCTCGACGAGCGCCGCGCAGATGCCGAACGCGGCCAGCATCCCGCCGCCCGCCAGGTCGGCGACCAGGTTGAGCGGGGGCAGCGGGTCCCCGTCCGCCGGCCCGACCGCGCCGAGCAGGCCGGTGACGGCCAGGTAGTTGATGTCGTGCCCGGCGGCCTGGGCGTCCGGCCCGGCCGGGTCGTAGCCGGTCACCGAGCAGTAGACCAGCCGCGGGTTGACCTGGCTCAGCTCGGCGTAACCAGCGCCGAGCCGGTCGGCGACTCCCGGCCGGAACCCCTCGAGCAGGACGTCGGCCGTGGCGACCAGGCGGTGCAGGGCCTGCCGGCTGGCCGGATGCTTGAGGTTCAGGTGCACGAACCGCTTGCCCCGGGTGAAGTCGGCCGAGACCTGCCCGGCCCGGCCGCCGGTGACCGCGATGACCACGGCCCCGAGATCGGCGAGCAGCATGCTGGCGTAGGGCCCGGGGGCGAGCCTGCTGAGGTCGATAACCCGGATCCCGGTCAGCGGGCCGCCGCGGGACGCGGCCGCGGAATCGCTCATCGCTCCCCCTCGCGCGACAGGGCCCGGACCGAGACGCCGGCCGCGACCCGGTCCCAGACGCCCGGGCCGGCGCCGGATCCCCGCAGGACCTGCCGCTGGATCTTGCCGGTCGGGGTGCGGGGGAGTGCGGGGAGCACCTCGACGTACCGCGGGACCATGTAGTGCGGCAGCGCCTGAACCAGGTGCCTGATCAGGCCCGCCTCGTCCAGCGCCGGTCCGGGGGCGGGCACCACGCAGAGCTTGATGTCGTCGTCACCCTCGAACTCCGAGGCGACACCCACCGCGGCGCAGTCCTGCACCCGCGGATAGCTGGCCGCGGCGGACTCGATGTCGTAGGCCGACACGTTCTCGGCCCGGCGGCGGATCCGGTCGCCGGACCGCTCGGCGAAGTACAGGTAGCCGTCCCGGCTCAGGTAGCCGAAGTCGCCCGAGTGGAACCGGAAGTTCCGCCAGGCGGCCACGGTCAGGTCGGGCATGCCCAGGTAGCCCTGCATCACCACCCAGGGCTCGCGCGGCCGCACGGTGATCTCGCCGACCTGCCCCGCGGGCAGGACCTCATCGGTCTCCGGGTCGACGATCCGCACCTCGAGCAGGTCGTCGCGCGGGCGCCCGCAACTGCCCGGGCGCAGCGGGGCCTGGTACGGGCGCATGGTCACGCAGGTCACCTCGGTCATTCCCCAGGTGTCGATGGCCCGGACGCCGAACCGGCGCTCGAAGTCCTCGGCGATCTTCGCTGGCAGCGGCGCGGTGAGGATCGCGCGCAGCGGGTTGTCGGCGTCGTCCGGCCGCTCTGGCTGGCGGTAGATGGCTTCCAGCATCGGCCCGTGCCCGATGGTGGCGGTGGCCCCGTACCGGCGGGCCCGGTCCAGGAACGCGGCCGGGTCGAACCGGCGGTCCAGCACCACCGGGCAGCCGGCCAGCAGGGCCGTGTACACCGACCCGAACCGCGTCATGTGGAACATCGGGTGGAAGCAGTAGAAGATGTCCCGCTCCGTCACGCGCAGCCCCTCGACGATCTCCCGGGCGATCGCATACGTCTGCGCGTGCGTCATGATCACGCCCTTGGCCGGGCCGGTGGTCCCGGAGGTGAACAGGACGGACGCCGCAGCCCGGCAGGTCACTCCCTCCAAGTCCGGCACCGGCCCGGTGCCCGCCGCGGCCAGCGGGACCAGCCGCAGCCCGGCCGCGCCAGCGGGATCCGGCGCGGCGCCGTCACCAAGCAGGACCACGGTCCGCAGGGCGGGCAGGTCCGCGGCGATCTCGGCGATCCGCGGCAGTAACGACGGGTCGGCGATCTCGGCGATCCGCGGCAGGAACGACGGGTCGGCGATCATCAGCCGGGCGCGGGTGAGGCCGACCGCGTGGGCCAGGCTCGCGCCGCGGTAGCCGGTGTTCAGCGGCACGTCAGCCGCCCCGGCCAGGTTCACCCCGAGCCAGGCGTGCACGGACGGCGCCGACGTCTCGGCCAGCAGTGGTACCAGGTCCCCCCGGCCAACCCCCAGGCCGGCGAGCTGGCCCGCGATCCGCTCGGCGGCCGATAGGACCTGGCCGAAGGTCTCGGCGGGACCGTCCTCGATCCGCAGGAACGGCTCGTCCGGCCGCTCACCGGCCCGGCGGCGGAGCAGGCCCGGCAGCACCCGGTCCTTCGCGGCGGCCCAGCCGGCGATCATGCCCGCGTCCTCACGGCTACGGCCGCGGCGCGGCGGACGGGTGGCTGAGGGCCGCACGGACCTGCCGGCCGGCCTCGGCGTTCAGCATCGTGTGCAGGTCCAGTTCCTGGGCGTCGTTCAGGTTCTGCTTGATCCCGGCGACGACGTGCGGCGGTGCCTGCGCCAGCCCGCTGGCGATGTCAGCGACCCGTCCCATCAGGGCGTCGTCCGGAACGACCTCGCCGACCAGTCCGATGGAGGCGGCCGTGGTCGCGTTCAGCTTTTCGTTGAGGAAGAAGAGGTGGCGGGCGCGGCCCGCGCCGACCAGCCGGGTCAGCGACCATGTGCCGCCGAAGTCCCCGGTCAGCCCGGCGCTGAGGAACGCGGTGCGGAACACCGCGGACTCGGCGGCGATCCGCAGGTCGCAGGCGCAGGCCCAGGACAGCCCGGCGCCGGCGCAGGGGCCGTTGACCGCGGCGATGGTCACCTTCGGCATCTCATGCAGCAGCTCGCTGGTCCGGTGCAGCCGCCGCAGCTGGGCGACGCTGGCCGCGGGTGTCCGCGGCTCAGCGAACTCCCCCATCGCGCCGAGGTCACCGCCCGCGCAGAAACCGCGGCCGGCCCCGGTGAGCACGACCACCCGGATGGCGTCGTCCCCGCTGACCTGCTCCAGGCGGTCCAGGACCGCGCCGATCAGCTCCTCGGTCATCGCGTTGAGCCGGTCCGGCCGGTTGAGCGTGATCGTGGCCACCGCCCCGGACACCTCGAAGCGGACCGTGTCGGTCATCCGGCCTCCTCCCGCCTAGGGCTCACCGTCGAGCACCCGCCGGGCGGCGCGGGCGCGCATCCCGGGCTGGCGCCGGAGCAGGTCCATGTCCGCCCCGGACGCTCCCATGTCCCCGGACAGGTGCCGGGTGTAGACCCCCTCGGCCATGCAGGCGACCTTCCAGTGCGCCAGCGCGACGTAGAAGCTGAGGTCACCGCCGTCCCGGCCGCTGCGCTCTAGGTACCGGGCGGCGACGTCGCGGCGGGCCGGGAAGCCCGGCGCGTCGGTCGGCGCGGGCGGCAGCTGGCCCGCCTCGTGCGGCTCGCTCCAGTAGGCGAGGGCCATCCCGAGATCAGCCAGCGGGTCACCCGCCGTGGCCAGCTCCCAGTCCAGCACCGCGCTGATCTGCGCACCGGGCCCGAGGATGACGTTGTCGAGCCGGTAATCCCCGTGGATCAGCGTCACCTCGGCCTGCTCCGGGAGGCGGGCGGTCAGCTCGGCGAACAGCTCGTCCAGCAGCGGCAGGTCGCGGGTGCGGATGTCCTGCCACTGCCGGTGCCAGCGGCGGAGCTGGCGCTCGGCGTAGGAGCCAGGGCGGCCCAGGCCGTCTAGGCCCGTGGCGGCCAGGTCCACGGCGTGGATCGCGGCCAGCACGTCGAACAGGCCGTACGCGATCGCGGCGAGATCGTCCCCGGCCAGCCCGGCCGCGTCGGCCGGGGTGCGCAGCACCCGGCCCGGGACGTAGGACATGACGAAGAACGGGGCCTCGTTCCACCGGGGGTCGGAAGTCCGGCCCAGCACAGCCGGGACCGGGACACCCGACCCGGCCAGCGCGGCCATGATCCCGCCCTCGCGGTCCATGTCGTGCGCGGTGGCCAGCACATGGCCCAGCGGCGGCCGCCGGAGCACCCAGCGTCCCTCCGCCGCGTCACTGACCAGGAAAGTCAGGTTGGAGTAGCCACCCGCGAGCCGCTCGAACCGGAGCGGCGCCGCGGCGTCGAGTGTGGCGGCGAACCAGTCCGTGAGCGGGCCGGGCGCGACGCCGGGAGGCGCCACCGCGCCGTCGCAGTCTGGCATCCCGCCACAGTACAAGCCGCCGCCGCGAGTTGTCGATGTTGACGTCGAGTTCAGGTTGCTGCGGTCACCGCAGGGTGGGCCTTCACCACGGGGCCGCGAACCGCTGGCGAACCTCGAACTTGCGGATCTTCCCGGACGGTGTCATCGGGAACGAGTCCACGAAGAACCACAGCCTCGGCGTCTTGAACCAGGCCAGGTGCTCCCGGCAGAACGCGGCCAGCTCCTCCGGGTCGGGCGGGGCGGCCTCGTCGGCGGGCCGGATCACGGCCGCGACCTGCTCTCCCCAGTGCGGGTCCGGCACGCCGATGACCGCGACCTCGGCCACGCCCGGGTGATCCGCCAGCAGCTGCTCGATCTCCAGCGCGTGGATGTTCTCCCCGCCCCGGATGATGATGTCCTTCAGCCGGCCCGCGATGCGCACGTAGCCGCGGGCGTCCATGGTCCCGGCGTCCCCGGTGTGCAGCCAGCCCTCGCCGTCGATGGTCGCCGCGGTCGCGTCCGGCATGTCCCAGTAGCCGACCATGTTCTGGTAGCCGCGGGCGCAGATCTCACCTTCCTCCCCCACGCCGACCGGCTCCCCGGTGCCCAGGCCGGCGATCTTCACCTCGACATGCGGCATCGGCTGGCCGAGCGTCTCGGCCTGATCCTGCGGGCTGTCCGTGGTCTGGGTCTGGGTCAGCACCCCGTGCAGCTCGGCCTGGCCGAACAGGATGGAGAACTCGCAGCCGAAGGTCTGCGTGGTGCGGCGGACCAGGCTGTCGGGCACCTTGGCGCCGCCGGACATTACCGTGCGCAGCGAGGAGAGGTCGCGCGGCTGCCGGTCGTGGTTCTCGAGCATGGCCAGCAAGATGGTCGGCACAGTGAGCACCATGCTGCCGCGCTCCGCCTCGATCAGCTCCAGCACCAGGGCCGGGTCGAACTGCGGGACTACCACGTGCGCCGCGCGCCGGGCCAGGCAGCCGACGCCGGCCAGCACCCCTCCCCCGGTGTGGAACAGCGGGATGGGGTTGATCCAGGTGTCCCCGTCCTGGAAACCGGCCCGCTGCGCGGACAGCCCGGCCGCGTTGACCAGGCCGAGGTGATGCAGCAGGGCACCCTTCGCGAACCCGGTCGTGCCCGAGGTGTAGATGATCAGGGCCGGGTCGGACGGCTTGAGCTGCGGGAGCGGCCCGTGCCCCGCGCCGCTGGCCGCGAACTCGTCCCAGTCCGCGAAGCAGACGACCTCGCGCAGCGCGGGGAGCTCCGGCCGCAGCGCGCTCACCACGTCCACCATGGATGCGCCGCGGTGGCTGGTGCCGTGGACCAGCCCGGCCACGCCGGACTGCTCCAGCGCGTACTTGAGCTCGCCCGAGCGGTACTGCGGGTTCACCGTCACCAGGATGACGCCGGCCAGGGCCGCACCGAGCTGGAGCATGACCCACTCCGGCCGGTTGGCCTCCCAGACGGCGACCCGCTCCCCCGGCTCGAACCGGGCCAGCAGGGCGCCCGCCACGTCCTCGGCGACGGCCAGCAGCTCGGCGTAGCTCCACCGGCGCCTGGCGGCCGCGGCGGCCTGCCCGTCCACCAGGGCGAGCCGGTCGGGCACCTGCCCGGCGACGCGCCGGAGCAGGGCACCCACGGTGATCTCGTCCAGCGGGACGCTGGCCTCGGCGGGCCAGTAGGACGTGGTCAGCACCGGCGATCCACCACCCGTCCGCCGCCCGCCAGCCTGCCCGGGCCCCTCGGCGGACGTGCGGTGCAGACGGCGGCGCGGCGCGCTCAGTGACGAGATTCAACACGAACTTGATATCGACGTCAAGGTCAGATTAGCGGCCGCCGGGGAACCAGGTTCCGCGTCTTTGGGCGGGGGCAAATACGGGTAAGTGCCCCCCAAGGACTGGAGGGGGAAATCGGCCATGCCGGACATGAAACGCTTTCTGGACGGCCCGTTCGCGCCGGTGACCGAGGAAATCACGGCCTTCGACCTGCCGGTGACCGGCCAGGTGCCGGCCGGGCTGGACGGGCGGTACCTGCGTAACGGCCCTAACCCGCTGGGCCTGGAGGATCCCGCCTACCACTGGTTCCTGGGCGATGGGATGGTGCACGGGGTCCGGCTACGCGATGGCCGGGCCGAGTGGTACCGCAACAGGTGGGTCCGTTCCCGGGCCGTCGCTCAGGCCCGCGGCGAGACGTGGCCGGCCGGCCCGGTGCACGAGGGGATGGACTTCGCGGCCAACACGCACGTGCTCGCCAGCGCCGGGCGGACCCTGGCCACGGTGGAATCCGGCCCGCTGCCGTACGAGCTCACCGACGAGCTGGACACCGTCGGCCCGTGCGACTTCACCGGGACGCTGCCCGGCGGCTTCGCCGCGCACACCAAGGCTGACCCGCTGACCGGGGACCTGCACGCGATCGCCTACTACTGGGCCTGGGACCACGTCCAGCACGTGGTCGTGGGCTCGGGCGGCCGGGTGACGTCGGCCACCAACATCCCGGTCGCCGGCGGGCCGATGATGCATGACTTCGCGCTCACCGCCAGCTACGTCATCCTGTTCGACCTGCCGGTCACGTTCAGCATGGACGCCGTCTCCGCTGGGAAGAAGCTGCCGTACACCTGGAATCCCGCCCACCCGGCCCGGGTCGGCCTGCTCCCCCGCGACGGCAGTCCCGGTGACATCCGCTGGTTCGAGGTCGACCCATGCTGGGTCTTCCACACCCTCAACGCCTACGACGACGACAGCGGCCGGGTGGTCATCGACCTGTGCCGGTACCAGGGGGCGTATGACGTCTCCAGCCTGGATGGCCGCGGGCCGCTGACGCTGGACCGGTGGATCGTGGATCCCGCGGCCGGGAAGGTCACCCAGCAGCGCCTGGACGACCGCCTCCAGGAATTCCCACGGGTCGACGAGCGGGTCATCTCCCGGCCGCACCGCTACGGCTACAGCGCGGTGATCGGCGACGTCAGCCAGGCCACCGTCTCCCTCGCCGGGGACTTCGCCGACCAGGCCTTCGCGAACGCCCTGCTCAAGCACGACCTTGCGCACGGCACCACGGAGGCGCACGAGTTCGGCCGCGACGCCACCACGGGCGAGGCCGTGTTCGTGCCCGCGGCCCCCGCCGCGGACGAGGACGACGGCTACGTCATGGCCTTCGTGCACAACCCCGACCGCGGCGCGGCCGACCTGGTCATCCTGGCCGCCCAGGACTTCACCGGCGAGCCCGTGGCCCGCGTGCACCTGCCCGCCCGGATCCCGCTGGGGTTCCACGGCAACTGGATCGCCGACCGCTAGCGCGCAGAGCCGACGCCGGGGGCTGGACGCACCGGCGGTCCCGGGTGAGGCTGGGAGAGCGCAGGCTCACCCCCTCATCGCCGCGGGAGGTCATCGATGACTGCAACCCTGCCAGCTGACGAGATCGCGGCCGGAGTGACGACCTGGCTGTCCGCGTTCGGGGACGCGCTGGCGGCCGGCGATGCGGCGGCCGCCACGGCCCTGTTCACCGAGGACTGCTTCTGGCGTGACCTCGTGGCGTTTACCTGGAACATCAAGACGCTCGAGGGCCGCGCGGCGATCAGCGCGATGCTGGATGCGACGCTGCCCTGGGTGCAGCCGGGCGGCTGGGCCATCACCGGCGGCGAGGAACCAGCCAGCGCCGGCGGCGTCACCGAGGCGTGGATCGACTTCGAGACCGCCGCAGGCCGCGGGCGCGGGCACCTGCGGCTGCGCGATGGCCTGTGCTGGACGCTGCTGACCACACTCGACGAGCTCAAGGGCCACGAGGAACACCGCGGCCCCAGCCGCCCGAAGGGTGTCGAGCACCGCGCAGACCCGGCCCGGACCACCTGGCTGGAGGACCGGGAGCAGGAGGCGTCCGGGCTGGGCTTCGCCGAGCAGCCGTACGTGCTGATCGTCGGGGGCGGGCAGGCCGGCATCGGCCTGGGTGCCCGGCTCCGCCAGCTCCGCGTGCCCACCATCATCATCGACAAGCGCAGCCGCCCGGGTGACCAGTGGCGCAGCCGGTACAAGTCGCTGTGCCTGCACGACCCGGTCTGGTACGACCACATGCCCTACCTGAAGTTTCCCGAGCACTGGCCGGTCTTCTCCCCCAAAGACAAGATCGCCGACTGGCTCGAGTCGTACACGAAGATCATGGAACTCAACTACTGGGCCGACACCGAGGCCACGAGCGCGGCCTACGACAGCCAGGCCGGGAAGTGGACGGTGCACGTCGAGCAGGACGGTGAGCCGCTGGTGCTCCGCCCGGCGCAGCTGGTGCTGGCCACCGGGATGTCGGGCCGGCCCAACCTCCCCGACTTCCCGGGCATGGACACCTTCCGTGGCGACCAGCATCATTCCTCGGCTCATCCGGGCCCGGGCCGCTACCGGGGGAAGCGCTGCGTGGTCATCGGCTCGAACAACTCGGCCTTCGACATCTGCGGCGCACTGTGGGAGCACCGCGCGGACGTCACCATGGTGCAGCGGTCGTCCACCCACATCGTCCGGTCGGCCACGCTGATGGACATCGGCCTGGGCGCGCTCTACTCCGAGGAAGCCGTCGCGTCCGGCATGACGACCGACAAGGCGGACCTGGTGTTCGCGTCGATCCCGTACCGGATCATGCACCGGTTCCAGATCCCGCTCTACGACCAGATGCGCGAACGGGACCAGGTGTTCTACGACCGGCTCGAGGCGGCCGGCTTCGACCACGACTGGGGTGACGACGGCTCCGGCCTGTTCATGAAGTACCTGCGCCGCGGCTCCGGCTACTACATCGACGTCGGCGCCGCCGACCTGGTCGCCAACGGGGACGTGGCGCTGGCACACGGCCAGGTCGATCATCTGACCGAGGACGCGGTGGTGCTGGAGGACGGCACCAAGCTGCCGGCCGACCTGGTCGTGTACGCCACCGGCTACCAGTCGATGAACGGCTGGGCGGCCGAGCTGATCTCCCAGGAGGTGGCCGACAAGGTGGGCAAGTGCTGGGGCCTGGGCTCGGACACGACCAAGGACCCCGGCCCGTGGGAGGGCGAGCAGCGCAACATGTGGAAGCCCACCCAGCAGGAGGCCTTCTGGTTCCACGGGGGCAACCTGCACCAGTCCCGGCACTACTCGCTCTACCTCGCCTTGCAGCTCAAGGCCCGGCAGGTGGGCCTCCCCACGCCGGTGTACGGGCTCCAGGAGGTCCACCATCTCCGCTGATGGCGCGCGGGCCGGGAACCGCCAGTTCGTCGCGGACGACGCGGCGCTGGCCGTCTAGCCGCACCCCGGTGGCCATGAGTTCCCGCTCGTGCCCGGCCGTGCGGTCCTGCCGCGGGAGCAGGAGCGGGGTGGCCAGGATGAGCACACCGGCTACCGCGATCGCGGTCCGGGGGCTGGTCATGCTGGCCAGCAGGCCCCACAACGCGGTCATGGCCGCGATGGTGGCGCTGCTGCTGACCGACCAGGCGGACAGGATGCGGGCCACCCGGTCGGTCGCCGTGTGCTCAAGCCGGTAGGTCGCGGACACCGGGTTGAACACGCCCATGCAGGTGACCAGGCCGAACTGGACGACGATGACCAGCAGCAGCCCGGCCGCGCCGGGGCGGACGAAGGCCAGCCCGAGCAGCCAGCAGGCGCGCAGTGCCCCGGTGGTGAGCATGACTTTGTGCTGCCCGTACCGCGAGACCAGCGGGCGGGCCAGCCGTGAGCCGATCAGGCCGCCGACGCAGGGAGCGGCGAACGCGAGGCCATACTGCCACGGCGCGAAGTGCAGGCGGTCGAGCATGAGAATGGCGATCAGCGGTGCCGTCGCCATGATCAGGCCGTTGCACAGGAGCACGTTGCAGAACACCGGGCGCAGCGCCGGGTGGGTCAGGATGTACCGCCACCCGTCCGGCAGGTCGCGGGCCCGCAGCCGCGGGGCACCGGTGCGCTCGGGCCGCGGCTCCGTCCCGCCGATGGCGCGGATGCCCGCCGCCGAGAGCAGGTAGCTGATCGCATCGGCCGTCACGGTCGTGACCGGGCCGAACAACCCGATTGCGGCCCCGCCGAGCGGCGGTCCGACCACGGTGGCGGTCCAGGTCGTGGACTCGAACCGCCCGTTTGCGACCAGAAGGTCCTCCGGCCGCACGAGCGCCTTGAGATGTGCGCCGCTGGCCGCGTTGAAAGCGATCTTGGCTGCAGCGGCGACCACCGACACGACCAGCAGCTGGACGTAGCTGAGCCAGCCGAGCGCGAACGCGGCCGGGATGCTCATCAGCGCCGCGAACCGGGTCAGGTCCATCGCCATCATCACCGGCCGCTTGCGGCGGAACTCCATCCACGGGCCGAGCGGCACCGCGACCGCCGCCCCCACCGCCAGCCCCGCCGCCGTCAGCAACGACACCTCGCCCGGTCCGGCGTGCAGCACCAGGATCGCGATCAGCGGGAACGCTCCGAAGCCGAACCCCGAGCCGTACGCGCTGACCGCGTACGCCGCCCAGAGCCAACCGAACTGCCGCCCCAGCGACCGCCTGCCTGCCATGCCCAGTGCACCCCTCACGTCGGCCACCGAGATCAAAGCGCGCCGCCGGGTGGCGGATCAAACAATCGCCGCGCCGGCGAGCCACAACGCCGCGTTGTGCGGCTAAGGTCGGGCGGCGTGGATCTCGCTGCCGTGCGCACGTTCGTCGCCGCCGCGGACGCGGGCCAGTTCCAGCACGCCGCCGCCGAGCTGTCGGTCACCCAGCAGGCCGTCTCCAAGCGCATCGCCGCGCTGGAGAACGAGCTCGGCGTGCCGCTGTTCACCCGGACCGCGCGCGGAGCCCAGCTCACCGTGGACGGGCGGGCGTTCCTGCCGCACGCCCGCGAGCTCCTCCAGGCCGCGGAACGGGCCGCCGCGTCGGTGCGGCCCGGCCGCCGCGCGCTACGCGTCGACATGATCGGCTCGCGGCTCGCCCCCGCGATTCTGCTGCGCGACTTCCACCGCGCTCATCCCGGGACCGAACTCGATGTCGTGACTCTCTTCGACGCCGAGACGGCCCTCGACGCGGTCCGGTCCGGCACGATCGACGCGACCTTCCGCGCCCTCACCCGGCCCGCGCGGCAGCTCCCTGACGGCCTCCAGTCCGCCCGGGTCCTCGATGAGCCGGTCCAGCTGCTCACCGGGCCGGCCCACCAGCTGGCCGCCGCCCGCGCGGTGACGCCCGCCGAGCTCGCCGGGCACCGGATCTGGATTCCGGCCCTCGTGCCCGGAACCGAGTGGGCCGCGTACTACGACGACCTGGCCGCCGCGTTCGGGCTGACCATCGACACGGTCGGCCCCAACTTCGGCACCGAGCCTCTCCTGGACGTGATCGCCCGCTCCCCGGCGCTGGCGACCTTCGTCGGCGAGCACACCCGGCTCCTCTGGCCCGCCGATTACGACCTGCGGCGCATCGACATGCACGACCCGACACCCGTCTACCCGCACTCACTGATCTGGCGCCGCGACAATCCGCACCCCGCTCTGGCCAGACTCCGCAGCCACCTGGGCGCCCCGCCGGCCGGGCACTCCGGCACCTGGACGCCGGCCTGGGCCCAGTGACCACCCGCACGGCGGCAGCCCTCCGGTCATGAGCCAGGGCGGCGGGCGGCCCCTCAGGCGATGGGGCGGACCAGGCGGGCGTTCACCGGCTCAATCGGGACGAGACGGTTGGCCAGGGCGACGCTGGGCTGGCCGGTGCTCATCGCGATGATCAGGGATGCGGCGGCGCCCGGGCCGCCCGCCTGCGCGGCGGGCCGTGCTCACCCGGGCATGGGCGAGCCGAACCGGATCAGGTTCCCGTCCGGGTCGATGTGGGAGCCCTCGCGGAGCTGATACGGAGTGGGGCCGACGGGCCGGGTCTGGCCGCCGATGCCCGGCCGGGTCCATTCCGCGTAGAGGGCGTCCGCGTCACGCACGTAGAGGTAGGCCGAGGCGTGGCTGTGCGTGGGGTCGTGCCCGGGATCGCCGGCCAGGTGCAGGCCGGCACCCTCCCGGTCGGCGAACCCGTAGTCGTCCCCGCCGGCGTAGCGGTGGATGTCGAACCCGAGCGCGGCGTAGTGGGCCAGGGCCGCCGTCAGGTCGCGCACGGGGAAGATAGGGCTGAACTGGCGCAGCTGACGCGGCGGCCGGCGGGTCCCGGCCCCGGTCGCCGCAGCGTCGGTCTTGATCTCCGCCAGGGCCAGCAGCCCGGAGCGCATGGCGCCGACCTGTTCCGCGGGCACCCGCTCGAGGAGCAGGGCATCGACCGCGTCCACGCCACGCACCACGGCGTCGACGACCTCCTGCCCGCGCGCGGTCAGCCCGAGGGTAATCCGCCGCCGGTCGTCCGGGTCTGGATTGCGTTCCAGGTAGCCGCGGCTGGCCAGGATGTCGATCGCCTGGCTCACGGCCTGCTTGGTGACGCCGAGCCCGGCGGGCAGGTCCCGGCGGGGCGCGCCCCTGACGGCGATCCCGGCCAGCAGGGTCGCGCCGTTCCTGGGCAGGTCCTCAGCGCCGATGGCCTGCAACTGGGTCCGGATGGACTGGGCGTAGACGCCGCGGGCGGCACGCATCAGGGTGGGAGTCGCCAATTCGTACTCGTGTGAGTCGGGCATACACCCAGGCTAGTCGATAGTAAAACTACTTGACAGTCAACCTTCTTGACTATATCTCCTGGGCATGCCGGGGCGACTGGGCGTCAGCCCTGATCTTCGGGCCAGAGCCGGACGCTGTGCGCCACGGCGTCCAGGATCACCTGGCCGTCGACTCCGGTCCGCGTCTCGGGGATGCCGAACACCGGCCATTCGCAGACGAACTCCAGCGACCCGGCGGGCGGCAGCGGCCACGCCCACCAGCGCCAGAAGGTGGAATGCGGGCCG
>DATCFY010000118.1:0-12310 GCA_036509255.1 Streptosporangiaceae bacterium
GCCGGAGAGGTGACGTGGGAAGGCCGTTCCGGTGACCTCTTGGTGGTACCGGTCACCCGGCACGCCCTGGAGGCTGTCGAAGACTCAGCGGTCCTGCTGACAGTCAGCAAGGCAGCTCAGGCCGGCCATCCCTGAGGCGAGCCGGAGTACGCCATGCCTTGTCGTATCGGTCGGTGAAGCAGTAAGGCACCCGGTCGTAGGCAACGTCCTCGCCGAGCATCGCCTTAGCCACTTCCTGCGGCTGGTTTAGCGCGTTGCCCAGTGCTCAATCCGGACGTGCCTGCCCAGCAGCGGTGGGACTTCGTAGTGCCCTGAACCTGCGGCGTGTCCACGACGCCGGACTGAAGCTGCCCGCTCTCGGTTCAGCGGAGGAGAACCGACTGCTGGCGGTCGGCTTCCCGCCTCGGGCCGAAGAGGCGCCGGTCGGCCTCATCGATCGCCGCATCATTGATGCTGGCCCCCTGCGCTTCATGAGCCCGTCCGTGTCGAACTCCCACAACTCGTTGCCGTCCGGTACTACTGGCCGCTGGCGTTATGGGACTCGTACTGGAAGTGGATGCGGCGGGCTCCAGCCTCCATAGGCATGTCGTGACAGCGGCGCGCCTGGATCCGCGCGACGGGCCGCCGCCCCGGAAACAGCTGGCGCCGTGCCGGCCGCCGTCGGCCAGGGTGACGTCCGTGATGCCGACGTGGCCACCGGGGCGCAGCACCGGGTGAACGCCGCGGCGACGGCGGCCTTGTCCGGGAAGGTGCAGAATGCGCAGTGGCACGCCACGCCGTCCGCCACGCCATCGGGCAGCGGAAGGCGCTCGGCGTCGCCGAGGCAGAACCGGACGGTCGCCGTCAATCCCGCGTCCTCGGTCAACGGCTGAGCCCGCTCCACTGTCGACCGTCACACCGAACTCGGTCGCCAGCAACCGTGCCGTGGCACCCGGCCCGGATGCGACGTCAACGGCATGCTGGCCCGGTCGCAGGCCGAGCGCCTAGACGAGGCGGCGGGTCAGCGCCAGTCCACCGGGGTGGTAGAACTCGCCGAGCAGCGGTGCCACCGCATCCTGCCCGTAGGCGGCGGAGCAGCACGCCTTGATCTGCGTGAAGCCAGCGCTCACCGCTGCACCGCCCGGCGGCCGACATTGGTTGCATCCGGCGCGATCGCCGGCCGGCTCCCGTTGCCGCTACGGGCGATGCGGCACTCGCTGCACCGCGGGGTCGGCAACGCGAAGGGCTTCTACGCCATCTACGCCGGCCTCGTCGCTGTCGCGGCAGCGATCGTGCTGCTGCCCGGCTCACCTCTCGGGCTGCTGACCGAGGGCGTACAGGTCCTGGCCGGCGTGCTGCTGCCCAGCGCGAGCGTGTTCCTGCTGCTGTGCAACGACCGTGAAGTCCTCGGACCGTGGGTCAACGGCCGCAAAACCAACCTGTTCACCTCCGCCGTCGTGGCGATCCTGGTCACCCTGTCATCCTGACCGCCTCGGTGCTGTTTCCTGCCATCACCGCCGGGCAGATCCTGGCCATCATGACCGGCTGCGGCACCGCTATGGTTCTCGCCGCCCGCTACGCCCTGACCCGGCGCCACCGAGGCCCCCCGGCTGCAGTCGCCGACGGGCAGGATGGCAAGGAAGCCTGGCGGATGCCGCCGCTGGCGCTGCTGCACCGCCCGGCCATGTCCGCAGGCCGCGAGATCGGCATGGGAGCTCTGCGGCTCTACCTGCTGGCCGCCATGATCCTGGTCGCCGTAAAAATCGTGCAGCTGGCCCTCGGGCACTAACCCGTCTGGCTGATGGCGGTCGCGATGGCCACGGCCAGCATCGCCGGGAAGGTGAGCGCGAAGTCGCCGGTCATTGACCTGCTGGCCGCAAATTCGCAGCTGGGTCCGACCGCAGCCAGCGGCCTCAGTCGCCGGGCCGCTGGCTGCATGTGCCCCTCCTGCCCGCGCCCAGCCCGGAGCGAACGGGCTGACGGCGTGAGCCGTCTGCGGGTATCAGGCAGGGCTAATTTAGCTAATTTTCATTAGTGATAGAGTCTGGCCATGGACCAAAACGGATCCGGCCTCGCCGTAGTGAGCAGCCTCGACGACCCGGTGCGCCGCAGCCTGTACGAGTTCGTGTCCGGGAGCGCGGAGCCGGTAGGACGGGACGAGGCGGCTGCCGCGGTGCGGATCGGCCGGCCGCTGGCGGCCTATCACCTGGACAAGCTGGTCGGACTGGGCTTGCTGACCGCGTCGTACCAGCGGCCCGCGGGCCGCGGGGGTCCAGGGGCTGGCCGCCCGGCCAAGGTGTACGCCCGTTCCGGAAACGAGTTCGCGGTCACCGTGCCACCCCGGGAGTACGAACTGGCGGCACGCCTGCTCGCGGTGGCTGTCGAATCCGACCGGGGCGGCGCAAGCAGGGCCGCACTGCACGACGCCGCTCAGCAGTTCGGCGCCGGCCTCGCAGAACGCAGCCGTGCCGCCCATCCCAGCGGGGATGGAGCCCGGCAGGCCGCCGAAGACGCGCTGCGCGGGCACGGCTTCGAGCCATGCCAGGACGAAGATGGCACCATCCGGTTGCGCAACTGCCCGTTCCACCAATTGGCCGCCGGGCACCGCGACCTCGTCTGCGGCATGAACCTCGCGCTGATCGAGGGCCTGGTCGCGGGCCTCGGCGCGAACGGGCTGCATCCGGCCCTTGATCCCCAGCCGGGGCACTGCTGCGTCGCGATAGGCACAGGTGCTCCATCAGGCGACGCACAGCGGGGGGAACTGTCATGACGCATGAACTGGCCCTCGAGCCGGCAGAACTGACGCCGCCGATGGCGCAGCAGGCATCCGGCATTGCGTCGCCATCCCGCCCGGCGCTGCGGATAGCCAGGGATGGAGCCGGCGTCGACCTGGCGGCGGCGGAGCGAGCCGCCGCGGACTTCCTTGCGGCCCTGGGGATCGACGTTGACCATGCAGGATTGCGGGAAACACCGGCCAGGATGGCGCGGGCCTACGCGGAGCTGTTCGATGCCCAGCCGCTGCAGCTGACCACGTTCCCCAACGATGAAGGCTACGACGAACTGGTGCTGGCGCGCGCCATCCCGTTCCGGACAGTCTGCGAGCACCATCTGCTGCCCTTCTCCGGCGTGGCGCACGTCGGCTACCTGCCTGGCCAGCGCATCCTCGGCCTGTCCAAGCTGGCCCGCCTCGTCGAGCACTTCGCCGCCCGGCCGCAGACCCAGGAACGGCTGACCAAACAGGTCGCCGACTGCCTGGCCGCGAGGCTTCGCCCCCGCGGTGCAGGCGTGGTGCTGGAGGCCGAGCACTCGTGCATGACAGTGCGCGGCGTGCGGGCCCTCGGTTCGACGACCGTCACCTCCGCCTTCACCGGAACGTTGCACACCGATGCACGCGCCAGGGCCGAGGTCTTTGCCCTGGCTGGCGTGCCTGGCTGATCGCGCCGCAATGAGGCGGGAAGGGAATCACCATGAACGACACGCTGGGGACACTGAGCGAGGCCGGAGTCTCGATCTGGCTGGATGACCTGAGCCGGGAACGGCTGGTGTCCGGCAGCCTGGCCGATCTTGCCGCCCGTGATCATGTGGTGGGGGTGACGACCAATCCCAGCATCTTCGCCAAGGCGATCAGCGGCAGCAGCGCCTATGACGCGCAACTGCGGGACCTGGCCACCCGCGGCGTCGGTACCCGGGAAGCGCTGCGGGCGCTGACCACCTTCGACGTGCGCTGGGCTTGTGACGTCCTGCGGCCGGTGTACGACGCGACGCGCGGCGTGGATGGCCGGGTGTCGATCGAGGTCGACCCGCGGCTCGCGCATGACACCGAGGCCACGATCGCCGAGGCGCGGGCCCTGTGGTGGCTGGTCGACCGGCCCAACCTGTTCATCAAGATCCCGGCCGCCCGGCAGGGACTGCCCGCGATCGCTGGGTGCCTGGCCGAGGGCATCAGCATCAATGTCACGCTGATCTTCTCCCTGCAGCGCTACGCCGCGGTCATGGACGCCTTCCTCGACGGGGTGGAACGCGCCCGGCGGGCCGGCCATGACTTGTCGTCGATCGGATCGGTCGCCTCCTTCTTCGTGTCCCGGGTCGATACCGAAATCGACGCCAGGCTGGACAAGATCGGGACCAGCGAGGCGGCCGGGCTGCGCGGCCGCGCGGCGATCGCGAACGCCCGTCTCGCCTACCAGCAGTACGAGCACGTGTTCTCCGCCCCGCGGTGGGCCGCGCTGAGCGCCGCCGGAGCCCGGCCGCAGCGGCCATTGTGGGCATCGACGTCGGTCAAGGATCCGGCGTATCTAGACACCCGCTATGTGACCGGCCTGGTCGCGCCGGGCGTGGTCAACACGATGCCCGAGGCCACCCTGCGCCTGGTCGCCGAGCATGGCCAGGTGCCCGCCGACTCGGTGCACGGTCACTACGACGAGTCGCAGCAGGTGCTGGACCAGTTGCAGCGGCTCGGCATCCGCTATGGCGACGTCACGCAGGAACTCGAAGACAACGGCGTAACCACATTCGACGCCGCGTGGGAGCGGCTCGGCGAACAGCTGGCGGCCACCCTGCGGGAACGATCCGGCCGGCAGCAAGGGAGCTGACCATGACCATGGACACGACGTACCTGATCGTCGGGGCGAGCCTCGCCGGCGCGAAAGCAGCGGAGGCGCTGCGCGGGGAGGGCTTCGACGGCCCGCTGATCATGATCGGCGAGGAGAACGAACGGCCCTACGAGCGTCCGCCCCTGTCCAAGGATTACCTGCTCGGCAAGGCCGAACGGGAGACTGGACGGGTTCAAGGGATCGTCGCAACAGTGCCGGTAGATGACCCTTTCCGCGCTAACCATACACAGTGAGCGGCTTCGCGCCGGGTGTCGCGTGCCGCCGGGGCAGGCTGCTGGCCTGCCCTTTGGTACTGCCGTCAGGGGCCGCAGTGGTCTCCGGGGTCAAGGCCGGCCCGCAGGGCCGTCGCATAGCGATGCCGCAGGCAGCCTTGAGGCCGGAGGGGCGGCCCCGTAGGCTGCGGCACCCGGCCTCAGGAACTCAGCGGCGGCGCAGCCGCCTGCCCTTGTCAGGCCGCCTGGGCGGCCAGGAACTCATCCAGCGCCTCCGCCGGGGTCTTCCAGCCGAGCGTCTTGCGGGGCCGGCCGTTGAGGGCAGCGGCGACGGCGGCCAGGTCGTGGGGACTGTAGCGGCTCAGATCGGTGCCCTTGGGGAAGTACTGGCGCAGCAGGCCGCTGGTGTTCTCGTTGGTGCCTCGCTGCCAGGGGCTGTGCGGGTCGCAGAAGTAGACCTCGATGCCGGTGTCGATGCGCAGCCGGGCGTGGCCGGCCATCTCCGCGCCCTGGTCCCAGGTCAGCGACCGGCGCAGCTGGGCGGGCAAGGTGGTAACTGCGGAGGCGATCGCATCCCGGACCGCCTCAGCGCCGTGGCCGGCCAGCGCGGGGCCGTTCTTGGCCCGGGGGCTGCTGCCGTGGCCCTCCATCGGGGGCAGGTGCAGCAGCATCGTGAACCGGGTCGTGCGCTCGACCAGCGTGCCGATCGCCGAGCTGTTCAGCCCCACGATCAGGTCCCCCTCCCAGTGCCCGGGGACTGCCCGGTCCGCGGCCTCCGCCGGCCGCTGGCTGATCATGATCCCGGGTGTCACGAACTTCCTGCCGCGGCCGCTCGTGCGCGCCCGGGGGACGCGCAGCGCCCGGCCGGTGCGCAGGCATGCCGTCAGCTCACGTCGCAGCGCGCCGCGGCCCTGAACATACAGGGCCTGGTAGATCGCCTCGTGCGAGACCCGCATGGACTCATCATCAGGGAAGCCGGTCCGCAGCCGGTTCGCGATCTGTTCCGGGCTCCACGACCTGGCCCAGCGCCGGTCCGCCCGGCGGCCGTGCCGACGTCCGGTCCAGCGCACATCCGGGCCCGCCACAGCCGCGCCATCCGGCCTGGTGATCGTGCCAGCGAGCCGGTCTTGCACGTACTCCCGCAGAACCTGGTTCGCAGCGAGTTTCGCAATCTTCGGGCGGCGTGCCCGCCGGTCCGCATGCCACTGGGCCGTTGTGGCCCGGTACTCCAGCCGGCCGCCCCGGGTGGCAGCGTTCCGGCTCAGCTCCCGCGAGACCGTCGACGGCGACCGGCCCGTGCGCCTGGCGATCTCACGCACGCCGCACCCCCGGGCACGCAAGATCGCGATCTCCTCCCGCTCCGCGAACGACAAGTACCGCCCCGACAGCGGCGCCAGGCTAACCGGCCGGATCCCGCCGCTGTCGCGGAACCACCGCGTACCAACCGCCGGGGACACACCAGCCTCAATACCGGCATCCTCACTCGGCATTCCCCCGGCAATCGCCACCCAGAACCGCTGCCGGTGTTCTCGCCTGGCCATCGGAGGCCGCCCCGGCGAACGCATCGCCGGCCGCCCCGCCCGAGCAGCTGCCCATCCCTGCGGCCGACCCATCCGCCCACCTCCACATGAAGGTGTTGCGACGACCGATTGAATTCGCCCTGTATACGTCCATCCGCAGCACTGGTATGCCGAGCACGACGTCGACCTGCGCCTCGGGGTCGCGGTCACCGCCGTGCATCCCAGCGCGCATGAGGTGAGCCTCGCGGATGGCAGCAGGATCGGCTATGCCAAGCTGCTGCTGACCACCGGATCCTCGCCCCGCCGGCTCTCCGTGCCGGGCGCCGGCCTCGACGGCGTGGTCTACCTGCGGAACCTCGGGGACAGCGACCGGATCAAGGCGGCCTTCCAGTCATCGTCCAGGGTTTGCGGTGATCGGCGCCGGATGGATCGGCCTGGAGACCGCGGCGGCGGCTCGTGCTGCCGGCGTGGCAGTGACTGTGCTGGAAATGGCGGAACTGCCACTGCTGCGGGTACTCGGCCGCCAGGTCGCCCAGGTCTTCGCCACCCTTCACCGGGATCACGGAGTGGACCGGCGCTGCGGTGTACAAGTCGCCGAGATCACCGGCGGCAACGGCAAGGCCGACGGCGTGCTGCTGGCCGACGGGAGCCGCATCGAGGCCGACGTGGTCATCGCCGGGGTCGGGATCACGCCCAACAGCCAGCTCGCCTCGGCGGCTGGCCTGGAGACAAGCAACGGCATCCTTGTCGACGCGCAGCTGCGCTCCTCCAGCCCCGACATCTACGCCGCCGGAGACGTTGCGAGCGCCTTCCACCCCCTGCTCGGCAAGCACGTCCGGGTCGAGCACTGGGCCAATGCGCTGCACCAGCCCCAGGCAGCCGCCCGGGCGATGCTCGGCCAGGACGTTGCCTACGACAGGGTGCCCTACTTCTTCACCGACCAATACGACCTGGGCATGGAGTACTCCGGCTACGTGGAACCCGGCGGCTACGACGAGGTCATCTTCCGCGGCGACCCCGGCCGGCGTGAGTTCATCGCCTTCTGGCTTAGCGGCGGGCGGGTGCTGGCCGGCATGAACGTCAACGTCTGGGACGTCAACGACGCGATCCAGGGCCTGGTACGCGACGGCCGGCCGGTAGACAAGGACGCGCTCCAGGACCCGGAACGCCGGCTGGAGTCGCTCACCGAGCGCTAATTCCCAAAGGACCGGCCAGGTCATGCCATCCGGTTCGGGCAGTGTTTCAGTGGCGGGGCGCTGAAATCCTGCCGCTCGCGGCCTGGCTGTCCCTGGTGAGTTCATCCAGGACCGCCGCAAGCTTGTGTAGCTCGCCGAGATGGGACCTGGTCAGCTCAGTCACCAGCCGATCACCCTTGGCTGTCAGCATCACCCGGACGACGCGCGCGTCTTCGGCATCGGGGAGCCGGCGTACCAGCCCAGCCGCCTCTGCCCGGTCCAAGAGCTCCACTGTGCTGTGATGACGCAGCAGCAGGTAATCGGCCAGGTCACCTACGGCCGGAGGGAGGTCGCCGGGATGCCCTTTAATCGCCACCAGGAGCTGGTGCTGGGCATGGGTGAGCCCGGCCGCGCGCGCCTGATCCTCGCTCCAGTGCTGGAAACGACGCAGGCTCACGCGGAAAGCCAGCAAATGCTCGAAGTCATGAGGGGTTAGCTGAGGCAGGTTTGCCCTCCTGGGCTCAGGCACTACGTTCGCTCCTACTCAAGCCGACCGAACCCGTCGGCCGAACCGCGCAGTTGTTCAGCCTACTCGGGTGGCCCAGCCCGTACCGGACGCGATATGCCTGGGTGGCGCACCTGGTTCCCCGCCTGAACAGGCGGGGAACCAGGCTCAGTGCGACCAGGCCTATCGTAACACGATATTCTCCTCTAGGTGCGGGTAACGCGCGGGAGCACGCACGGCTCAGCTCAGCTCAGCTCAGATGGCTGGTCACCGGTCAGGCATTGCGGGTGATCCGGCGTAGCCCTGGTCGCTGCGCCGTCGACACGGCTATGCCTGCAGTTAACCCGCGCACGCGCTCCCCCGGCGGGCGTCGCGGAGTCGGTCGTGGTTCGCGGTCAGGCGAAGATCCGGCGGGTCACCACACCGCGGCCGATGTCATGGCCGCGCCACAGCGTGAAGTCCTCGCCTGCGCCAAGGTAGTCACCCGCGTCATCGCCGACCACTGTGATGACCAGCACGATATGAGAACCTCCGGGAACCGTGTCCGCACTGGTGGCGAGGAGGGCGCTGAAGAACCTGCTGGCGCCCGTCTCATGATGGCGGCCCCGGATCACCATGCGGCTGGCCGAGCCAGGCGAGAGGGCTTCAAGCCGGCAACGTCCTGCGGAGGGAGACTCACCAAAGCCTGGTATTTGTATCGCTTCATCGCGCTGGCCACTCTCCTGACTTGCTGACCTGCCGAGAAGCTCCGCGGCACGGTACCTAGCAGGCGGGGAACCCCGGCCGGAGCCTTACCTGCTGCCCTCGCTGCCCAGCCCGCGCCCCGGAAGCAGATCCGGACTCACGGCAGGCTACGGGCAGACTTATATCGTGATACGATCTAAATTACCAGCCAGCAGCCTGCCAATCATGAATTGACAGCCCGATCGCGAGGTGGCTGATCAGCTTGTCCTGCCGCCAACTGTGGATGCTGCGCCAGATTGGCAACGGAATAACCCGGGCCGATCCACAGCTCGCCGAGATGATCAGTATTTTCACCTGGCTCACCAGCGGGGAACAGATGCCTGCCCATGAGCGGCTGCGGACGCCACTGGACCAGGCCTGGAACGGGTTGCTGTGGGCAGGTTGCCGGATCGGCACGCTCGCCACCCGGACTCTGTACACGCTAGGCACCGGGCTTCGAAGCGCCGCGGCTGCATGTGCCGCCGCGGACTGCTGGCTGGCCGGGCACCTGCCCGACGCGGCACCCGGCATGACAGCCGCTGGCGTCTGGTCTGGCGTCCAGCCGGAAAGGCCAGACCGGCCTCATCCGTGAAACGGGGCACGGCTGCGCGCACTATGGAGGCTGGCCCTCTGCGAGGCGCGTGATGACTGAACTTTGCTGTCACGCCTGATAATTGCGGCGGTGCCGGGAACGCAGGACACGGCGGCGCGCACCCGACCGGCAGCGGCGGGTCACCGGCCGCCTCATACCCAAGATCGGCCGCGCACCTCACGGCTCATCGCGGTGACGGACCATGTCAGCGCGCTTACCCAGCCCGCCAGGTCACCCATGCGCTCGCTGTTCCGCTCCGCCAGGCAGCGGACGGCGCAGAACGGTCGTGCCCGGGCCGGGGGATACAGCGTCCCGACTGGTCGCAGTTCCGGGTATCGCTCACCGGGGCATGCCATACGTGAGACGAGCCCGGAAGAAGTGCCGGCAGGGATTTGCCTGCACCAGGTGTGTGCTGGGAGGCGCGGGACGCCCTGCGCCGGCCGGCAGAGGGCGTCCCGCTTCTTCGTCATGTTCTGCCTGTCACGTGTCAGGCTGCCTGGTCACCGCGGTCCACGCCGCCCGGGAGGAGGGAACCGGATCCCGCCGTGGCATGGCCGCCGCGCGCCGGGGCAGGGACGTGCGGGCTGGGATGCGGCGCGCGGGCGGACCGCCAGAAACATTCCCAGAAAATGATCTGCTCGTCGTTCAGGTGCCGCAGGGCATGAAGCGGGCGGCCCAGGGCGCGCCGCACCGGCGAGCCGGTCTCGACCCTGCCCAGGTGCTGGCTGGTCGTCATCACGATCACCTCGATATGCGAGTGGCCTGTAGCTCAGGCCATGTCTCCTTGATAGCCAGACGGCGAGGAACGGCTGTGTGCCGGTGATGGAGGCTGGGTGTAGCTGACACACCGCCGGGGTCGTGGGGCTGGTCAGCGAGTACGACCTGCTCGCCCGGACCGGGCTCACCGCCCGGGACGTGATGACCAGCGCAGTGGTCAGCGTCACCGAGGACACCGGCGTCGACGAGGTGCGGCATCTGCTGGTGGGCCGGCGGATCCGGCGCGTCCCGGTGCTCGCCGGGAGCCGGCTTGTGGGCATCATCAGCCGCAGCGACCTGGTCTCGCTCATGGCAACCGAGTGGGCGTGCCAGGTGTGCGGTGAGCCGGTCCGCGGCGAGCACCAGCCAGATCAGTGCCCCCAAGTGCCTGGGCGGCGCCGAGCGGTTCGCTTTGCAGGAGCAGCCGCCAGGCACCTGACCTCAGACCCGTCCGTCATCCGGCAGGCGGATCGCCTGCACCGAGGGGAGTCATGTCATGGCCGGCAAGGCGCGTGCGGCGAAACCGGGAGCGGCCGGCCACGCCCCGTCGGGCGGCGAGCCGCCGGAAGTGCTGCGCGGCTACTACCGGCAGATGGCCCTGGTCCGGGCTTTCGAGCTGCGCGCCGCCCAGATGTACACGCAGGCCAGGATCGGCGGGTACTGCCACCTCAACCTCGGTGAGGAGGCCACGGTGGTCGGGTTGATGGCGGCGCTGGAATCCCGCGACTACCTGTTCACCACCTACCGCGAGCATGGTTACGCCCTGGCCCGCGGGCTGGACCCGGGCCGGGTGATGGCCGAGCTGTTCGGCAAGGCGACCGGCGTGTCCGGCGGCTGGGGCGGGTCGATGCACCTGTTCGACTCCGAGGCCAGGCTGCTCGGCGGGTACGGCATCGTCGGCGGGCAGATCCCGCCGGCCACCGGGGCGGCGCTGGCGCTGGCCTACCGCGGGGAGCCCGGCCCGGACGCGGAGGCGGTGATGTGCCTGCTAGGTGACGGCACGACGAACATCGGGGCGTTCCACGAGTCGCTGAACCTGGCCGCGCTGTGGCGGCTGCCGATTGTGTACGTGATCATCAACAACCGGCTGGGCATGGGCACGCCGGTCGAGCGGGCCGCCGCGGAACCGGACCTGTACAAGCGGGGCTGCTCTTACCGGATCCCCGGTGAGCGGGTGGACGGCGACGACGTGCTGGCCGTCCGCGACGCCGCCCGCGAGGCGTTGCGGCGCGCCCGCGCCGAGCGGCAGCCCGGCCTGCTGGAGGCGGTCAGCTACCGGCTGCGCGGGCACTCGGTAGTCGACCCGGCCGCCTACCGGTCCGGGGCGGAGACCGGGCGGCTTCGCGCCCTCGACCCGGTGCCAGCGTTCCGGGCCCGGCTGCTGGAGGCCGGCGTCCTCGACGAGGAGGCGGCGCTGCGGATCGAGGAGGAAGCCGACCAGCAGGTCACGGCCGCCGTCACGTATGCCGACGACAGCCCTGATCCCACGCCCGATCAGCTGTTCGCCCACGCCTACGCCAGCCCGGTGCCCAACACCCCGCGCCAGCTGCCAGGCGATCCGGTCGTCTCGGGGCAATAGGAAAGCAGGAGGCGGGCTCATGGCCGTGATCAGCTACCGGCAGGCGCTGCACGACACCCTGCGGGCGGAGCTGGCCCGTGACGAGGTGGTGTTCCTCATCGGCGAGGAGATCGGCGTCTTCGAGGGCTCCTACAAGATCACCGCAGGGCTGCTCGCCGAGTTCGGCCCGGAGCGGGTCCGGGACACCCCGATCAGCGAGGAGGGGTTTGTCGGAGCGGCGATCGGCGCGGCGATGCTGGGCCTGCGCCCGGTCGTGGAGATCATGACGCTCAATTTCAGCCTGCTGGCCATCAACCAGATCGTTAACCAGGCGGCGAAGATGCACGCGATGTTCGGCGGCCAGGTTTCGGTGCCCATGGTGATCCGCACCCCGGGCGGCGGCGGCCAGCAGCTGGCCGCGACCCACTCGCAGAACATCGAGGTCTGGTACGCGCACGTGCCCGGCCTGAAGGTGGTGGCACCGTCCACCCCGGCGGACGCCAAGGCGCTGCTGGCCGCTGCGATCCGCGACGACAACCCGGTCATCGTCCTGGAGAACCTCGCCCTGTACAACACCAAGGGGGAGGTGCCCGACGGTGAGCAGGTCGCCGAGATCGGCCGGGCGGCGGTCATCAAGCCTGGCCGCGACCTCACCGTCGTCGCTTACTCGCGGGCCA
>DATCFY010000119.1:0-38899 GCA_036509255.1 Streptosporangiaceae bacterium
CATCGGGGCGTTCTTCCTGGGCGTGGCCTACGCGCCCTGGATGGCCAGCTACACCGAGACCGTCGAGGCCCGCAACCCCGCGCTCATCGCCACCGGCCTGGCCATCTGGGGCTGGATCGTCCGCGTGGTGATCTTCATCGCGTTCCTGATCATCCCGGCGGTGATCAACTCGGTCACCCCGCTGGTCAACTACGGCTCCACCGTGTCCGCGTACGCGACCCAGTACAAGAGCCAGATCGCTTTCGCGCAGACTCACCCGCAGGTCATCGCCACCGCCACGACGTACAAGACGCAGCTGGCCAACGCCCAGAAATTCGCGCCTGAGCTGGCGGTGATCCAGGCCAACCCGGCGCTGTTCGCCAGGCTGGCCACGTACCCCAACCCGGCCGCGATCCCGCCGAAGCTGGCCGCCCAGGCCGTCGCCGCCGCAGGCGGGGGCGCCAAGGGAACCGCCATCCTGACCACCATCAGCGCTAACGGCGGCGCCATCCGGGGCGTCATCGCTGTGGCCCCCAAGCTGGCCACGGTCGCGCCCTATGCGGCCCAGCTGACCGCGCTGTCCAAGGTCCCGCCGCAGGTGTTCCCCTACCTGAAGGCGCACGCCGCCGGGGTCCAGAAGGCCGCCGCCCAGGAGGCTGGCCAGTGGAAGGCCTGGTACTGGGTGTGCGTCGCGGGAATCCTCGTGTTCCTGGCCAGCATCCCGCTGCTGCGTGGGCGCTGGCGGCCCTCCACCGCGCGCCGGGACGAGGAGGAACACGAAGCGATGGTCGCTGCCGAACTGGCCAAGCTCAACACCTGACTGGTGCCAGCTCTCCGCACCTGAGCCAGCGACGGCCGGCGGGCGGGTAAGAGCCGCGGCCAGTCCCGGATACCGGGGCTGCGCCCGCTCTTACCCGGCCGCCGGTCCGGTCCGGTCCGGTCCGGTCCGCGAGCTGACCGGCAACGAGCCACGCACCATCGAGGAATTCCTCCACCCGAACCGGGAGCTTTTCCTCTAACGGAACTTCCGTGGCCGGTCGGGACGGCTGGCCACGTGACGACCGTTAGGGGCGGTCTTTGTCCATCAGCTCGCGGGGCTGGATGGCCGGGTCCTCGATGCCGCGAGCCTCGGCCGGCTCGACATCGCCGCCGCAGGAGGCCAGCAGCACCGCGATGGCGGCCTCGGCCTCGGCGGACGCCGGCAGCCCGGTCGCCAGCGCAGGGACCTCCGGCAGCTCTCCTGCCGACTCGTACCGGGCGATCAGCCGGGGATCGATGTAGGAACTGCGGGCGACCGCCGGGGTGTCCCCGAGCGCCTGCGCCACCTGGCGGACGCTGGCTGCGATGACGCGCTTACGGCTGGCCGGGGTCGCCGAGGGGCCTGCGTTCGCCAGGACCAGCGCCATCAGCACGGTGGCGTTCCAGGTGCGGAATTCCTTGGCCGTGAAGTGGCCGCCGGCCCGGCTGGCGATGTAGTTGCCCACCTCGCGGGAATGGAGCTGGTGCCAGCCTCCGTCGTGTTCGTAGCAGAACAGCGCCTCGTGCCCGTTGTCGCTCTCGGCCAGGGCCCGGACCGTGGGCAGAACAACCCGGTCCGTCACACAGATCGTCCGCTCCTTGCCCCACTTCGCGACGTAGTCGAACAGGATGCCGTTCCGGGTCACCCGCACGTGCCGCTTCTCGAGGGTCGTGACGCCGTAGTGATGATCCAGTTCGGCGTACCGCTCGCCGCCGATGCGGAACAGGCCGAGGTCGATCAGCCGGACCACGCCGGCGAGGACCCGGTCTCGTTTCAGGCCCCGGCGCCTCAGGTCCTGCATGGCCCCGTCCCGCAGGGCGGGCAGCGCGCTGGCGAACCGGAGCATGTGCGCGAACTTCTGATCGTCCCGCTGCGCCCGCCACATCGGGTGGTAGAGGTACTGCAGGCGGCCTTTGCTGTCCGCGCCCGTGACCTGGATGTGGCCCAGCGGATCCGGTGAGATCCAGACGTCCTCCCAGGCCGGCGGGATCCTGAGCGCGCGGATCCGCTGCAGCGCCTGCTGGCCGGTGAGCTCCGCGCCCGACGGGTCCCGGTACCGGAAGCCGTCCGCGTCCCGGACGCGCGTGATGCCCGGGCCGTGCGGGTCACTGCGCGCGAGCCCGGACACCGCGGCCGCCAGCGACGACCCGTCGACGCTCATGACTTCTGAGGGTATCCGCGCCGGACCGGGCCGGGCCGGGCAGACCAGGCAACTTTTCGCCCTGTCCCGTCGTGCAATAGCTATGTGGGAAGTGCTGAGTGGTGGGCCTTGAGCGAGGCTGGCCCGTCCGACGTCATCGGCGTTGGTGACTCCTCGTTCGAGGATTTCGTCGCGGGCTCGTCAGCCCGCCTGTTCAGCACGGCGAGGTTGCTGACCGGCGGAAACCGGGCCGAGGCGGAGGATCTGCTGCAGGGAGCCTACGAGCGCGCCTACCGGCGCTGGGGGCGGATCTCCGGGCGGGCGGACCCCGAACGGTACGTGCGCCAGATCCTCGTTAACGCGTCCGTCGACCGGTGGCGCCGGCTCCGGCGCCACCCGGAGATCCCGCTGGCCGTCAGCGGAGCTGATCCGGGCGCCGCGGATACGGCGGCTGTGGTCGCGGACCGGGATCTGCTGCTGCGCGGCCTCGCGGCGCTTCCGCCCCGGCAGCGGGCCGTGCTGGTCCTGCGCTACTTCGAGGACCTTTCCGAGGCCCAGACAGCGATGATGCTCGGCTGCAGCGTGGGCACGGTCAAGAGCCAGACGGCGCGGGGGCTGGTGCGGCTGCGGGACGGCACGAGCGAGGCAGCCGCCCGGTACAGCGGCGCCCAGGAAGGTGACGGTGCGCCATGACGGATTTCGAGGACAGGCTCCGGGCGGCCATGGCGGCCTCCGCTGAGCCGGCCCCGGCCGGGCTGCTGGCTGGCATCCGCCGCCGCCACCGGCGCCACGTCCGGCGGGTCACCGCGGCCTGCGTCGCGGTGGTGGCCTTCGGGGTCGCGGGGACGCTGGTCACGCGGGGGGTGCTGGCCAGCCCGGGCGGCGGCGGCCCGGCCGCCACCGATCCCGCAGCCACCGGCCAGGCGGTCACCCCCCCGGCCGCTGCGGCTACCGCGGCGCCGGGCACTGTGCTCCGGGACTGCCAGTCCAATAACTCCGGAACCCTGGGCTCAGACTGGAAAGCGCACAGCGTGCACGCTGGCCCGGTGTGGTTCATCTACGCGCGGCCAGGCGGTACCGGGTCGCCCGGTCAGGGGATGACCACCGGGAAGGTACGTGTCAACGCCATGATCATCGCGGTCAGCAACGGTCACACGGCCGTGGTGACGGGGGGCCCAGGTCTCGGCGGGCGGTTCCGGTTCCTCGCCAGCGTCAGCGCTGGTCAGCGTGCCACCCTGGCCCAGGGCGCCCCGGGTGTGACGCTGTCCGGCTGTCCAGCGCCGGCTTCAGGGGTGGCCAGGCTGCCCGCGATCTACGCGCCCGGGCTGACCATGTTCTGGGAAGGCTTTGTCACCGACCTGCGCGGATGCATTCCCCTGGAGGTGCGCGCCTCGCCGGCCAGCCAGCCGGTCCAGGTCACCGTGGCCCCCGACGGCGGAAGCTGTGCCTCATGACCCGCTGACTAGTGCCTGGTCCTTCCCAGCCCGCCCCCGGGTCACGGGGGCCCGGCGCAATCAGCTTGCTGTCCTGCCAGTTTGCTGTCCTGGCGAACCGTCCGGTAGGAACATCGCATGCTGCGCGGAGAAGTGGCCGGGTTGCGGGCCCGGGAAGACAGAGATGTCCCGATCCTGCACGCCGAGCTGTATGACGATGTGGCGACCAAGGTCCGGTCCGATTCGCGGCCCTGGTGGCCGGTCCCGGCCGGCGAGGCCTACTCCCCCTACCGGGTGAAAGACACGGCCGAGGACAGCGCGGTCTTCTCGGTGGTGCACCTGGCCAGTGGCGAACTGGCCGGGGACGCCCTGATGTGGGGTATCGACCGGCATAACCGCTCGGCCCATCTGGGGATCTCCCTACGGCCACGGTTCCGTGGCCGCGGCCTGGGGACGGACGCTGTCCGCGTGCTGTGCGGTTACGGCTTCGCCATACTCGGGCTGCAGCGGCTCCAGGCGGAGACGCTGGCCGACAACGCCGCGATGATCGCGGTGGCGACCCGGGCGGGATTCGTGGCGGAAGGCAGCCTGCGCCGTGCGGCCTGGGTCAACGGGCGATTCGCCGACCTGGTCATCCTGGGCATGCTCGCCGGCGACTGGCATCCGGCCCAGTCTGGCTGACCCGCCCAGCGGACCGGCTGCGCCCAGACCCAGCTCGGACCGGCGGCAGGCCGCGTGGCCCGGCCGGTTGGTGATGAGGACATCGATCCGCTCGTCCACCAGGAACTGGTCGATCAGCACGCCGTCGTCCACGGTCCAGACCATGATGCCGATGCCGTTCCGGTGGCACATCCGGGCCACGCCCAGCCGCGCCAGCCGGTAGTTGACCGCCACCCAGTCGGCGCCGCAGGCGCGGATCCGGGCGAGGGGAAACAATTCGCTGTGCCGCACAGCGGCCCAGCGACGCCGCGGTACCCCGCGGAGGCTTCGTCCCAGCGACAGCGCGGTCCGGACGTCCGGGAAGGCCCGCTTGATCGTGGCGACCGAGGCATCTTCCAGGGTCGTGACGACGAAATTCCCTGGACCCAGGATCGAGGAGGCCAGCGCGACGAGGGTCTCCTCGTAGCCGGTCTCTTTCAGGTCGAGATGCCCGATGAGGCGCCCCGCCAGGAGAGCCATCACCTCGTCCACGCGCGGGACTACATGGTGCAGCCGGTCGCAGAGTTCCTGGTATTCGAGGTCCGCCACCAGCGGGCCACCGCGTCCGGCGCGTCTGTCGTGATAAACCACCAGGACATTGTCGGCGGTCCTGCGGATATCAAACTCGGCGTACTCCGCGCTGCTAGTCAGGGTATTTATATAGGTTTCGTAAGTGATCGGTTCCGCGTCTTTCGAGTGGTCACAATGAGCGGAGATATGTACCACTTCGCTGGACTCTCCGGTTGACGGCAATCAGCCTGCACTACCTTGATCAGCTCATATCCTTGGGTGGACAGGCGGCCAGGAGATGAACCGCAGGCCTCCGCTGGGAGGCTTTAGCGGGAACCTCCACTCCGGACCTAAGCCGCCGACAGCATACGCAGGAGCGGAGCACCAGCCCGCAGGCCGATCCATGGGAGCACCCGGCCATCTACCTGGTCCTTGGCCTGCTGTCTGTGCTGGCCGCGATCGTCATCCGCATCCGCGAACACCACGCGGGCCGTTAGCTGCTCGCCTCCGGCCCGTCACGTCCGGCGGGAGGCCAGGTGTCAGAGCGGTGACGGCCTGCAGCTCGCCGTCCTGCCTGACTAGGTGGGCTGTCCCGACCGGTCCGTGACGCGGCGGGTGGTGGCGAGGGCCGCGTCGAGCAGGGCGGCCGCGGCGGCGCCGGCCGCTGCCGCCGACGTCGGGTCGTGGTCCATGCGGGCGGACATCCCGCTGCCGTCGTAGAGCAGGTGCAGCTGGCGGGCCAGCCCCGGCGCGTCCGGGACACCGGCTTCCCCGGCGAGGCGGGTGAACAGGGCGCGGACCCAGGCTCGGTAGCCCTCGGCGGCCTGCTCGACCAGGTCGCCGGGATGGGATTCGGCGCTGGCCCGGGCGAACGCGCAGCCGTGGTACCCCGGCTCGGCGAACATTTCGCCCTGAGCCTCGAACACGCCCAGCAAGCGTCCGCGCGGCGTCTCGTAGCGCTCCAGCGCCCGGGTGATGCGCTGGGCCATGCGGGCGTGCCGCCCTTCCAGGTAGGCACGGATCAGTTCGTCTTTGCTGCCGAACGTGTTGTACAGCGAGCCCTTGGCCACGCCGGCGTGCTCGATGACACGGTCGATCCCGACCGTGTGCACGCCCTCCTCGTAGAACAGCTCGTCGGCGGCAGCCAGCAGGCGGTCACGCGCAGACGGTCTGGCCGCGTTCTTCACAGCCATGTCGGTCATCTCCCTTAGACAGCTCTGTCTAGTTTATCGCTCATCGGGGCTCGCGGGGAACATGTGCCGGGCCGGTCAGGCCGCGCGGCGGCCGGCGGTAGCGCCGGCTTCCGCGGCGATGTCGCTGGCGGCGCGGGTACGGGCGCCCAGCACCCCGGGCAGCGCGAGCGCGGCGAGCAGGATGACCGCCCCGCCGTAGTACAGGGCGGTGTCGGTCAGCCCGAGGCCGTGCACGATAAGGAATCCGGCGACCACGGCAGGCAGGCCCAGGCCCAGGTAGGACACGATGTAGAGCAAGGACAGCACCCCGGCGCGCTCGTGCGCGGCTGCCCGGGGCACGACGGTCCGGATGCCGCCCTGGAAGCCGCTGCCGAACCCGGCCCCGCTGATCGCGGTGCCCGCGAAGAACGCGGGCGTGGACTTGATGCTCAGCGCCAGCATGGTGATGGCCACCCCGGTGATCAGGGTGAGGACCCCGGTGAGCATGACGGTGCGGGCGCCCGCGTGGCGCAGCACGACGATGGCCAGGACGGCCGTCAGGGTGAGCACGAACAGGCTCAGCCCGCCCAGCACCACGTCGGCGGACCCGGTCAGGGCGTGCACCAGCGAAGGGCCGAGCGCCCCGTACAGCCCGGCCAGCGCCCAGACGGCGAACAGCACCGGGGCGGCGGTCAGCACCGGGCGGCGCAGCGTGCGGGGTAGCCGGATCTCCGGCCGCAGCGAGGCGAGCGCCCCCGGCTTCCGGCTCACGGTCTCGCGCAGCAGGGCGACCCCGGCGGCCTGCAGCACGAACACGCCCATCAGGGCCAGGTAGATCAGGTGCGTGGGGGCAGACAGGTAGCGCACGGCCAGAGCGGACAGCAGCACGCCGGACCCGGTGCCCATGCCTGGCGCCACCGCGTTGGCGAAGGTGCCGCGCTCGCGGTCCACGTCCAGCAGGCCCGCGCCGATCGCGCCTAGCGCCGCACCCGTGGCCAGGCCCTGCACGACCCGCGCGACTAGCAGGGCGGGCACCCCGTCAGCGGTGGCGAACACCAGCAGCGAGGCAGCCTGTACCGCGAGGGCGGACAGCAGCACCGGCCGCCGCCCGACGTGGTCGGAGAGCTTGCCCAGGGTCAGCAGGGACGCGAGCACCGCGACCGCATACACCCCGAACACCACCGTGGTGGTGATCGGCGTGAAGTTCCACCGCGCCTGGTAGATCGCGTACAGCGGCGTCGGGGCGGCGGACGCGGCCAGCAGCGCCACGATCAGGGACGCCAGCAGGAACAACGCCGGCCGCCCGGTCAGCCGCCATCCGCCGGGAGCGGTGGCCGGGGCCGGCGGCCGGACCACGCCGGCCCCGGCCAGCCGGACCGGGCGCGTCGTGACCGCCACGTCGCCACGGAGACGGCCGGCCGTCTCCGGGATGACAGCTGTGCTGCACCCGGTGCCGCCGTGCTCAGTCATGATCAGTCCTCACGTCGATTGAGTAGACAGGTCTGTTCAACAAATAATAGACAGACTGGTCTAATCAGTCAAGCCCTCGCGGGCGGGCTCGAGCGGGGTGGCCGCAGGCTCCGGGAGCGCGACCGGGCGCGTCCCTGTATTGCGGGAATGACTGGCGTCGGTGCCCGTCGCTAGGGTGATGCCCGTGCGTCCAATCTTGCTGCTGGCGACGGTCCTTGCGCTGCGGCGCCGGCTCAAGGACCTGAGCGGTGAGTGACCGCAGCGGGTGTGCCCCGGTCGAGTTGGCCGTGCTGGAGGCGCTCGACGCGGCCACCGGCGGCGGGCCGCGGGCGTACCCCCGGTCGGCCAGGGTCCTGGCCGGCATCGAGGAACGTATCGGGCTCGGCCCGCGGTACGCCTACGAAGTGGTGCTCGACCTGGCCCGGCCCTGGATCATCCCGGTCCGCACCGTCGTCGTGATGGGCAACGCCGGGGACCGCAGCTTCAGCTCCCCGGCCGGCCCTGGGTACACCGAGTGCCGCCCCTCCTACGCCGGCCAGCTCGTGCTGGATGCCGAGGCCCACCGGCTGGCCCCGGTCCCGGTGGGCCTGATCAACGGCACCACCTACCGGGGCGGCACGCAGCCGCCGCTGGAGCCGGCCCGGGTCCTGGCGGCGCTCCGGCGGCTGCTGGAGGAGCCGGGTGTGCCTGAGGCTGAGGTGCTCAGCCTTGTGGGGGCCCCCTGCTCCGTGACCGGTTGCACGGTGACCGGGGACATCGCCGCGCTCATGCGGGGCCGCCGCGCGGTGCTCCGCGAGACCGGCCGGATCACGGTGACCGGTGTTCCCGTCCCCGAACCCCCCGCGCATCCGCCGCCGGCCCCGGCCGGCCACACGGTGGTAGTGGGGTCCGGAGGGGTGGGCCCCCGGCCCCCGCGCCCCGCCCACCTGGTCATCGAGACGCTGCCGGCCAGGACGATGTCCGCGGATGTGGCGCACGCGATCGTCAACCGGGCGGTGACGCGCCGGTGGGCGGACTCCCATTCAGACCTGGCCCGGCGAACGACACTGCCCGTCGCAGACATCGACGAGGAATCGGGGGAGCGGGAGGTGCGGATCCTCGTCACGCTCCGGCCGGGCTCGGACCCGGAGGCCGTGCGGGACCAGCTCACGCAGGTCGAGGGAGTTTCGGTCGAGACCTCCTGTTTTTTCCCGGCTCCGCTGGCCACCCTGATGCGGTCCTGGGTCGGGCGCTACCGCCAGGAGGACATCGCGGCCAGCCTGGCCGCGCTGGAGGACGCCATCCGCCGCGACCGGCAGCGGGAGCGGCGTAACCGCTGATCAGCCCCTCTAGACCGGCGAGACCTCCGGCGCCGGGCGCCGATCCGTCAGCCTCGCGGGCCGGTCGTCCCGAGCGCCTGCCGCCGCCTGATCCGGCGCGCCGGGAGCGATATCACGGTTCTGGTCCATTAAGGCGCTATTTCGGCGTTTTCCTGCGCTGACGTTCAGGTCCCAGTAAGTTCGCCCAGAACAGGCGTTCCCTGCGCCACCTGACGTTGGCTCCTCTGCTGACGCCAGCTCGCCAGGTGCACGCGAAGCCTCGCGGACAGGAGTGGGATGCCCCCAGCACCCCGTCATTCCAGGCCCAAGACTTCCCGGAAACCCGCCGTCAAGATCGGCGTGCCGGTACTGGCCGCAGTCACGCTCGCAGGCGTAGCTGCGGCTTTCCTGTTCTTGTCGGGCGGCGGGTCACCAGGCTCCGCGGCGTCCACCAGCTCCCACGCGAAGATCTCGGTGACGAGCGCCGCGTCGAGTCTCAACAGCGATGAAATGATGATCGACGTCCGCCACCAGGTCGCGTCCCGCAACGTCCGCGACAACGCCCGGGCCATCCGCCGCAAGTACCTCGCCCGGCTGGCCGCGGTCCGGCTGGCCGCGGTCCGGCTGGCCAAGAAGAAGGCCGCGGAGCAGCAGGCCGCCGCCCAGGAGAAACAGGCCGCTGCCCAGCCGACCGCGAGCGCGACCCCGGCGGCCAGCGCCCCCAGTTCTGGCGGCTCGGATCCGGCCCATTCCCCGCTCGGGGTCTGCATCCGCACCGCTGAAGAGGGCGGCAGCTACGCCTGGGGGCCCGGTAACGGCGGCGGGGCGTACCAGTTCGTCGAGAGCACCTGGGAGAAGTACGGTGGCGCCGCCAGCGAGTACGGCGTGGCCGGACCGGCATACCAGGACCAGATCTTCGATAACGCCATCAACGCCGGGGGGGCCTCGAACTGGACCGCCTACGACGGCTGCTGACGGCACGCCGCTAAACCGCTGGGCCGGCTGGCGGGCGTTCACATTCGCGCTGAAGAACCGTCAACCCGGCTAGGGTGGCGCCGGCCTGACTGTGTGATCCTGGCAGGACGCCAGACTGCCGATCATGCCGGAGAGCCCAGTGACCGCACCGCCCGTTCCGAGCCGTGTCCCGTCCGGCGCCACGCCCGGGGGTGACGGGGTCGTTGTCGGAGACGGCCCGATCACCGTGGATGTCTACATCGACTTCCTGTGCCCATTCTGCCGGCGCTTCGAGCTGTCCGCCGGGCCGGCGCTGGCCGCCCTGGTGACCGAGCACCGGATCAGCCTCGTCTACCATCCGATGAATTTCCTCGACCAGGCCTCGACGACGCAGTACTCGACCCGGTCGGCGGCGTCGTCCGGCTGCGCCGCGGACCGGGACCGGTTCATGGACTACGCGCACGCGCTGTTCGTGGACCAGCCCCCGGAGGGCAGCGCCGGGCTGAGCGACGCCGAACTCATCGCGATTGGCGAGTCTGTGGGGCTCGGGCCGGCCTTTGCCTCCTGTGTGTCGGAGGGGCAGTACCTGGACTGGCCGCCGTTCGTCACCGCACGCGCCCTCGCTGCCGGGGTAGAAGCGACCCCGACCGTGCTGGTCGCGGGCGTGGCGGTCGCGGCGGAGAGCGAGGCCATCGCCGCCGCCGTCGAGCAGGCCAGCGCCCAGACCTGACCTCGCGGCCGTCCGGGCAGGAACTCCTGCACCTCCCTGATGGCTTCTACTCAGACCGCTGCGCACGGAGGCTATCCGCGTTGCCTGACCTCACGGCCGATCCTGGCGGGCCCGCTGGCCCGGACCGGGCCGAATCACGGACCGCTGAGCTGGTCGTGGTTCCGGCCCCGGCTCCGCCGGGGGGCGACCGGCGGAGCATGCCCCGCATCGACCGCCGTGAGGTGGCCGCCATCTTCGTCGGCGGTGCGCTCGGCACCCTGCTCCGGGCCGGGCTGGCCGAGGCATTCCCGCACCCGGCGACGGCGTGGCCGTGGCCCACGTTCGCGGTCAACGTCGTGGCGGCGTTCCTCCTGGGCTACTTCGTCACCCGCCTGCAGGAACGGCTGCCGCTGTCCAGCTACCGGCGGCCGCTGCTGGGTACCGGGCTGTGCGGCGGCCTGTCCACGTTCTCCACCATGCAGGTGGAGATCCTGAAGATGATCGACGCGCACGCGTGGGACCTGGCTATCGGCTACGCGGCGGCTAGCGTGGTGGCCGGCTTCGCCGCGATCTACCTGGCCACCGCGTTCGTCCGCCGGGTGCGGGTGCTGCGATGAGGAGACAGCCGTGACCATGCTCCTGTGGGCCGGGGTCATCCTCATCGGCGGGGCCGGCTCGGTGGTCCGCTTCGTGGCCGACGGGATGGTGGCGTCGGCCGTGGGCCGTGACTTCCCGTTCGGCACTCTCGCCGTCAACGTGTCCGGCGCGGTGATCCTCGGGCTCCTCACCGGGCTGGCGCTGGGTCACGACCAGGCGCTGCTGGCGGGCACCGCCGCGGTCGGCTCGTATACGACGTTCTCGACGTGGATGTTCGAGACCGACCGGCTGGCCGAGGAACGCCAGTACCGCAAGGCGGCGGCGAACGTGATCGTCAGCCTGGTCCTCGGCGTCGCCGCGGCCGCGCTGGGACGGCTGATCGGAGTGCACCTGTGAGTACGGACAGCATCAAGCTGACCAGCTACTTCGGTGAGCGCCAGCGGACCGGAGGCCGGTTCGTCGCGGATGCCCTGATCGACCTGTACGGACGCGAGGAGATCGCCGCGAGCATCCTGCTGCGGGGCACCGAGGGGTTCGGCCTCAAGCACCGCCTGCGCACCGACCGGTCGCTGACCCTGTCCGAGGACCTGCCGCTGACCGCGATCGCGGTGGACAGCCGCCCGCTCATCGAAGCGGTGCTCGGCCCGACGCTCGAACTCAACCGCGCCGGGCTGGTCACCCTGGAACGGGCACGGCTGCTCACGGCCGAGGCTGGCCTCCCCGGCGTCCCGGGGGACCTGCCCGGCTCGGGCAAGCTCACCATCTACCTGGGCCGCCAGGAACGGGTTTACCGGGTACCCGCCTTCGTGGCCGTCTGTGACCTGCTGCACCGCCGCGGCATCGCCGGGGCGACCGCGCTGCTCGGCGTGGACGGCACGGCCCACGGCCGGCGGGAACGGGCCAGGTTCTTCGGCCGCAATGCCGAGGTGCCCATGATGGTCATCGCGGTCGGCTCCGGTGACCAGATCGGGCGGGCGCTGCCCGAACTGGGTGCGCTGCTCCGCCGCCCGCTCGCCACCCTGGAACGGGTCCAGGTGTGCAAGCGTGACGGGCGGCTCCTCGCGCCGCCTGACCCGCTGCCGGCCGCCGATGAGCAGGGCATGGCGCTGTGGCAGAAGCTCATGGTGTTCAGCTCCGAAGCGGCCCAGCACGCCGGCCAGCCGGTGCACCGGGCCCTCGTGCGGCGGCTGCGCTCCGCCGGGATCAGCGGTGCGACGACGCTGCGCGGGATCTGGGGGTTTCACGGCGACCACGCGCCGCACGGTGACCGGCTCCTCCAGCTGGGCCGTCATGTGCCCGCGGTCACCATCGTGATCGACAGCCCGGAGCGGATCGCCGCGGCGTTCCCCATCATCGACGAGCTCACCGCCGAGCACGGGCTCGTCACCGCCGAGACCATCCCCGCCATGCGGGCCGCCGCGGGCGACCGCCGGCGTGGCGGGCCGCGGCTGGCCACCCACCATCTCTAACGGTCTGCCCGCCCTACTCCTGCGCGTCCAGGCCGGTCAGCCGGAGGTACAGGGCGACCAGGTCACGGGCGAGCTGCTGCTGGCGGGAGGGAGTGTCGGTCACCAGGCCGGCGAACCGGCTGACCGTCCCCATGATCACCTCCGCCAGAACGCCGGCGGGCACGGCCAGGTCCGCGCGGCCAGCCGCTTCCATCCGCTCCAGGAAGCGGGCGTGCCGCCGGTTGGTCCGGGCGTAGATGTCGTCGCGGAGCCCGCGGGCCCGCGGGTCGCTGAGCGCCTGGTGGGCGAGCACGGTCAGCGCCCCATGGTGGCGCACGAACACGTCCAGCAGCGCGGTCAGGGTGGACCGGGCGGTCCCGGCCGGTGAGGACGTGTCCGCGTCCTCCTGCAAGCGCAGCACTTCCTGGCGGACCCGGTCCGCCAGCGAGTGGAACACCTGGTCCTTGGACTCGAAGTACGCGTACACGGTGGGACGGGTAAACGCCGCCGATAAGGCCACCCGGTTCCTCCAGCTCTGCGAGGCCCACGGAATCGCCATCGTGTCGCTGTGCGACACCCCCGGGTTCATGGTCGGGCCAGAGGCCAAGAAGACCGCGGCCGTGCGGCGACCTGAAGGCGCCCCTGCTGTGCGTGGCCTGACCGACCGGCGAGTTCGGCGGGATGGGGCTGGAAGGGGCGGTCCGGCTGGGCTTCCGCAAGGAACTGGCCGAGATCACCGACCCGGTCGCCCGGCAGCAGCGCTACGAGCAGCTGGTCGCCGAGTACTACGAGAAGGGCAAGGCGCTCAGCACCGCGGCCGTCTTCGAGATCGACGACGTCATCGACCCGGCGCAGACTCGCCGCGTGCTGACCGAGACGCTGGCCCGGACGAGGTCATAACCGGTTCGGCGGCGGACCGGCCGACAGGCAGGATGAGCTCGAACGACGAGCCGCGGCCCGGCCTGCTCCGCACCTGCACCGAGCCGCCATGAGCCGTCGCGACGGCCTGCACGACGGCCAGGCCGAGCCCGAACCCGCCCGCTTCGCTGCCCCGCCCGGGGTGGGCCCGGGCGAACCGCTGGAAGATCCGGTCCAGGTCGGCCGGGGCGATGCCGGTTCCCGAGTCCGCCACCATCAGGACCACGTGCCCGTCCCCGCCCCGGGCGCTGACCTCGATCTCGTCGCCGCTGCCCGTGTGCGCGATCGCGTTCTCCAGCAGCGCGTCCAGGGCCAGGGCGAGACGGTCCCGGTCGGCCACGACCGTCACGTCCGCGGCCGGGCTGAACCGCCACTGCCGGGGCAGGTAACCCCAGCGTTCGAGGGCGTCGCCGAGGACGGATTCGACGGTGACCGGCTCCGGGTGCAGGAAATCAGGGCTGCCCGCCGAGGCCAGCAGCAGGATCCGGCTGGCCATCCGCCCCAGCCGCCTCAGCTCCCCGGCCACCACCCGGGCGTCGTCGGCCAGCACCGTCTCGCTGGCGGCCCGTTCCATCAGCTCGGCGTGCCCCAGCGCCACCGTGATCGGCGTGCCCAGCTCGTGCGACGCGTCCTGGAGGAACCGGTGCTGCTCCTTTAGCAGGCGCAGGTTCTCCTGGGAGATCCGCTGCACTTCCTCCATCGCGGTGAGCCGCTCCTCCATCGCCGCGATCCGGCGCCGGCCGTGCCACACCATGACCAGGAACATCAGCGCGATCAGCGGGACTTCGGCCAGGTAGTCGGCGTCCTGCTGGCCCTTGAGGACCTGCACCACGATGATGCCGCCGGTGGCCAGAGTCACTGCGGCCCAGGTCAGGATGGTGGGCTGCAGCCTCCAGAGCCGCAGCCCGTAGATGGCGGTGAGGCTCACCCAGATGGCCAGGAACGGCACTGTCCCCCAGGCGGGCAGCAGCCGCATCGCGGCCAGGTTGATCCCGACGAAGGCCACCCAGATCATGTCGAGCCGGTAAGCGCGGCCCAAGCGGACCGCCCCGCCCCACCACGACATGGTCCCTCCCGCGATGGCCCTCCAGCGACGGCCTATCCGGTTCCGGCCCCGGGCAGCGCCGCCCGCCAGCCGGTCCCAGCCTCCCGCTCCGGTCAGACCGAGTCAAACGCCACACTTGTGCGGAGAGCCCAGCCCTGATGGCGGCCTTCGCGCCCGCCAGCCGTGACCGGTCGCCGGCCGGTCCGGGTGGCTGGGCTAACGCACAAGGAGGCTGATGTGGTCCGTGTGTGGCTGATCCGGCATGGGCAAAGTGAATCCAACGCCGGGCTGCTCTCGAGTGACTGGCGGCAGATCCCGCTGACCGGGCTCGGGCACCGGCAGGCGGAGCACGTAGCCGTGGTGTTCGCGGACCCGCCGCAGCTCATCGTGACGTCGCCGTACCTGCGGGCCAGGCAGACCGCGCAGCCCTCGATCGACCGCTACCCCGGGGCGGCCGTCGAGGAATGGCCCGTCCAGGAGTTCTCTTACCTGGGTCCTCCCGGGCGTCCCACCACCTCGCATGAGCGCGATCCTGAGGTCCGGGCGTACTGGGAGCGGGCCGACCCGGAGCTCACCGAGCCCGGGGCGGAGTCGTTCGCCGACCTGATCGGCCGGGTCACCAGCTTTACCGACCGGCTCGGCAGCCGCGGCACCGGGCCGGTCGTGGTCTTCACCCACGGCATCTTCATGCGCGCCGTGGCCTGGTTCCTGCTGACCGGCGTGGCCGTCCCCGGGCCGGAGGACATGCGCCGGTTCCGGGCGTTCACCAGCCTGTACCCGGTGCCCAACTGCGGGGTGATGGAGTTGCGGTACTACCCGGGCGAGTCAGCTCCGTCACTCACCGGCGGGTCCACGCTCCACCTGCCCGCCAGCCTCGCACCGCAGGACCCCGACGAGAAGCGGTCCGTGTCGCTGACCTGACCGGCCCCGGCGGTAGGGTCGGGCGGATGAGCAGCGCGGTCACCGATATCCGGCTCATCACCACCGGCGACGTCGATCCCATCACCGCGCATCTTCGCCGCGATGCCGAGGTCACCGCCCGGTGGAACCCCGCCTTCCCGCCGGACTACTACACGCCCGACGGGCAGCGCCGGCGGATCGAGCGGATGCTCGACCGGTACCGCAGCGGCGAGTCCTGGCCGGGGGTGATCCTGGCCGGACAGACCGTTATTGGGCAAGTAACTGTCCAGGAGATCCTGCAGCGCGCCTGGCGGAAGGCGTCTATCGGTTACTGGGTCGGGACCCCGCACCAGGGCCAGGGTCACGCGACCCGGGCCGTCGGCCTGGTGACCCGGCTGATGACCCGGGACCTCGGCCTGCATCGCGCGGAGGCGTTCACCCAGATCGAGAACACCGCGTCCCAGAACGTGCTGCGCAACAACGGCTTCCGGCCGATCGGCATCGCCCGCTCGCGCATCTTCACCGTGGGGGCCTGGCACGACGAGATCATGTGGGAACGCCTGCTGGAGGAGTGACGCGATGCCCCGCACGCTATGTGTCTTGCTCTGGGCGCACCCCGGCGCGGAGGCGGCCCTCGCCGCGTACGAGGACCGGGTTCTGCGCTTCGTCCCCGACCACGGGGGCCGGGTGGTGCTGCGCGCCCGGGCTGGCGGGGTGCTGCGCGCCCGGGCTAGCGGGGTGGTCGGCGACCCGGGCAGCGGCGCCGACGGCCAGCCGGCCGAGATCCAGTTGTTCGAGTTCCCGTCCGCGGCCGCGCTGGACGCTTACACGAGCGACCCTCGCCGGACCGCCCTCGCGGCCGAGCGGGACCAGGCCGTCGCCCGGACCGAGATCATCGACGTCGAGCTGGTCCCGCCCCCGGCCTAGACGCTCCCGGCCGGGAGCGCGCGGGGCGGCCCGCTCGGTCGCCGGGCCGGGCCGCTCCCGTGCCCCGTGCCCCGGCTCGAGGTGCCCGGCCTGGGAGAGCCGGAGCGGCTCGAACGCCCCGCTGCTCTCCGCGGCCAGCGGCTCGCTGGTCACGCACACATGGTCGCCGCCCTCGTCGAGCAGCACGACCCGGCGCAGGATCAGCCGGTGCGGGCAGTCCTCCAGCACCGGCACCCCGCCCGGGCCAGGGCTCACCCGCAGCCCCGCGAACTTGTCTGTCTCGTCTCCCGTCAGCGTGCCGAACCGCTGGGCCAGCGCGAGGTCGCTGGCCGTGAGGAAGTGGACGGCCAGGTGGGTCGCGCGCAGTCCGACCCGGTAGGTGTGGTTCGCCTTGGACAGCCAGACGCAGTAGCGGTCCGGGTGGATGCTGGACTGGGCGTGGAAACCCACCAGGCAGCCGGCCCGTTCATCTCCTTCGGCCGTGGTCACCACGATCAGCGGGTTGTCCAGCGACGACATGATGGAGCCGAAGGCGTCACGGGCCATCGGTACCTCGCTCGTAGCGCAGGAACAGGGTGTCGTCATCACCGGCGTCACTGCACAGCACGTGCCGCAGTGAGAACTTTTCCAGCGGGGCGCCCGGGGGCGCGACCGCCACCGGCAGCGGGTCCCCGCCCATCAGCGGGGCGAGGGTCAGGCAGAGCTCGTCCACGAGACCGGCGGCGACCAGTTCGCCCAGCCAGCGGGGGCCGCCCTCGCAGAGCACGACCCGGTGGCCCAGCTCGGTCAGCCGCGCCGCGGCCAGTCCCGGATCGACCAGGTCCTGCCCGGCCACGATGACGTCCGCCACCTGCCGGGCCTGCTCCAGGCGGCGCGGATCCGCAGCTGCGCAGGTGATCACCAGTGTCCGGGCGTCCGGCGGCGCGTCCGCGAAGGCCTTCGCGGACCAGTCCAGCTCCAGTGACCGGGTTACCACGGCGAGCGGCGGCGTGGCCGGCTTCCCGGCCGCCACCCGCGCCGCGGCCCGCTCCGGCGGCAGCCGCACCACCCCGTAGTGCTCGGCGCGCACCGTTTCGGCCCCGACCAGCACTACGTCGGCCAGCGCCCGCATCAGCCGGAACAGCTCCGCATCCGCTGCGGTAGACAGGTCACCGACCCGCCCCCCGATCGCCGCCGACCCGTCCAGGCCGCCGACCATGTGCGCCATCAACCAGCAGCGGCCATCGGGCCGCGAGCGCTTGACCTGCGCATACGGTTCTAGCGGATCCGCGATCCGCGGGCCAGGCTCCAGCATCCGCATTCGGCTCATGGTGGCTTACTACCTCATCCTGTGCCCGCCATCCGCCGGCCGGCCAGCCAGCGATCCTCGGCCGGGTAGTCCAGCAACGGCCCGAAGTAGCTGTCGCCCGGACCCGGGATGAGGTCCGCGTCCTCCCCGCCCCGGGCTGCGGCGGCGAGCCAGTCCACCTCGGCGCCCACCGTGGCCGCGTAATCACCGGCCGGGACATAACCGAGCCCGGCAGCGGCGGTCATGTCGAGGACGAACGGGTGCGGCTTGTCCCACGGAGTCCGGCCCAGCCTGGCCGGGGCTTCCTGGCCGTCCAGCAGCACCTCGTCCCAGGCGTGCCTGAGGTGGCGGGCGATGATCCGGGATATCTCCAGCGCGTTGGGCGCGTCCGGGTCGGCGGCGTTCAGGATGCGGCGTCCCGGCCGGCGCGCGGCCAGCTCGATGAGCGCCGCGACGTTCGCGGCGGCCGTCGGGTGGTCCACGCCCGCGCCCCGGTGGGCCAGGAACACCACGGGCCGGCGGTCGAGCACGCGCTTGACGAACATCCACTCCCGGGGCTGCCGGGCCCCGGGACCGTGGATCTTGGACGGGCGCAGCACGGTAACCGGCGCGCCGCTGTCCAGCAGCACCTGCTCGGCGGCGACCTTGTTCGCCGGGTACCCCTCCCCGGTCCGGTGGTCACCGTCACCGGGCGCGACCGTGGGCTGGTCTTCCCGGACCGGGCCGCCGAAGTCGGGTTTCACCGTCGAATTGGAGTGGTGGCCGGACGCGTCCGCGTACACGGCTTTGCTGGAGATCATGACGGTTGACGCCGCGTCGCAGGCCAGCGGCAGCAGGTTCCTCGCGTCCTCGGCGGTGTAGCAGGCGCAGTCCACCAGCAGGCCGGCGCCCGTGCCGCACACCGCCCGCAACCGCGCGGCGTCGGCCCGGTCCGCGGCGATGAACCGGCCGCCCGAGGCGGCGATGTCGCGCGGCATCCGGGCCGGATTCCGCCCCGTGAGGTCGACTGACCAGCCCGCGGCGAGCAGCCGCCGGGCGGTCGCCCGCCCGATCGCCCCAGTCCCGCCGATGATGACCGCCCGTCCCACTTGCCCACGCTATATCGCCCTGGCCACGCTCTCCCGCCTCTAGGATGGAATGGTGACGCGATGCATGGGGTGGTGGCGGCCGCGGTAAGGCGGTAGCTGTCTCATGTCCGATGGCCCGCCTCTGGCGGGCCAGTTTCGTGTCATGGGCTGGTTGCGGCTGGAGGCCTGTTTCCCAGGAGGTTCCTGTGCCCGCCAGCACTCTGCCCGCCAATGCCGGGCAAGCCAGCACCCTGTCCGCCAGCCACGGGCAGGCATCCTCGCTCCAGGCGGCCCGCCAGCGCAGCGCTGCCCTCGACGTGGCCATCCGGGAGGATCCCGGCCGGTTCCGGGTGCTGACCGGGGACCGGCCCACCGGCCCGCTGCACGTCGGCCACCTGTTCGGCACCCTGCTCAACCGGGTCCGCCTTCAGGACTCGGGGGTCCAGGTCATGGTGCTGATCGCGGACTACCAGACCCTCACCGACCGGGACGCCCCCGAAACCCTGCCGGCTGACGTGCTCGGCCTGGTCGCGGACTACCTGGCCGTCGGTATCGACCCGCAGCGGGCGGCGATCTTCGCGCACAGCCAGATCGAGCCGCTGAACCAGCTGCTGATCCCGTTCCTCAGCCTGGTCAGCGTGGCGGAAGTGAGCCGCAATCCGACCGTGAAAGAGGAGTTCGGCGCCTCCGGCGGCGCGTCGATGAGCGCGCTGATGTTCACCTACCCGGTGCATCAGGCGGCCGACATCCTGTTCTGCCACGCCAACCTGGTGCCGGTGGGCAAGGACCAGCTGCCGCATCTGGAACTGACCCGGACCATCGCCCGGCGCTTCAATGATCGCTACTGCCCCGGGCAGCCGTATTTCGCCGCGCCGGACGCCCTGCTCAGCGACGCCCCGCTGTTGCTCGGGACCGACGGCCAGAAGATGAGCAAGAGCCGGAACAACGCGATCTCGCTGGCCGCGACCGAGGACGAGACGGCGCGGCTTATCCGGGCGGCACAGACCGACGGCCAGCGCACGATCACCTACGAGCCGGATTCGCGCCCGGCCGTCTCCAACCTCGTCCAGCTCGCCGCCCTGTCCCTGGAGACCAGCCCGGAGCGGGTCGCCGCCGATCTCAAGGATGGCGGCGCGGCCGCCCTGAAGCGGCTGGTCACCGACGTGCTCAACGAGCGGCTGCGCCCGATCCGGGCCCGGCGCTGTGAGGTGGCGGCCGACCCCGGCTACCTGCGCCAGGTGCTGGCCGACGGCAATGAGCGAGCCCGCGCCCTGGCCCACCAGACCCTCGATGACGTCCAGGCGCTGATGCACACCCGCTACTGAGCTCCAATGGTCACGTCACTAACACCAGCCTCGCGCAAGGCTAGTCCCAGGCTTGTCCTGACGGCATGAATGAAGGATTGCTGTCGTCCTGAGTGCACTAATCCTTCATTCATGGCGTCCGGGCGGAGTGCGGTGACGCCGGCGGGGCGGGGTCAGGAGGGAAGGAGCCGGGTGGGGAGGGCGGTTTCCTCGACCGTCCCATCGGGGCGGCGGGTGATGTGCCAGGTACGCGCGCCGTCCACCTCGGTGATGCGGTCCACCAGGTCGATGCCCTCGAAGACCAGCCCGGTGCCGTTGTCGGTGGCGTAGCCCTCGGGCAGGGTGCCGTCCCCGATCAGCCGGTGAATGGTCGGCCGCCGCTGCTCCTCCGCGTCGTGGTGCGGGCTGTTGGAGTAAGGCAGGAACCCGAGCCCGTTGGTCACCGGGCGCAGCGGCAGGCCGAAGGAGTCGGTGGTGCCGCCCGCGAACCAGCACAGCGAGCCGGCGGACACGCCCATCAGCACCACGCCCGCCTCCCAGGCGGCGTGCATGGCCTGGTCCACTCCGTGCAGCCGCCACAGCGCCAGCAGGTTCGCCACGCTGCCGCCGGTCACCCACACCACGTCTTGCGCCAGCAGGTGCTCGGTGATGTCGGGGAGGTTGGGCTCGGGAAACAGCGCGAGGTGGCTGGGCCGCCACCCGGCCCGGCCGAAGGCTGAGTACATCGCGGCCAGCCATTCCGGCGCGTCACCGACGGCGGTGCCGACCAGGCAGACCCGGGGGCTGCCGCCCGCCCGGGCCAGCGACGCCGCGTGCGCGTAGGACGGGCCGAGCCGGAAGTCCATCGGCCCGTGCCCGGCAGGCCAGAAACCGATGCTGGTGGCGACGATCGTCGGGGTGCGCGCGGTCATCCGGTGATTATGGCCCCCGGCCGTCAGCCAGGTTCGCGGCGGCCCAGCAGGTTCATGGCCACCAGGTGCAGCACGATCCGGTCGTCCTGATTGACCAGTTCGCCCCTGGTGCGCACCAGCCCGCGGTCGGGCTTGGACCGCGACGGGCGGGCCTCCACGATCGTGGTCCGCAGCCGCAACTGATCACCGGGCCGCACCGGGGCGGGCCAGCGCAGCTCGTCGATGCCGGGTGACGCGAGGCTGGCCACCCGGGACAGGTAGTGGTCGGCGAACAGCCGCATCATCATGCTCGCCGTGTGCCAGCCGCTGGCGATCACCCCGCCGAACGGCCCGGTCGCGGCGAATCCGGGGTCGATGTGGATGGGCTGCGGGTCGAACTGCCGGGCAAATCCGAGGATCTCCGCCTCGCTGACGGTCAGGTACCCGTACTCATAGACCGCGCCCGGCAAGTAGTCCTCGAAATAACGGTCTTCACGGGGAACGGTGAAGTCGCTAGTGCTCAGGGTCCGGGTGAGCACAGGACGGACGTCAGGCTGGGACATGCAGGCCAGCATGGCATGCGGCGCGCTGGGTCCTGACGAGCGACGCCCCTTACGATAGGCGTCATGCCGAGGACGCCATGAGCCCCCAGATAGCCACCGCCGACGTCGTGGCCCGCGAGGAACTGCTCGACTTCGTCCGGAGCCGGCACCATGTGGTGCTGGTCACCACGAAGAGGGACGGGACCGTCCAGCTCTCCCCGGTCACGGCGGGCCTCGACGAGGAAGGCCGCGTGGTGATCGCGACCTACCCGGAGCGGGCCAAGGCGCACAACGCCCGCCGTCACCCGCAGGTCGACGTGCTGGTGCAGTCGGACGACTTCGGCGGGGCCTGGGTGCAGCTCAGCGGCACCGCCGAAGTGCTCGACCTGCCCGAGGCCCTCGAGCCGCTGGTGGATTATTTCCGGTCCATCGCCGGCGAGCATGACGACTGGGACGAGTACCGGGCGGCTATGCAGCGGCAGGGCAAGTCGCTGATCCGGGTCACGATCGAGCGGTGGGGCCCCATCGCGACCGGCGGGTTCCCGGCCCGCCTGGCCTGAGCCCGGCGGCCCGGTCCGCGGATAAGCCTTTGCCGGGGCGCCGTGGCGGTGCCTACCCTGCTGCCGTGCCGGAAGATCTGGAGTTCGCGAGGCTGCTGGCCGAGGGCGCCGCCGTCCCGGTGGCGGGCTGGGACTTCTCCTGGTTCGACGGCCGGGCCACCGAGGAACGCCCGGCCTGGGGTTACGCCGCGCTGATGGCGGAACGGATGGCGCAGGCCAGCGCGGCGCTGGACATCCAGACCGGAGGCGGCGAGGTGCTGGCGGGCATCCCGGCGCCGCCACCTGTCCTGGCCGCTACCGAGTCGTGGCCGCCGAACGTGGACCTGGCCCGGCGGAGCCTGGCCCCGCTGGGCGCGCGGGTGGTGCAGGCCGCGGACGACGCCGGGCTGCCGTTCGCCGCGGGAACCTTCGACCTGGTGGTCAGCAGGCACCCGGTCGAACTGGTCTGGCCGGAGATCGGGCGGGTGCTCCGCCCGGGGGGCACTTTCTTGTCCCAGCAGGTCGGGGCGGGCTCGAACCGGGAGCTGACCGACTTCATGATGGGCTCGCAGCCGGTCAGCCAGGCCCGCAGCGCGAGCCGGGCCAGGGTGCAGGCTGAGGCGGCCGGCCTGGTGGTCACTGACCTGCGCGAGCAGGCGCTCCGGGCGGTCTTCAGCGACGTGGGCGCGGTCGTCTACTTCCTGCGGAAGGTGCTCTGGACGGTGCCCGGATTCAGCGTGGCGGGCTACCTGGCCCCGTTGCGGCGGCTGCACGAGAAGATCCAGTCCGAGGGCCCGTTCGTGGCGCACGCCCAGCGTTTCCTGATCGAGGCCCGCAAGCCCACAGGAGCCGAAAACGTCGCAGCCTGAGACGGTCACCGGGGCCGGCGTTTGTAGGATCATGCTGACCAGTTGCGACCAGGCTCCGGCCTTCCCCGTGCTTCCGGGGTGCCCGTGGTCCCGGACCGTCTGTGCCGCGATCGATGCCGAAGGGGACATCCATGATCTTCATCGTCGTCAAGTGGACCATCAAGCCCGAGCGGAGCGGCAACTGGCTCGCCGACGTGGCGGAGTTCACCCAGGGCACCCGGTCCGAGCCGGGCAACATCTTCTTCGAGTGGTCCCGGAGCGTGGACAACCCGGACCAGTTCGTGCTGGTCGAGGCCTTCCAGGACGACGCGGCCGGAGCCCACGTCAACTCCGACCACTTCAAGAAGTTCGTGGGCTGGGCGCCCGACGCCGCGGCCGAGACGCCGCAGATCATCAACACGACGATCCCGGGCACCGACTGGTCCCGGATGGCGGAGGTCACGCCACGGTGATCCCGGCGTGCTCGGCCAGCACCGGGGCTAGTTCGCCCAGCTGAGCGGGGGTAATCGTCGCCCCGCTCAGCGCCCCGGGCGTGATGATGATGCCCAGCTCCGCGCCGCGCAGATCCACTGCGTCCAGAGTGACCCGGCTGAAGTCCGTCTCGCGGAGCTGTGAGCCGGGGAACTGGCAGCGCCGCAGGGTGGCCCCGCCGAAATCCACCTCGCGCAGCACGCAGTCCTCGAACGTCACCTCGGTGAGTGTCGCCGCGCGGAAGTTCACCCCGTGCAGCTTGCAGCCCCGGAAGGCGACCCGGCGCAGCCGCGACCCATGCGCGGTCACCCCGGCGGCCATCGAGCCGATGATGGTCGCGTCGTTCCAGTTGCTGTCGGCGAGCTCGGTCGCGGTCAGCCGCACCCCGCGCAGCCACACGTCGTTGAACGTGGCCCGGCGTAGCTGTCCGTCTTGCACGGTGACGTCGGTGAAGGCGCATTCCAGGAACCGGCTGCCCAGAGCGCGGGGCGCCTCGAGGTCGAGCCCGTCGAAGTGGGTGCCCTCGTAGTCGTCGTCCGCCGCGAAGCGCCCTTGGTGCGGTGTCAGGCGGCCGGCGTACGGCAGATCGGCGAGGCGGTCACGGGGCACCCGACCACCCTACGGACGGGGGGCCCAGACGGCACCACGTACCCTGGGCCTCAGGACGGGCAGGGGCGGGGGCCTCCTGCGGGGGACGTCTAGGGGGTAGTAAACGCATGAGCAAGATTTCGCCGGGGGTACTGTCCGAGCCGCACGAGATCCTCACGCCGGAAGAGTGGCGGCAGCTGGGCCGGGAGCGGCGCAAGTTCGTGCCGAGGTCGAGCCATGCGGAGTGGTCGCTGCCGCCGGACCGGCCGGATCCGGTCAAGATCCTGGAGGAGCAGGCCAGGAGCCGGGTAGCTGACCTGGTGCCGATCCGGCACGGCCGGATGGCCGCCTCGCCGTTCGCCTACTTCCGTGGTGCGGCCGCGCCGATGGCCTGGGACCTGGCCCACCTGCCCACCACGGACATCCGGGTGCAGGCCTGCGGAGACGCGCACCTGCTCAACTTCGGCATGTTCGCCGCGCCGGACCGGCAGCTGGTCTTCGACGCGAACGACTTCGACGAGACGCTGCCCGCCTCGTTCGACTGGGACGTGAAGCGGCTCGCCGCCAGCGTGGCCGTGGCGGCCCGGGAGAACGGGTTCGGGACCCGGTCGGTCCGGACCGCCGTCCGCCGGTGCGCGCACATGTACCGCACCGAGATGGAGAACTTCGCCCAGATGCGGTTCCTGGACGTCTGGTACTCCCGGATCGACGTGGACCAGGTCTCCCAGCTCTTCGACGCGGTCCAGGAGCCGAAGGCGGCCCGGCGGTGCAACGAGGGCGTCCATAAGGCCTACCGGCACACCAGCGTCCAGGCCCTGGGCAAGCTCTGCCACCTGGTGGACGGCCAGTACCGGATCAGGCCTGTCCCGCCCGTGGTAGTCCGGTTCGGGATCGAGCAGGAACCGGCGATCGCCGACGAGCTCCGCGGCGCGGTCCAGCTGTACCAGGAGACACTGCAGGCCGACCGCCGCGAGGTGCTGCGCCGGTACTACTTCGGTGACTTCGCCCGCAAGGTCGTCGGCGTCGGCTCGGTCGGCACCGAGGCCTTCGTGTTCCTGCTGCTCGGCGATCGGCCGGACGAGCCTCTGTTCCTGCAGCTCAAGGAAGCTCAGGAGTCGGTCCTGGCCCCCTTCGCGGGGCCCAGCGAGTACAAGCACCAGGGCGAGCGGGTGGTCCGCGGCGAGCGGATGATGCAGGCCGCGGCGGACCCGTTCCTGGGCTGGACCAGCGGGCTCCAGGTGGATGGCTGCGAACCCAAGGAGTACTACGTCCGGCAGCTGCGCGACATGAAGGGCGCGATGAACGTGCCGGCCATGGACCCGCCACAGCTCACCTACTACGCAGGGCTGTGCGGCTGGGCACTGTCCCGGGCGCACGCCCGGACCGGGCGGGCCGCGATGATCTCCGGCTACCTGGGCTCCAGCGACCGGTTCGACCGGGCCATCGAGGAGTTCGCGGTGGCGTACTCGGAGCAGAACGAACTGGACTACCAGCGGCTGCTGAACGCGATCGAGGCGCGGCGGCTGCCCGCGATCGAGGGACTCTGAGCTGGCCCGCGGTTCCCCGCGGCCGGCCTGCGGCGGGATGATGCCCCCTGCCGGGCGGGCCGCTGTCGGCGGACCCGCCCGGGCAGGCGGCCCGGTCAGCCACGGCGGAGACGGTGGGTATCTCCGCGCTCCGGTCCTGCGGGTGGACCGGGATCGCTAACCGGCGTTCGTTAACCCTGGGCCATGCTGCGCTGCGCCGGCTGGCCGCCGGACATGCCGGGGCACTTGTGGCCGTTGCCCTGGGCGGGCTTCGGTGTGGCCGCGGAGGTGGCTGCCCGGGCGGCTGACTGGGAGGTCACCGCGGATGAGGCAGTGCCGGTGGACGCGCTGGCCATCGTCAGGCCCAGGGCCAGCGAGGCTCCGAGGGCGCCGGCGCCGACAGCGGTACCGATGAGTGGTCGGCTGATTCGCACGGTCTTCTCCCTAAGGGTCGGGCGTCCGGAGCGTCGCTACCCCCCGGCGACGGAGCCTGAACGGCCCGTCTGTCTCATTAGGGGCGCCGAAACTCGGTGCGCAATCGGATTAACCTCTCAGGGTCCGCTGAGAACTGCGGATTAGCCGGGACAGCGGGGGATACCGTCCGCTAGTCCGGGACGCCCGAAACCCGGCCTTCCCAGATGGCGCGGACCGCATCGATGGTGTCGGCCTCGGCCGCCTGCTTGTCCGGCCGGTACCGGAGGACGCGGGCAAAGCGGAGCGCCAGCCCGCCTGGATACCGCGGACTGGCCTGCACACCGTCAAAGGCGATCTCGACCACCATCTCCGGGCGGACCCGCAGCACGCCCCGCGCGTCGGTGAGATCGCCCGCGGGACGCTGCCCGGGCGGCTCGGCAAGGTCCAGGAACCGCTCCGTCTGCCAGCGGAGCATCTCGTCGCTCAGCCCCTTGAACGTCTTGCCGAGCATGACGAAGCCGCCGGCCGGATCACGGGCCCCCAGATGAAGGTTGGATAGCCAGCCCCGGCGACGGCCATGACCCCATTCGGCGGCCAGCACCACGAGGTCCAGCGTGTGCCGCGGCTTGACCTTGATCCACTCACTGCCCCGGCGGCCGGCTGCGTAGGGAGCGTCCAGCGACTTCACCACCACGCCTTCATGCCCGCGCGCCACCGCGTCAGCAAAGAACGCCTCGGCGTCCGCCACCTCGCCGGTCACCAGGCGGGGGACCCGGAGGGCCGCCGGGAGGACCTCAGCCATCAGCGCGTGCCGGACGGTGGCGGGCTCATCGGCGAGATCCCGCCCGTCCAGGTGCAGCAGGTCGAAGAAGAAGGGCGTCAGCGGAACATCCGGGCCCTCCTGCCCGGGTGCGGCCTGGGTGCCAGCCCGGCTGGCGGTGACCTGAAAGGGCCGGGCCCGGCCATCGGTGTCCAGCGCGATCGCCTCACCGTCCAGGACCAGGGATCCGGCTGGGGAGGCGAGCACGGCGCGGGTGATCTCGGGCAGCCGGGCGGTGATGTCGTCGAGGGTCCGGGTAAACACCCTGACCTCCGGGCCCTGCCGGTGCACCTGGATCCGGATCCCGTCGATCTTCCACTCGACCGCCGCCGGGCACACCCGTTCGAAGGCGGTCGCCACGGTCGGGGCGGAGGCCGCCAGCATCGGCCGCAAGGGCCGGCCTACCTCCAGCCGGAACGCCCGGAGCGCGGCGAGGGCGGCCGCGGCGGCGTCGTCATCCGCGGCCTGGTGACCGGCCGCGTCCGGGTCGCTGGCCGCGTCCGGCGCGGGCGGATCGTGACGGGCAGCACGGGCGGCGGACAGGGCTGCCTCCGCCACGGCGGGCAGTGAACCGCCCAGCAGGTGGGCCCGGCGCACTTCGCCGGCGTCCACCCCGGCGGCCCGCGCGACGGCCTCGATCATCACGCCTTCCAGCGCGCCCTGGTGCAGTTCGCCGGCGAGCAAACGGGTCAGGAAGTACTGCTCGGCCGCCGTCGCCCGGGCGAACACGGTCCCGAGCAGTCGGCGCCGCTCGGCCTGGGACCCGGGCCCGACGGCGGCCCCGATGGCCGCGAACACGGAATCGGTCTCGGCCAGGGTCAGCGGGCGGGCAGGCGGATCCGGGCGGGCGGTGCCGGAGCCGGCCGCGGCGGGATCGCCAGCGAGGCCGCCCGGGCCCGGGCCGGCGTCGCGCAGCAGGCCGCCCAGGGCCGCGTATCCCACCCCGATCTGCCGCTGGCGCAGTTCGCCAGAGAGAAACGCGACCGCCACCGGAATCTCATCCGGCTCTGCCCGGCGCAGCAGCCCGGCGATCTCGTCGATCTTGACCCGGCGGCCGGACGCCAGCGACACGGCCTCTGACGTGCGCACCAAATCGCTCAGTAGCACACCACGCATTGTGCCCGACGCCGCCGGCACACCCCACCCCGGGGAAACACTCCGCAGGTGCGCAACTCCGGGCCAGATTTGTTATCGGATGCGGCTTGACCGACATTGCTACTAAGCGGTAACTTCCATCAAATCGCTCCGCTGTGGCCTATCTCACCCGCCGCAGCCGCGACCCGACAACGGTGCCGGTACGCAATCCCCGCAGTGCGTCTGGCCCCACGGACACCAGTGCCAGGAGCCGCCATGTCCCCCTCCACCAGCACGTCTGCGGACCCCGCCGAGCCTGCTCCCCAGGGCCGGGTGCGCTGGCGGCGGTTCGCCCTCTTGTTTATCCCGGCCATGGCGGCGGCCGCCGTCCTGGTCGCGTTAACCACGGAGGGCGTACTCGCAGCTTCCATCTCGGTATCCGGCAGCGCCTTCGAGGTCAGCTCTAGCCAGCTCAAAGGGACTGGTTTCGAGCAGTTCGGCGGCGTGGTCACGGATAGCAAGGGAACACAGCATCCCGTCGCAATTTCGGCTATCAAGTCCGCCTCCCTCGCCGACCTCTGCCAGAGCGTCAGCGTGGGCCCGCTCACGCTGCGGATCACCGCCGGCGGCGGGAACACGCCTGCCACGGCGAGCAACCTGATCGTCGACTCGGACAACCTGTCCGGCGACGCGACGTTCAACAACATTGTCATCGGCCAGGACGCCGGCACGCTGAACGAGGTTCCCGGGGTCGCCGGGCCCTCAGGCGGCTTCGGGCAGCAGGCCGACTCGGTCACGATCAACAACCTCAAGCAGAACACCTGGCTGACCACGGCCGGCTCGTTCACGCTGCCTGGTTTCGACCTCACCTTCGGAAACGCCTGCTACTAGTGGACATCCCCGAAGACGGCACGGGCTCCGCCGGGTCCAGCCCGGCGGAGCCCCAGCCCGCCGAAGAGCCGGCCCCCGACGCATCCGCCCCCGACGCACCGGCCCGGGTGATCAGCGCGTGGCGGGCGTTCCGGGACTGGCGCCGCAGCCGCCCCTTCTGGGGCGGGCTGCTGCTCCTGCTGGCGGGCGTGGAACTGCTGGCCATCCCGCTGCTGAGCGTGCTGGCCCACGGCTCGGTCAAAGTCGTCATCTACATCGGCATCGGCGGCGTGTTCGGCGTGCTGATCGGCGGCCTGCTGGTGGCCTGCGGCCTGCTGATCTGGTTTCACCCGGTGCAGCGCGTCTTCTACGCCATCGCCGGCGTGCTGCTGGCCGTCGCATCCTTCGTCGCCACCAACCTGGGCGGCTTCTTCTTCGGCATGCTGCTCGGCGTGACCGGTGCCTCGCTCAGCTTCGGCTGGACCCCCGGGCCCGGCCGCCTGGCCGGCCATCACCAGTCCCGCCCGCGGCCGGCGGGGCCGCCTTCCGATGGCCTGGGCCTCGTACTGGACCGCCAGCCGTCCGAGGAGAGGGCGGCCGGCCGGGCCGATCGAGTGTTGCAGGAGGGAGCAGGCGCGTCGGGGGCAGACCACGAGGCACGGTGGATGCCGTGAGCCGGAGACTGGCCCTCGCCGTTATGCCGCTCACCCTGGCCGGCCTGCTGCTGCCCGGCCGGGCCGCCAGCGCGGTGCAGCCAGCGGCCGCAGCCAGGCCCGCATGCATCATCCCCATCTTGTGCCGGTCGCCCAGTCCCACGCCGACGCCCGCCCCCTCGGGGAGCAGCAGCCCTCAGCCGACCCCCTCGGCGGGGCCGACCCCGTCCGCAGGCCCGACACCCTCGGCGGGCGCGTCACCCACCGGCAGCCCCACTCCGGACCCCAGCCCGAGTGCGTCCGGCCACGGGCGGAAGGCCTCCTCGGTCAAAGCCGTGGCCGGCGCAGGCCTGGAGGTCAGCGAGGCCCAGTTCAGCCTGGTCACTGGCTCGGCGCTGCTGCTCGGCGCGTCGTACAAGGGAGTGGCCCAGGTCCCCGCGGCGAGCGGGCAGACCGTGCCGATGATGGAGTTCACGATGAACTCGCTGACCCTCGACGGCGCGCCCACGCTCACCGTCACCCAGGGCGGGGTCTCGTCGGTGACGAGCGGCTCATCGATGCAGTTCACCGGCAGCGTGGTGCTCTATGCGACCCAGCTATCCGGAGACCTGCTCGGCGTCCCGGTCACGCTCACCCCGAGCAGCCCGCTGGCCACGATCTTGCAGCTGCTCAACTCGGTGACCCCGCTGATCCCGCTCAAGCTGACTAATGTGACCACCGATCAGCCCTACATCTCCTCGAACTCGCTGCAGATCCCCGGGCTCCAGGTCGCTTCCTAGGCGCAAAACGGCAGCGGGCGGCCTCGCTGGCCACCCGCTGCCGTGCAGGAACCCTGGTCAGGGCGTCCTGACTTGTCCGTTCACGTCCGCATGCGCGGTGTCGGTCATCTCCTGGTGGTCCGCCGGGCTTCCCGACGGCGTAGACCCTGGCATCGGGTCCGTCGCCGCCACGAACTCGGTGTTCCGCTTGCTGCGCAGGATCTGAGCTGCGGCCGCGCAGCCCGCGCCGAGGACGACGACCCCGGCCACGATGAATGGCCAGCGACGGCGCCTGGCTTTCGGCGGCTCAATCCGCCGGGCGGCGGCCACCATCGCCGCCGAAACCGCCGGGGCGAGCCGCTCCTGAACGGCTACCCCGCCCGCCTCGACCCGCGGGGCCGTCCAGGCCCGGGCCTCGATCAGACCGCGGCCTGCCGACTCCTGGGCGCTCTTCGCCAGCGGCGCCACCTGGGTGGCGGCCACCTCGCGCGCAAGTTCCTGAGCGCGCGCCGCACTGGCTTTAGCCTGGTTGGCGCTGCTCTGTACGAGCGCCGCTCCAGCCTTGGCCCGGGACTTGACGTCCTGACTGCTACTCCATGAAAACACTATTAACCTCCGCAACACTCCCCGGACACTCCCCCGACCACTCACTTCCCTGGGCGGCAGGGCTCAACCCTGCATTCCCCCTGTGCTTGACCTAAACCGGGCACAAGCTAAACCGTCTCCGCGGCTAAAGCCAGCCAGCCCGGCCTGATTCGCAGGGTCGCCGGGAGCGCCGTAAGGTCGGAGTGGATGACCCGGCGGCAAAAGCCGTCCGGCAGGAAGCGTCCGGCGGGAAACGGCTAATGACCGGGCGCGCCGTGCAAGGATTCCACTTATGACAAACTCGCTCACCGCGACTCTGCGGACGAATCAGGGAACGATTGTGGTCCGGCTTTTCCCTGATCAGGCACCCAAGACGGTGCGGAACTTCGTCGAGCTCGCCGAGGGATCCCGGGACTGGACCGACCCGCGGACCAGGAAGCCCAGCCGGGCCAGTCTGTACAACGGGACGATCTTCCACCGGGTGATCCCGGACTTCATGATCCAGGGCGGGGACCCGCTGGGCACCGGAACCGGTGGTCCCGGGTACCAGTTCGCCGACGAGTTCCACCCCGATCTCTCGTTCGACCGGCCCTACCTGCTGGCCATGGCCAACGCAGGCCCCGGCACCAACGGCTCCCAGTTCTTCATCACGACCGTGCCTACTCCGTGGCTGAGCGGCAAGCACACCATCTTCGGTGAGGTCATCGAGGGCAGTGACGTCGTGGACGCCATCACCCAGGTCGAGCGTGACCACAGGGACCGCCCGGCCAAGGATGTGATCCTCGAGTCGGTCGAGTTCAGCGGACCCGGGGGCGCACCGGGGTCCGCGGGCTAGCTAGAACAGCAGGCTGAGGAGTGGACGAGCTTCCTGCGCCCGGCCCCGAGGCGCCCGCACCGGTTCCAACCTGTTTCCGGCATCCCGACCGGGAGACCTACCTGTCCTGCAGCCGGTGCGGGCGCCCCGCTTGCCCTGACTGCCTGCGTGCCGCGCCCGTCGGCCAGCACTGTGTCGAATGCGTGCATGAAGGCAACCGTGGTGTCCGCCAGCCGACGGCGGTGTTCGGCGGCCGGGTGACCTCGGCCTCGTCCGTGACCTGGACGCTTGTCGTTCTCAACGTCCTGTGTTACCTGGTGGAGTGGGTCTACCCGCGGGTCGTCAACTACTTCGACATGATCGGGACGGCCTACGACCCCACCATCCACCAGACCGTGGGCGTCGCCCACGACCAGTGGTACCGGCTGATCACGTCGGCGTTCCTGCACGAGCCGGGTCTGAGCGGGTTCGGGCCGGCGCACATCATCTTCAACATGTGGGCGCTGATCCTGGTCGGCCCGGCGCTGGAACGCATGCTGGGGCATCTGCGCTTCCTGGCCGTCTACCTGCTCAGTGCGCTGGGCGGCTCGGCACTGTACTTCTTCTTCGCCCCGCCGAACCAGTCCGCGCTGGGCGCTTCAGGGGCCATCTTCGGCCTGTTCGGGGCCTGGTTCGTGCTCGCCAGGCGGCTGCACCTGGACAGCCGGGCGATCGTTTTCCTGATCGTCCTCAACCTGGGTATCAGCTTCGCGGTTCCGTCCATCGCCTGGCAGGACCACGTGGGCGGGCTGATCACGGGCGCGGTGCTGACCGCGGCCTACGCCTACGCGCCCCGGAAGCAGCGGACGCTAATCCAGGTGGGTGCCACGGTCGTGATACTGGCCGCCCTGGTCATCGCCGTGCTTGTGCGCAACAGCCAGCTGGGCGCCTAGCGCCACTTGGTGGACAGGATTACGCCCCCGATGATGAAGGCGAAGCCGACCACCAGGTTCCAGTCCGCCAGGGCGCTGATCGGCAGGCTGCCCTGGGTCACGTAGAACACCGCGATCCAGGCCAGCCCGATCAGCAGGCAGGCCAGCATGGCCGGTACCAGCCAGCGCGGGCTGACCTTCTTCGACGCCGATCGCTTGGGCGGCGGCGTGTACACCGCCTTGGTTCTCACGCGGGACTTCGGCACGGTCGTCTCCTGGTCAGTAGCTCTGCCGAGTGTAACGCCGGGACACCACTCAGGGACGCGGCGTCCGGCTCGCGGCCCCGGCCGTCGGAGTGGGAGAGGACGGGGTCGGTGTCGGCGAGGAAGCGGTCGCGGTGGGTGTCGGGCTCGCCGGCGGGGTCGTCGGGGCCGTTGGCGTGGACGCGACGTAGATGGTCACCGTCGATCCCTGGGCCAGGACCCCGCTGGACGGGGTCTGATTGAACACGTTGCCCGGGGTGGAGTTGTTCGGCCCGGCCGCGGTGATCACCTGGACCTTGAATCCCTGGTTCTGCAGAATCGAGACGGCGGTGGCCTTCGGGTCCCCGACCGTGTTCTGGACCTGGGTGCCGCCCCCGGACACGTAGATGGTGACCGGGCTGTTCGGGGCGAGCAGCGTGCCACCTTGAGGTGACTGCCGCACCACGGTCCCCTGTGGTTTGGCGGAGTTCGGGTCGGTCCTGGTCGTGACGTTGAACTGCTGGAGCTGGCTCTCAGCCTGGCTCTGGGATTCGCCGACCACCGATGGCATCTTGATCTTGTGCGGCCCGGTGGAGACGTCCAGCGTGACCACGCTCTTGGGTGCCACCTTGGCGCCGAACTGCGGATTCGTCTGGGTGACCAGACCCGCCTTCACCGACGACGAGGACACCATGACCACCTTGGGCGTCAGTCCCGCCTTGACCACGGCATTCTCGGCCTTCTGCTGGGTCATTCCGACCACGGAGGGCACCGCGTCGGTCTTCCCGCCGCCGTTGGCCAGCAGCAGGTAGGCGATCACGATGATCAGGATGGCGGCGATGCTGCCCAGGATCCACCACAGGGCCCGCCGCCGCCCGTTCCCGCCGCCGCCATAGCCGTTATCGTCGGGGCCGTACGGGGAGATCGTGCCGGTCGGCGCGGCCCCGGCCATCATCGTGTTCTGGCCCATCCGCTGGGTTCCTGGGCCGTACATCTCGGTGGCCTGCGGTGGCGCGGCGACGGGGACGCCGGACAGCGCCCGCTGAATGTCGGTCCGCATCTCGGCGGCGGACTGGTAGCGCTCGGCCGGGTCCTTGGCCATCGCTTTCAGCACGATGGAATCGGCCCAGGCCGGAATCTCCGGGTCGACGCGCGACGGCGGGATGGGGTTCTCCCGGACATGCTGGTAGGCGATGGCGACCGGGGAGTCGCCGGTGAACGGAGGACGGCCGGTGAGCAGCTCATACAGCAGGCAGCCGGTCGAGTACAGGTCGCTGCGCGCATCCACCCGCTCGCCGCGGGCCTGCTCGGGCGACAGGTACTGCGCGGTGCCGATCACCTGGGCGGTCTGGGTCATGGTCGCCTGGGCGTCGCTGACCGCGCGGGCAATGCCGAAGTCCATCACCTTGACCTCGGCCGACCGGGTCAGCATCACGTTGCCGGGCTTGATGTCCCGGTGGATGATCCCGTTGCGGTGGCTGTAGTCCAGCGCCCGCAGGACCCCGTCGGTGATCTCCAGGGCCCGCTCGGGGAGCAGGCGGCGGTCGTCGCGGAGCAGTTCGCGCAGGGTCCGGCCATCCACGTACTCCATCACGATGTACGGGACGTGCGTCGGGCCGGCCATGTCCTCGCCGGTGTCGTAGACGGCGACGATGGACGGGTGGTTCAGCGACGCCGCGGACTGGGCTTCCCGCCGGAACCGGGCCTGGAAGGTCTGGTCCCGGGCCAGGTCCTCGCGGAGCGTCTTCACCGCGACGATGCGGTCCAGGCGGATGTCCCGGGCCCGGTACACCTCGGCCATGCCGCCCCGGCCGACGACGCCGTCGAGCTCGTAGCGGCCGCCGAGGAGCTGTGGCTGTGTCATGTCTCGCACGTCAGTAACCGTCCTGCATCGTTATCCGTCCATCGGGCGCCGCGGTGGCCGCGCGTGATGCCACTGCCGCGGGCGGGGGACCAGCCATCCGCATTCCTGCGTCTGCCATGATCACGGGCCTCATCACTTCCCCAGGGAGGCCAGGTAGGCCTGGATGACCTTCACCGCGATCGGCGCCGAAGCGTCGGCCCCCTGGCCGCCACCCTTTACTATGACGCCGACCGCGATCTCTGGGGTGCTGTTGGCCGGGGCGAAGCAGGTGAACACGGCATCATCCAGCCCCGAGTTGTTGATGCCGTTCTGGGCCGTTCCGGTCTTCCCGGCGATCACGATCCCGCCGGTGGCCTGCGTGCCCGCTGTCGCGTGCGCGGTGCCGGAGGTGGACTGGGTCACGCTGAGCATCATCTGCTTGACCTCGGCCGCCTGCGTGGGGGTCAGCGGATGGCTGAGCGCGGTCTGTGCGGTGGTGGACACCGCGGTCAGGTCCGGCGCGGTGACCTTGTTCACCAGGAATGGCTTCATCAGCGTCCCGTTGTTCGCGATCGCCGCGGCGAACATGGCCTCCTGGAGCGGCGTGACCGTGTCGCTCTCCTGGCCGATCGCCGCGCCAGCCACCTTGGCCGGGTCGGTGTACAGCGGGAAGTTGCTCTCCGCCACCGGGAACGGGATGGTCAGGTTCGGGTTGTTCATCCCGAACTGGTTGGCCTGCGCGCGCAGCTTCTGGCCGCCCAGCTTCATGCCCAGGTCGCCGAAGGCCGTGTTGCAGGACAAGGTGAACGCCTCGATCAGCGGTACCCTCCCGGTGCCGCAGGCCTCGCCGTCGAAGTTGATCAGCGGCTGGCTGACGCCGGGCAGCTTCAGCTGGGTCGGCGCGGGCACCACGGTGTTCTGGTTGTACTTGCCGGTGCTGAAGGCCGTGGAACCCGTCACGATCTTGAAGCTCGACCCGGGCGGGAAGGTCACGGCGGTGGCCCGGCTCAGCAGCGGCTGGTTCGGGTCGTTCAGCAGCCGGTTGTCGTTCTTCTGGAGCTTGTTGCCATCCAGCGTGGCCAGCAGGTTCGGGTCGAACGAGGGGTAGGAGGCGAGGGCCAGGATGGCCCCGGTCTGCGGGTTGATGGCGACGACGCCGCCCTGCTTGCCGGAGGCCTTGAGCTCGTTGTACGCCGCCTGCTGGGCCGCCGAGTTGATGGTCAGCTCGACCGTCGCGCCCTTCTTAGGCTTCCCGCTGATCAGGTCGAGGAGGTTATGCACCTCCAGCGCCGGGTCGGTACCGGACAGGTCCTTGTTCTCGGCCTGCTCGATCCCGGTCTGGCTGAACAGCGTGTCGAAGCCGGTGACCGGCGCGTACACCGGCCCGCCGGGGTAATGGCGCTGGTACTCCCCGAAGTTCTTGTTCGTCTTGGAGTACGCGACGACCTTCTGGTCGGCGGTGACGATCGAGCCGCGCTGGAACTGGAGTGACGCGGAGAAGGTCCGGCCGTTCCCCGGCTTGGTGGCCAGGCTGCTGGCCTCGAAACCCTGGACCCAGTTCACGTTGATCAGCAGCGCCACGAACAGCACCAGGCAGATCAGCGAGACTCGGCGGAGCGCGCGGTTCATCCGGCCCGCACCACCTGGGTCATGCCCTCGTCCTGGATGGGCTGCGGGGCCGGCCGCCGCGCGGTGTCGCTGATCCGCATCAGCAGGGCGATCAGCATCCAGCTGGAGATCAGCGAGGAACCGCCCTGGGACAGGAACGGCGTGGTGATCCCGGTCAGCGGGATCAGCCCGGTCACCCCGCCGACGATCACGAAGACCTGCAGCGCGACCACGAACGCCAGGCCGCCGGCCAGCAGCTTGGAGAACGGGTCCCGGACCGCGATCGCCGCGCGCAGCCCGCGCTGCACGATCAGCCCGTAGATGAGCAGCAGGGCCATCATCCCGGCCAGCCCGAGTTCCTCGCCGAACGCGGTCGTGATGAAGTCGCTCTGCACGAGCGGGGTGAGGTAGGGCTGGCCCTGGCCGAGCCCGCGGCCGAGCACGCCGCCGAAGCCCATCCCGTACAGCCCCTGGACCGTCTGGTAGGAGCTGGGCGTCACCGTGTGCACGTACTTGAAGGGGTCCAGCCAGATGATGAAGCGGTCGCGCACATGCTGGAACAGCTCGGCGGTGATCAGCGAGCCGGCCACGAACAGCAGGAATCCGATGATCAGCCAGGAGCTGCGCTGGGTGGCGACGTACATCATCACCACGAACAGGCCGAAGAACAGCGCGGAGGTGCCGACGTCGCTCTCGAAGATCAGCACCACCAGGCTGGCGCCCCAGGCGATGAGCACCGGGCCCAGGTCGCGGGCCCGGGGCAGGTCGATGCCGAGGATCCGCCGTCCGGCCAGGGCGAGCACGTCCCGCTTGGCCACCAGGTAGCCGGCGAAGAACACGGCCAGGCAGAGCTTGGCGAACTCCTCGGGCTGGACGGTGAAGCCGCCCAGCGCGATCTGGATCTTGGCGCCGGTCCCCGGGACCTCACTGATGCTGTTCGGCAGCAGCGCGGGCAGGGCCAGCAGCACCAGGCCGACCGCGCCCAGCGTGTAGGTGTACCGCTGCAGCGTGCGCGGCTGCCGGATAAAGGCCAGCACCGCGACGAAAGCGGCGATGCCGAGGGCGCTGTAGACCACCTGAAAGGTCGTGGTGGACACCGACATCGTGCTGATCACGTTGCCGGGATTGCCGTCTCGCCCCGATTCCTGCAGGCGGTAGATCATCACGATGCCCAGGCCGTTCAGCAGCGCGGCCAGTGGCAGCAGGAGCGGGTCGGCGTACGGCGCCAGCCAGCGCACCGCGAGGTGGGCGGCTCCGACCAGCACGGCGAACGCCAGGCCGTACTCGAACATCCCGGCCGGGATCTTGCCGTTCAGCCCGAGCCCGACGTTCGCATAGGCCAGCAGGACCACGCCCACTACGAACACCAGCATCAGCAGCTCGGTCCGGCGCCGTCCCCGCGGCGCGGGCACAGCGTCCGGCTGGCTGCCGCGCCCGGCCCCCGCGTCGGCGCCGAGCGGCTGGCCTGACGGCGTGGTGATCGCGCTCAAGAAGTTCCTCCAGTCCCGGCGGCAGTGCTCCCGGGTGGTGCTGGGCAGTCCGCCGGGATGGTGGGCTTCGGTGGCTTGACCTGCTTAGTGGTGGTCTTCTTTCCCTTGACCCTGACCTTGACTGTGGTTGGCTTGGTCTGCTCCCACTTCAGCAGGGCCTGATCGGCCTTCTGGCACCGCACGTAGTCCTGCTTGATGCTGTTCACGATCTTGAGGGCGCCGGTCAGGCCGGCGGACGACATGATCGTGGCCCTGACTCCCGCGGCGTCGGTGGCGGGCAGGCTGGCGACGGGGATGTTGTACCGGCGGGCCACGCTGGACAGGTTCAGCCCTGCCGCGCTCTGGTTGATGCCCCGGAAGATGACGACCTGGCCGCCGTCCGCGGCCACGTAGTACTGGCTCTGCGTGTACCGCCAGCCCGCGTAGGCCCCGCCGACGACGAGCACGAGCAGGATCACCAGCGCCGACTTGACCAGCGGCAGCCTGCGCCGCCGGTGTTGGTACACATCCTCGGCCTCTTCAGGCTCCGCGGGGGCGGGGTCGTCATGCGCGATCGCCACCGCGACCTGCGGGGCGGTCCGGGTGAGCAGGTGCGCGCGCCCGGCCGGGCTGTCGGTGCGGAAATGGGTGCCGCCGCTTCCGTTGGAGGCGGCGCCGACCATCACGGAGGCGTCGCTGGGCGGCAGCGCCGTGGTGGCGCTGTCCACCACGTCCGCCACGATGCAGGTGATGTTGTCCGGGCCGCCGCCGCGGATAGCCAGCTCGACCAGCTGCAGTACGACCTCGTCGAGGTTGCCCACAGTGGCCAGCGTCTTGTGCAGGGTTTCCTCGCTGACCACCCCGGACAGCCCGTCGGAGCAGAGCAGATAGCGGTCCCCGAGCCGCGCCTGGAGCAGGGTCAGGTCCGGCTCCACGTCGGCCCGGCCGTCCAGGGCCCGCAGCAGCATCGAGCGCTGCGGATGGGTGGCCACGTCATCCGGGCTGATCCGGCCCTCGTCGACCAGCGTCTGGACCAGCGTGTGGTCGTGCGTGATCTGGTGGAATTCACGCTCCCGCAGCAGGTAGGCGCGGGAGTCGCCGATGTGGCACAGCGCGACCCGGCCGTCGGACCACAGCATCGCGGTGAGCGTCGTGCCCATGCCCTCGAACGAGGGGTCGGCCACGACCATGGCGTGCAGCGTGTGGTTCGCGTCGTTGACCGCGTCGGCCAGCACGTCAACCAGGTCGGTGCCGGGCACGTCTTCGTCGAGCCTGGACAGGGCCGAGATAGCGGCGGCGCTGGCGACCTCGCCGGCGGCATGACCGCCCATGCCGTCGGCTACGGCCAGCAGGCGCGGCCCGGCGTACGCCGCGTCCTCGTTCCCCTCCCGGAGGAGGCCGACGTCGGAGCGAATCGCGTACCGGAGTGCAAGTGTCATCTGCGCAATTCCAGAACGGTCTTGCCGATGCGGATCGGCACGCCTGTCGGCACCGGGGTCGGCTGGGTCACCTTCTGCCGGTCGAGGTAGGTGCCGT